>JAFQPI010000021.1 GCA_017411805.1 Clostridia bacterium
GTCGCTTGACGACGGTGAAGGAGCCCGCGCAACTATACTTGACTGCAAACCCGGTCAAAGGTAAACAATTCAGACCCTTTATCTTATCTCAAAGGCAAAAATACGGTAAACTCGCTTCCCTTTCCTTCCTCGCTTGTAACACAGATCTCACCGCGGTGGAGGTCTACGATGCGTTTGGCAAGTGCCATACCGAGTCCGTTGCCCGATCCGGAATGTGATTTTTCACCTTGATAAAACTTTTCGAATACTCTTTGCAGAGTATCTGCATCCATTCCGATACCGGTATCCTTTATTCGCACAGAGACTTCCTTATCGGTCTTTTTCAGATACACGCCGATCGATCTGTTTTTATCGGTAAACTTGAGGGCATTGCCGAAAATATTCTGCCAGACGTGCGAAAGGAGCTCTCTGTTTCCGTAATAATCGGTTTCCTCAAGCTCAATATCAAGCTCGATCTCCTTATCGCTCCACGTATCCTGAAAAAGCAAAATGATCTGTCGCAGCTGTTCGTCAAGTGAAAAGCTTTCTTTTTTTATCTCTATCTCCTGATTCTCGAGCCGCGAAAGCAGCAAAATGTTTCCCGTCAAAGAAGATAAACGGCGAGTGTTCGACAGAATCCTTTGGGCGTATTCTTCTCTCTTTTCGTCCGAAAGATTCTTATTCTGCAAAAGAGTTACGTAACCCTCAATAGAAGAAAGCGGAGTTTTGAATTCATGCGAAACGTTTTCGATAAAATCCGAGCGAAGCATCTCCGTGTTATTCAGCTCACGTACCATGAGATTAAAATTCTGAGACATCGTGCGGATCTCCTCAATAGGTATATCTTCGTTAAGCCGGACATCAAAATCCCCCTTAGCCACACGCTTTGAAGCCTCGCTGATGCTATGAACGGTACCCATTGTCATTCCTCCGATTATTCTCGCGATCAGAGTGCCCATAATAACGCTGAACAATCCAAAGGTGACGATAGGCAACAAGAAATTCGAATGCCCAAGCCTGATCCAACCGAAATGCAATAAAAGCCCCGCAATCAATCCCATAAGTATCATGGTAAAGAGCATATCGACAAAGACAAGAAGCGTGAAAAAGAATACCGTTTTGAAGGTGCGTTTATCCGAATTCATAGCTTCACCGCCTTGT
The DNA here is from genome assembly GCA_017411805.1 of Clostridia bacterium. Lineage (GTDB taxonomy): Bacteria > Bacillota > Clostridia > Oscillospirales > CAG-272 > CAG-390. The sequence goes on from JAFQPI010000021.1 coordinate 1,141, forward strand.
ATCCGAGACCTCTGATGGTGACGATCTTGAAATCGGGATTGTCCTTGAATTTTTCTCTGAGACGGTTTATATGAACGTCAATGGTATGCGTATCGGTTTCACATTCGATCCCCCATATCTCCTCCATGATCTGAACACGCGTGAATATTCTGCCGGGTGCGGAAACGAGCTTATACAGAAGGAAAAACTCTTTTTGCGGCAGATTCATGACTGTATCGCCGCATCTTACGGTCAAAGCGTCGCAATCGAATTCTGTATTCCCGATCTGTGCGCGGCGTCGGTTGACCATCTGACTGCGGCGAAGAAGTGCCCGTACACGCCAGATCATCTCGCCGAGATCTATCGGCTTGACCATATAATCATCGGTTCCGACGCGGAAGCCCATCTGCTTGTCCGAAAGTTCAGAGCGTGCCGTGATCATCAAAACGGGCGTCATAATATTTGAACGCCGAAGCTCCTCTGTAAGCGCATATCCGTCCATTTTCGGCATCATGATATCGGAAATGATCAAATCGACGTAAGTGTTCTCTAAGATCCTGAGCGCATCCTCTCCGTCGCTTGCGGGAATAGGATCAAATCCGTTATCGGAAAGAGTATCGCAAAAAAGATCGCGCAGATCCCTATCGTCCTCAACTACCAATATATGAAACATAGTATCACCTCCGTGATTAATTATAGCACGTATTTGTTAAGATATCAATATTATATAGGTTAAATCTCAACTATACCTCAACTGCGGATCAATCTTGTTTTTTCGGTCACAAAAATAAAACATACTTAACAAAAAATTCTTTTTCGGTTGAGGTTAAATTGAGGATCGGGACGTATAATTATTACACCCGATAAGACAGCCGTAAGGAAGCGTCCCAAGCAAATGCTTCAGAACAAGCCTCGTTTCCCGTCAACATCGGTCAACACTTGGGCACCGTCAAAACGGCGAACGGTGTCCAAGACAAACAATAATCACATTTATATACAGGAGACAAAATGAAACAAAAGATTCGCGCATTTTTCTATGGAAGAAACGGAGCAGACACGCTTTCAAAGGCAATACTATATCCCGCGCTTCTCCTTTTGCTTGCCGGTGCTTTTTTCGATGCGGGATGGCTGAAATATTCTTTATATTTCTTAGCCGTTGCAGGCTTGGTATATTCTTATTTCAGAATATTCTCAAGAAATCTTTATAAAAGACAAAACGAAAACCGTGTCTTCCGCGAGTTTTTCAAGATAATGCGTTTGAAGTGGCGCGACAGAAAAACATACAGATACTACCGTTGCCCCAAATGCCGCGAATGGATGCGCGTGCCGCGAGGAAGAGGCAGTATCACGATCACATGCCGAGTATGCAGATTCAGATTTGAAAAAATATCATAATGCGTTTTCTCTCTTCACACTTTTTCTCTTGCCTTCGGGACTTTCCCGGAGGCATTTTCTTTATTTTTCTTATACTTTTATAATATAATTTTGTATAATCTAAATATTAATGCCTCCGCAAAGGATTGACAAAAAACGATTTTAATGATATAATATACTGGGATTTTTCGAGGACATATGGAGGCTGCTATGACGGATATCATTGATAAACTCCAAGCTGATCTCAGCGAAGGACGTTTTCTCCACAGCCTCGGCGTTGCCGAAACTGCGCGCGATCTTGCCCTGCGTTTTGGCTGCGATCCCGAAAAAGCTTACCTCGCGGGACTTCTCCACGATTGCGCGACGAAGTACTCAAACACAGAAATGCTCGCGCTTGCGCTGAGCGAAGGACTCTGTGATCGGGACGCGGTAATAGATAATCCTACCGCTGAATTCCACGCTCCTCTCGGTGCAGTCGTTGCTAAAAACGAATTCGGGATAACCGACGGCGAGATACTGAACGCTATCGCTCTGCATCAGACAGGAGACGTTCCGATGACAAGGCTTGAGATCATCGTAGGCCTTGCGGATGCCATCGAGCCTTCGCGTAAAGCCGATAAGATCAACGCGATACGCGAGATCGCAAAGACCGATCTCACCCGCGCTTACCTCGAAAAATGTAAGCTTTACATGACAAACATCATTTCTGCCGGAAATCCTCTTGATCCAAAGAGAGTCGAGGTATACAATTATATTCTCACGTTAAAACAAGGCTTTAAGCCATAACATACAGAAAATCATTAAACATAATATAAGGAGTGAAAAAATGGACAATTTGAACACCTCAAATTCTCCCGTCGCATCCCGCACCACAAGGCGCGTGATGATCGACATGCTGATCGCTCTCGCTCCCGCAACCGTTGCCGCAATAGTCTTCTTCGGACTCCGCGCGGCTGTTACGATTGCGGTATGCGTTGGTTCGGCTCTTCTTTCCGAGTTTCTTTTCAATCTGCTCGCAAAGAAAGAACAGACCGTAGGCGATCTCACCGCAGTAGTCACGGGACTTCTGCTCGCGCTTAACCTTTCCACAAACGTGACCATCTGGCAGTGCCTTGTCGGCAGCGTATTTGCCATCGTTATCGTAAAGTGCGCCTTCGGCGGACTCGGCTATAACTTTGCAAATCCCGCAATCGCCGCAAGAGTAATGCTTCTCATCGCCTTCACGGACGTAGCGGGCGGCGCAATGACAAGCTTTACCGAGCTTGAATCGGGCGCAACTCCCCTCGCTATCCTCGGCGGCACAGAGGGAACCCTTCCCTCCATGCTCGATATGCTCCTCGGCAATCGCGGCGGTGCCATCGGAGAGACCTGCGCTATCGCGCTTCTCATCGGCGGTATCTACCTCGTCATCCGTAAGGTCATCACCTGGCATATCCCCGTCGTTTACATAGGCGGTGTATTCCTTCTCTCGCTTGCATTCGGCGCAAGCATTACCGACGCTGTATACCACGTCCTCGGCGGCGGTCTCATCCTCGGTGCAATATTTATGGCAACCGATCCCGTCACCTCCCCCAAGAAGTGGCTCGGCAAGATCATCTTTGCTCTCTGCTGCGCGCTCATTACCGTACTTATCCGCTTCTACGGTTCTTACCCCGAGGGAGTATCCTTCGCTATCCTCATTATGAATATTCTCTGCCCCTACATTGATATGATCGGCGCAAAGAAGCAGAAGACAGAGGAGGTAGCTGAATAATGAAAAATCTTAAGCCCACACTCGTTCTTTCCTGCATCTGCATGGCTGTCGCGCTTATTCTTTCGGGAATCAATATGATAACGGGTCCCATCATCGAGGCCCAGAGAAATGCCGCAGCTAACTCGGCACTTCTCGAGGTCATGCCCGACGGAACCGATTTTGAAGAGATCACAGACCTTGCTTCTCTCAATCTCCCCGAATCCATCACAAACGTATACAAAGAGACCTCCGGCAAGGGTTACGTCTTCCGCGTAACCTCCACCGGTTACAAATCCGGCATGGTAATCATGATCGGTGTAAGCTCCGAAGGTAAGATCACCGGTTCAAAGTGTCTTGAAACGCAGGACACCTTCGGGAAGGAGTCCGAAATCGACAACAAGTATAACGAACAGTCTCTTGCGGACTTTGCTCCCCACATGATCACCGGCGCAACAATGACCAGTAGCGGCTACCGCGATGCGGTAAGCAGCGCACTTCAAGGATTCACTCTCGCATCCGGCGGAAAGCTTGATCCCGCTATCGCTCTCGAGGCAAAGATCCCCGAGCTTGCTCCCGGATTTACAAGTCCCGCGGCTGTCGACGCTTCGGGAAGCTTCAAGAAGATCCTCAAGGCGTCCAACGACGCAGGCTTCGCTTATATCTTCTCCGCAGGCGAGGACGCTTTCGTAGCTCTCGTTAATGCAACCGGCGGCTGCAAGGTATTTGATGCTGATGGTAACGACGTAACCTCTGCTCACGAGGCGGTTGCATCTGAGGCAAAGGCACACGCCGCAGCTGCACAGAAATCCTACGTTGACGCTCTGACCACCAAGATCACACGTCTCTATGAAACTGCAACCGATATCACCGCAGTTGAGATCAGCACCTTCAACACCGTCGTTGCGGCAGTAAGCTTCAAGGTTGACGGCGCAGAATACTACGGCTTCTACTCGAGAAGCATCGGCTTCCATCAGATGGACGTTTACTTCGTTATTGACGCGAACGGCGCGATCGCAAAGATGGATGCAAATCAGTTCATCTTCGAGAAGGAATACTTCCACGGCTTTGCCGGCATGGACGACGCCGCTTACAAGGCAGGCTTCGAGGGTCTGACCACCGATACCTGGAACGGTGACGCGGCAGTTATCGCAACCGCTACCATGACCTCGAACGCCATAAAACAGTCTACTAACGATTCTTTCGAGACGTTCAATTCTATCAAAGGAGGAGCACAGTAATGAAAAACAATAAGTTATCAATTCTCCTTCGCGGTATCATCGCAGAGAACCCCGTTCTCATCCTCATCCTCGGTACATGTCCCACTCTGGCGGTAACCGGCAACGTAACCTCTGCGCTATCCATGGGTCTTGCGGCAACGGTAGTTCTCATCTGCTCGAACGTCGTTATCTCGGCACTCCGTAAGGTTATTCCCGATACAGTACGCGTTCCCTGCTACATAGTTATCATCGCTGCATTCGTAACCGCGGTACAGATGCTTCTTCAGGCGTTTTTACCCTCGATCTACGAAATGCTCGGCGTATATCTCGCACTCATCGTCGTTAACTGCGTCATCCTCGGCAGAGCCGAGATGTTCGCAAGAAAGAATACCGTTCTCGATTCCGCCTTCGACGGTCTCGGAATGGGTCTCGGCTTCATCCTCGCTCTCTTCCTCATGGCATTCATCCGTGAGGTATTCGGCGCGGGAAGCTTCATGGGAATTGAGCTCGGATTCATGCAGAAATTCAAGATCCCCGTTCTTGCCGCGGCTCCCGGCGGATTCCTCGTTTACGGTATCCTCATCGCGGTCATGAACAAACTCACCGAAAAGAAGGGCGGCGTCAAGAAGAAGTCCTTCTCCTGCGAGGGTTGTCCCTCTGCGGCTATCTGCACAAGCAAGCCCTGTCTCAATAATGAAAAGAAGGAGGAAGTAGAAAATGCTTAAGAGTCTTATCCTTATTCTTATGGGCGGCGTTCTTATCAACAACTACGTCCTCAATCAGTTCCTCGGCATCTGCCCCTTCCTTGGCGTTTCCAAGAAGGTAAACCAGGCAAGCGGTATGGGTCTGGCGGTCATCTTCGTTATGCTCTTTGCTACCGCCGCAACCTGGCCGATCTACAATTACGTCCTCGTTCCCCTCAAGATCGAGTACTTCCAGACTATCGTATTCATCCTTGTTATCGCTACACTCGTTCAGTTCGTCGAGATCATCTTAAAGAGATTTATCCCCTCTCTTCACGCATCGCTCGGTATCTATCTCCCTCTGATCACCACAAACTGCGCGGTTCTCGGCGTAACCATCAACAATATCACCGCGGGCTACAATTTCCTTGAGTCCATGGTATCTTCCCTTGGCGTAGGACTCGGATTCCTGCTTGCAATGCTTCTCTTCGCGGGCGTACGCTCCAAGCTCGACGACTCGAATGCACCGAAATGCTTCCGCGGACTTCCCGTAACCCTTATCGCTGCTTCGATCGTCGCTATGGCGTTCTACGGCTTTGCGGGAATCGTTGAAAATCTTCTCGCATAAGGAGGCAGAAAAATTATGGCAATACTTATTCCCGTTCTTATCTGTCTTGCGGTCGCGGTTGTCTGCGCGATCATACTTACCGTTTCGAACATCCTCTTCGGCGTACAGGAGGACGAAAAGTTCCTCGCTATCCGTGATGCCCTTCCCGGCGCGAACTGCGGCGCATGCGGCTTCAGCGGATGCGACGGATACGCACGTGCCCTTTCCGAAGGCAAGATCAGCGAAACAAATCTCTGTGTTCCCGGCGGCGATGCTGCTTCTCAGGATATCGCGTCGATCCTCGGTGTTGAAGCAGGTAAAACTGTCAAGCTATTTGCTTACGTCGGATGCCACGGCACCTGTGAAGCCACCAAAAAAGATGAAAAGCACCTCCGCGACGGCTTCAAGACTTGTAAAGAAGCGGCTGAGCATTGGGAAGGCGAAAACGTATGTACGTATGCCTGCATCGGTCTTGGCGACTGCGCGGCTGCTTGTCCCAACGAAGCTATAATCATCACCGACGGCGTAGCAAAGGTCATCTCTACCCTCTGCTCCGGCTGCGGTATCTGTGCCAAGACCTGTCCTCACGGCACCATCAAGATGCAGGAGGACGGCACCATCATCGCTATCGGCTGCTCGAACCACAACAAGGGCGCAATCACACGTAAGATGTGTACAAACGGCTGTATCGGATGCACCAAGTGCGCACGCACCTGCCCGAACGGCGCAATCACAATGGACGAGAATCTTCCCCTTCTCGACCATTCCAAGTGCACGAGCTGCGGACTCTGCGTTGAGGCATGCCCCGTTCACGCTATCCACAAGGACGTTTTCGTCTGCGACAAGTGCTTCTTATAATAATTATTATTTTAAAACCGTCTCCGATTTTTCGGAGACGGTTTTGCTTTTCCTATTGACATTTATAAAAAATATTTGTATAATATTATATGAACAGGTTCATAAAAAGAGGAACAACATGAAAAAGACCAAAAGAACGGCATTGATCTGGACTTTATCACTTGCGATCTGCCTTGCGATCATATTCGGCGTGTGCGCAGTCTACGTCGGTGATTATTACCGCGCTGACAGCGAAGCTATATCGGAATTCACAAATAATCATTCAGTAAAGCAGAATGAGACATCTAACGGCGTCCTCGTATTCGAGCCCGACGGGGCAAGCATCGGCTTCATCTTCTATCCCGGCGGAAAGGTCGAATACACCTCGTATATTCCGCTGATGTCCTCGCTTGCCGAGGAGGGCGTGCTCTGCATCCTTCTTGAAATGCCATTCAACCTCGCGGTTCTCGACGTGAACGCAGCAGAGGGTATGACGGATGATTATCCCGAAATTGAAGAATGGTATATCGGCGGTCATTCTCTCGGAGGCTCCATGGCGGCATCACATCTTGCAAAAAATACCGCAAACTTCGATGGGCTCATTCTTCTCGGCTCTTATTCCACCGCCGAGATCACACTGCCGGTTCTTTCAATATACGGCAGCGAGGATAAAGTCCTCAACCGAGAAAAATATGCGGAATACAAACCGAATATTTCCGTATTGCTGACCGAATTCGTCATAAACGGCGGCTGTCACGCTTACTTTGGTATGTACGGCGAGCAGGACGGCGACGGGACTCCGTCAATATCGGTCGATGAACAAATTGAAATCACGGTAAACGAAATAATCAAATTTATAAATTAAGGAAATAAAAATGCCAAAGATCATAGAAAACGTGCGTGAGCAGCTTCTCGCAGTTGCCAAAAAGCAGATCGGAGAGCGTGGCTATGCAAACACCACAATCCGCTCTGTAGCGGGTGAATGCGGACTCGCTGTCGGCACGGTCTACAACTATTTCAAATCCAAGGATATGCTTATCGCGTCCTTTGTAGTCGAGGATTGGAACCGCTATCTCTCAGAGCTTCGTAAATCCGATCTTGCCGATCCGCGGACAGCACTGCGTACGATATACGACACTCTCATCTGCTTTTCCGAGCAGCATAACCCTCTCTTCTCCGACCCGGATGCCGCAAAGGTCTTCTCGGCTGTTTTCACAGAGAGGCACAAGACCCTCCGCTCTCAGATATCCGAGCTGATCCTCCCGCTCTGCGGCAATGATGATGCCGGATTCACCGCTGAATTCGTTGCGGAATCACTCCTCAGCTGGACAGTTGCAGGCAAGGATTTCGATTCAATTTTCAACATTCTGATTAAAATTTTAAAATAAAAAATAATATAAAAGGAGCATTCAAGATGAGCAGTTTTGAAAACCTTCGCATCGTGGATAATTTCTATCAGACCTCGCTCTATTTCCCGATGCCCACCGTCATCATCAGCACGCTCTGTGAAGACGGAACCACCACCCTCGGCCCCTACTCCCTCGTTCAGCCCTACTACGTTGCGGGGAAGGATTATTACGCTATGCTTCTCTGCTGCCGTAATTCCTCGAACACCGCGCAGAACATCCTCCGCTCGGGCAAGTGCGCCATCAACTTCATCGATGACAAGCCCGCCACCTTCAAGGAAGCCGTAAAGCTCTCCTGGCCCGGCGACAAGCCCTCCGAGAAGATGCCAAAGTGCAACTTCAAGCTCGAGAAGAGTATGATCGAGGAGGAAAATCCCGAAGACAAACGTCCGCAGGTGCTCACCGATGCAATTCAGGTAATCGAGTGCACTTGGGTACGTGAGCTTGACGGAGCGGACCGAGATCTTCCCGGTGAGCTCAACGGATACGAGCCTCCCTACCACGATTTCAACGGTATCACATCGAAATTCGGCGCGCACTTCATCCTCAAGGTCGACAAGATCCTGATGAAGAAGAAGTACAGCGACGCGATCATCAACGGTGTCCGTGCAAAGGACTTCCCCGCGCTCCCCGTTGACTACGGCTACCGCGACTCGAAGAATTTCTGGTTCCACAGAAAGACGAAGATGCGCGCCGAGCTTCTTCAGGTTCGCAAGGCGTCGCTCGAATCGGTACGTTACGCCGCAGACCGCGCGGACGACAAGGTCAAGTTCACAGACGACGCGCTTGAAACCATCCTCGGCGTACCGAGAGTATTCCTCTCCACAGTCCTCAAGGGTTGTGTTGCCTGGGCAAAGGAAAACGGCGTTGAGCTTGTCACAGCCGAGCATATGAAGATAATCAACGACAAGCGTTCCAAAGAAAAGAATAAAAAGTAAAAAGGAGACATTATCATGAAAGTTGTACTCGCAGGCGCATTCGGCAATCTTGGCGGAGAAATTCTTAAGTCTCTCTGCGCAGCCGGACACGAGGTCGTTGCCGCTGACCTCAAGGAAAGAGAAATTGAAGGAACGCAAGGCAAATACACCTTCGTTTCCATTGACGCTACCAACCCCGAAACCCTCAAGGGTCTTTGCGACGGCGCAGAGATCGTTATCACCACAATGGGCCTGACAGGCGCATCAACCCGCTTCACCTCCTATGACATCGACTACAAGGGCAACATGAACCTTTACGAGGAGTGCAAGCGCGCAGGTGTCAAGAAGTTCAATTACATCTCTGTTATTTCCTGCGACGAGCCGGGAGCCGAGGACGTTCCCATGCTCCACGCTAAATTCCTCGTTGAGGAAGAGATCAAGAAGCAGGATATGGAATGGGTCATCTACCGTCCGACCGGCTACTTCTACGACATCGCAAAGGTATTCAAGCCCTACGTTGACAAGGGCGAGATGCAGCTTCTCAAGGGCTACGGCGGAGTCAAGGCTAACGTCGTTGACTGCCCCGATTTCGCTCAGTTCATCGTTGACCATATGAACGACACCAACGTCACCTACAACGTAGGCGGCAAGGAGACCTATACGTATGAGGAAATGGCTGCTATGTGCTTCGACGCTGCCAAGAAACCTCTCAAGATCAAGTGGGCTCCCATTTGGCTCTTCGGTATCCTCGCAAATCTGCCCAAGATCAAGAAGGCGGGCAAGCACGATATCATCCTCTTCTCCAAGTGGACTCTCAGCCACAACCTCGTCGGTGACACAGAGGTCGGGGACAAGAGCTTTGCCGAATACATCAAGAGCTACTTCGGAAAGGAGAACTAAAAATGTCCTGGGATCTGCTCGGTATTATCCTCGCCGTATGCGCAGTTCTTTGCGCGGTAGGATTCTATAAATTCGTTTACTTCCTCTCCATTGGCTACGGCTTTGCCGTTGCGGGCGGAGGAATCGCAATCCTCGTTATGGCTCTCATCAACCCCACAGAAACTCCCCTTTGGATCGTTGCCGTTCAGGCTATCCTCTTCCTCGCTTACGGAATCCGTCTTTCGGGCTTCCTTCTCGTACGCGAGCTGAAGAACGCATCCTTCAAGAAGACCGACGTTGCAAAGGACACGCTTGCAAAGAATAACGAAAAGAAGATGCCCGTCTTCGTTCTCGCTACGATCTGGGTATTCGTTTCGATCCTTTACACCGCACAGGTCAGCCCCATGCTCTTCAGATACGATAACGGCGCAACAGACGTGATCCTTCCCGTCGTCGGCTTTGCTATCTCCCTGCTCGGTCTCATTCTCGAGTCGATCGCAGACAATCAGAAGTCGGCACAGAAGAAAGAAAATCCCAATATGGTTGCAACCAAAGGACTCTACCGCATCGTCCGCTGCCCCAACTATTTCGGAGAGATCACCTTCTGGACGGGTATCTTCGTAAGCGGTATCACAACCTACTCGACCGTCGGTCAGTGGATCACCGCGATCCTCGCATACATCGCCATCGTTTACATCATGTTCAACGGCGCACAGCGTCTTGAAAAGAGACAGATGGCTCGTTACGGTGACGACAAGGCATACAACGACTACGCAAACAAGACCCCCATCATCATCCCGCTTCTTCCCATCTACCACCTTAACAATAAGAAATAAACGAAAGGAGATATCGGAATGAATGACTTTTCGGTCTCTATGGCTCTCGTAGACTATATTCCCGTAATCCTTTTCGCTATTGCCGCGGTGATCCTTCAACGCGATCTTTACAACAAAATGAGCAAGGGCGCGTTCGCTCTTTTTGCCGGCGGAACGATCTTCGTTACCTGCGCGGGCGCTCTCAAAGCTACCTGGAAGCTGCTTTATGCGCTTGGAGTTTGCGATTTTGAAGCCCTCAACGCTATGTTCTTCCCCACGCAGTCGATCGGATTTCTGCTTGCGGGCATCGGCATCCTTGCAATGATCTGCCACAAGCAGACAGAAAGCGCGGCTTTTGCAGTTGTGCCTCCCGTATTCAGCGGGACCTTCGTCTTCGTCGGACTTATGGTTGCGGGACTCGGGATCATGGACGTAGTCCTCTGCGTCCTTTCCGCAAAGCTCAAGAAGCCCGCTCTCATCGCGCTTTTCGTCCTCTCCTTCGTCTGCTCGCTATGTATGGGTTATCTCTCCTCGCAGGATTTCGCCGAGGCTTCGATGAACTGGATCGCAGAGGGAGTGAACGTGGTCGGTCAGGGCTCGCTCCTCGTGGGCGCGATCCTGCTCCATCAAGGCGGACTCGCCGAGCTTAAACTTCACAACGGAGAAAACGCATGACAAACAAGATATTGGACATTCTCAAAAGCAGATTCACTCTCACCCCGATCGACGCGGGTGATATGGCAACTCTCAAGGCAAGCGGTATGACCTTCAAGGTTGAAGCCTACCTTGCCGAGGGCCTCGGTCACGTATCCGTGATGCGCGCGAAGGGCTTCTTCGGACTCATGAAGATGGATACGCTCATCATCAACCCGACCAAGCTCGATCTCCCGCTCTATTCCTACGACCGCATCCTTGCGATGGGCAACGACACTCTGATCGTTGAGCTTTACGATACCCTCGTCGGAGATTACGCTGAGGACGGAATGAATGCTGTCAAGGAAAAATTCTCCGCTCTTCCCGATCGCGATCCGGGCGAGCATTGGTACGATTCTATCAAGCTCACCTCAAGCATCTCGAAGAAGGGCAAGAAGATCACCGCAGAGCTCGACACGATGGCTCTTGAGCATTTCAAAGCTTATCTTTCATCCTCTGACTCCCGTATCGAAGACACCGGCTCAAAGAAGGATAAAGCCGCGGTCTACGTAAACGGTCTGCTCGAGAAGGGCGGTCCCTCAACCGACGTTTTCAAAAAACAGCTCGGCATTGATAAAACCACAAAACTATTCAGAACAATACTATTCGGTATTGCGTAATTACTTCGGCTGCTGCGTATGATCATCGCGGCAGCCGATTTTTCTTGTCGTAATGCACAAAATACCCCCTCCAATTTTGTGCATTACGACAAAATTGAATTATTTTCAAAAAACATGAAACCCAAAGCGATTTTTCGGTACTTGGTAGGTGAAGGGCCCTTACAGACTTGAAAGGAGTTGAGTTATTTGAAGGATGACAAAATAATTGAGATGCTGTTTGAACGCAACGAAGAAGGCTTGCGCGAGGTTGAACGGGAATACCGCGGCTTTTGCAACACAGTCGCGTCGAATATTCTTTCCATGCGCGAAGACCGCGAGGAATGCATAAACGATATGCTTCTCGCGCTTTGGAACAGCATCCCGCCCGAAAAGCCCGATTGCCTCAAATCATACATCGCCAGAATCATACGCAATCTCGCACTCAAAAAAAGCCGCGACTCTTACGTCTGGAAACGAAGCGCAAATTCTCTCAATATCGGTGATGAATTTCTTGAGTGCATCCCCGATACGCAGGATCTTTGCGAGCAATTCGAGGCGGCACGCGCGGGAAAGATCATCAATGATTTCCTCGAAACGCTCCCCGAGAACGAATGTGACGTATTCGTACTCCACTACTATTACGGCGAGGAGCTGTTGGCTATCGCCGAGGACATGGGATATACCGAGGGGAAGGTAAAATCCATGCTTTTCAGAATACGCAAAAAACTCACCGAAAAATTAACCAAGGAGGGTATAATAGTATGAACAAAAAGACCGACAAGAGACTTCTCGCGTCTCTCGACTATATCGACGAAAAATTCACCGACAGAGCCGCAAAGAGGATAAAAGTCCGTGAGATAGGCGCGACGGGCGGTATAAGCAAAAAGAGGACGGTCAAGTATCTGGCACTTATTGCCGCCTGCGCGATCCTTCTCGGCGCGGCAATACCGATCGCGACAAGCCTGCTTAACAAGCTTCCCGAGGTCATCGATCCGTCCGCAAGCAACGACGATACTACAGCTCCCGAAACCACTCCCGAGCCCGAGCTTCCCGAAGAATACTTCAGCGATAGGTATTACATGGGAGTCGATAACGTATGCAAATACGAGGGAGAATTCGTCTATTCAATCGATATCGGAAATTACTGCAACATCGTCAAATACGATCCCGAGAGCAACAAGGTATCCTATATTTGCTCCGATCCAAAATGCACGCACACGCCGGGTGACTGTCCGCTTGCCTCTCCCGAAGGTTCGGGATGGAGTATGAACTACATCGAGGTCTTCGGCGATTGGTTGGTCTACGATTATTCCTATTCGGGTGCAGACAAGGTACTTTTGGGAATGACCGTTAATCTTTACAATATGAAGACGGGCGAGTCAAAGACCGCAGTTGAAACAACAACTGACGGTACGTTTTACAAATACGTAAGCTCGTATGTAGTTATGAACGGCAAGGTATACCTGAGTCTCTGCGAAAGTAAGGTCGAGGATAAAGTCTTTAACGTAATCAAGGAGTATATCGCTTCTTACGATCCCGAAACGGGCGAAAGCGTATATATGTGCGATATGCCCGAAGCAATGGTATTGATCGGAATCAGCAACAAGCGATTCTTCTTTACGAAGGGAATGAATGAGACCTGGTCGTGCGACTATACCGGCGCTAACCTCAAGAAGGAAGAGGTCCTCACCTTCCATCCCGTTGCCGTAAGCGGAACTTATGCTTATGAATTCAGCCCCAAGGATGAAGATAACGATCCCGCAACCAAGAGCGTTTATGACATCGTCACCGATTCAAAATTCGTAATAGATTTTGGCAAATCACATCGCGGATATCTGGTATTGGAAGACAAGCTCCTTTACGTTTTAAACAAATCCGAGGACAAAAACGGAGGAACCGAACTTTGGACCTGCGACAAGCGCGGAGAAAATAAAAAACTTCTTTTAGAATCGGACGAGGTGTTGCCAACACCGTATAATTGCATAGGCAACTATATTTTCTGCCGTGCTACCAAAAACGGGAATAAAGAGTATTACGTCTTCAACCTCGAAACAGGCGAGATCAAGACAATTCCAACGATTCAAAATCAAGGATAATAAAAATGCTTCCGAATCGGCTTCGATTCGGAAGCGTTTTTTTGCCGTTTTCATTGAAATTCCTTAATATTTGTGATATAATATAAATAATTATACCACGAAAGAAGATGAGCCTTTTGAATCCGAGCGATTCGCAATATAAAAGAATGATGGAAACGCCGATACCTCGGCTTATCACTTCCCTCTCGATCCCCACGGTACTGAGCTCGCTGATAACGGTTATCTACAACACCGCTGATACATATTTCGTCTCGCAGATCGACAAATCCGCATCCGCCGCCGTCGGAGTCGTCTTCTCGATAATGTCGGTAATACAAGCTCTCGGCTTCGGTCTCGGCGTCGGCGCGGGCAGTCTTATCAGCCGCCGTCTCGGCGCAAAGGATAATGCCGCGGCGGATAAATTCGCATCAAGCGCGTTTGCCGCATCTGTAATCGTCGGAACGATCATCGCCGTGATCGGTCTCACCTTCCTCGAGCCGATACTCCGCTTTCTCGGATGCACCGATCTGATGCTCCCGCACGCCATTCCCTACGCCAGATTCATCCTCATAGCCGCGCCGCTCAACTGCGCTACTTTCGTTCTGAACACGACTCTGCGCAGTGAGGGCTTGTCGCTTCTTTCGATGATAGGGATCACTACTGGCGGTGTGCTCAATATGATCCTCGATCCGATCCTCATAAACGGATGCAATATGGGTACGGGCGGTGCGGCTATCGCAACCATGATCAGCCAGACCGTCAGTTTCTCCATCCTCTTCTGCTTCTTCCTTTTCGGAAAGTCGATCGTAAAGATCAACTTAAAGAGCATCAGTCGCCGCTTTGCGGATTACGCCTCGATCGTGACCACGGGTATCCCCACGATCTTCCGCCAGGGACTCGCAAGTATCGCTTCCGCCGCGCTCAACATTCAGGCTATCGAGTACGGTCAGGAGGCAACGGGTGCCGCCATCACTATTGCCAACAAGATGTATATGCTCGTCCGAAACATAATCGTCGGTCTCGGTCAGGGCTTCCAGCCCGCAGCGGGCTACAATTACGGCGCGGGCAACAAGAAGCGTACCTGGGAATGCTTCACGTTCTCAACTAAAGTCGGTACTGCTATCTGCCTCCTCTTTGCAACGTTTTCTGCATTATTTGCCGAACAGATAATGTGGTTCTTCAGCGATGACGCGGAGGTTGCCGCCATCGGTACCGAAACGCTCTATTTCCTCTCGGTCTGCATACCCTTTATGGCGTTCAGCACCTTCGTCAATCAGCTTTATCAGGGACTCGGCTTCAAGGCTGTCGCAACGCTTCTCGCAAGCTGCCGACAGGGAATCTTCTTCCTCCCCGTAGTTTTCCTTCTCCCTCACGCCATCGGACGCGTGGGTGTTCAGGCAACACAGCCGATCGCGGATATGTGTACCTTCTTTATCTCGATCCCCTTCATCATAATCTTTTATAGAAAATACATCATCGGAAAGGACAATGAACAATGAAAATCACCGTGATCAACGGCAGTCCCAAGGGTCAGTACAGCATAACCCTGCAGACTGTTCATTATCTTGAAAGAAAATATCCCGAGCACGAATTCCGAATCCTCAACGCGGGACAGAAGATCAAGGCTCTCGAAAAGAATTTCGACGAAGCCGAGGAGCTGCTCACCTCGTCCGACGCGGTGATATTCTCCTATCCCGTATATACATTCCTTGCGCCCTCTCAGCTGCACAAATTCATCGAGCTTGTAAAACAGAGCGGTGTTGATCTTTCGGGCATCTACGCCACGCAGATATCGACCTCGAAGCATTTCTACGACGTAACGGCACACAAATATATCGAGGAAAACGCACTCGATATGGGGATGCGCTATATCCGCGGTCTTTCCGCTGATATGGAGGATCTTCTCACCGAAAAGGGTAAGACGGAAGCAGAGAAGTTTTTTGACCGCTTCCTCTGGTCGGTAAGCGAAGGTATTTACGAGACAAAAGCTCCGTCCTTGTCAAATTACACTCAAACACCAGCAACAAGCGTGGATGTGACCGATAAAAAATCGGGCAAGGATATCGTCATTATCACCGATAATACCGATCCCGAATCTAATCTCGCAGCGATGATCGATCGCTTCCGCGCGGTATTCGGATATGAAACGAGGATCGTCAATATCTCGGAATATCCTATCGCGGGCGGTTGCCTCGGATGCTTCCGTTGCGCGGTTTCCGAAAAATGCGTCTACAAGGACGGTTTCGACACCTTCTTGCGCGAAAAGATACAGACCGCGGACGCGATAGTTTATGCCTTTACCATATCCGATCACTCGATGGGCGCGCGCTTCAAGATGTACGACGACCGCAATTTCTGCAACGGACACAGAACCGTGACTGTCGGAATGCCCGTCGGTTACCTCGTTTCGGGCAACTACTCGGCTGAAAACAACCTCCGAACCGTGATCGAGGCGCGTGCGGAAACGGGCGGTAATTTCCTCTCGGGCGTTGCAACCGATGAGCGCGATACCGATTCGCAGATCGACGCGCTCGCTAAATCCCTCTCTTTTGCGCTCGAAACCGCTCATACCGCACCGCAAAATTTCTGGGGAGTCG
Organism: Clostridia bacterium; assembly: GCA_017411805.1. Lineage (GTDB taxonomy): Bacteria > Bacillota > Clostridia > Oscillospirales > CAG-272 > CAG-390. The sequence continues at coordinate 17,551 of JAFQPI010000021.1, forward strand.
GCGGAATGAAGATCTTCCGCGATCTCATCTACCAGATGAGAGGTATGATGCGCGCAGATCATAAATTCTACAAAAAGCAGGGGATCTATGATTTCCCGCAGAAGAAGCGTCTGACTTCAATGAAAATGTACCTTGTCGGCATGCTCCTCTCGAACGAAAAGGTTCTCTCGAAGATGGGCAACGCCATGAACGAAGGTATGATCGCGCCATACAAAAAAATGTTTGAAAAAATGGACAAGGAGAAAAAACAATGACAAAGTGGCTGATAATTCTCGTATCCCTTATCGGAGGACTATACGGTATCATCCTTAATATCGTTCAGCATCGCTCGGCAAGCAATCCCACTCCCGAGAATCTCACGGACGTTTACGACGCCGAGACCTATATCAAATGGAAAAAGTACAGCGCAGAACACAGCCGCCTGAGTATCGTCTCCTCGATAATCACGGGTATCATTATGCTCGCGCTTCTGATCACGGACGCCTACGCCGCATTTGCCTCCCTCTTTCCGAGCGACGAGATCGTTCAGATCCTTGCCGTTCTCCTTCTCGAGATCGCGATCAGCACGGTCGTAGGTACTGTCGAAAGCTACGTATCCAATATGGTCATCGAGCAGAAATACGGCTTCAACAAGACGACAATTAAGACTTTTGTCGCCGACCGCATCCGCTCACTCATCCTCAATCTCGTTCTGTCCATCGCTTTGGCATATGCGGTCTACGGTTTCTATTCCCTCGCGGGAGTCTGGATGATCCCGATCTTTGCCGGCGCGGTATTCCTTTTCTCGCTTCTGATATCCTTCCTTTACCCTATCTTCAGCCGCATCGGCAACAAATTCGTTCCGCTTGAAGAGGGAGAGCTCCGCGAGAGCCTTATGTCGCTTCTGTTAAAGCACGGCTATCGGGTCAAGGCGATCGAGGTCATGGACGCTTCGCGCCGCACTACGAAGCTCAATGCCTACTTTACCGGCTTTGGCAAAATGAAGACCATCGTTCTCTACGATAACCTCGTAAACGCCATGAGTGCCGATGAGATCTGCGCGGTCTTCGCACACGAACTCGGACACGGTCTGAATAAGGATGTACCGAAGCGTCAAGCACTCAACGTCGGTAATATGCTTCTGATGGGCGCGGTTGCATATCTTGCCGTCAGTATGCCCGAAATGCATGCCGCATTCGGTTTTGAGACGATCAATTACGGTTTTGCATATCTTCTTATGGGTATCGGACTCGGAATCGTTCAGCCCTTCATGGGAATCATCATGAACGCATCGAGCCGCGCCGCCGAGTACCGCGCGGACCGTCAGGCGGTTGCCGAAGGCTACGGTCCGGCTATGATCACCGCACTCAAGAAACTTGCCCGCGAGAATTTCGCCCATCTCGCTCCCTCGAAGATCAACGTGGTACTCGAATACAGTCATCCGCCTCTTGCTGACAGAATCTCGGCGGTTGAAAAAGAAATAAAAAAGCTGAAATAAGTGACTCGGTCACAGAAATCGCATCCGAAATATGATATAATAATATCAATAAAAGATAACACGGAGGACAAACCGATGACAAACGAAAAAAAGACCTGCGACCTCAAGCCCGTTGATACAAGATCCGCAACAGATTTCAAAATCTGCAACTGCAAGAACGTAACCTACTTCAACATCCTCGATGCGCTCGACAAGCACACAAAGGTTGAAAATCTCCTTGACGTTTTTGAGGACGTAAAGAAGACCACTCATTGCTCCACCGGCTGCGGCGGCTGCTATGACAGAGTTCTCAAAGTGATCTCCGACACGATGATGAGCAGATAAATAAACAAAAATCGCCATCCAAAGCAAAAAAGCTTTAGGATGGCGGTTTTTATTCTGTCAAATATATATCTTAAGTCAGCTGAGAAGTGCCGCGCCGATAATACCGGCTTCGTTTCCGAGCGTAGCGATCCTGATATCGACCTCGGCTCCCTCGCTTGAAACGGAGGATGCCTCTCTTACGTACGGAATGAGCGGTCTGAGAAGATTTTCCTTTTCATTGGAAATTCCTCCTCCGATCGAAAGAACTTCGGGGTGGAAAATATTGATTATACTGCTGATACCGCATGCAAGGTAGCGCAAATAGGAGTCTACCACCTCTCGCGCCGCTTCGTCTCCCGCGCGCATTGCGTCAAAGGAGGTACGACCCGAGACCTTGCCGCGAGAAGCAGCCATCTCTGCCATAAGAGTCTCTCTTCCCTGCTTTGCGCATTCTTCGATCTTTTCCTCGGTCATCTTGACAAGCGCGGTAGCTGAGCTGTAAGCCTCCCAGCAGCCCTTGCGTCCGCAAGAGCACTGTCTGCCGTCACAGGATATTACAATATGTCCGAGCTCTGCTCCGGCATAGTTAAAGCCCGAGTAGATCTTATCGTCGATAATTATTCCTCCGCCGACTCCCGTACCGAGTGTGATCATGACAGATCTGTGCGTTCCCTTCGCCGCGCCTGCCTTAGCCTCTCCCCACGCGGCGGCATTCGCATCATTCTCGATGCTCACCTTTGAAACGGGGAAACGTGCTTTGAAGGTCTCCGCAAGAGGAAACCGGAGGAAGGGGAGGTTGTTCGCATATTCAACCACACCGGTATCATGATTTGCAACGCCGGGAGTTGCAATACCGACAGCCGCAATGCTCTCTATCGGAATATCGGCTTCTTTTATCAGCGAATGGCAAAGAGCCGCCATATCTGCAACAATTTCCTCTGCAGGTCTGTGCGCACCCGTGGGAACGCTTGAGCGGGATATGATCTTTCCCTCGTCATTTACAATACCGGCAGCAATATTGGTACCACCAAGGTCAACACCGATTCTGTACATATTATTCATCCTTTCGGTTATCTAAATCTATAGTACTATTATAAAATAAAAGCAAAGGATTGTCAACTGTTTTTTTAATATTTGACAAAAATTGCAACTCTATCAGCAGCAAGGTCCGCCAATGCACATATTGGCGCAGAAGCAAATCCTGAGGCAATCGCAAAAGCTGTCGGAGCAACCCGCGGACGTAGTATATGTTCCACCTGTGTAAGCAGAGGTGCGCGCGCGGAGCTGTTCTCTTGCGGCGCGGTATTCTTCGTTATCGGGATCTCTGTCGCATGCAATATCGAAGCATCTGCCCGCGTCTATGATGTTTCCGCGCATCATGAGAGTGATACCGCGCAGATAGTACCATTCGGCACCGCGCTCATTCTGCGGAACGCTTCCGAGCACAGCCTCAGCCTCGCGGACGCGGCGGGCATTGATATGAACGCGAACCGCAACGTATCTGTCGTCTCCCGTGGCAGAAGACTCATTGTAATGAGCATTCTCGTAATAAGAATCTCGCGCCTTGCCCGATCGGATCTTCTGGATCTCCTCGTATGCCGAGTTGATCTCCTTCATTCTTTCTTCTGCTTTGCTGCGCTCTGCTGGATCGGTGAATTTATCGGGATGATTTTCTCGGGCGAGCTTTCTGTACGCCTTCTTTATATCGTCGTCGCTTGCCTCGCGGCTTACGCCGAGTATTGTAAAAGGATCTCTCATTCAAACGAGCCCTCCTTGATCTTATTTTTATTGATATCCTCGCGCTTCGGCTTGCGGTAGCTTCCGTCCAGTACCGCGCTCGCGACTCGCGGCATACCTACGGTCAGAATATTTTTGACTATCCTGTAAGCCCGAGAGCCCTCGTCGATCTCGGCAAGCCCGAGCATTGACATAGCCGAGTCGCTTTCATCGCGCAAAAGGCAAGAAAGCGTCAGCTTCTCGTCTTCGTCGAGGCTGTTTCCATAGGATGCGATAAAGGGATTATATCTGCCCTTTTTTGCATCATCGGCAAGATCATCGAGCGCGTCTATACAGTATATCCAGCGTCCGACGTGGCGTCCGACCGAGTATGCGATCGCGAAATTTTCGTCCTCTATGCCTCTCGAGGCAAGCATTCCGACAACCTCACCAAAAGCTTCTGCTCCCGATTCGATACCCGCGTCGGAGAATTCTGCCGTAGCATTTTCCTTCTCAGCGGCGTAGTAAATATCAAGGCCGGTACGGGTTTTTTGAGTGATCCCCTCGTCGTTTCTGTCGGCACACTTCATCCATTTCCTTGCGGGAGAGCGTCCGAGGTAAGCGCAGAGCTTCTTGAAGCCTGATTCATCTCTTACGTCATCCTCAAGCTTAAGTGCTGCAAGTACCCCCATCGCGCCCGCTGAATAGTTGAGAGACGCTGATCGGGTGAGCATATTTTTTCTTGCGAGGGGAGCGTATGGGCAATGATGGCGCTCGCACTCGGGACGTTCATTGCTCAGAAGCATCCGCAAAAGCGCGAGAAAAACTCCGTCGTAGGAAAGGGTCAAGCGCGAGGAGCCTCCGCAGACTTCGCCCATCGATCGGCATAGTCCGCAATACGCCGCGCGGTAGTATTCGTAATCGCCGACAGTCAGATCGGGAATATAAGGCTGAACGTATCCGAACATAGTGACCTCCGGTCAATGAAATGTTTTTCTGCGAAAAACGTGAAATTTTTGCTTTGCAAAAGTGAAATCCGTGCTTCGCACGGGTGAAATATTCCGCCGAGGGCGGAATGTTAAGGTAGAAATTTGCCGAGGCAAATTTCATATCCACATAATATGATATACCAAAAAATTCCTTATTGCAATATTAATTTGTAAATTCTTATCACAGATAGCTCAAAGATAGTTGAGGAAAAAAAGCGGAGCTGAAAACCAACTCCGCAATCTATTTTCTTCCAACAAGGTAATCAAGTGAGACCTTATAATAATCCGCAAGCTTGATCGCCGCCCACAGCGGAATCTCACGCTCGCCCGTTTCGTAGCGACGGTAGACAGTCAACTGCATGTTGAGCATCTCTGCAATATCCTTCTGAGTTTTGTCGTGATCCTCACGAAGATCGCGTATTCTCCGGTATATAAACATTGCATATCCTCCGCATAGTTTTTCTGCAATTATTATATACAAAAAACACCGATCGGTGTTGACAATAGCACCGTGCGGTGCTATAATTATCTTGAACACTTTATTCGGAGAAAAAAGCAAATGAAAAGGAATATTACTCTATTAATCGTACTATTAGTATTGACCGTTACAAAGGGATGTATATCTCTTAGCGATAAAATGAACTTTTTAGAAAAAGAAACAGCAGAGCTTCAACCAGAGGACGTCGTTTCAACGCTCTGTACTGCAGAAACAACAATAATTTCTGAGATTACCATAGTTCCCGATACAATTGTATTAAGTGGAACCGAATACGTTTTGAATACCAATTCAATGAAGTTTCACTATCCGACCTGCGGAAGCGGAAAATTGATGAGTGAAAAGAATAGAGAATACTATTTCGGAGATCGAAAAGAATTGATCCAAAAAGGTTATTCTCCTTGCGGAAATTGTCATCCGTAGTTAAAGTAATTAAAACAGTGAAGGAGCGAAATCCTCACGCCGGGGGAGGATTTACTCCTTCCGAGCATCCGGCAGGGACGCCGTCTGCTCGAAGCGCAAGGGTTATTCCGACCTCTGCGGAGGTCGTCAAGGGCTACGCGCCCTTGACCGCGCCACCTTTTGAAAAAGGTGGACGAAAACTTTCCGTCTTTTTGCCAAAACTTCTTGACTCATTTTATTCTTTATGTTATAATTACCTTAGCCGTACGGGAGTCGAACATAATTGGTTTTGTCGGGCAGATTTTCCCGATAACTACAGTTCTTTCCTTGATAATATTAATATATGATCATCGAAAAGAACCTTGTTCTCGAAAAAATCTGCTCCGTCAAAAC
>JAFQPI010000022.1 GCA_017411805.1 Clostridia bacterium
CCTCGCCGTCCCCCGAGGGGGAGAATTCTCAATTCTTCAACCTTGGGTTGAATTATCTCTACGCTTGGTATATTATTGTTATCTTAGCTATCTTACCATCTTCCTTTCTACAAGCCCGCCAGATTACATTCTACTCTAAACCGCCGTCACCACCAACTGCGCGACGTAGGAAATACTATCGGCTTTTTTGCTTCCCCAAAAAACTTGACATTTCGTAGGAAGTATGCTACAATAGAAGAAGTAAATGTGGATCTGTACTCCCAGATACCTGCGTCCCGTGGCATATCGTTTTTCAGCTTCACAGTAACTCTATCGCTTGAGCGGAGCGATTTTTTGCTTTTCGCAAATAAAATCAAGGGAGATGCGTTAAATATGAAGAATATCGGAAAAGAAGTTTTATTCCTCGAAGCAAATAAAAATATTCCGCGAAACGGCGAGGGGACGTTTGCGCGTCTTTCGGATGGAAGAATCATATTCGCTTACACCGAGTATTACGGCGTTGATTGGGCAGACGATGCTATTGCGCATATCTGTGCGAGCTTTTCTTCGGACGAAGGGGAGACGTGGAGCCACCCGATGGTGATCGTTGAAAAGGATCCCGATGCGGAGAATATTATGTCGCCTTCGCTTTTCAATATTGCGGACGGAAGACTTGGAATGACGTATCTCCGCAAATTTGAGCTGCCGGATGGCGCACTGACCTGTATGCCTATGTTCATAAGCTCGTGCGATAACGGTAAAACCTGGAGTGCGCCTGTTTGCTGTATTGAAAGAACTGGATATTATTGTCCGCAAAACGATTGCGTAACAGTTACCAAGGAGGGAAGAATAATTCTTCCGTTTTCCTCCCATAGGCTGTATAGACGCAGGGGAGGTACGCCCGGAGCAGATGAGCCTCGGACTCCCGAGATATTCATTGTCGTTTCGGATGATAACGGAAATAGCTTTAAGCATATTTCAACTGTGAAATCACCTTTTGATGATGTTGTAGGATTTGCGGAGCCCGGAGTTTACGTTCACGAGGACGGAGTGTATTGGATGTATTGCAGAACGGCGTACGGTTTTCAGTATTTTTCAGTTTCAGCGGACGAAGGCAAAACCTGGACAACACCTATGCCGCAGTTTTGCTTTACTTCCCCTGATGCGCCTATGAAAGTAAAGAAGGTTGGAAAATATACCGTTTCCGTATTTAATCCTATCGGTTATTATTGTACCCGAAACGCCTTCGAGGTTTGGAAGAGCCCCAAGAGAACGCCGCTTGTGTGTGCGGTCTGCCGAGACGATGGAAGGTCATTTTTTCCTACGCCGCGAGCGATGGCAAACGGAGCTTTGCTTGATTTTGAGAAGAACACATATCTTTTGGAGAGCGATAAAGGAGAAAGCTACTGCTATCCCGCGGTGATTGAGACTAAGGACGGCTTCCTCGTTTCGTATTATCATAGCAACGGAACAGGTATATGTCTTAATTCGACAAAGATCCAAAAGGTCTATTTTGATGAGTTAGAATAAAAACACTTCACCCGATGGAGGAGTTTTCAGATGAAAATTCCCGTGAGTCTCAAGGAAAGGATTATATATTATGGAAGAAATAATGAAAAATATGTACGTTGTAGTCACGGACTACGTAAAGCCTGACACTGGCGAGGACCTGTCGGACGCTCTGCAGGAGCTGATCTTGTCGAATCCTCAAAGGACGATATTCTTCCCCGACGGTGAATATCTTCTCTCAAAGCCGATCTGCACTCCCGCCAATCCCGAGCACGCGGTCTCGCTCAAGCTTGCGACCTTTGCAAAGCTCAAGGCGATGGATTCCTGGACCGAGCGCGAAGCGGTGGTACGCATCGGTGCGGCGGAGCCTTTTAACACCATCTATATCCCCGGCTCGAACTATTATTTCGAGGGCGGTATCATTGACGGAAACGGACGCGCAAACGGTATTTCGATCGACTCGGGGCGCGAGACCTCGATCCATCACGTCTCGATCAAGAATACCGAGATCGGTATCCACATCAAATGGGGCGCAAACAACCGTTCTTCCGACGCAGACGTCTTCAACGTAAATATCGTCGGCAATCATTCGGCAACGTCGATCGGCGTTCTGCTCGAGGGACACGACAACACGCTGACGAATATGCGTATTGCGGGCGTGCACGTCGGTATTCAGGCGGACAGCGGCGGAAATATTTTCCGCAATCTCCATCCGCTTTACACATACGGCGGCGAGAACGCGAAGGATGAAAATTACCTTACAAGCGTCGTGTTTATGGACAGATGGAACGATAACTATTATGATATCTGCTACAGCGACCAGTTCTGCACGGCGTTTTCGATGCAGTCGAGCTCGCGCAATATTTACACAAACTCCTACATTATGTGGTATTCAAGCCGCGGCGGCGTTGAGACAGCGTATAAGGTGGACGGAAAGTTCAACTCCGTCGTCAGAACTCCGCGTATAAATTTCCACGGCGACACGGTCAATACCCTCCTCAGCGTAACCGAGGCGAACGGCTCGGGCATCATCGAAAACCCGATGATAAATCACGATGAATATATCACCGATAAGACCTATAAAGAATATCTGACGGGAACTGTGATTTCGCCGAAGAAATAATATTGTATTTGATTTTTGTGTTTCCTCGCATCTAAAAACTTCAATAATGAGACTTAAGGAGAAAAGACTATGTTACTTTCGGCGAATATGATTAAAATTCACGACACTTTTGGTATCCGCAAGATGTTTGACGCGCTGGCAGCGGCGGGATTTGAGGGGATAGATTTCAATAACGACGTCCCCGAGTATTGTACCGATGTGCACGACGAGGCATTTTACGCCGACCTCGGAAAATATGCGCGTGAGCGCGGGATCGCGATATGTCAGGCGCACGCGCCCTTCCCGTCGAGCTATCCCGACGAGGAGAGAAGCGAGAAGAGATTTTCCGAGATAGTTCAAGCAATGAAAAACGCGGCGGCACTCGGCGCGCCGATGATAGTCGTGCATCCCTGCACGCATCTCGATTATGCGACCGAGGGCAATCCCGAGATCCTTTTTGAGTACAATCTGAGCTTTTACAGAAGACTTATCCCATATGCGCGCGATTTCGGGATCAAGATCGCCATTGAAAACATCGGCAGAGTATCGGTCACGTCAACTCCCGAAAGGCTGAATCGGCTTTACGACACGCTCGATGATCCCGTGTTCACCGTCTGCTTTGACGTCGGACATTGTCTGCTCGAGGGCGTTGACCCTGCCGAGGCTATAGTCAAGCTCGGCGACCGACTTGTTCACGGCTGCACGCACGTCCACGACAATTTCGGCGAGAAGGACTCGCACACGCTTCCTTTTTACGGCAACGTCAAGTGGGATGAGGTTATGAAGTCGCTTGCGGAGATCGGCTATGCGGGAGATCTCAATTACGAGGCGTCGGCGTTTATCAAGAACGTGCCGACCGACCTCTACCTCGACGGCTTGACCTATATGGCAAAGGTCGGGCGTTATTTAATAGGAAGGTTTGAGTATTACAGAAACTGATGTAATTGTATATCACCTTTCGGTTGAATTATATCATCTGTTAATTGCTTGAATTAATTCTTTCCGTATGATATAATATAAACAGTTAAATCAGGGGGAATTGCAATGAAGATTCAGATTGCCGAGAACATAAAAAGATTCCGCATAGCTCGGGGGATCACGCAAAATGACCTTGCCGTGCTTTTATCTGTTTCTCCGCAAGCTGTCAGCAGATGGGAAAACGGTCAGGCGTATCCTGACATCGAATCTTTGCCCGAAATAGCTAAATATCTTGAGGTTTCGGTAGACGATCTGATGGGTATCGGTGCACGAAGCAACAAAAGGCTCGAGAAAGAACTCCATGAACGCCTCCGAGCAAAAACAGACGACGATTCCGAAATGGCGGAAAACGAGCTACGTATTCTCGAGATCTATGAGGAATTGGCAGCCGACAAAAAAGTATATCTGATGGGATATTTCAGAAGGCTGATGCAAAACAAGAACGGCAAAGGCGCAGGCATCCAAGTTTCGGAAGAGCGCGTGGCGGAGGCGAGATTGATGATCCGCGAGAGTATGCGACGATCGAATATGAAGGATCGCGTGGATCTTCTGGGCGTTGTTGCGTTGTGCGAGGACGAGGATAAACTGGAGCTTTGGGCGGACGAATATCAGATTCCGGACCATTACCGCGCAAATATCTGGGATGAGCTTTTGCTTTATAGGTATTCAAAGGTTCCCGAAAAGCTGAACGTTCAGAATCAAAAGATCCTTTATAAGAATCTTACAGACGCGCTTCATTTCATCGACGAAGGAATGCCGTATGGAAAGCGCGACGTTTGCAACGATCCGCACAGGTATCGTGCGGCACTTGATATGATCGCTATTTATTCTAAGCGAATCGACGATATTTTTCTTATACCGCGTATAATAATGGAGGCGCGGTATGCGGAGTCGCTTTTGAAGAGCGGACTTAATGAAGAAAGCCTTGAGATGTTTGCAGCTGTGCGCGATCATCTGATCGTGCTTCGCAATCTGCCCGATGACCGCACGCTTTGCGGCTCGGTACCGATGCTTGATAAGGTTACTCGCGAGGTAAGTCTTTCGGATAAGCATGTCGAATGTGTTATGAGACTTGGTTGGTATGGCGAAAGCCGTTACGACGTGATTCGTGAAGACCGTAGATTTGCGGAATTTCTCGAAGCAAAAAAGAGCTTTTCTTCTTCGGAAAAGTGCAGAAGCTGGGCGCTTGAACACGGCGATCCGATAACCGATCCCCAATGGCAGGAGCTTCTCGCCCGCGCGAAGCAAGCCGCAAGTGCGATGGGGCAGGGTGAGGGAGCAGTCGCAATGCTGACGTCATCGGATGAGATATGCGTTATCAAGCAGAGTCCCGACGAAAATCTGTTGAAATCCTTGATACAAATGAAAGCTCGCTATGGTTCGAGAGTGAAAAAGCTTGTATATACGTGGAATGATGGAAGTATTGATCTGCCGTCGTATGATTTCAGAGAAATGCTTTTGTCTGTTGATGAAAGGAATGCGTCAACCGAAATGCTACTCGGAGGGTTGCTTGGTTTTATCGTAAAGCCGCTGAATGTGACAATGTCAAGCTGATGGCATTAAACGGTTTTTGCACAAAAATGGCTGAGTCCGCAAGGCTCGGCCTTTTTTGCGATTATAGAGATAGCAAGTGCGAAAAATGCTTGAAAAAACCTCGGTTCTGTGATATAATTAACCCAATGAACATCTATCAGAGGAGATTTCTTATGCCTATCAGTTTCAATCAGGAGAGCCAAACCTTTAAGCTCGATACAATTTCCACGAGTTACGTCATTCAGATCAACCGATACGGTTATCTGATGCATCACTATTACGGCGCGAAGATCAGCGACGACGCTCTTGCGTATCTTAATTACGCACAGCGTCACGCGTCTCATTTCCCGCGCGTTGAGATGGAGGGCGGAGAAATACCGTTCTTCAGCAAGTCGGTCCACAGAATGGAGTATTCCACGAGCGGTTGCGGTGATTTCAGAGGGAGCGCGCTCTCGATCCTCCGCGACAGCGGAACTACTGACACTGATATCAAGTACGTTTCGCATAAAATTTACGCAGGCAAGCCCGCGATCGAGGGTCAGCCCGCAACTTACGCGAACGATGACGAGGCGACGACTCTTGAGATCGTCTGCATCGACTCGGTCAGCCTTGCCGAAGTGACCTTATTCTATACGGTTTTTGAAGATCTCGCGGTTATGACCCGCCACGCGATCGTTAAGAATACGTCCGACAAGGTGATGAATATCGAACGAGTGCTCAGCGCGTGCGTTGATTTCCACGATGCGAGAGATATGGACTTCATCCACCTTTACGGAAGCTGGGCGAAGGAGCGCAGATTCGAGAGAGTTCCGCTGATCCACGGCTCGCAGAGCGTGGCAAGCAAGCGCGGATGCTCCTCGCACATCCACAATCCCTTCATCGCGCTCTGCTCGCACGACGCCACCGAGGATTTCGGCGAAGTTTACGGCTTCAACCTCGTTTACACGGGCAATTTCCTTGCGTCTGCGGAAATGGATCCCGACGGCGCGGCTCGCGTCCTCATCGGTATCAATCCCGAGGGCTTCAATTGGCGTCTTGAGCCGGGCGAGTATTTCGTCGCGCCCGAGGCGGTTATGGTCTATTCGAATTCGGGACTCGGCTCAATGAGCCGCACCTTCCATAAGCTCTACCGCAACAATCTCTGCCGCGGTGAGTGGAAGTTGAAGCGCCGCCCGATCCTCGTCAACAACTGGGAGGCTACCTACTTCGATTTCGACGAGGAGAAGCTTTACGATATCGCAAAGACGGCGTCCGATCTCGGAATCGAGATGCTTGTTATGGATGACGGCTGGTTCGGCGACAGAAATTCTTCGCGTTCCGCGCTCGGCGACTGGTTTGTCAACGAGGAAAAGCTCAAGGGCGGACTCGGCAAGCTCGTCGATCGTGTAAACGATCTCGGACTCAAGTTCGGTATCTGGTTCGAGCCCGAAATGGTCTCGAGAGACAGCGAGCTTTTCCGCGCGCATCCCGATTGGGCTCTGCAGACTCCGGGACGTGAAATGAGCATTGCGAGACATCAGTACGTTCTCGATATGTCCCGTGCCGACGTAAGGGATTATCTCTTTGGCTGCATCAAGAAGGTTATGGACAACGCGAACATCGCGTATATCAAGTGGGATTTCAACCGAAGCCTTACCGAGGTCGGAAGCGCGACGGTTGGCGCGGAGCGTCAGGGCGAGGTCTTCCACCGCTACGTTCTCGGACTTTACGAGCTCCTCGAGCGCATTCTCGCCGCATATCCGCATCTCCTTCTCGAGGGTTGCGCGAGCGGCGGCGGTCGATTCGATCCCGCGTGGCTCTATTATTCGCCTCAGTTCTGGACGAGCGACGACACCGATGCGATCGAGAGAGTCGAGATCCAGTACGGCACTTCGATGTGCTATCCCACCTCCTCGGTCGGCGCGCACGTTTCGGCTTGCCCGAACCATCAGACAGGCAGAATCTCGCCCCTCAAGACCCGCGGAAACGTGGCAATGGCGGGTACCTTCGGCTACGAGCTCGATCTGACCGAGCTTTCCGACGAGGAAAAGGAGATCGTTCGCAATCAGTGCGACGAGTACCGCAAGTATTATGACGTCATCAATTACGGCGAGCTGTACCGCCTTATCTCTCCCTGGGCAGATAGAACAAGATGCGCCTGGAGCTACGTTTCGGAGGATAAGAGCGAGGCTCTCGTCACTTACGTTGTTATGAGAAGCAGCATTTACGATCTCCATTACGTTCGCCTCAAGGGTCTTGACCCCGAAAAGCGTTATCTTTGCGAGCAGACGGGCGTTGTCCTTTCGGGCGATACGCTCATGAACGCGGGACTCTGTATCAATAAAAAGCTTTGCGACTTTGATTCCTGCGTATTCCATTTCGTGGCGGTTGAATAAAAAAACTTATTGACATTTCCTCCGTTTTGTGGTATGATTATTGCATCACAAAACGGAGGACTTATTAATGGATATTAAAGGTTTCAAGGTAAATTTCCTCGGCGACAGCATTACCGAGGGCGTCGGCGTAGTTGACAGAGCTAACTGCAGATATGACAAGAGACTCGAGAAGATGTGCTCTCTTTCCGCGACCAAGAATTACGGAATCGGCGGCACACGTCTGGCTCATCAACAGACAGCAAGCGAAAAGCCGCGCCACGACCTCTGCTTCTGCGGCAGAGTTTACAATATGGACAAGACCGCCGATATGGTCGTTGTTTACGGCGGCGTAAACGATTATATCCACGGCGACGCTCCCTTCGGAGAGATCGGCGACAAGACCCCCGCGACTTTCTGCGGCGGCGTATATTTCCTTATGAATTTTCTTCGCGAAAATTACGCCGGCAAGCCCGTTGTCTTTATGACTCCCGCGCGTTGCTGCTACAGCAACGTAGACGACCTCAAGCCGTCCCCGAGACCCATCAAGCGTCCCGATGCGAAGCCTCTGATCGCATACGTCGAGGTCATCGAGGAGACCGCAAAGCAGTTCGATATTCCCGTACTGAACCTCTACCACAAGCTCGGACTCGACCCCCACGATCCCGAGATCGCACAGAAATATACCTCGGACGGCCTCCACTTCAACGACGCCGGCCACGAATTTCTCGCCCTGCGCCTTAAAGAATTTATCGAGAGTCTGTAATCGAATAAACAACCGGGAGCCTATCAACTCACGGTTGTTTTCGTATATCCGAAAAGGTTCTTGCAATTGCTCCCGTATATGATACAATACAGTCAAGAAAAGAGAGGAGCGGTGAATGAGGAGAACCGCCTGTACTGTGCGAAAAATTAGCGTAAAAATATATCTCGCAGCTTTTTTTCCGTGCAAAAATTGTTTTTGTATGGTAGAATATTAATGATGACAACCGACGGTTGACCCGATATACCCGAAAAGTTTATTGCAAATATTTCTCGGATGTGATATAATAGAAACGAGAAAAGCAAGGAGCATCGAAATGAAGGAAAAAACAATCGGCGAAAAGATTCGCGAGTACAGACAAAAGCAGGGGTTGACGCAGGATGCCCTCGCGGCGGAGCTTCATATCTCCTCTCAGGCGATCTCGAAATGGGAAAACGGACAGACGATGCCCGATATATCCCTTCTTGTGCCGTTGTCCAAAGTGCTCAAAACCTCGGTAAACGACCTCCTCGGTGGTGACCGTCGCCGCGAGCTTGAAAAAAGATGGCACGAGGCTGAGGATCTTGACGAGGAAATGGCACTTCTCGCGATCGACGATGCGTTGATCGAGTTCCCCGACGACGAGGAATTCCTTTATCACCGCGCGAAGTACGAATTGGTGCTCGGTTTGCGCAATAAAGAACTAAGTTCATACAATGGCTTTCTTGCCGAAGCTGCTATGCATCTCGAGGAGCTTGTCGAGCGATTCCCCGATAACGACGAATACAAAAACCTGCTCGCGCGGACGTATTTTCACTCGGATCAGAAGGATCGCGCTATGAAGGTGGCGTATTCGATGAAGGGCGGAGCAGACTTCCTTATCGAGGAGTTCACCGAGGGAGATGCCAAAAGGCGTCTTCGTCAGAGACGGATGAAGAATATGACCTCGGGACTCCTTACGCAACTGAAAAATTACAATACCCGCGAGTCGCTCGAGGCGGCTTACGGGCTGATCGGGACGATGATGGGCGATGATATTCTTCTGCGCTCGCATCATCTTTGGACTCTTTGCGTAAGCGACGCGCTCCTCAGCCTCGATGAGGGTGATCCTGACCGATACGTGGCGAAGCTTACCGAAGCTTACGAGATCGCGAAGTCGTACGACTGTCTGCCCTGGCAAAAGCTTGACTATACCGCGCCGCTTTTCGATATGATGTCGGTCGATACCTGCAACAGATATCCGCCCGAAACGCAGGGTCTGATCGAGCGTTTCTTGTCCGAGCCAAAGCTTTGTCTTCCCGAGTCGCTTCCGCTCAGACGCCGCATAGCCGATGAGTGCTTCGGATATCCGCGCCTTGCGGAGTTCAGATGGAAGAATTACTACCGTTTCTGCCGTAAATACATATGTAAGGGCGACTATTTCAATTTCGGAACCGCGTGGCACGTACCGGAAGACGAGGAGCGCGAAAAATACAACAGCCTCAAAGGGCAGAGACGCCGCGGCTCGGTTGCGTTGCACGAGATTCATAAGGACGAGATCGAAAAGTACGTAAAGTCGGGTATTATGAGCGGATTTACCGCGATGTACCACGAGATGATGATCGGTTTCTGCCATTGCGGACGCAAGGAGAAATTCGAAAGGATCGCGCTTCCCAAGGAAGAAAGGGCAATTCCGACGGCTCCCGAGGGCTCGAGAGTCCTCTCGATAGTCGAGATTATGATCGCAGATGCGTTCAAGGGTTGCGGAGTTGAAGAAAAGATGATCCGCGCCGCCCTGGACGACGCAAAGAATCGCGGCTACACCCACGCGGAGACCTACCTTATGGAGTGGATGTTCGCGGATTTCGAGAAAAAGCATTTTTATGAATTGTGCGCCGTCTATCAGAAGCTCGGATTTAAGATCATCCGCGATCTCTCGGGCGAGCGTCAGGGACATTATTTCGTAATGCAAAAGGTACTGCTCGAGCCGCAAGAGCCGAAAAAATACAAAAACCCGACAGAGGAGTATAAATCGATCCTCAATGAGCTTGAAACGCGTGGCTATGAGATCGAGACAGCCGCACGCGAGAGGGAAGAGATCGGGAAAACGTACGGGATCACCTTCCCGCGCGCGCTTTCCGACTTCTTTGCTTGCGGAATGCCGATCGGTAAGGATCCCAGATCCGATTTTCCGATCTGGAGAGATATGAGTGACGAAAACGTCTCGCTCATAAAGAGACGGCTCCGGGCACCGCTCAAAAATCTCAAGAACTCCGTGAAGGACGGCTTCTGGATCGAGGAATGGGGCGAGCGTCCGAAGGATGAGGACGAGGCAATGGCGAAATTCTCCGAAATTTCGGATAATGCCCCGATGCTGATCCCCGTTTACGGGCACAGATATATCCCCGTGATCGAGGGAGTGGACGATCCGCCCGTAATATCGGTTGTGGGCAGCGACATAATATATTACGGTTGCAATCTCGTCGATTATCTACGCCGCGAATTTCTCGGCAGAAAGGGCGCGATCGAGCGGGAAAACATCATCCGTATACCCTTCTGGAGCGACATCATAGATCAGAATTGGTGATATTTTGTGATAATTGATTAAATTATCCCAAAAACCATATTATTTATCCCAAATATCGTTTTTGAGTGGAAAATATGATATAATGTATTTACCAAAAACAAAGAGGAGCGAATTATTATGAAAAATATCATCAAGTACGTATGCATAGCTATGATAGCTATATCGGGATACGAATTATTTACTGATATCTCGACTCTGGTCAGAGTGGGTTTTGTGGATCATTACGTTTTTACCCTTCCGCTTATCAGCCATATAGCAATGTTTACAGTTGGCGTGTTGGGACTAAAATTCCGCGAAGAAGACGAAAGGCAGAAAATGCTCTTGGGAATATCCGGATTGCAGTTGATATTATGTTTGCTTGCGATATTTGTTGGCCGTTATTCGCTGTGGATAGCTCTCAAAACACTCGGCATCGGTGATTGGTTGTCGATCGTTTGCTCGGTTATTCTTCTCGTGTACTATATCAAGAGCGCAATCGGAGTAAAAAGGAGAAATTTAAATGAATGATGAGATAAAGATCGATCCCGCGAGTGAAAAAAGCGATCTGCGGCGTACTTATAACCGATGCGGATGGGTGCTTTTTGCATATACCGCGCTCGGATTCATTCTGGTGCGTCTGCTTGACGTTTTGATTGTCGGTGCGGGCGACGCGGCATTGGAATTTGTCGGTAAATACTTATTGATATACAATGCGATCTTGGTTGCGATCCCGACCGCCGCGGCGGCACTTTTTCTGCTTCGCGTGCCAAGATATGCTCCCACGCGCAAAAAGATATCGGTAAAAGGCTTTGGAGCGGTCGTTTTGATTGCTTTCGGCGTGTCGTACGTCGGAAATACCGTCAGCCGATTTCTCATAAATCTGGTTTATGCCTTCTCGGGAATCGAGATCACCGACAGAGTCAGCGCGGCTATTTCGGCAGTCGAGCCTTGGCAGGTGATCCTCTGCACGGTTTTGCTTGCGCCGATAATGGAGGAATTTTTGTTCCGCAAACTGTTGATCGACCGCCTTTATAGGCACGGCGAGCTTCTCGCGATACTTGTCTCGGCAGCCTTTTTCGGACTTTTCCACCAGAACGTCTATCAGATCGCGGGAGCTGCGGGCGCAGGACTCGTTCTCGGCTATCTTTATTGCAAGACGGGCAGCTACCTCGCCGTCACGCTTTTGCATATGATATACAATCTGATCGGCGTGATCCCCGTGTTTTTGTCAGCGAGAGTCTCCGATTATGCAGGTATGAGCGCCGAAGAGCTCGCCGCACTGCCGCCAGAGCTTGCCGCGGATTACAACAGCGCGATGGCGGCGTTGCTCGCGTACTCGGGAGTGATTATGGCGATAAATATCGTCGGTATTGTGCTGATAATAGTTTTCAGAAAGAAGATCGTCATCGAGAAGAACGCTCCCGCACTGCTTGAGAGCGACAAACGCGATATCGTCCTCCGCGCCCCGGGTATCGTTGCCGCGGGCGTGATCATGATAGTGCTTACCGTTGTTTCGATAATCCAAATGATTTGATTTTCGCGCGGCTATATGCCCCGAAAAAATATATTTTTTACGTGCTGACCGTTACGTCAGAAAAAGAATGAAAGAAAAATCTTTCGACAAAGAACACAGATGCCACATTGCGGCAATGGCTCTCGGACTTATCGACGCGCTTGAAAACGGCGCGATCTCCACCGATGCTGCGCAAAAATTGCTTTTCCGACCCGGTATCTTCTTCAAATATGAGGACGATCCCGAGATCTTCCGCCTCTTAAATCTCGGCGAGGAGCTTTGCTGGACCGTGTGGGATTCTTTTCCCGAGATTCTGGATGTGTCGGTCAAGGAGATCAAAGATCTATGCTATCGGATACTCTCCGATGCACCGAAAGTTAAGGTGATAAGAATAAAATGATCGGTATTAGTCCCGAATCAAACGAATTACTGTTAAAAATCCTCGAAAAGCGCGCTCCGCATCTGATCGAGCATGCTTTTGACAAGTCTCTCTTGCAATATACCGACTACAGCAAAGAGGATTACGTCGCGCTGACGTTGGCGGTTGCGAATGAGTTTCACGCCGAGGGTCTGCGTGAGGATTCGGAGCCGAACGAGTACGGCTTGCGCTGTGAGGAGCTTATTGACGAGATAATGGCGTACGTCTTTCTTCTTGAACGCCAGCCGATCAAGGGCGTGCAAAAGATCAAGGATCGCGTTGATATTCTCGAATTTTACATAAAAACAAACGGTCTTCACGACGGAAAGTACGCGTACGCCGATATCTGCGGCGACACTCTGCGAGTTGGAGTGGAGGTTACGAGTATAATCGGCAACCCGATCGTTGAAATGACATTCCGCGGAGTGAAGGCTTGGCAGATCGAGACTATCGGAGATTTCAGCTATATCTTCTATTCCAATATTGCATTTATGGACGGTGGGATTATCTGGACGGACGCCTGCCGATTGGACAGTGAACTTTTGGAAAAATGCGATTACGTCAAAGCCGACTCGATGGAGTGGTTGATGTGAATTTATGGCGGCAAAATCTTTGATTTTGCCGCTTTTCCTATTGAAAAATCGAGAAAATATGGTATAATTATAAAAAACCAACGCAGAAAAGTCAAAAAGGTTCCCTTCCGGAGCAATTTGATCGAAAGAAGATAAAAATGATCTACGTAAAAAAACTGCATCTACCAAGCGAGTTCGCCGAGATCAAGGTGATCGAGGATGAAAAGCGCACCTGCTTCAACACCTTTTACCCATTCAAAATATTCCCCGAAATGCGCCTTGGAAGTCTTGAGTTTGACGGGATCACTATGCTCTACGGCGGAAATGGCTCGGGTAAGAGTACGATCATCAACGTTTTGGCGCACAAAATGCGGGCGAATCGCTATTCCGAATTCAACGACGCGCCTCTTTTCGATAAATTTGTCGGGATGTGCTCGCTCGAATATGCCCGCGAGCCTCGAAGAAGCTGTGTGCTGACAAGCGACGATGTTTTCGATTACGTTCTCAAGGCGCGCACAGTCAACGAGAATATCAATTATGAGAGAAACGAGCTTTTCGACAAATACGTTTCGGTTCACGGCGCGGCGGAGCGGAATCCCGATATTCTCCGTCTTCACGGACTTGACGACTACGAGCGTTGGAGCGAAACGATGGAGATCCTTTCGCCGAGAAAATCGCAGTCGAGTTACGTCAGAAAGCGCACCGCGCGTGATATTGATCTCTATTCAAACGGTCAAACGGCGATGAAGTATTTTCTCGAACGCATCGAGGATGATGCCATCTATTTGCTCGATGAGCCCGAAAACAGCCTTTCGATCGAGTTTCAGATCGAGCTCGCCGAGTATATTTCCGCAACCGCGCGTGTAGGGCGCAGTCAGTTTATAATTGCAACGCATTCGCCTGTCTTTCTCGCTATGAGAGAGGCGAAAATATATAACCTCGACTCCTATCCCGCCTCGGTCTGCAAGTGGACGGAGCTGCCCAACGTGCGCAGGTATTTTGATTTCTTTATGGAACATAAGGACGAATTTTAATGATTTAAGGCGGCAAAATCTTTGATTATGCCGCTTTTCCTATTGAAAAATCGCGAAAATATGATATAATTATATCAAATACCCGCGGGAGGAAAGATGATGAAGAGCTTTGTGACTCTACCGAAAAATGCTGTTTTCCCAACCTTTTTTACCGAGGAAAATATTGCTTTGGCGGAATCGCTCGGTAAGGTGATCTGGAATGAGAAGAATATGCATCTTACGCCCGAAGAAATTGCCGGTTCGATCAGCAACTCGGATATATACGTGACGGGTTGGGGGTCGCCGAGACTCGATGCGCGCATCCTTGACTGCGCGCCGAGCCTTAAATTACTCGTTCACCTCTGCGGAACCGTCGTTCCCTTTGTCAGCGACGAGATGTGGGAGCGCGGTGTGCGCGTTATCTCGGGCAACGACTTTTTTGCCGAATCCGTGGCGGAGGGTACGATCGGATATATGCTGACAGCTCTGCGCGATATCCCGAAGTACAGCGTGCGCCTTAAGGAAGAGAAAATCTGGAAAATCTCCTGCGACACGAACCGCGGTCTACTCGGCAAGACTGTCGGAATCGTCAGCTACGGCGCGATCGCGCGTCATCTTGTGAGGATGCTCGTGCCCTTCCGCGTGAAGATCAAAATATACGATATCAAACCGCTCCCCGCGGAGGACAAGGCGAGGTACGGTCTCATTGAGGCGGGACTTGAGGAGGTCTTTTCGACCTGCGATATCGTGACCCTGCATACGCCGCTGAACGATCATACTCACCACCTGATCGGAGAAAAACTGCTCGCACTCCTGCCCGAGGGGTCTCTGTTTGTCAACACCTCGCGCGGAGCGATAGTTGATCAGTCGGCACTCGAAAGACAGCTCGCATCGGGACGTTTCCGTGCGCTTCTCGACGTTTACGAAAAGGAGCCTTTGCCGAAGGAAAGCCTGCTTTACGGTCTCGAAAACGTGATACTCATGCCGCATATGGCGGGTCCGACCGTCGATCTGCGCCGTGATATCACGAAAGCTCTGTTTACCGAGGCATACGAATTTCTCAAAAACGGTGCGCCGCTTCTGCATGAGATCAGCCGCGAGGCGGCAGCGATGATGTCAAGGAGTTAAAATATGTTAAGTTCACCTTATAAAAAACCTCCGATCATTCCGCCTTCGGAGCATCCGCGCCTGATGCTTCGGAAAAAGGATATAGAAAGGATCAAAACCGCGTCCGCAGGCTCGGAAGCCGAGAGACTGTTTGAAGAATTGTGCACTTTTCAGATAAAGGGAGAGGGAGCCGATCCCAAGCTCGGGACCTATCATTTGAAGGAATATCTTGCGCTCGAGGCGCGTGCGCTGAAGGCTCTGCTCGCGGATGACGAAGTTCTTGGGCGCGAGACGGTTGAGATCCTGCTTTCCTTGCTCAGAAATGTCTTTGTTTACGACGCTTACATGAAAGCGCGTTTTTCGGGTCATCTGATCTTCCTCGCATCCGAGGTCTACGACTGGTGTTATCCGTGGATTACCGCAGAGGAGCGAGTGGAGATAATCGGCCATTGCGAGTCTTTGGCGGAAAAATATTTTGAAATGGGATATCCGCCGTCAATGCAGGCGGCGATAAGCGGTCACGGCAACGAGGCACAGCTCTTGCGCGATCTGTTAGCTTTCTCGATCGCGGTCTACGACGAGCGTCCCGATATATACGATTTTTGCGCGGGCAGACTTTTTGAGGAATATCTTCCCGCATATGAAAAGGTCTTTGCGGGCGAATTCCATCCGCAGGGTCCCTGCTATGGCTCATACCGCTACGCGTGGGCGATGTGGTTCGGACTTCTCATCTATTCGATGAGCGGTGAGAGGGTTCTGCCGCCCGTGACGGTTTCAACTGCTGAAAGTTTTATTTATCTACGCCGTTCCGATGGCGAAGCTTTGCGCCTCGGCGACGATTATAACGAGACAAAAGCGTTCTATACTCATAAAAATCCTTTTTTCGTCCCGCTTTTTCTTGCGGCGGCGTACAGCGGAGACGCGCTTTGGTACAAGGAAGCCGAAAAGCAGTTCCGCGAGGAATATCTTATCCCGCTTGCGTGGGGTTACGACTACTATGACGAGGGCTCGTGCGGTGAGGGCGTGATCTCTCCCTCGGTTTATCTGATCTGGAACAAGCTTACACCGCTCGGCGATGAGAGAAAATTGCCCGTTTGCAGATATTTTGATTGGCCCGTCGGCGCGACCGTCTATAATGACGGCGATAGATTGATCCTTATGAAGATCGGATGCCTCTGGGGCGCGAATCACGATCATCTCGACACAGGATGCTTCCAGATCTACGACGGCGAGATATTGGCGTCGGATTCGGGCGTTTACGACAGCTACAACACTCCGCACCGCAAAAATTACACGATCCGCACGCTTGCGCACAACTGCGTTTTGGTTAACGGCAAGGGCACGCGCAATCCGCGCGAAGGCAAGGAACCGAAAACGCTTGAAAGCTGGCTTTCGGAATACGGCATGGCGAAAGTGATCTCGCATACGGAGTCGGACGATTTTTGCGAGATCGTAGGCGATCTTTCGGAAGCGTATTCCGAGACTTGCAACAACGTGATACGAAAGATGCTCTGGGAGCCGAAGCGCGGTATTCTGACGGTCTCGGACAGAGTTGAGCCGAAAAATGAGGACTCCGAAGTCAAGTTCCTGATACATTGCCAAAGCCGTCCCGTGATCAACGGAAGCAACATTAATATAATGGGAAGAAAAAGAGAACTGCACGTCCGTGTTCTGAGCCCCGAGGGCGTAACGGTTACCGCGATCGGCGGTGAGGGTCACCGCTTCACGGTGGACGGAACAGATTATCTGCCCGAGGTCGACACCTCCGAGGCAGGTTGGGGCAGGATCGAGATCTCTGCTAAGGGAAGCGTGGATTTTATGGTCGAACTTGAAATCCGCAGAAAGGATCAAAAGATATGAAATTTTGTTTTTCCACCCTCGGATGCACGGAAAGGGGACTTTGCGAAGTTCTCACACTTGCAAAAAAGTACTCGATAGACGCGCTTGAGTTGCGCGGTCTCGGCGGCGAGATGGACAACCGCAAGATTGCGGCACTTGCCCACGAAAACCGAGAAGAAACCTTGAAGTGTTTTGACGAATACGGCGTAAAACCGCTCGTTCTCGGCACTTCTTGCAGCTTCCACGATGAGGCAAAGCTTGATGATTTCCTTGAGGAAGGCTACCGCTCGATCGACATTGCGCAGAGCTTCGGATTCGGTGCGATCCGTGTTTTCGGCAACAAGATCAAGGGCGGCGAGGCGGAATGCCTTGATCGGATCGCGCGCGGGATCGCAACTCTTTGTGAATATGCCGCAGATAAGGGAGTGGACGTTCTTCTTGAAACTCACGGCGACATAAACACGCGCGAGCGTCTCGGCGCGGTTGCACAAGTGTGCGGAAAGTACGAAAATTTCGGATTCATCTGGGATATCTGCCATACGCGCTTGACTTATGGCGAGAATTGGCGCGATTTTTGCTCGGATTTCGGGGGTCTCATCCACCACGTGCACCTCAAGGATGTGACGGCAGAAGGCCTCGTTCTCCCCGGAGAGGGCGATCTTCCTATCTGCGAAATGGTAAATTATCTTACAGAGACGGGTTATGACGGCTATTTTTCACTCGAATGGGAGAAAAAATGGCATCCCGAGCTGCCCGTGCTCGAAAATGCGCTCGATGCGCTTTTCGGACTTTTTGAGTGAGGTGTGTTATGCTTAAAAGAAAAGATATCCGCGTACGCGATCCCTTTATCGTCCTCGAGGACGGCGTTTACTATCTCTACGCGACGACGGGGGAGAGGACATATTCATACTATACGAGCCGCGACCTTGAAAATTGGGAGGAGGGCGGTGTAGCCTTCGAGATTCCCAAGGATTTTTGGGCGTACCGCGACGTCTGGGCGGGCGAGGTGCACAAATACCGTGGCAAATTCTATCTTTTTGTCTCGCTTCTCGGCAAAAACGGTTTGCGCGGCACGCAGATCGCGGTCAGCGACACGCCGCGCGGACCCTTCCTGCCTCTCGTGCCCCGCGCCGTGACACCGAAGGATCAAAGCTGTATCGACGGCACGCTCTACGTTCACGAGGGCAAACCCTATATTTTCTACTCGCACGATTGGCCCGATAATTACGTCGAGGAAAAGTCCGCCTACGTCGGCGAGCTTTGGGCAGCGGAGCTGACCGAGGATCTGACCGAAATTAAGGGCGAGCCATGGCTCGTTTTCGGCTCGGATGAGTCTCCGATCTCGAAGGCAACGCCCCACCGCATCACTTGGGATGGCAAAAAGTCGATGCGATATGGCTCGGACGCGCCCTTTTTACAGAAGTTGTCCGACGGATCGCTTCTCTTGACCTGGTCGCCATACCTGCAGAATAATTACGTAGTTTTGCCCGTGGTATCGAAGAACGGAGACATAAAGGGCCCTTGGGAGCATCTACCGGAGCCACTTTTCGATAAAAACGGCGGTCACGCGATGTTTTTCCGAGACCTTGAGGGCAGAAATATTATGTGCCTCCACGCCCCCGAAAAGGGCCCGCTCGAGCGCGCCTGCCTCTTTGAGGTAGCAGAGGAGAACGGCGTTATGAAAATTGTGAAAGAAATAAGAGAGGAATAATTATGATAACAAATACCTTTGATCCGGCTACCACAGCCAAGCTGAATCCCTTTATAAATCCCGATGCCGTGAAGGTTGACGCCTGCATCATCACTTTTTCCTACGTCATCGAAAAATTCGTGAAAGAGACCTACGATTGCGAGCAGATCGGCGAGTCGAAGTCGGTCACGGGCAACACTCCGATCTACCTTATCAGATATAAGAACAAAAAATTCGCGTTTTATAAGTCTTTTGTCGGTGCGCCCGCGGCTGCGGCATCGGTCGAGGACACCCGCGCGATCTTTTCGACCGACAAATACATCCTTTTCGGAGGCGCGGGCTGTCTTGACCGCGAGATCGCGCGCGGCAAAGTTATGATCCCGACGGCGGCATACCGCGACGAGGGAACTTCATATCATTACGCACCCCCGTCCGACTATATCGAGATCCCCGGCTGCGACGCCGTTGAGGCGTTTATGAAGGAAAACGAGATCGCGTACGTCCGCGGAAAGACCTGGACGACCGACGCGATCTTCCGCGAGACCGAAGAGAATTTCGCCAAGCATAAGGCTGACGGTTGCATTTCGGTCGAAATGGAGTGCGCGGGAGTGCAGGCGGTCTGCAATTTCCGCGGACTTAAGCTTTTCGTTTTCTTCACGAGCGGCGACCTTCTCGATTCGCCCAAGTGGACGATGAGGGCGAAGGAGGGGCAGATCAAGGACACACAGCACGATTCGGGGCATTTTGACATCGCAATCGCGCTTGCCAATTACGTTTCGGAGGTATAAATATGAAACCGCTTTATCAGAGTATCCGCGCGTCCTTCTCTAAGGATATTTATATGCCTGTCTGCCCGGTCGTTGCCGCGCCGACGGTCGTTCTTGAGGTGAAAATTGCCTCCGATCTCGCGTTTCTGTCGGCGGAAAAGCCTCCGCAGAACGTGATTTTACATATTTCGTCCGACCTGGCAGTTGAAGGCAAGCCGCTTTACGACGTCCTCGCGCTCTGCTCGCGCAGCGTTCCGATACTTTATATTGATGATGCGGAAACCGTCGCTCCACTTGCGGAATTCTGTGACTTAAACCACGTTGGCGACGCGATCCTTTGTGCGCGTTTTGAAAAGAAAGAGATGCTTTCCGCGGCGTACAATGCTATGCCGATGCTCCGCGGAATGCTCGATTGCAGAGGAATGACTCCCGAAATCGAGAAACTGCCCGGAATGGCGGTCTCCTGCGGTGCGACCTCGGTCATTCTCGACCCCGAGGTTGCCACATCCGATGCCGTCCATTCGCTCCAGCAGAGATTCATACATATTCTGACCTACGGCTCGTTTTCCCGCGCGGCAACTCGCGGAGTCAACGGAATTATCACCGAGGATATGGCGGGTGCGTATGATTTCCTCGCGTCTTTCCCCGAGGGAACGACCTTCCGCCGTCGTCAGCTTATCGCGCACAAGGGCTTCCAAAATGATGGAAAGTATTCGGAAAACACGATAACTTCTGTTGTCGCGGCGGCAGAGAACCATTTTGAGGGCGCGGAGATCGACGTAAAACTGACGGTCGATAACGTCCCCGTTGTAATGCACAACACAAATACAAAGGGACTATTCGACTGCGACGTTGCCGTTACCGAGGAGAGCACGTACGAATTTCTCTCGTCTTTGCGCCGAATAGAGCATCCGAATGAGACGATCGACAAGTTCTCCGATCTGATGCACGAAATGAAAAAGCATCCCGATACACCGGTGCTGATCGAGATCAAGCCCTCGGCGAAGTATTTCAAGGTCGAGCTGTTGACCGCGATGACGGATGAGCTCCTCCGCGACGGCGAGTCGCAGGAAAACTGCATCGGAATTATGGGCGGAACGCTCGAGCCGGGTCTCCGTTACGTGCATGATCGCATCCCCTATCTCCCGCTCGGTTGGTGCGAGGGAGGTAAGAGCACCCCGCCCGCTCCCGAGACGAGGGAGGAAGCCGAGGACAGACTTTACCGCGTCGCGCGTATCAGCCGGGGTTGCGCCGCAGGCTATAATCCCGAGGACGTAGGCATCAACCGCTTCTTCAATGAGTACGCGAAATTCCGTATGCTCCACGTTTTCGTATGGTCGCGCTCCTGGACACTCTCACCCAGCAAGTGGGAGGAGAATGGTCCCTCGAACGATAAGACCTATCTTTCGGGCTTCGATGCATGGACCACCGATCACGGCGAAAAATACCTCGATTATCCGATCTCACTCGAGGCTATCCTGCCCGATGATTTATCTCAGCCGATAAGACCCGAATGTATGCTTAAATTCCGTGACGGAAGCACGCGCCGATCCGATTGTAATATTCTTCCTATCTCAGGTGAAATTACGAAGCGTGATGACGGCAATTTTATCGTACGAGGAGATGCAACTCTGATCTACACCTATCGCATAGATCTGCATTTCGGCGATTCATACGTGATTTGCAGCGAGCCGGTCAATTTGCGTTCGGACTCATTTTAACCGAATTATTTTATTGACAAATAGGAAGTTATGCTGTATAATACTCTTATTAAAGCTTTTGGAGGAATTATGAAAAGAATTACCCTGCGCGTCTGCATGATCTTTCTCGCGCTTATCACGCTTATATCCGCTTTTCCTGCATGTACTCAGAATGAAGATCCCGAAGTTACGACTCCCAAAACGGATCCTGACATAACGGCTACCGAGACCGATCCGCCTGTGGAATCCGAGACCGAGGCTGTGACGGAAGCACCTAAAAGCTATATTACGATCAATGCTTCAAATGCAGAATCGGTGAAGGTTATCAAGTCAAGCGCACTCGATAGGTTTTCTATTGAGCAGGAGCTTTACAGTGCTTTCAGAAAGAACCTCAACTCCGCTCTCGGTGTCACGATCGCTACGGGTACTGATACCGGAAGCGCCGAGACCGGTTATGAGATCCTTTTCGGTTCCACAAGCCGTGAGCTAAGTGTTCAGCTTGAGGCAAAGCTGAACGAAACAGGTGTTTCGTGCTATGGAATTATCGCCGAGGGCAATAAGATCGCCGTATCGGGAACGAATACGTATCTCCTTTATAAGGGACTCGATTATCTTCTCGTAAACTGCATCTCAAAGGATGATTCCGGCAATCTTCAGCTTAAGATAGAAGATGGCTTTGAACTCATTGAACAGAAAGACGTTGAATTCCCAAATCCCGAGGAAATCATCAATTCGGGAAAGGAATATGCATTTTACAGCGTAGATAAGCTTGCGGACGTGCCTACAAAAGGCAACTATTCGGTGCTCGAGGGCGGCGGTACTGACGGTAAATATGCATATTATGCAATGATCAGCAAATCCACAAAGCCCGAGACCGCATATATCTATAAGTATGACATTAAAACTTGGGAGCTCGTTTCAACCTCTAAATCGCTTCCAACCGCACATACCAACGATATTACTTACGATTCAAAGAATCACCGCCTCGTTGTATCTTACTGCTCAAGCAAGGAAGGTACTACAATGAGCTCGAGCGGAATCGTCTTTGTCAACCCCGATGACCTTTCCTTCATCGAATACATCGACGTACCCACGCTCAGCCGTGCTCTCGATTATATTCCCGAAAAAAATCAGTACGTTCTCGCGGCGGGATACAATTTCTATCTGACCGATGAGAATTTCAATACTGTTTCAACCTTTACCTGCGGCTATCCTAAGCTGACAACTCAAGGTCTCTGCACAGACGGAAAGTATATCTACGATCCGCGTTGGCAGTCGGGAGCGAAGTATCAGACAATAACCATCAACACTCTTGACGGCAAGTTCGTGGGGGCAATTCCGCTTTACGGTATTGACGGCGAGCCCGAGAATATCTTCCGCGACGGCAATAGCTTTGTTATGGGATGTAACAAGTCGGATGCTGTATTCAGACTTGCTCTTCTTTACAAGGATTGGTGGGGATAAATGACGACAAACCAAATAATCGGTCAGATCCTCGCTATTATTGCGCCGATCATTACGTTTATCTCATATCAGGTAAACTCAAAGCATAAGCTTTTGATCCTTCAGACCGCGGCAACGCTGTCAACATGCCTTTCGTATATGTTCCTTGGAGCGTCTTCGGGATTCGCGCTGAATATTGTTTGCATTATCAGAAATATAGCTTTCTTTTTCCAGGATTCAAAATCGAAAATGAATATGATCTCGGCAATTATCCTTGCCGCCGTAATGGGAGTGCTCGGAGGTCTTTCCTGGGAAGGTCCGATCTCGCTGCTTGTTATCATCGCGCTTGCTGCAAACACGATTTTTATGTCTTTCGGCAATGCGCAGCTGCTCAGACAGAGCGTTATTTGTACCTCGTCCATGATCTTGATCTACAATATTTACGTTTTCTCGGTCGGCGGAATGATCAACGAAAGCGTTGCGATCATCGCTTCGATCATCGGCATTATTTCGTTTTTGAAGAAGAAAAAGGAGAAGAAGGATGTATTATGATGAGGACCCGATCGTTGAAAGGATAAAGGAATGCGCTGATTTCCCGATAGACGTGGAAATGAAAGGTGCTCCAGACGTTCTTTTTGAGATCGTTTTTAAGGAAAGAATAAAGCAGGAGGAGGTAGATAAGGTAACCTCTGCTCTCGAAAAATTCTTCTTCAAATATAACAGATGGCACATAAGACCGATACATTATATCTCCTCAATGTGGGGGGATCCGCCCGAGACGGTCAACGTATTCACCATACGGATCCATATAGACTTCGGCGGCGCGATGCCGGGCGCATATATCGGCGCGGTTAAGGCAATAGCAGAATCGGGCGCGGATATTTATAGATTGATATTGCTTTGAAATTAAGGAGTATATTACAAATGAGGGAAAAACGCGAATTACCACCCAAAAACGAACGGATAATTGAGCCGTTTCGCCTTTTTGGCAACGTTTATTTCATCGGTTCTTACGGCGAATCGTCGCACGTTATCGATACGGGTGAGGGACTTGTTATGATCGATACGGGCTCGACTCCGAATCTTCAGATAGTTCTGAACGGTCTTGAAAAGCTCGGATTTGCTCCCACCGACGTAAAATACATAATCAACTCCCATTGGCATCATGACCACACCGAGGCAACGAGGGCAATGGCAGAACTTTCCGGTGCGAAGACCTTAATCGGCAGGGAAGATTACGAAAAGGCAAAGAGATTTTTCGATGCCGATATTATTATCTCGGAAGGTGATACACTCACTCTCGGCAATACGACTTTTGAGTTTATCGAAACTCCCGGCCACACCAAGGGCACGCTATCGATCTTCTTCAACGCAGAGGATGACGGCAGAACCGTCCGCGCCGGAATGTTCGGCGGTGCGGGAGTTAATACGCTTCATCAAGGAAAATTTGATTACGAAGGCTGCCGCGAGGATTATCGCAAATCTGTTCGCAGACTGATGAACGAACCTGTCGAACTCTTTATCGGCAATCACAGCTGGAATAATCATACCTACGAAAAGTGGCTTGATCTCGTTGAGACGGGCGAAAACCATTTCGTCAGCCACAATGCTTGGATACGT
This sequence comes from Clostridia bacterium, assembly GCA_017411805.1. GTDB lineage: Bacteria > Bacillota > Clostridia > Oscillospirales > CAG-272 > CAG-390. The sequence goes on from JAFQPI010000022.1 coordinate 24,422, forward strand.
TTCCTCGAATCCTGTGAAAGAAGACTCGATGAAACTATTGCGAAAGATAACCTATAAACTTAAAGAGCCGTCGGTGAGACGGCTCTTTATTAATATTTTTTAATACTGCAAATTCCGCTTTTCATGATGATCTTGCGGAGAAAAGGTGAGCATAGAACTTTCATTTTCGGAATTTTGAATAAGAGTTTTAAGCGCAGCTTTGCAGTTTTCCTCTTATAGTAATTGAGTATTCTATTCGGCTCGCTGTTTGAAGCAAAGGCATCTGCAAGGTATTTACCGCTCAGAAATGCACTGCTGATCCCTTCAAAAGAGCTCGCGCTGATGAGTCCCGCAGCTTCTCCGATGAGAAAAACACCGTCCTTGCCGGATATAAAGTCGCTTGCTTTTCTCGGGCTTGTCAGCAGGCAGGCTTCGATCTTCACAGCTTCGCCGAAGGAATGGCCGAGGAAGCTTTCAACACGTGCTTTCTGCTTAAAATACGCATCGCGTCCGCCCTTGATATCAAAAGCACCGCCGAAAATGACGTACCCGTCCTTGCGTATCGTCCATGAACAGCTGTCGGAGGTTTCGGGATCGTAGATGCAGGAATAGCTTGGCATATCTCCGCCGTCATCCTTAAAATGCTCTTGGATGGATATATATAGTTTGGTGGGTGAGTCGAAAAACGTGCGTCTGACTATCGAGGCTCCTCCGTCCGCTCCGACGATCATATTTGTAAAGAACTCGAACTTTTCGCCGTTTTCTTCGACTTCAACGCAAACTTCTCCGGGGGAGCGATAGGCCAATGAATGACATCTTCCTCTTATTACGTCAACGCAGTCGGGAATGAGCGAGAGGAGCCACTCGTCGAAGGATGCACGGTCCATATTTAAATAATGACGCTGATAATTCCTTGTGATTCCCGAGGCAAGATCTATCGTTTTAACGTCAAATATTTGCGGATCGGCAAGAATACTTTTAGGCAGATCAATGTTGAATTGCGCCAGAACCTTTTGAGCATCGGGCGCAAGAAGCCCTCCGCAGACTTTGGAACCCGTCCTCGGCTTTTCGTCAATAAGTACTATTCTTTTTTGGGGGCATGACAGCGCAAGTTCACGGGCAAAAGTCGCGCCAGCGGGGCCGCCGCCGATTATGGCGATATCGTAGTAATCATACATAGCAATCGCTCCCCTTGTTTGATAGCTTAATTATACAATAGAATGAGTGAGTTGTCAATATAATTTTGGCTTCGAGATAGTATGATTCAATAGCGTATGAGGGAAAATGACTTAAGTACGTTTATCTTAATAAAACGGCAGACTACGATTTGTGGCCTGCCGCTGATCTTGTTAAGTCTGTGCGTACTTCGTGCGTCACAGGCTTTTTGTATTACTTAAATTCAAGATTGATAACGTCCATCGCCGCGTCAAGGTTAGTCATTACAACTACACAGCCGTCGCGTGCAATTCTCCAATTATTTGAGTTCTCGCCCTTTGCAAAATATTCAATGTTCAATTCTGCAAAATTGGTTGCCTGTTCCTCGGTAGCGAAAGTAATAAATGTGCAAGACTTGGAATGGTCGCCGTTTTCAATCAAGCTGTATTGCTTAACGATTTCAACGGTAAAGTCGCCGCCCATAAACGCAATTTCACTGTTTGTAAGCGAGGTTGCACGTTCGCATTCTTCCTC
>JAFQPI010000023.1 GCA_017411805.1 Clostridia bacterium
AAAGCAGTTTTCATCGAGCAAATATTCGGATAGACAAAGAAAAAATTCGATGCAAGATATTAATCTTACGAGGATTTTTTCTGCAGTATATGCGGATATTTGCCGATGAAAACCTTATGTGTTCGACTCTCTTCGGCTATAGGTTTGAGCAGAACAAAGGATCATCCAAGCTGAATATAATTATTTAAGGTATGATTTTCGAACTTCGTTCGAAAATCTTCCATATTTTGCATTTTGCATTCTGCATTTTGCATTTTGCATTCTGCATTCTGCATTCTGCACTTTCTGTCCTCTGTCCACTGATCACTGCTCGCTTTCCGTATCCTTCTTTTCCTTCTTCTTCGCCTTGATCGACTTTTTCTTGAGCCGTTTCTTGAAGGGTTTGGAGATCCATACGCCTGCGGCGTCAACGCTCTTTGTGATCGCCTCGCTGATAATGTCGTTCTCTTCGGGCTCGGGCTCGACGTTCTTATAGATCTTAATGACTCCCGCGCTGTTTAAGCTCTGACAAAGCGCGAGGGTTATGGGCAGAAGAAGGATTCCGATGCCGCCGTAGATAAAGTTACCCGCGAGCATCGCAAAAAGTGTCAGGAAGGGATGCATTCCAACGCTGTTGCCAACGATCTTCGGCTCGATGATCTGTCTGACAACGCAAAGGACAGCCCAAAGAATAAAGAGTCCGATGGCTCTGCCGATATCGCCGAGGATGATGCAAATGATCGCCCAAGGCGCAAGGATAAGTCCCGATCCGACAACGGGAAGGATATCGAATATCGCGATCAGAGCCGCAATAAGAGCACCGTATTTCACCCCGATGATCGAAAGTCCTGCCCAAATCTCGGAGAAGGTGATCAGCATGATGAGCGAATAGGAAAGGATATACTTCTTAAGAACCTTTCCGAGGTGGGTGCCGATATTATGTATCAGATCGTTCGTCTTATCGGGCAGCTGCTTTTTGATAAATGACTGTATCGACTCGAAATCAACCAGCAGGAATATCGTGGCAACGACCATTATTACGATGTTAAGTAAAAACGTTGGTACAGAAACGGCAATATCGGTAAGACTGCCGACAAGCTTACCCGAAAAGCTCATTATCGTGCTTCCGATCGTGGAAAGCAGGGAATTCGCCGTGTCATCAAAGTCTATTGCCATCTCGGGGTCGAAATTATGGAGCATTTCCTGTATTTCGTCAAAGAGATTGACAAGAAAGGGCTGGATCTGCGACTGGAAAAAGCCCGGAAGGTCCATTATTTTGTCCGCAACAAAGGACAGGATCTCGATGATCAGCCAAATAACGATCACACCGATCGTTCCGTAAAAAAGTATTACCAGAACAACGGATGCTATCCTCGTATTGATCTTCAGCTTATTATGCATGAAGCGCACGATCGGGCGAAGCATCATCGTTACGATGAAGGCAACGAAAAAGGGGAACAGCTCCGGAAGCGCATATCTGACCAGAAAGATTGAAATAGCGAATAACAGAGCGAAAAACGCAAAATTTATCATAAATCTTTTGCGCTTTACCGTTGGGGTGTGTTCAAAATTTTGCATTTTTATCTCCTTGAATAATTATTAGATTCCGTCACGCGTTTCTGCGTATCTTGCATAACGTCGGATCGAATTATAAACGTCGAGCGCGGCATCGGGCGTTGAGATATCGCGGCTTTTTCCGACGCATTTTCCGTTCTTGGCGTACAGCGAGATCGTATAAACGCCTCGCCCGCGTCGTTCGGCTTTGAATTTCGGATAGCCGAGGATCTCTGTCGGCGCGCCGAGGCATCCCGTTGTGTCCTCAAGTGGCGAATCGCATATGATCCTGAGCGACGCTATCGAGGCACGGCAGAGTGCAATCGTCGATCTTTCGCCTCCGCGAAGCAGCATCCGCGTTTCGGTGGAGTGAAATTCATAATAATACCGACCCTCAAAAGTCTTGATTATCCTGTAAAACGCGCTCATATCTCAATTTCCGAAAAGGTTTCAAAAAACCCCGAGGCATTCTCATCGCCGGAGTCCGCGGGCAGATCCCCGTCCGGAAGCTCCTCGAGGACCTCCGTAAGCCACTTATCGATAACGGCGTAGGTCTCCTCGCGGTCGGTCTCGTTGAGAACCTCGTGACGCGCCCCCGGTATGAGAACCGTCGTCAGCCTTCGCGCACCCTTATGCGTAAGAGCACCCGCCACCTTGAGTACGCCCTTGCCGTATCCGCCAACGGGATCATCCTCTCCGCTGATCAGCAGTATCGGCAGATCTGTGGGAACCGATGCCGCCCACTCCTCCGTGCTTACCGAAGCAAGCATCGAAAAGAGATCGCGGTAGCCCGAAACCGTAAATATGTAATTGCAATATTTGTCGTTGTTATATTTTTCTACCACCGAGCTGTCGCGCGTGAGCCAAGCGCATCGGTCGGCTCCCTTGCCGCATCTCTTGAGATAGCCTGCCTGCTGGATCGAACGCAGAAGCTTGCTGCGATGGCGGCCGCCTTTGAAGAGCGCAATCAGATTCGCCAGCGCGATTCCCGCGCCCGTCGGAGCATCGGGACCGCCGGTTCCCATTATTATTGCACCGGCGAGGTTTTCCGCATATGCAGAAAGATAAAGTCTGCAGAGGAAGGATCCCATAGAATGTCCGAGAAGGATCAAGGGCTTGCCGGGATACCTTTCGATCAAGATCTCCGACATAACTCTCAAGCCCTCAACTGCAAGCTCAACTCCGCCCGTCTTCGCAAAATAGCCGAGATCTTCGGCACTCGCGGCGCTTTCACCGTGTCCCGGATGATCGTTGCCCGCAAGCACTATTCCATGTGACGTCAGATATTCTGCATAACCCTCGTATCTTCCGATATACTCGCACATTCCGTGCGAGACCTGAAGGATCGCACGTATCTCACCCTCGGGCTCGTATATTCTATACGCGAGAGAACCCGCGCAGTAATCAAATCTATCCTTAATAAGCTTCATTTTAACCTCTGTTCATATCGTCTATCAGCGAGAGCAGATTCTCCCGCGTATTAAATTCGGGATTTGCAAGCACGGCGGCAAGCAGCTCGGAAAGCACCTCGCCGACCCTTGCTCCCGCGGGAACGCCCCGATCCATCAGATCGCGCCCCGATACGGCAAGCTCCGCGACGCTTATAGGATCGCCGCGCTCCGCCGATTCATATAGATTTTTTGCCGCGTCCCGAGCTTTGTCGCCCGAGGAAAGCCTCTCGCCCCGCGCACCCGCCGAAAGAAGGGTAAAATACGCGAGTTTGGGTACAGTCTTTCCCGTAACGCCCGATGCGTAGGTACGCACGGTAGCAGGGTCCGACCTCTTTGGAAGCACTCCGCAAGCGGCGGCTCCGACGATCGCGGAAAGCTCTGTGCTCATCTTAAGCCTTTTCGGAACGGAGAGCGCGATATCCCTTTCGCTGTCACGAAGGAGCATTCCGAGTCTGAGCGCAGCCAGATGTGCTCTTGCCGAGATAAATCCAAGCTTTTCATGAGATTCGCGCTCTTTTTTCAGATATAGACCGCTCGGATAGCCCTCGGGGATAAAGTCGATATATGAAAAAGATTTCAGCGCAAGCGACTCGAAATACGCCCCCGGCATTATTTCACCGAGGATATGTGCCGCGTGCATCATAGCAAGCGATCGCGACGGTCTCTCCGCAGAGAGCAGACCGAGCACCTCGCCGCCGATCCTCTCCGCGCTTACGGCGGGGAGTCTTTTTCGCTCACTTTTAGCAGCTGCAAGCGTTTTTTCTTCAATTTCAAATCCGAGTCTCGCCGCAAAGCGGAACGCGCGCAGAATTCGCAGCGAATCCTCGGTAAAGCGTCTGACGGGGTCTCCGACGGCGCGGATCACGCCGATCTTGAGGTCATCGGCACCTCGGAACGGATCGCAAAGCCCACGCGAGGGCGAGAACGCCATCGCATTGACGGTAAAATCACGCCGCGCAAGGTCCTCTGTAATATTTTTCGTAAATTCAACCGAATCGGGACGGCGCCCGTCTGTGTAGTCGCCGTCGATGCGGTAGGTCGTGATCTCGAGCGGCATCGAGTCGATCACCACGGTCACCGTGCCGTGCTTCTCGCCCGTAAGTATCGTGTGGAAGTCCGAGAAAACCGACTTTATCTCCTCGGGCGACGCAGACGTAGTGATATCGTAATCGTGCAAAGCCCTGCCGAGCATCGCATCCCGAACAGCACCGCCGACGACGTAAGCCTCGTGACCGAAAGACTCAAGCTTCGACAAAGCAAAACCGACCGCATTCGGCAATATCATATTAAATTGGTTCATACGGTCACCGCCTTTCGGAGTGCAGAGTTAAGAGTGCAGAATGCAGAGTTATGGAAATTTTTCGCCAAGGCGAAAAATATTTTTAAAATTACTTTTCGAGCAACGCGAGAAAAGTTACCGAATTTTGCATTTTGCATGCTCCGCTTGCGGAGCGGTGCATTCTTGCATTCGGTCTCCTCTTGCCTCACCTCTATGAGCAAACAAAATTATTCAACTACCTCAAACATCTCTCCCTCTCCGGTGTACTTGCAAAGTCTGATAACCGAAGAATGATATCTGACGTCGTCGCGTTTTTCTTTCTTATCGAAGGAGAAATAATAGTAGCCGTTACCGAGGGAGATCATACCCGTTGAGCCGCGGGGGAAATCACAACCATAGACGCCGGTTGCGGGATCCTCAACGCCGACGGGTGCGCCCGTCAGCAGAAGTCCCTCGCGTCCGCAAAGTCCCTTGAGCTCGCCCATTTCGGGCGCGATCTTACGGTCAACGATAAACATTGGCGGATTTCGGAATTTTTCCTTATTTCCCTTGTATACCGCAAGTATCCACGCGTCAAGATAGGTGTCGTATTCAAGATTCTGTACGCCCCAGTTTGTGTTGCCCGTGTAGAAGAAGAGCTTATTTTCGCATCTTGCACCGCTGTGGTGGGGCTCACCCTGTGTCAGCGGCTTTGCAAAGGGCTTGATCTTGCGCCAATCGTACTCGAGAATGACCTGATGGTCGTTGTCATCACGGTTTACGTCGTTGTAGATTCCGTACGCAACGTAGAGCATATAGGGCGATACCTGACGCTCACCCGGACGCGGTGAGAACGTCACGCCGTCGATGCCCGAGCACGCAAAACGGTGGGGAGCTCCCTGCTCACCCTCCGAGTCAAAATCCTCGCAAACGTCGGGGAGGTAAACGGCGGTCATAATTCCGTCCTTCTCGGCATCCATACCGACGCGGTCGATCTTATCAACGTCGAAAATCGCAATATAAAACGCATCCTCATCCGCGATCTTGACGCCCGTGCGCGACATAATTCCCTTGCCGATCGAATCGTGCTTATACTCGATCGAACCCCATACGCAACGGTCGCCGCCGTTGAAGGCAAGGCATCCGAGATGTCCCGTCAGACCGCCTACGGTGCCGATGACGTTGCCGTCAAGGTCAGCCTTAATAAGGTCGGTTGTAAACGAATAATATATGTACTTGCGCTCGGTGTCGATCGCAATACCCTGAATATGACCGCCGGTCCACTCGCCGGTGGTGATAGAACGGGGGAGCGCAGGAGCGGGATACTTTTTGAGCAGTTCAAAGCGGTTATTTTCCATATTTTTATTCCTTTCGGGATGAATAAATTTTCTCAAGATAATTATATCATATATGCTTCCCAAAGTCAAACAAAAATCAAAAAAATACGCCCTCCATTTGCTTTTTCCACAACGTCTTTTGTGCAATTTGTATATCCGACAAAAATCGTCTCGCTTTTTTCCGAGTTTCCCCATGGGTTGGGGAAAACCTTGTGGTAACTGTGTAAAAGTATCGTTTTTCAAGGCAAATCAAGGCTTTTTTGTGTGGATAAAGAAAATTTTACCTGTGGAAAACTTCTTGTCAAGAGTATTTTTGAAAAATCTCCGTTCTTTGAAATATTCTCACTTTTGCACAAACTTGTGAATTTTGTATATTTTTTTCGAAAAAGACTTGACAAAGAAAAAAGTCGCTTTTTATTCGTTTTTTTCGAAAAAATATGCAAAACAAAGAAAAAAGCATATGAAAATTTTTTGTTCCGCAATCTTTGAACATTCATTTTTTATTGCAGTATTTTTCATTTACTCCCGTCTCTGCTTTTTTCAATCTTTCTCCTAACCCGTCATGACCTAAATAGCAATATTTGTCTTGCAGACAACATCTTTTGACTTGTATTTTGACATCTTTTGTCTTATACTTAAGCTGTACTATTATAAGGTAAGAATAATCCTTATTCACAACCCGAAAGGAGAACACAAAAATGAGCATTCCCGTTGCTATTCAAGTTTATTCCGTAAGAGAGGACGCCTCGGCTGATCTTCGCGGCACTCTCGAAAAGATCAAGGAGATGGGCTACGACGGCGTTGAATTCGCAGGTCTTTACGGCAACTCTCCCGAGGACGTACGCGCTATGTGCGAGGAGATCGGTCTCGTTCCGATATCAGCACACGTACCCTTCGTTGATATGCTGAAGAATCCCTACGGTCTTCTTGCAGACTATGCAAAGATCGGCTGCAAGTACGTTGCCGTTCCTTACCTCAACCCCGAGCACAGACCCGACAACGCAAACTTCGACTACGTCGTTGACTTCATCGAGGTCCTCGGCAAGGCTGCAAAGGCTCTCGGAATCCAGCTTCTCTACCACAACCACGATTTCGAATTCATGACCGTGGGCGGCAAGTACGCCCTCGATATCCTCTACGAGAGAGTTCCCGCAGAGCTCCTTAAGACCGAGCTTGACGTATGCTGGGTCAACGTCGGCGGCGAGAATCCCTCCGAATACATCAAGAAGTACGCAGGCAGATGCCCCGTCGTTCACCTCAAGGATTTCTGGGGCGAGAAGAGCGACGATATGTACGAGCTCATCGGCATCGACAAGAAGGCTCCCGCCCGTCCCTCGGGATTTGAGTTCCGTCCCGTCGGAAGCGGTATGCAGGATTTCCCCTCTATCGTAAAATCTGCTCTTGAATCGGGCGCTGAATGGTTTGTCGTCGAGCAGGATAAGCCCTCGATGGGTCTGAGCCCCCTTGAGTGCGCTAAGAAGAGCATCGAATACGTAAAATCGATCCTCTGATGAAAAAGTTTTATCTGATTTTAAGTATATTACTCGCGCTTACACTTCTATCATCATGCGCGGGTGACAATGCCGGAACCGACACCCCTGCGCCGGGAACTACGGAAGCTGCCCCCGTGATCTACAACATCATCTCGGGAGGCGCAAGCGACTACACCATAATCCGCGCCGACATAATTGATTCCGAGTCTTTGAGCGCGACCGTTGCCATGCGCAAGGAGATGGCAAACAAATACAGCGTATCCATCGAGCTCGACAGCGACTGGTCGAAGGATAACAAAGAAAACAATACGGTAACCTCGGGTCCCGAGGTCCACGAGATCCTCGTCGGCAACACCAACAGAGCCGAGTCGCGCGAGCTCAAGGAAGAATATTCCGCGCTCAACTGCGGCTACGTCATCAAGGCGATAAACGGCAAGGTCGTTATCTGGGGCTCTGATCCCAATACGCTTTCAAAAGCTATCGATTATTTCATGAGTACTTTTCTCTCCGAATCATCAGTTGAGATCGAGGAAGGATACCTCCGCGTCTGGGATCTTAACGGCGAGGGCATGCCCCTTGACCTGATCTCTAAGGAATACACCATCCTATATTCGGATTCTGATCCCAACAGGATCTGGAACGCCTCGAATCTTCTGGCGCATGATCTCGAAACCCTGACCGGTACCGAATTCTCACCCGAATCGGATAAAAAATCTACCGACAGCTCGGGCAAGGAGATCCTCATCGGTAACACAACCCGTCCCGAATCGGCAAAAGCCGCAGAAGGGCTCGGATATATGGACTACACGATCCGCACCTATAAGGACAAGATCGCAGTCGTCGGCGGAAGCCCTCTGGCAACAGAGCAGGCAACAAGAGTGCTCGTTGATCTTCTCACGCTCGGTCAGCTCGAATCTCTCGAGGAGGGCTTTGTCTATGATTACGACCTCGATCACTTTATCGAGAATTCGATCGCTTTCAAGCCCGAAAGCTTTGTTCCTTCATGGTCAAAGGAGTTCACACCGGCGGCTTGGATGCTCGACTACGAGGAAAAGCTCTACGCTCTCACCTCCCCGACGGGCAGAATGACTTCCGACTCGCATCGCGGCGACGTCCAGAACTACCCCGAAAATTCGCTCGAGGGAATCCTCAGCGCGATCATGTTGGGCTGTGACGTCATTGAGATCGACATAAGACTCACCAAGGACAACGTAATGGTCCTCATGCACGACGCATCTCTAAAGCGCACCACAAACTGGAACAGCAAGAAGGGTATGAACGGTCTTCCCTCCTCCGATCAGATCTCGGATTGGACCTACGAGCAGCTCCGCGAGCTTCGCCTGCTCCATAACGGCAAGGCAACCGATTGTCTTATCCCCACAGTGTACGAGGCAGTCATGCTCTTCCGCGGACGCGCTCAGATCCATTTTGACTGCAAGGTATCCGAAAATATCCAGAAAAATTCCGACGTCTACCACCTCGCCGAGGCAACGGGCACGAAGGAATCCTTCCTATATTATTATGGCATCGATACGCTTGCCATGTGGCAATCCTACAACAGGGACGATGCGGAGTTCACCGAATTTATCAAAAAGATAAGAAGTTATCTGAATATGAGCGGCCACGCTTTCCGTAAGCGCAATTTCGATATGATCGAAAAGCACGGCGACCACGCCGATGGCTGGCAGAAGGCTTGGGACGAAGGCTACAAGATGACCTTCACCAACAAGATCTACGATTTATGCCGCTACATCTCCGAAAAGCAGCAGCCCATACCTCTTCCATGAGACGTAATCACAAAAAAAGACTTATCGGGAGATTAAGAATCCTGACTTTGGCAGCTTTTTTGCTTCTTTCTCTCCCGATACTCTTTTCCTGCTCCGAAAAGCCTTCGGACGTTGATACGGAAGCATCGGAAAGCATCCCCGCGGACGTGACCGATGCGATCACCGAGCCCGAGAAGCAAGAAAAGCTCCCTCCGATCTCGATTATAGCAAACGAGTATTACTTGATCCACGGCAAAGAAGCTCCCGAAAAAGTAATTTCCGCTGCCAAAAACCTCAAAAGCGAGATCTACAAGGGCACGAACAAATTTTTGCTTATCTGCTCTGATGCCCAAACGGCAACCTTATCGAAAAAAGAATTGCTGATCGGAGAGACGAACCGCAAGGAATCAATCGAAGCCGCAAAATCGCTCAATTATATGGATTACACGATCCGTATCGAAAACGGCAAGATCGTGATCCTCGGCGGCAGTCCTCTTGCGACCGTGCAGGCGGCGCGGGTGTTTTCGGAAATGCTTAATGACGGCAGGATAGACGATCTTGACGCCGAATTCGTTTACGATTACGACTTCGACCGCTTTATTGAAAATTCGCTTGCCTACAACAGTGATTCCTTTGTTCCAAAGTGGGCGGACGATTTTACTCCACCCGCCTGGATGCTCGATTACGAGGAAAAGCTTTACGCAATGACCTCGCCCACGGGAAGGATCACTGCTTCCTCGCACCGCGGCGACGTTCAGAATTATCCCGAAAACTCTCTTGAGGCAATACTCAGCGCAATAATGCTCGGCGCGGATATGATTGAGATCGACATCAGGCTAACCAAGGACAACGTCATGGTGCTGATGCACGACGATACCCTGACGCGCACCACCGATTGGAAATACAAGCATGGCAAAAACGGTCTTCCGAATACGCCAAAGATCGAAGAGTGGACCTACGAGCAGCTATGCGAGCTTCGTCTGCTCAATCAAGGAAAACCGACGCATTACAGAATTCCAACTCTATACGAGGCGGCGCTCCTCTTCCGCGGACGCGCACAGATCCATTTTGATTGCAAGGTCTCAAGCCTGATCGACCGAAATACCGACGTATACCTTCTCGCCGAGGAAACCGGCACCAAGGAATGCTTCTATTACAGCTTCGGCTACGACACAATGAATCTTTGGCTCAGCTATGACAGCGAGGACAAAGAATTTGATTCCTTCGTCAAAAAGATCAAGCTTTACCACGCACAAAGCGGGCGTTCACTGCGTAAGTCAAAATTTGCCCTGCTTGCAGAATACGGAGACCATCCGAACGGCTGGAAGGCCGCCGCGAACGACGGTTATATGACCGTATATACCGATAAGATCGAACTGTTTTGCCGCTTCTCCGCCGCAAAACAGAAACCGATACCGTTACCTTAATATAATACCACGAAGGAGGCACAATATGAAATCAAGCAAAAAAATCAAACGAGAGCTTGAAATGTACCGTTTGAAATATGATCTGTACGAAAAAGTTTTGTGCACCCCGAAGGAAAACGAAAAGTACAAAGACCTTTTAAAGCAGGGTAAAAAATTACCTGAGGACATTTATCGTGCCTATTCCGATTGGCGTAACGTAAACGATGACGGTGATTCCGAGTTTTTCAGACTTGTGTGTCCGGATATAACTCAAGATGATATTATGGAATACCTGATGTACAAAAAGCTCGATCTATTGAAAACGATCAGGAATTGCGTGGTGTTTTTCACTATTCTGATGATCATCGGACTCGTACTCTTTGGGCTTAATGCAGCCCTCGGCTAAATCAAAACAATTTTAAAAACCAAATACATATTTTTTGGAGGAAAAAACAATGGCAGACAAATCTATGGCAGGACTTAACACCTTTGAAGCTCAGGTTGAGACCAAGGTCGACACATCGAAGAAGCTTCGCGTCGGTATCATCGGATGCGGCTGGATCGCAGATTCTCACATGAAGGCTTACCTCAATCAGCCCGACGTTGAGATCGTTGCGGGCGCGGACCTCGTCCCCGGCAAGGCAAAGAAGTTCTTTGAAAAGCATGGCGTTGAAGGCGTTAAGACCGAATACGCTTCCCACAAGGAAATGCTCGACGACGAGTCTCTCGCTCTCGACGCAGTTTCGATCTGCACTTATAACCGTCAGCACGCAGAGCCCGCTATCTATGCGCTGAAAAAGGGCGTAAACGTGCTCCTCGAGAAGCCCTTCACCGTTACCCTCGACGAGGCTGTCGAGGTTATGAAGGCTGAAAAGGAGAGCGGCAAGGTTCTTTCCATCGGCTTCCAGCCCAGACTCGACGCAAATATGCAGATGATCAAGAAGATCTGCCAGTCGGGCGAGCTCGGCGAGATCTACTACATCCAGACAGGCGGCGGACGCCGCCGCGGTATCCCGACCCCCTTCGGAACCACCTTCATTGAGGACAAGACCGCAGGCCTCGGCGCTCTCGGCGATATCGGCTGCTACTCCCTCGATATGGTTCTCAACGCTATCGGCTATCCCAAGCCCCTTACCGTTTCGGGCTACAAGTCCAATTTCTTCGGCACATGCCCCACTTACTCGGGCTACCGTGCTGACAAGCGCGAGGAGTACGCAAAGCTCTTCGGCGTTGACGATTTCGCAGCAGCATTCGTTCGTCTCGAGGGCGGCATCGTTCTCGACTTCAGAATTGCTTGGGCAATGAACATGGACACCCCCGGTGACACCATCATCCTCGGCACCAAGGGCGGTCTCCGCATCCCCTCCACCGAGTGCTGGAACGGCTCGGTAGGCGGCCCCATGAAGATCTACCACGAGGTCTGCGGTCAGCAGGTTGAGACCGAGATCCCGATCATCAAGATGAAGGAAGGCCTCTTCGATCTCAAGATCCGTACCTTCCTCGATGCAGTTAAGAACGGCACTCCCGCTCCCGTTCCCTCCTCTCAGATCCTCTACAACCAGGCAATCATCGACGGTATCGCTAAGTCCGCTGAGTGCGGCCGCGAGGTCGAGATCGTTATCCCCGAGATCTGATGCCGAATCTGACACTCAATTTCCGCCCCGAGTCGATCGGGGCGGGAACTCCCGTTAATATCTATCTTCCCGACGTGATCGCGGAGGATATGCCCGTGCTCTACCTGCTTCACGGTATGCACGGCGACCACAATTCCTGGATAAACGGATCATCCATCGGAAGATATGCGCGCGCTCGCGGACTCGCGGTCATTATGCCCTCGGTCGGCAACAGCTTTTACGCAAATCAGAAGCACGGATGCCGTTATTTCGACTACGTGGCTCACGAGCTTCCCGAATACATCGGCAAGCTTCTCCCCTTCATCACCAAGAAGCGCGAAAAGACCTTCGTTGCTGGCCTCTCTATGGGCGGCTACGGCGCGATCAAGGTCGCTCTGCGCAATCCCGACCGCTTCTGCGCCGCTGCGGGACTTTCGGGCTGTCTCGATATGAACGTGGACGTCAAGGCGACCGATGAAGGTTGGGACAACATCTGCGTCTGCAACTGGGGAGAGGATTATATGACCTCTCTTCCCGGCTCGGACGAGGATCTTCTTCACCTTGTCGACACATTCCCCGCGGACAAACAGAAGCCGCGTATCTACGTCGCTTGCGGAACGGAGGATTTTCTCTACAGCCAGAACATCACCTTCAAAAATCATCTTGTCGGCAAGGGATTTGATTTTCTCTACGAGGAAGGCCCCGGCGCGCATACCTGGGATTTCTGGGATAAGTGGATAGTGCCGGCGATAGAGTTTATGATGAGTTAATGTTGCCTGCGGCGAAGTTTATGGTGAACGGCTCTGGCGGTTTTCCGTAGGAAAATGGAGGCGTAAGCCGACAAGACAGAGTCAAAATTTGCCGAAGGCAAATACTTCCTCCGTGCGGAAATTTTCCGTTTTTCATTGATAAACACACCGACTTCTTAGGGGAACAAAATCTAGTTCTAACGCAAAACAAAACTGCGAGGTTAATAATATGGACAATTTACGGATTATCATTTTGGGTTCGGGGATCATTGCGATCTTTGCTTTTCTTATATTCTACGGCATTATGATGGATAAAGAAGAAAAAAGGCAAAAAGCTGAAAAGGCAACAAGGGATCAGTCCGAAGAAACCTCAAGTGAAGTTCAAACCGTAGATCTTAATGTAAAAGTTATCGATCTCAAGTTTGAAACACATTACGAAGGAATCAAAACTCCGAAGCTTGTAAAAACTTTTCTCGTCTTCTTCGAGGATAAAAACGGCAACGTCATCAAAATTGATGTTTCCGAGGAAAATTTCGACGCGTTCGAAAAGGGCCAGAAAGGTTTGTTGACCTTGCAGGACGGTGAGCTATACAGCTTTGTTTTGGATGAGGACAGTTTGTAAAATCCTTATTTAAAACAAATTGATCGGGAACACTGAATAAGGTAAACGCGATATATTCGCTTCGCGAATGTGATATATAAATACGATATATAAATACGATATGTTCGCTTCGCGAACGTGAATTAAATCGGTGAATTTCCGCCGTGCGGAAATTTTCCTATTAACACACGTTCCGCTTTGCGGAACATATCGTGCCGTAGGTATATCGTGTGAAACATATCGTATCGCCGAAGGCGATATATCTCGTGCCCCAGGCACCTATAACGATATTCAGAACGCTTAACAAAAGGTTCGCGCTCTTTAGTTTCCCCTCCCGGTTTACGGGAGGGGAGTAAGGGGTGGGTCCCGATTTGCGGATACAAAATTATAGGATATCGTCCTCGGGCATATATAGGCGCGAAATTACCTGTACGCACCCGTAGAAAAATAAAAACTCTATAGCTATTCCGCGCGCAAAGCGCGCGGGGGGTGAAGGAGCAAAAATCTCCCCCAAGGGAAGATTTTACTCCTTCCAAACAGCCGACGGGGCGTCGTCTGTTTGAAGCACAGACTCAGGGCTCCGCCCTGAAACCCGCTAAAGAAACTTTTCGAGAAAAGTTTCTTTAGAATCTTCAAAAGCTTTCGGGCTTTTGAAAAAATAATAACAAAGTGAGAAATAATCATGGCAGACAAGTCTATGGAAGGTCTCAACTCCTTCACCGCGCGTGAGGAAAATGTAGTTGACGCCTCGAAAAAGGTCCGCATCGGCTTTATCGGCACGGGCGGAATTGCAAATTCTCATATGAAAGCATACCTCGGCCGCCCCGACGTTGAGATCGTTGCGGGCTGCGACATCGTCCCCGGCAAGGCGGCAAAGTTCTTCGCTTCCTACGAGCTCGAGGGCGTCAAGACCGATTACCGTGACCACGAGGAGATGCTCGCGGACAAGAGCCTCAATCTTGACGCGGTCTCGATCTGCACCTACAACCGTCAGCACGCAAACTGCGCTATCGCGGCAATGCGCGCGGGACTTCACGTCCTCCTTGAAAAGCCCTTCACCGTCACTCTCGACGAGGCTATCGAGGTCATGAAGGTAGAAAAAGAGACGGGACGCATCCTCTCAATCGGTTTCCAGCCGCGATTTGACCCCAATATGCAGATGATCAAGAAGATCTGCGAGTCGGGCGAGCTCGGCAGGATCTACTACATCCAGACGGGCGGCGGCCGCCGTCGCGGTATCCCCGCTAAGAGCCACAAGGACACCTTTATCCGCGATGACACGGCGGGAATCGGTGCTCTCGGCGACATCGGATGCTACTCGATCGACATGATCATGAACGCGATCGGACACCCGAAGCCTCTGACGGCAACCGGCATGATCTCCGACCGCTTCGGCAAGGACCCGAACTACAGCGGCTACAACCCCGCATACGCAGAGGAATTTGCCGAGAAATTCGGCGTCGACGACTTTGCAGGCGGATTTATCCGTCTTGAAGGCGACATCATCCTCGATTTCAGAATTTCCTGGGCTATGAATATGGATTCTCCCGGCGACACCATCATCCTCGGCACCGAGGGCGGTCTCCGCATCCCCGCAACCGAGTGCTGGAACGGCACCGTCGGCGGCGAGATGACCATTTATAAGGAGCTCGAAGGCGTACCAACCGAGCTCAAGGTTCCGATCATCAGCGGCAAATGCGACCGTGTCGGACTCAAGGTCGGCTCCTTTGTTGAGGCAGTCAAGAATGGCGGCCCAGCCCCCGTTCCGACCTCGCAGATCATCTACAACCAGGCGATCATCGACGGACTCGCACGCTCCGCGGCTATCGGACGCGAGGTCGAGATCGAGATACCCGAAATTTAAGTGGCTAGTGACTAGTGAAAGGTCAATTTCCGAGCCGAAAGGCTCGGAAATTTTCATTTTTATAAAAAGCAGCGGAAAGTTTTGATCAAACTTTTTCAAAAGTTTGTGGGTCAAGGGCAAAGCCCTTGCCGACCTCCGCAGAGGTCGGAATTCTCCTATGCGCTTCGAACCGACTGCGTCCCGCAGGCGGTTCGGAATGAGTAAAATCTCCCCTTTGCGGGAGATTTTTGCTCATTCATCCATAAAGCACGAGGAAATTTCGACTAATTCAAAGAAATTCCCGAAAAAGGCTTGACATTTACCTCAACATATGATATAATATTTTGGTACGTAGGGGTGTAGCTCAGTTGGTAGAGTACTGGTCTCCAAAACCATGGGTCGTGGGTTCGAGTCCTTCCGCCCCTGCCAAAA
>JAFQPI010000024.1 GCA_017411805.1 Clostridia bacterium
AAGACAAGTAACAGAATCTAATTCTGTCTTGTTGTCATGCGGTGCTTTTTGTTTTGCACTTTCGGCTCTACTTGCCTTCATACGATGTTATAAGAGTCCTTTCCGTGGCTTCCGCTTCGGAAAGGACTTTTTATGTTTTGGGAAACTTACATCGCTAAATACCCGTGATTCCACGTTTGCTTTAACCCCAAAAACTGCACCGCAGTAAGCAAAGAAAAAGCAAACGAAAGGAATTACATAAATGAAAGACTATGAACTCATAGAAAAAGAAATCGATGGCACGATCCATTATTATGCCAAATTCACGGACGGACAGGGCATCGAACAAATTACCGAACTGGATAGCGAGGTTTATAACGTTATCCATAATTCACAAAAGGGAATCAGTTCCCAAGCTCGCAAAGATCGCAGGTACGGACTATGTTCCTTTGATGAGAGTATCGGGGATGCCGATATTATTGACGCGGCTGAACAGACCGAGGAACTTCTAAAAATGGTGTGGAAACACATCGGAGAACTGACTGAAGTACAGCAACGCAGACTTCGACTCTATTTCGATGAAAAGAAAACATTCGAGCAGATTGCAGTAATCGATGGTTCTACAAAGCAAGCTGTTCACAAAAGCCTTGTTAATGCACTCGAATATTTGCGTTCAAAAAAATATTTTTAACTTTTTTTCGCAGCAGGGTTGACTTTTGGCACTTTTTTGTCCTATTAGGTGAGAGGATAAAATCTCTCACTGATCTTTTACAATTGAATACCCATTCATCAGGCACATTACCTGCGGAATGCCCGTGAGTAACGGGATTAGCCGGCTTCATAAGTCCGCTACGACCTCTCAATGAGCGAGCGATCCTACTTTTTGAAGGAATTTGAGCAGCACTCAAAGGGAGGCGATGACATACGCAGAGGACAATGATACTTTTGTAGCCGAAAGGCGCAACCGGCGGAGTACCCGGCGGTGGTGAGATTCCAATGGAGTAGGTTCGCTATCTACCGCTTGATGACTTCCCACACACTTGGGGTGTCAAGGACAAATAAAGTGTGCAAAGCTCTCGTGGTTATGCATGGGAGCTGATACATACTTTATTGCCCTTGTGGGATGTACCGAGAGGTATGGGTATTCACAGGGTATAACAATTTTGAAACGAAAGGAAGCAACGATGAGATGCCAGTAACAGACGAAATACTGTTAGATGAATTGGTCATTGATCCCGAGTTTGAAAGCGTCATCCCACCGCTTGCTCAAATGGAAATTGATCAACTGCGCCAAAACATATTGGAAGATCAAGAAGTATACCACCCAATCGTGATTTGGGGACGCACAATTCTTGATGGACATAAGAGATATAAGATTCTCAAAGAAAATCCGCAAATTCCATTTAGAACTCGCCGACTTGAGTTTTCTGATAAATATGAAGCTATTGCTTGGATTTGTAAGAATCAAATTGGACGCAGAAACTTGTCGGATGCACAGTTGACCATTCTTATGGGACGAAGATTGGATGCGGAAAAAAAGAGCCATGGCGGCGATAGGCGAAGTGCTGAAAGAATTTCAACGCCTCAAAATGAGGCGTTGAAAAAAGACTCTCATTCAACTGCAACAATGATTGCAGAAGAAATGGGAGTTAGTAGAGCTACCGTCGAACGATCAGGTGAATATGTAAAGGCACTTGATATAGCAAAAGAGCACGACCCCAATATTGAACGTGATATCTTAGCAGGTGCCATTACCCCTTCAAAAAAGGATGTCATACAAATAAGCAAAGTTCCAAAAGAAGAAGTCCCACAACGAGTCCAGCAACTCAGGGAACAGAAGTCACCACCTTCGAAGAAAAATACGGGAAGCACAATTAACTCCATATCAGCAAGAATGGCCGAGGACAAGCCGCCTGCCACGGAAAGCGATATGCTTGTGTCGCTACAGGGAGCTGTAAAAATGCTGATCCGAACATTCGATACCACTTTCAAACACTATCCCGATTTGTTGAAGAAAGCGGAGCATCGAACCAAAATTAAAGAAATTCTAAATGAATTAAAAAAATACTTAAACATAATTGAAGAAGGAGAAAGTACATGAAAAAGAAAGAGTTTATTAAGAGCCTGTCGAATCCGCCCTATGAGATGAGAACCATCGACACCAGCGTGTTGATAATTCCTCGTGACACCTATCAAAGACCTCTTCAGTCGGACGAGGTCAAGGAGATCATCGCGCAGTTCAGTATTTATCTGATGAATGAGCCGAAGGTCAGTTTCCGAGATGGTAAGTACTATGTATTCGATGGTCAGCACACCCTTATCTCGTTGCTCGAAATGAACAACGGAAAGCACTTTCCCGTTCTCTGCAAGGTGTACTTCGGAATGACAGAACAAGAAGAAGCCAAACTCTTTTCCATGCAAACCGGTGCAGGTAGAAAGCTCTCCCCGGCTGACCGTATCAGAGCAGAGCTGTACGCTCGAGATATTGCGACAATGAACTTCCGTGATGCAACACTGAGAACAGGAGTATCCTTCGAGCATTCTGGGGAATCCAATACCTGCAATCTTCGCTGTATCAATACGGCCAGAGCCGAGTATGAGCGAGTCGGTGAGAAGATCTATACTGAAGCTCTTGACATTATGGTCGAAGCTTGGACAGGCTGCCGTTCGGCATTCAAGGCTGACGTGCTCAAGGCAGTGGTGGCGTTTGTTAAAGAGTATAGCGGCAAATACAGCCGCGAGAGGCTGATTACACGACTCAAGGCAGAAGACCCCGAAACCATCTATCGAGCCATTCGAAGCGATTTTGACACCCCTGTGGAGCTCCGCTACGTAGCTCCAATTGTGAAGATCTATAATGGCAACAGCATGTTAAACGCATTGGGCAACGGAAAGTGAGAAAATGACAATGACAAGAGAATACACGCCGTTATTTGATTATCAGGAGTTCTGCGAACTGCTGGATCACATTCAGGATTTGAAAAGCTTGAGCAGTCAATGCAGAACCAGTGCTGAAATGTATCGAAAAAAGATTCGGCAGGTCTGCGACAGGGTCGAGCGAGATTTCAGCGACAAGCATCACTTCTTTAGCGGTTGGGTAGATGGAAAGCCCGTTATTCTGGATTCGGGCTATGAGGTGATTTTGTCCGCAGACAGGAAGTTCATCTTCGTATTGCTTATTCTGAACAGACGTCGAGAACTTGGCTTGCCCATGTTTCAAAGCGATGTGGAGCAATTCTATAAGCTCTGCAAACAAGCGAAAACGGTATTCCCTGAAAACTACTTTTGCGTAGGGTGAGAATATGAAAAAGGTTCTTTACACCATTATAATACCCGATGATACGGATATCGAATCGGTGGTCATCAATTTGAAGCGTAAATCAGAAACAAGAGTTCAACGCAAGCACGCTCAAGTTGCAAAGCGAGATTCGAACATTCAGATCAAGCATGAAATGACGGATGAACCCGACGAAGGGCTCTTGTACGATGAGCTGTATTGAGCATGTGCTCAATACTGATTCGCATAATACCCGATATGGTTGCCATATCGGGGCATACATAAACAGCAGAAAGGACAATTACAATGGACAGAGCAATTAAAAGAGGTGATCTGGTGTATTTGAATTTCGATCCCATTGTCGGATCGGAACAGGGAGGACCACGCCCGGCGGTTGTAATTCAAAATGATATCGGGAATAAGCATGCCCCCACTGTGATCATTGCACCAATTACCAGCAAGACTAAGAAAACCAATTTGCCCACTCATGTCAAGTTGACTTCGGAGCATCTTGAAAGAAACTCTATGGTACTTCTTGAGCAGATCAAGACTGTTGATAAAAGCAGAATTGATTCCTATATTGGCACGCTCGGATATGAGGAAATGAAGATGATCGAAAAAGCATTGCGAATCAGCCTTGGAATGGGCAGATACGGAAAACGGAAAGGATAAACATTATGGCAAATATAACGAAGAAGCCCAACGGCACGTTTTTGATTAGAGTTTCCAATGGCATGAAAAACGGAAAGCAGGATCTTGTGTCCACGATCTATAAGCCTCCTGTCGGATCCACTCCGGCTATGGCAAAAAAAGCTGCGGAAAAATATGCTGTGCTCTTTGAGGAATTGGTACATAGCGGTGGCTATGAAAAGAAACAGGCGGTCAGCAAGGAACTCCGTGCAAGGCGGAGAATGACAATTGAGCAGTTCGTGCAGGATCATTATTATCCTGCCATTCAAAAGCACCTCTCGCCCACAACCTGCAGAACCTATGAGCTGATTATCGACTCACTCATTCTTCCGTCCTTTGGACGAGTGGAGCTTGAAGATGTGGACTCAACCCACATACAGAGCTTTGTGGATTTCTTATCTACACCCGAAGCAAGTGCCAAGGGAGAGAAAGGTCTGTCTCCGGCTTCGGTCAAACGCTATTCAACCGTATTTTCCTCCATCATTACTGAAGCGTGGAAGCAAAAGTTTATCGAAACTAATCCAATCGGTAAGAACTATATCCATTACCCGAAAATCGTTCAGCCTCAGCTTGAAGCCTACAGCGATGATGAGGTCGAGCAGCTTATGGAAGCGTTGGAGAACGAGGATATTCGCACGAGAGCTTTGCTGATATTGGCGGTTACCACCGGAATGCGACGCGGAGAGCTGGTGGGGCTGATGTGGAATGACATTGATTTCGATAAGCAGATCATCACCATCTCCCGGAGCGTTTATAAGCCCAAGGGGGAAGAACAGAGGGTAAAATCCACCAAGTCCGTGAGCAGTAACAGAACCGTCTATATTCCCGAAAGTTGTTCTCAGGCGCTCTATGAACTGAAGATTCAGCAAGCAAACGACAAACGGCATTCGCAGGGGCTGTGGGTAGACACAGGTTTTGTCTTTACGGACAAGTATGGAAAGAACATCAGTCTGTATGCTCCAACGAGAATCTGTGCCGAGGTACAGGCTAAATACGGTCTGCGGCACTTGAAGCTCCACGGCTTGCGTCATACCTGTGGCTCGTTGATGGTGGAGCACGGAGTAGATCCCGAAACGGTCAAAACAGTTCTCGGACACGAGAGCCTCAAAACCACAAACCGATATTTACATCCTTATGCCGAGAGCATGAAGGAAGCATCCGAAAAAATGGAAAGGATTATTCGAGGTAAAACAGATGGTGAAATTGAGATCCATCTGTCAAGCGGTGAATGATATAAGGCAATCTGACCCCGGAACCGCTATGACAGAAGGCTTTTTACGATTGCTGATCGAAAACGGCGACGTGTCTTATGAAATATGCGGTTCTCGGGTATGCCTTAACATCGACATCCTGTTTAAGGAATTGTCGTGCCTGTTTGAACTGGAAACCGAAGCCATGCCGAAGCTCCGCACGGTTAAAGGGGCTTTGAAAGAGATCAAAGCTGTCGATGAACAGAGTGTGATCACTGAATACAAAATTCGGTGGTTAATAAAAAGCGGCCGACTGCGTAGCTACGCAGTCGGCTCAAGGGAAATTATCGTTATGGAGTCCTTTGATGATGAGAACCTATTGACTCAGGAATCAAGGGAAGGATGTAACATTACTCAGGGGATAAAACTGAGTGAACAGTATGGGGAATTGCTGTCAAAAACCACTCAGTCGTTCACCTGCACTCGAAAACGATGAGGTTCAGACGTCGATGGAGTCGAAACAATCGGCTGCAGCTTTGTCGGTTTTCGCCAGTGCATGTACATAGATATTGGTCGTGTCAATGGACGTATGCCCAAGTCGTTTGGAAACGGTTTTGATATCACATCCATTTGAAAGCAAATAGGTTGCGGACGAGTGTCTTAACCCATGAAACTTCAGATGGCGAAAACCGTATTTTTTAAGAAACTTATCAAATTGTTTGGTCGGCGTGTGCGGATGCATGACATGACCGCACCAGTCGGTAAAGAGGAATCCCTCCTCATGCCATTTCTCACCGAGCAAGGCTTTTTTACGGTCTTGCTCCTTTTTCAGTTCCTGCAGGACGTCGCAGAGAGCTTGTGGAATTGCCATCTGACGAATGCTGCTGATGGTTTTGGGAAGCTTGATTTCAGGCTCCTGCCCAACAAGCTTAACAACGCTTCTGCGAATATACATAGTCCGTTTTTCAAAATCGACATCCTCCCATTTCAAACCGGCAATCTCGCCTCGTCTGGCGCCTGTGTAAATGGCAGTAGCAATGACGGCATGGATGTGGATGGGCTCAAGCTGAGCCATTTTGAGGATCTCGGCAATCTCTTCATTGCTGAAGGCTTCAACTTCAGGTGTAACGATTTTGGAAATCTCAAGTCTGCGCGTATCAGCCGGATTTGATTGGATGTACTCTTGTTTCCAAGCCATTGTCATAATGGATTGAAGAATGGTCAAATATCTACGAATGGTAGCAGGGGCGAGTTTCTCGCCCTTTTTATCTACCCGTCCCGAGGGAGTGGCCAAGAAGTTAATCAATTCTTGAACGTGGAATGGTTTGATTTCATCCAAATGCAGATGACCGAGTTTGGGAATGAGAATACGCTGGATAGCAGTCTCATAAAGCAGAAAAGTCGTTGACGAGATGTTCTCCTTTTTGGCTGTCAGATAGATTTCGCAGAAATCTGAAAACAGGGGAGTGGACGGTGTTTGAATGGGA
This sequence comes from Clostridia bacterium, assembly GCA_017411805.1. Taxonomy (GTDB): domain Bacteria; phylum Bacillota; class Clostridia; order Oscillospirales; family CAG-272; genus CAG-390. Next base: position 6,624 of record JAFQPI010000024.1, read on the forward strand.
GTCAGTACATGCTGAGATTCCTGCACACCTGCCTCCTCTGCAAGTTCCTGTGCAACTGTGTTTTCGTCAAAACTCACGTTGGGCTTGTGTTGGTGTTTGAGTTCAAATTCAATTCTGCATTCTTCCTCAAGTGCCTTGACAAAAGCATCGAGCTCCTTGCGAAGTTTGGATTCAGGAAGATTCACCTTCGACGGATGAAACAGTCGGGATTTTTGGAAAGGGCGTCCGTTGTCCTGCATTCCATAAGATACTCTGACAAAATAATTGTTGTTACCGCGTTCCTTGATGTAAGCCATAATAGCCTCCTAAAAAATAGAATTTTATTACAGGCAATACACCATTGCAAGATTTACACGGATTTTTGACAAGATTTTTGATTATGCAAAGGGCAAGAAAGGTGCAAAATAGTTCGGTTATGTTGGAAAAACTGAAGAAAAAATCGCATTTTTACTTGCACTTGCTATGCACTAACTATGCACCAAACCATTTGCGGAATGGTAGAGGCGAATAGAGAGTGACAGAATAAACAAAAATCGAGCCTAAATCTTACGATTCGGCTCGGTTTTTTGTGCATTTCGTTAAAAATGCTGGTCTGAGTGACAAGACTTGAACTTGCGGCCTCTACCACCCCAAGGTAGCGCGCTACCAACTGCGCCACACCCAGATTTTGCGCTCGGCGTTTTCTCCACAGACTATTGCCCGCAGCCTCGCACCTTGCGACTTGAATATTATATCACATTTTCATCCGATTGTCAATAGCCTTTTTGACTTTTTTTATGTTTTTTTGCAAAAAATATGTCTTTTTTCTCTGAATGCGATTCTGTCCGCATGAACTTTGATGATTCTAAAAGCCGAGTACCGCTTTTTTGATACTCGGCTTTATGTAACTATCAGGTGGCTTCATCAAATATCCTTGATGCAATCTGCCACCGTCAGCATATCAACAGGAACAAGATCATAATGAAGCTTACATTTTTTGTCCGTAATGCCGGAGCGAAGGAAGCCCTCGGTTCTCATATAAGCGTTCCATCTCACGTGCTCGATACTCGCAAAGTACTTTGCTTTCTTAAAGTACTCCTGCATATCAAAAGTCTTTTCGTTCGCACATACGATATGCTCCTCAACGAATTTGTCAATATCCCGCTTCATCTCCTCGCTCTGAGAGGAGTACTCAAAAGAGTGGACGATCCGTCTCTTCTCTTCTTCATTCTTACCTTTGGTTTTCAATGAAATGATACAATCATAAATGGCTCTCATAGCCTTGGTCTTGTCTGTATCCCTATTGACTTCGTCAAGAAGTGCCTCGTAGCCCTCGATATATGCTTCAGTATCTGAAAGCATGGGGAGCTCGATCTTTATCTTACGTTTGGGATCGGACAGCAACCCGAGCACAGCGGCTCTTTCCTCAACGGTAAGCTTTCGGTAATAAATATACGCAATCTTCGAATACAATGCGTCAGCAAAGCTCTTCATCTCTTCGGCAAGCTTTTTGACGCTTTCGTTATCATTCATCTGCTCGAAAACAGATCTGCGTATCGACACATCAGATTCGGGCAGAGAAGAATCTTTGGAATGATAGAAAGAGAACGCCGCCACGTCGCCTTTATATTCAATTATCCTTCTGCGCAGTAATCTGTGAAGCGCACCGGCAAGCGAAGAGCAATAATTGTAATCACTCATATAGTAATTATTCTCCGCCTCTGCGCTGTTATCCCAGCGCATATGTACCTCCAAGCCTTTTTTGATAAGCTCGGAATCGATTACCGTTTTTTCGGAATAAAATTCATCAAGATCTCCGATAAATTTGATCTTTCCGTCCGCCCAAACCGAGTTCAGGCGTTTTTTTAGCGACGAATCATATACAACCGTTTCAATGTCCGGAGTCCTGCCGTTTCTTGCCAATCTGTTGCGTATCTCTGTTGCGGCGGTAATATTCTGATTGTCGCTGCCGAGGCAGACGAAAACGTATGTGACGTCCTTGATATTTTCAAGCTCCGTAAAGAAGGTCTCTGTTCCGAAGACAGAGTTTTTTATGTTGAAGGTATATCTCATATCGCCCTCAACGTCCATGGGCTTATTCAGCTCTATTGACGGGCACGAGGCTCTGAATATCGACTCTATCTCGCCGCGCTGATCAAATGCCGTGATATTGATGCGATATCCGGGTATCTGACAATACCAAAGCATCGCCTTTATGACCTCGAGACCGTATTTGCCCAAGCCAACTACGGCAACCGATATTTCGCGCGTGCCGTCCTCAAGCAGGTTGGCGTTTTCAAACAAGCTTATTCCTTTGTCATTGAGATTATGGTATACAAGAGCTCTTATATCATTGACTCTGATAACCTTGATCGCAAGCTCGCTTTTTTCTTCATTTGTATAGGAATCCAAAAAGCACTTACATTCTATGTCATTGGAAAAAACGTAGAGCCTTACGTTCGGCTTTTTTCCGTATTCGTTAATGATGCTTTCCGCATGGTAGACCTTTGCTTCCTCAGCGTCCGAAACAAGATAAAAGCTTACCTTCCTGAATGAAAATCTATTCAGATACTTGATCGATACCAGATCCCTTGAGAAAAGCACCGCGCCCATTTCCTTAGCTTGCTCGATAAGATCAATACTATCCTCGCTCCTCATCTTCAATACGTCGGTAAAAACAACAAGCGACGCGGGAATGAATCTGACCTTTCGGGATCTTTCGTCATTTTCCATTATACTCTTCGCCAAAGCCAAAGTACGCTCGTTCAATTCCGAAAAAACGTGCGTATGCTTCCAGAATGAGAAGAGATACCTGCGGTATGCCGCAGCGTTCTTAAAGAATGAAAGGATCACTCCGAACGAAAGAAGGGGCGCAAAGGCATATAAAAACGCACCAAATCCCGTATACAGAGTCTGAACAGTGGCATCCAGATGCGCAACGCTTTCGACAATGTCCATATATCCTCCGTCAAAGGCAAAAAGTCTTATCGAATGCTGGATCGATATAAGTATTGCCTTGAGAAACTGAATAGCAGTTACAGAATCCGAAAGCTTTTCCAGATAGATCGGACAGAGGAATACCACGGCAGAAACGAAAGTTCCCAGAATCATCATTCGATTGGGAGTCAGGATCCTCTTTCTTTTGTATCTCAGCTTGCTTACCACAAAGGCGTCAAAAAGAGTAATTAGCATGATCACAGCGGAAATCCCCCACCATATATACCAATACATGATCAATCCTCCGTTTTATTCCTTGGTTATTTTATATCCGAGCTTTATTATGAGCTTCAGCGTTTCAAGCGACGTATTTCTGTCGTAATCCTTCTCAGACTCGGGAAGCTCTTCATACGGGACAAGGCAGGGATGATGCTTTTTTTCGTCATCTCTTCGCTCGCCGTAAGACCAGCCCTCGCGGATCCTGCTTTCAGACCAAACCTCATGGGTATTCCTTGCAAGTGCCTCGCAAAGCTCCATAATATCTTCGCTGAGGACAACGTCCTTTGTATCTATGGGATCGGGCTTATACATAATTTATTCCTTCCTTCGGTTTATTTGTTAAACACGTACTTATCCATCCGCGCAAATGCCTCTTTGACACGTGAAAGAGGAAGCGCGAGGTTCAAGCGGATATGCTCCGTTCCTCCGTGCTGTCTGCCGTCCTGCCAAGCCACGCCGACGTCCCAACCCGCGCGCAACAGCTCATCGAGCGTCATACCGCGCGAGACAAGCCATCCGGAGCAATCCATGAAAACCATATAAGTTCCCTCAGGACGCGCGGCGGATACTCCCTTGAAATGCTCGTTTATATAATCGCAGGCAAAATTGACATTTTCGGTAATTGTCGCGCGAAGCTCATCGACCCACTCATAGCCCTCGGGCTTATACGCCCCGATAAGGGCATACATCGAAAGCATATTCATCGAATTATAATGCGAAAGCGAGGATTCCTTTTCAACGCGATCACGCAGACGCTTATTGTAAATTATATGATACGATCCGATAAGTCCCGCAAGATTGAAGGTCTTAGAAGGAGCATAGAGCGCAACGGTTCTGTTTTTTGCATCCTCGCTGACAGATTGAGTAGGTATATGCTTATGGCCCTCAAGAATGATATCCGACCATATCTCGTCGGATACAACGTTGACGTCGTGCTTTCTGTAGATCTCCATAGCCCTCTCGATTTCCCAACGCTCCCAGACGCGCCCTGTTGGGTTGTGAGGCGAGCAGAACAATGCGGCATGAATTTTATTGTCAATGATCTTTCGCTCCATATCGTCGAAATTCATGCGCCACACGCCGTCCTCATCACGATAAAGCGGAGAGAGCACGATATTGTATCCGTTATCCTTAAGAGATCCGGAGAATCCCATATAGATAGGTCCGTGAACCAAAATGCTGTCGCCGCGCGAGCAGAACGTATTCATAGCGGATATCATGCCGCCGAGAACTCCGTTTTCGTAGCCTATATGCTCCGGCATGAGGTCGCTGACACCGTTGCGGATAGATTGCCACTTGATAATCGAATCGTAATATTCATCTCGCGGCTCAAAATATCCGAACGCGGGGTGTGATATACGCTCGCTTATTGCCTCGCAGATCGTTGGAACAGTCGGGAAGTTCATATCGGCGACCCACATCGGGATCACGTCAAAGCCCTCCTTAGGCAGTCCGGGCGACCAGCTTCCGCCAAGCTCGTCCACGGCGAGCGCGTCTCGTCCGCGCCTGTCCATCAAGGATTCAAAATCGTATTTCATGGTATCTCCTTTAGTTTTTCGGAATTACCCGATCTTCTTCTTTTTTGTTCTTCCAATGCAGGCAAGCCTGAATATAACGCCGGCTGCCGCCGAGGTTATGGGAATATAGATCACCGTGCTTGCCGCCCAACCGTATTTCTGCGCAATATTGCTGAATACGATTATCGGCGAGAGGTTGGGTCCGACGAAGAACATATTCGCCTCCGCCCCCACCGTTATACCGATCAGGGTGTTGATTATAAATGCCGCGAAGCAAAGCAGAACAAAAAGCTTCACAACGTCAAAATAGTCCTGTTTGCTTCTTCCCGCGCGGTGCGAGAATACTATGTAAAAGCTCAGGAAAACAAGAGAGTAATGCCAAGCGATCGCATGCACCGTCAGCGGCACCTGATCCAGAAAGACGCCCGACGGCTCCAATACGCCCGCGAATCCTCCAAGCATATTGAAGCACATCATAAAGCCGTACACCGCACGCTTGACCCGTTCGTTTTTGCAAAATACCGCAAGCGGGCAAAGATACATAGGCATTGAGCACATCTGGAAGGGGAATTCACCCCAAGAGATCGCATTATTCTCGACGACGTAAAATAAGAAGAGTTGCTTGAATATTTCGCTCGCGATAAGCACGCCCGAAAAACACAAAAGCAATATTTTATTCTTCTTTTCATCAAAATTGCGGCAGAGCCACGCAAGCGAGACAGCAAGCGTCATACCGAGGACGATAAGCGTTATATGGAAAACGCCGTAAGCAGGCGGAGGGGACATCTCTGCCGCCATCTTGTGCATAAGCTTTTCAATAAAATTCATTATGCTTCTCCGTTTTTAACCTTCGGAAAAGACAGCGTGACCTTGAAAAGATCGCCGTCAAGCGTGATGCGGAAGCTTCCTCCCTGCAATTCCGTAAGGCTTTTTGCAATTGACAGTCCCAGACCGTTTCCCTCTGTATTTCTCGATTTATCGCCTCTGACGAAGCGTTCGGTAAGTTCGTTTACATCAACAGCGAGAGCCTCGCGCGAAATATTCTTAAAGATGAATACCGCATCCTCCCCGATATCCTCAAGGCTTACGTATACTCTCGTGCCGGTAAGCGCATACTTACGCGCATTTCCCATCAGATTGTCGAACACGCGCCAAATTCTTCTTCCGTCAGCCATGATCTTGACCTCGTTTTTCGGCAGCGAACAGACAAGCTCAAGCCCTACGTCGGAAAGCCTTTGATCATACTCTCCCGATAGCTGAGAGATCAGAACTCCCGCATCGCATTCGCTGAGTTCGATCTCTATATTTCCGCTTGATGCCTTGGAAGCCTCAACAAGATCCTCAATAAGCCTTTTCATTCTCTCAGACTGATTATGAAGTACCGAGGCATATTCCTTGATATTGGCATTGTCGCATTCCTCGCGGCAGATAAGATCGGAATAATTGATAATTGAGGTAAGAGGCGTTTTGATGTCGTGCGAGACGTTTGTAATAAGCTCGGTCTTCATACGCTCGCTTCTGAGCCTTTCCTCAACGGCATTGTTGAGGCCCTCTCCTATGCGGTTAAGATCCTCGCCGTGCGCTTTGAGATCGAGTATAAGCGGCTTGACGTCGACCTTATAATCAAGATCTCCGTCCGCTATCCTTTTTCCGCCCAGCTTAAGACGGCTGAGCATTATTGCAATATAAGCCACGGCAACGCAAGCTATAAGCTTACCTACCAGCCACCAGATCAAGAGGTTGTCCGGTTCGTCCTGAGTAAAAGCAATTACGACAAACTCGATCGCAGTCACCGCGATCATCAGGATCACTGTTTTCCATATCAGAGGTATGGAAACTACCAGAGTACGGATACATCTTCCGAGAAAGCAGATCCCGCGCCACGTCAGAGCTGCCAAGCGGTACAGAATTGTATTCTTTACCACGCTTCCGAGCTTCAGACGCAATGATAAGCTCATAAGCCAGAACAGGCTCGCAATTACCACCGCCACAAACCATATAACGGAAAATACGACCGTAGCTATAGAACTCCCGATACCGTCAACCGCGGCAAGTCCAAGTAAAACTATTGCGGCATATGCTGCCGTGGGTATCTCAAAGGGAATTTTCGTCAGCATCGAAGGGCTGACTCCTTGAGTTCCGCTTCTTCTTCCCGCGGCAACCATCAGAAAAGCAATACAGATTATTGCCGTCAGTAAAGCCAAAGCCCCCAGCGGATATACCCAGAATCTGAAGGTATACAAAACGTCGATAAGCAGACCGTACCAGAAATAATCGTCCGTCTCGGTAAGTTCGGAGGATATACCGAGAGTAACTGAATATACCGATTCCGGCGGATATTCGTCATGATCATTATCGCTGCCTATCGAGCGGAAGAGCTCAATATCGCCCTCGTCGTTGTATTCAATATACCAATAGAAGGTGTAGACAAATCTTTCATCGACCTTTGCCCGATTTCTTTCATACCTCGGATAATCGGGATTCGCGCTTTCCGAGACGACCATTCCGATATTGGAATATTTTATAAAATCGTCGGCGTTGTTTTCTCCGTAATCGGAGCTTGACAGAAGAAGTATCAGATTATAGCAGTCGTTATACGCCGATTTCGAATAAATATCGTCTTTATTCGCATCCTTACTTGATTGGTATACGTTCGCCTTGAACATCGTCACGACACCAACCACAGCAAGACCGATCAAGCAAATCATGACCACGGCAACTATAAATGCCGATACCTTGAGCGCCGTACTATGACTCAACCGAAAACGATTGGTTTTATCCTTCCGCCTTCCTTGCGCGGCAGGAGAATTCTCCTTCATTATCTTGCTCCCTTCTCGATCTTGTATCCCTGTCCCCAAACCACCTTGAGATATCTGGGCTCGGCGGGATTTATCTCGATCTTCTCACGCAGATGTCTTATGTGGACCGCCACGGTATTGTCACCCGTAAGCGCGCTTTCCTTCCAGACCATCGTATATATCTCGCTCGGAGAAAAAACCTTCCCGGGATTCGACATCAGAAGCTTGAGAATGTCATATTCCTTCGGCGTCAAAGCTACCTCCTCGCCGTCAAGCAGGAATCTTTTTTCTCTGTTGTCGATCTCAAGCCCTCCGATCGTGATACGGTCCTCTGTCTTTGACGATCCTCCGAGAGTAAAATATCTTCGAAGCTGTGAGCGAACTCTTGCTGAGACCTCAACCGGATTGAAGGGCTTGGTTATGTAATCATCCGCACCTATATTCAGCCCGAGGATCTTATCGCTGTCCTCGCTCTTTGCGGAAAGAAAGATGATCGGCACGTTGCTGGTCTCGCGGATCTTGACAGCAGTGGATATTCCGTCCATGACCGGCATCATTATATCAAGAATGATCAAATGGATCTCTTCCCTCTCAAGTATGCGAAGTGCCTCACGTCCATTTTCCGCCGTAAAGAAATTCAGATCGGGAGAAGCAAGGTATATTTTCAGCGCGGATACGATATCCGCCTCGTCATCGCAAATTAAAATATTATACATTTCGGTACTCCTGCTTTTTATTAAATACATTATATCACATTTTTTATGAAAAAGAAATAGCAAAATCAATTAAGATTTGTTTAAATGAAGTTTTTTTGCGATTAATTGCCTTACTTTCAATTTCCAAACATAAACCGAGATGCAACGAAACACTTCGGTACATCTCGGTTTTCTTATTCGGTTTTAATTATACAAGCACAACTGAAACGGAGCGGTAAACGCTACCGATACCCTGCTCTTACTTGATCACTACGTTGCTGAAGCTTGTGTCACCGTAACAGGTTACAAGTCCGAGCTGAACGTCGGCGCCGTTATAAGTCATCTTTGTAGACTTGGTACCGTCGAAAAATTCGGTGCCGTCATAGGTGATCGTCATATAAAGCTGACCGTCGGTATAGAGACACATGGAATCGGGAGTGACCTCAAGGCGAAGCTTGACCTTATTCGAGAAGCTGCCCTTATCGGTACGCGATGCGCTGTCGTTATGGTCGGTTCTGATATGGAAGGTCGCGGTCGAAGGATCTGTTCCCGTAATATTGCTGCCTGCGGTACGGAGGTAGAGGCGGTATACCTTACCGTCCTCCGCAATGAGCTGGAGACCGGCTGTGGGATTCTTGCTTCCGCAGTACTTTTCGATAGCTACGTCAGCCTCAAAGGACCAGTTGTTGCCCGAAACGGGTTTTCCGTCAAGAGTAGCAAAGGAATATAGGATTCCGTCGCCATTCTTGAAGGTATAGCTGATAGTAGAATTATCCTCGCTGACGTCAAAAACACTTGTCTTTCCCGCTGCGGCAACGTTCGAAAAGCTGTGCGCGCCGAAGGTAAGAGTTCCCTTTTCCTTCTTCTCTTCCTCGATATGCTCGATCACTGCCTTATTTGTGGGCTCAAAGGTCAGCAGAAGCTCGGACGCGGCGCGAAGAGTCTTCGCGATCTCGGCATCAAGTCCGTTTGTATATTCAACGTCTATAGGAGCTTTTCCGAAAATCACGGTGAAGAAATCGCATGCAACAAGATAGCTGCCCGCGGGCGAGGGATGGGAGTTATCGGTGTGATACATAACGTATCTCGGATGCTCGTCGATGACCTTATTAAAGGTAGCGCCGGTATAAACGACACGGCTTCCGAGCATTTCTGCAACTGCCGCGTTATAAGCCGTAACAAGCTCGGTGTGCTCAAGTCTGGTCATTCTCTTGGTATTGCCCTCGCGTGTAACGTATCCCTTGTTTACGCCAAAGCTTGAGTACTGAAGCGGAATTGCGCCCGCGTCCTTGATCAGACCGACGATATCCTTTGCCGCGCTGTATTCCTTCCAAGGATAATAGGGGAAGAACTCGGTCATTACGGGATTATTGCGGTTGGGCTGATAAATTACGATATCCCAATTTGTTGATGCTATCTTATCGCTGACTCTCTGCCAAAGAGTGCCGTCCTCACGGTACATTGCAATGCCCGTACCGCCCTTGGTCAGCGAATCTACGGTAACCTTCAAGCCTGCCTCACGGCAAAGAGCCGCGAAGATCTGGGGCATGTCGTTGTAATGAGTCAAGCTGTCACCGATAAAGAGCACCTTGATACCCGGCTCGGTCTGCGCCTTTGCGCGCACGTCCGTCCATTCATCTACAGGGGCATCGGGAGCCTTAGTATCCTCGGGCTTTTCGGTCTCTGTCGCCTCCGGCGCGGAAGTAGAGCCGGGAGCTTCCGTTGCTTCATCAGTCACCGACGGTCCTTCGGGAGCCGAAGTGATTGGATCTGCGGATGTAGTATCACCGCCTCCGCCAGCACAGCCGATAAGCGGGAAAAGCATAATAAAGGCAATAGCAGCCGAAATCAATCTTAGGTAATTTTTCATGGCAAAACCTCGTTTTTTATTTAATTATATCATAAAAACGGTAAAAAGTAAATACAGAAAGTGCCCCGAGTTTGGGCACTTTTATTATTTTTGTCCGGTTATCTCCTCGGGATATTTTACCTCGGAAAATCCTTTTCTGAGGATCGATTTCGTCCAAGGATAACGGTTGATCGATTTTGCGCCCTTCGGGCATGCGCGAACACATGCACCGCAGCCTATACAGCGCTCATCGTCGATCTTGAATCTATCAAGGGTGATCGCCTCGGTCGGACAAGCCTTTGCGCAAGAACCGCAGAAGGTGCAATTTGCGCTGACAGTCTTCGGAAATCCGAAGGCAAGTCTCTTAGTCAGATTATAAGGAAGCTTTCCGATAATATCAAAGCCTCTCTTTTTGATCGGAAGCTCCTCTCTGTCCTCATCGGCTGCCGCCGAAAGGATGAAAGCGCCAACGTCGCCGAGGCTGTCGGGAAGCACCTGCTTTTCCTCAACGCAATCGGCAAAGGTATGCGGAAGAGGACAGGTCATGATCCTGCAAAGCGGTACCTCGGCGGAATCAAAAAGCTTTCTTGCCTCCTCCGGAGCACATCCGACTCCGCACGAGCCGTATCCGAGGACAAGCGCGGCCTTTTCAACGAAAAGCTGAGAACGCTTTATAAAATATTCAACGGGAGGGGACAGATGGCGCAGGTAAACCGGCGCGATCATAAGCATCAGATCAACGTGGATCTCAAGCCCGCACGCCGCTTCCCTATCCTCCGCATAGGTGATATCGAGGCATTCAACCTCGTATCCCGCGCGATCAAGAATGACGGTTGCCGCATCGGCAAGCTCAAGACATCCCCCGCCGGGAGAAAAGGTTACAACAAGTATATTTCTGTTCTTCATTATCAATCAAGGTATCCGAGTCTGTAGAGGAGCTCTGCATTCAGCACAGAACCGCCCGCTGCGCCGCGGAGAGTGTTATGCGACAAACCAACGAACTTATAGTCAAACATTGTGTCCTCGCGGAGTCTGCCGGCTGTAATGCCCATTCCGCCGTAGATCTCGCGGTCGATAGCACACTGGGGACGGTTATCTTCTTCAAAATACGTGATGAACTGCTCGGGAGCGTTCGGGAGTCCGAGCTCCTGAGGAAGTCCCTTATATTCAGCCCAAGCCTCGAGTATCTCCTCCTTCGAGGGCTTATTCTCAAAGCTCATAAAGATAGCGGCAGTGTGACCGTTGGTTACGGGAACACGGATGCACTGAGTCGTGATCAGGGGAACCATGGCATTGACTACAACGCCGTTCTCGACCTTACCCCAGATCTTGAGGGGCTCCTGCTCGCTCTTCTGCTCCTCGCCGCCAATGAAGGGAATGACGTTATCGATCATCTCGGGCCATTCCGCAAAAGTCTTACCCGCGCCAGAGATAGCCTGATAGGTAGTAGCAACCACCTTACTCAGCCCAAACTTGAGGAGGGGCGTGAGCATGGGAACGTAGGACTGGATCGAACAATTCGGCTTGACGGCGATAAATCCGCGCTTGGTGCCGAGTCTCTTTTTCTGTGTCTCGATAACGGCAAGATGATCCGAGTTGATCTCGGGCATGAGCATGGGAACGTCCTCTACACCGCGGCATGCGGAGTTGTTCGACACTACGGGAAGCTCGTGGCGTGCGAAATTTTCCTCCATTGCGCGGACCTCTGCTTTGGGCATATCAACGGCGCAGAAAACAAAATCGCAGAGAGACGCGATCTTGTCGACCTCAGCAGAATCGAGAACGACCATATCCGCAAATTTTTCGGGGCAAGGCTCGCTCAGCTTCCAACGGCTTCCGACAGCCTCTGCGTATGTTTTGCCCGCGCTTCTTGCGGAAGCTGCAAGACATGTAACTTCAAAATAAGGATGATCGGCAAGAAGGGTCAGAAAACGCTGACCTACCATTCCGGTCGCGCCGACAACACAGCACTTTTTCTTTTCTGTAACAACAAAGCTCATAATCTATTTCTCCTTTGGATAAATGTCGAAAAAATAATATTAATGATACCACATTTGCGGCAAAAAATCAATAGGAAAATGAATATTTATTCACCAATTTTAAGAACCTCGGCGTATACCTTATTCTTCGGAAGTCCAGTTTCCTTTACGATCGTTTTGATCGCATCCTTCTGCGACATTCCGCCGGCAATAAGAGCGGCGGCGCGGTCAGCGATATTCACGCTTTCTTCCGCTTCAGTCGCCTCGGGAGCACCGTCGATAACGAGCACGTACTCACCGCGTGGCTCGACGCTTTCATAATATTCGCAAGCCGCCGCGAGTGTCATACGGATTATCTCCTCGTTGAGCTTCGTAAGCTCGCGGCAGAGGGCGATTCTGCGATCCGATCCGAAATACTCGCAGAACTCTGCAAGTGTCTTTTTGAGCCTGTGCGGCGCTTCGTAAATGATCAGCGTGCGCTCGTCCTTGGCTATATCGGTAAGCCTCTTTTTTCGCTCCTTTCCGGATACGGGCAGGAATCCCTCGAAGGCAAAACGTCTCGTTGAAAGGCCGGAAAGCGCAAGCGCGGAAACTGCGGCACAAGCGCCGGGGATGATCGAGACTCTTATCCCCTCCCTTGCACAAAGAGCTACAAGCTCCTCGCCGGGATCGGATATCGCGGGCATTCCCGCATCGCTGATGAGCGCGCAGGATTCGCCCCCCTTGAGCCGCTCAACGATCTCGGGGCCGCGCTCGGTTCGGTTATGGTCATGGTAGGAGATCATAGGCTTCTTGATCCCGAGACGGGAAAGCAAAAGTCCCGAATTTCTCGTATCCTCCGCGGCAACGAAGTCGACCTCAGACAGCACTTTAAGCGCACGTTCGGTTATGTCCGCAAGATTTCCAATCGGAGTCGCAACGAGGTAAAGGAGCGATTTTTCCACCTTGTTTCTTTCTTCAGTATAAGACATATCTTTTCCTTTCGTCACAAAAACAGCTCCGCGGAATATACTGTACCGAATAAGCTTTTTGTGAGGTACTTTATGGCAATCAAAATCTACATAGATCAAGGTCACAATCCCGTCAATCCGAACGCGGGTGCGGAGGCAAACGGTCTGCGCGAACAAAACATCGTTTACACCATCGGGCAGGAGCTCGCCGCACTTCTTCGCACAAACGGGAATTTCGAGGTCAGACTCTCGCGTCCGACGCCCGAAACACAGCTCGGCGATTCGGTCTCATCCAGTCTTCGCAGGCGGGTTGAGGAAGCCAATAGATGGGGCGCCGACTACTTCATCAGCCTTCATACAAACGCATCCACCTCGCCCGACCCGGGAGGGACCGAGGCTTTGGTCTTCAACAAGCCTTCTGCGGCGGCATCACTCGCGGCGGATATCGTCAGAGAGCTGACCGCATATACCGGTCTGCGCGACCGAGGGGTGATCGTCCGAAGCGGGCTATACGTCCTTCGAAAGACCACCATGCCAGCGGTGCTGGTCGAGCTCGGATTCATCAGTAATCCCGAGGAAGCTGCACTCATGCGCGACCGCCCCGATCTCTTCGCAAGAGGTGTATACGAAGGAATACTCGATTACACGGGAGTATAGTAACTATATAATTATATCATATTTAATTGTACAGGTCAAGTATTTTTTATTCTGACATAATTCGCCAACTGCAAATAATCAGGCATTTTTCTGCATTTTTTGATCATTTTCGTCACATGTAATTCGAATTAATAATGTGTTTTATTTCGATTTTTATCTAACTATCGACATTTATATCAAAGTTGTTTTATTTATAATTAGATTGTCTTCTAATTACTTGGCGTTTTTATAAAAAATTACGCTCAAATACCAATAAATAGCATTTGAGCGTAATTTTTATTTACCTATTCGTTTTTTTACTTATTTCGACTCGATACCGCACATTCTGAGAAGTCCCGCTTCATCAATTACGGGAATTCCGAGCTCATGTGCCTTTGTAAGCTTTGAGCCCGCTTCCTCGCCCGCTACGACGTAGGACGTCTTCTTTGAAACAGAGCCCGCGGTCTTTCCGCCGCGCTCCTTGATAAGTGCCGATGCTTCGCTTCTGCCCATCGTGGGGAGGGTTCCCGTGAGCACAAACGTCAGTCCCGCAAGGCTGTCGTCAAGTGCTTTAGAGGTCGATTCGGTAAGCAATCCCGCGTCGATAAAACGGCGGCAGAGCTCGATATTCGTGGGATGCGAGAAGTAGTCGATGACGCATCTTGCCGTGATCTCGCCAAAATCCTCGAGAGCGCAAAGCTCGTCGAATGTGGCTTTCATACAGCCCTCAAGCGTTCTGAATTTTTTGGCAAGCGCGGCAGCCGCAACCTCGCCGATATTGCGTATTCCGAGGGCATAGATCAATCGCTCAAGCCCCGCGGATTTGGATCGTTCAATAGCACCGATAAGGTTCTTTGCCGAAAGCTCACCCATTCGCTCGAGCGATGCAACGTCCTCTGCCTTGAGCAGATAAAGATCAGCAGCATTCTTTATCAGATCTGCACCGATAAGCAGATCAACGATCTGCGGTCCGAGACCGTCGATATCCATAGCACCTCTCGAAGCAAAATGCTCGATAGAGCGCGAAAGCTGAGCGGGGCAGGCGGAATTGGTGCATCGGAGTGCGATTCCCTCTCCGCTCGACTCGTCGCGGCTTACGAGTTCACCGCAAGAAGGACATATCTCGGGCATCGAGAATTCGGTTTGCGTACCGTCCCTCTTTTCCGGCACGGCGGAAACGATTTCGGGAATAATATCACCGGCTTTTCTGACCTTTACGATATCACCGAGCATAATACCGCGCTCGGCAATGAATTCGGAATTATGAAGCGTTGCACGGGATACCGTGGTACCCGCAAGACGCACGGGCTCAAGCTCCGCGATAGGAGTCAGCACGCCCGTCCTTCCGACCTGGATCGAGATCGAATTAAGCCTCGTCTCCTTGACCTCGGGCGGGAATTTATAAGCCGCCGCCCATTTCGGAGTCTTTACACCTTCACCGAGGATCACGCGGTCCGCAGTTGAATCAAGCTTGATAACGACGCCGTCGATATCGTATTCAAGATCGTCACGGCGCGAGCCGAGATAATCAATATGATCGAAAATTTCCTTTTCGGATGAGACGCGGACACGCTCGCGGATCACGGGGAATCCGAGCGTTGCAAGGCGGTCAAGCATCTCCGTGTGGCTCTCGCTCTCGCGCCCATCGAGCCAAAGCGAGCCCTCTTGAATATTGAAGATAAAAACGTCGAGTCTGCGCTCTGCCGCTATCCTCGGATCAAGCTGACGGAGAGATCCCGCAGCCGCATTTCTCGGGTTCGCCATGAGCGGCTTACCCTCGGACTCGCGTTTTGCGTTGATTGATTCAAGCACGCGACGGGGCATGTATACCTCACCGCGGACTGTAAAGGTAAGCGGCTCGGGGAGCGTCAATGGCAATGAGAAGATCGTCCGCAGATTCTGCGTAACGTCCTCGCCGACCTGACCGTCACCGCGCGTTGCGCCCTGAATAAATATTCCGTTTTCGTATTTTAATGCAACCGACAGTCCGTCGATCTTCGGCTCGACCGACCACATAGTCTTTCCGATCACCTTCTCCACTCCCGCAAGGAATGCCGAAAGCTCGTCGAATGAAAAAACGTCCGAGAGCGAGTTCATTCCGACCGTGTGCGTGACCTTCTCGAATTTATCGAGCGGTACGCCGCCAACGCGTCTTGTTGGCGATGCGGGATCGAAAAACTCGGGATTCTCCTCCTCGAGCGCGAGAAGCTTATGATACATCAAGTCGTAATCGTAGTCAGATATTTCGGGCGCATCGTCAACGTAATATTTGCGCGCATGGTAAGCCACCTTCGCGCGCAGCTCGTCAAGCTCTTTCTTAATTGCAATTTTATCCTTCATTTGACACCTCAAAAAATAGCCATACAATTATATTATACCACTAAAAATATAAAAAGTCAATCCGAAAAACAATCGGCATATACTTTTCGTTAAATTGCACAAATTCACAAAAAACATTGAATTTTTTTCAAAAACCTATTTATTTTGCACAAAATATATGCTATAATATAAATGTACCAAGGAACTTGATTCCAAAGGGTACAAAGATCAGAACAGGAGGAAGAAAACATGAAAATCACCGTTGTTGGCAGACACATGAGCGTACCGGACGACCTTCAGGTACTCGCCGAAAAGAAGCTTGCGAAGCTTGACAAATATTTCGCAACCGAGGAAAAGGCGACAGTCACCTTCAGCCGCAAGCGTAACCGTGAGAACATCGAGATCACGATCGCCGCGGCAAACACTCTGTTCCGCTGTGAAACCGATGATCAGACCTTCCGCAACGCGATCGACCGCGCTGTAGACACCATCGACCGCCAGATTCGCAAGAATAAGACGAAGCTTGAAAAGAGACTTCGCGCGCAGGGCGCAGCTATCGCCGCAGGAATTGCGGAAATGGCAGACGAGCTCTCGGAAGCCGAAGACTTTGTGGTTCGCCGCAAGGAATTCGACCTCAAGCCCATGTCCGTCGAGGAAGCGATTCTTCAGATGAATCTTCTCGGACATGAGTTCTTCGTATTCCAGGATGACAAGTCGGGAGAAACTTGCGTAGTATACGCAAGACGCGACGGAGACTACGGTCTTATCGTTCCCGGAAAGAAAGAATAATATTATTCTGTAACCGATGTCGGTCACAGAAAGAGCCTCCTCGCCCCCCGGGCGAGGAGGCTTTATTGTTCATAATGCCAAAAATTCAAAGCGCAAATTGTTTATTTCTACAAAAAATTGTTTTCAACTGAATTTTTTTGTTCAAATTATTGTAATCGCGAATTAAATGTGTTATAATATTTTTAACATTTTATATATGTTGATATTACGTAAAAAAAAGGAGAAAAATCATGAAGTTAACATCAAGAATCATCAGCCTGATCATGGCGTTCATACTGACGTCTGTTGTTTCTATGTCATTAATTGTTATGACCGCATCCGCGGCTACCGTGGATTTCGTTGACAACAGCGAGGCTCAGAAAATAACCGCTACCGAAGAAGGTATCGCGGTGGAGCTTACGTGGTCTTCCGGATACATAGGAACGAGCTCGTCCAATCGTTATAAGTTGGTCGAATATGCCACCATCTTCCATTCAAATGTTATTTGCGTTGAAAAAGCAGGAACCGAGATAAGCTGGACCGATACGGGAAAGAATCATTTTCTCTCCTCGGGCGGCTACTCCCTCTCCTCCTGGGTAAAGGATGCCAACGGTTATTGGCAGGGTGACGCAAGCGGAGCGAACTTCAAAGGAAATGAGGGCGCTGAAAACACAAACAATATCGAGTATTTGAACGCAGACGGAACCGTTACCTACAAATACGTTACAAGCAAGGACAACGAGTGCCTTATTCTCGGCGTTTCAAATAAAAATGATAAAGACGCCGCTCTCCCCATCGTAAACTTCAAGCTTACAGGAGAAAGAGGTACTCTTGATACTATGAATATCCTTATGAACGATACAAGAGATGCTTTGATGGTTTCTGCTACCAAAGAAGGAATCGAGCTTGATGTTGAGTGGAACTGGGGATATTTCTCCACCGGTACCGCTGACGATAAGAGCGGAAGCGAAAAATTTGCTGTTGTTCAGAAATATGCGGCTATTTTCTCATCGCAGGTCATCTGTGTTGAAAAAGCCGGAACCGAGATCGTATGGGTCGATAATACCACAAGCCACTATCTTACTGCGGGCGGATTTGCTCTGTCAAGCTGGACAAAGAACGCTGACGGCGTATGGGTACCCAATGAAAACGGTGCGAATATTGCGGCTGCAGGCGGTTCGGAAGCCAACGAGATCCAGACACCTCAGGAAAACGGATATGTCGTTTACAGATATGTAACTACGGAAGACAACGAATGCATAAGACTCGCTCTTTCACAAAGACTTGATGACGATTCGTTCGGTAAGTCCATCCCGAAGGTAAGCTTCAAGCTTATTGCAGAAGAGACCACGGAAGAGATCACGGAAGAGATCACGGAAGAGATCACGGAAGTAACAACGGAAGAGATCACGGAAGTAACAACGGAAGAGATCACGGAAGAGACCGCGCCTGTTGTACCCGAGAACCCCGAAACAGGTGACACATATGCTGCTGCAATTGCAATTACGGCATTTGTTTCGCTATTTGGTTCGGCACTTATCGTAAGTAAGAAGTTTCGCGCTTAATATTTTTTAATAGCAAATATGAACCCCCGTGCCGCGGCACGGGGGTTTTCGTCGTTTTATTCTCCGTAAACTATAAGAAGCGTGATTCCGTTTTTATCGAAGTACACGGTCTGACAGCCGCCCAAAACACCTTTGGTATAAAAAACAACTTTCCAGATCTCTTCCGAATAATCAAAGGACACATCGGCTGCGTTATACTGCACCGTGCATTCATTCTTTGCTCTGCTGACAGCATCAGAAGCAGTATTGATCTCAACCTCGGTCGTGTTCCCAAATCCGCTTGATTTTACTCCGGGATCGTTTTCCTTGTACATCTCGGATTCTTTTGCATACGAAAAGGCGGGAATCGCATCTTTCGGTATGATAAACTTAAAGAAATCCTCATAATCGGTGATCGAGTACTCGGAAACATCGGGAATACAGCCGCGCGAATCGGATTTTACTCTCAGCACTATGAGATACTCTCCCTCGGGAAGTTCGGAGAGCTCTGATATACTTTTCTTTTCCTCGATAGCGTTATAATCAAGATCATATACCGTCACACCTACGAGCGAAGAATTCACCGGCAGGAGTGCTTCAAGCTTTCCGTCAAGGACCAAGACAGGGAAAGTTGATTGATCGGTCTTGTCATTTCCAAAAATCATGCCTATACCCGCACCGCATCCCTCTGCAATGCTGTCTCCGTCGTAGACAGTTGAACTCAGGAAGCACCTTACCGGATTGATCTTACCGCTTCCCGAGCTCACCGTGATCGGGCTGTAATCGTATTCATCGCTTGAATTCTGCGAGGTTGATTCGGCGATCCTTAAAACACCGAGAAATTCCTTGCTGTCTCTGCCAAAGGAAAGAGTTATGCTGTAATCGGCACACACAGCGTCATCCGGGATCTTAAAGCTATAGGTTCTGCTTCCGCTTTCACCGTTCTTTATCGTCATTTTAACGAAATCGTCGGTTACCGCAACGGGATCATGATCGATGACTCCGCCCTTTTCGTCGCCTATCTGTATCCAATACAGGCTGATCGAAGGGAAAAATTCCGTCGAGGATCCTGTATAAATATAGTCCTCGCCCGAAGAATTGGTGACCGTTGCCTTTATCTTTATAGTCTCGCCGCGAGTATATTCCGTTCTATCCAATTCATACGAAAAGCTGAAATCCCGCTCATAAGCAACGTCACCGGGCTCCGTGGTATCGGCAGGCGGTTTGTTTCCTATGCCGACGCATGATGAAAACGCACCGAGGATCATGATCAATACAAGTATAATTGATAGTTTTTTCATGGCGTTTTACTCCTTTCATACTTTAAGACGGAAAAACGACGTAAAAGTTTCGCGGAAACTGCAAAATTTACAATTATATTCTACTATTTTTTTATGTATTGTCAATCGGAAGACGTGGTATTATTGTATTTTGCCCGTTCTTACTTTACTTTTATTTTCATTTCCCTTGCATTTTCCTTAAATTTATAGTATAATAATTGTAACTATAAATCCGCAAGGAGAAAGTCATGAAAAAGGCAAGATTTATAACCCATCCTTCGCTCGTGGGCAACCCCGTCGAGCATCCTTGGAAAAATATGAAATTCAATAGCTACGAGCGCGAGCTTGAGCCGGGTAAGGGTCTCCTTAACCTGCTTTGCGAGTTTGCTCCCGAGCCCGGACGTGCGGTCGAAAAGGTCACCCTCCGCGCAACCGCCCTCGGTATCTTCGACGTTTTCGTCAACGGTGCGCGCGTAGGTCACGAGATCGACGGCATTCCCACCGCCGACGAATACAAGCCCGGCTGGACCGATTACCGCAGCCGCGTATTCGAGTACGAATACGATATCACTTCTCTCTGCAAGGACAGAAACCGCATCGTAGCCGAGGTCTCACCGGGCTGGTGGACGGGTCGTATCTCCTTCGGATTCTACGGCTTCAAACCCATGGCATTCGCGGGCGAGATCGAGATCGAATACTCGGACGGCGAGAGCGAGATCATCGCGTCGGGTGAGAGCTGGAAGGCTGCCATCTGCGGTCCCGTTATGTTTGCCGACATCTGGGACGGCGAATACTACGACGCAACAGTTCCGGAGCCCTCTATCGCTCCCGAGGCGCATGAATGGGTGAACGCCGAGCTCTTCACCGATTACACCTGCGAGATCGTTCCTCTTGTCGGTCCCGCTATCAGACCGCGTCACGAGCTTCTTCTCCGCCCGATCTCCGCTGTCTGCCACAATGGTACGGTCCACGACGGCTCCGAGTACGGAGAGATCAACGTAATCTCGAAGAACGTAGGCGACTGGTGCGAGCAGACAAGACTTGAATACGGCGAGGCTCTGATCCTTGATATGGGTCAGAACATGGTCGGCCGTCCGATACTGATGTTCAAGGCTCCGCGCGGAACGAAGATCAAGATCTACTTTGCCGAAATGCTCAACGACAGCGGCGATCCCGCGCGCGGAAACGACGGGCCTAAGGGAAGTATGTACATCAAGAACTACCGCTCGGCTATGGCGCGTCTCGTATACGTTGCTTCGGGCAACGGCATCGAAACCTATTTCCCTACCCATTCCTTCTTCGGCTTCCGCTATCTTGAGATCCGCGCTGACGGTGATATCGACGTTCTTTCGGTTGCCGGTGAGGTCATCTGCTCGGATTTCATCGAAACAGGCGATTTTTCCTGCGACAATCCCGAGGTCAACCGCCTCTATTCAAATATCGTTTGGGGCATGAGAGGAAATTATTTCTCCGCGCCTACCGACTGTCCTCAGCGCGACGAACGACTCGGTTGGACGGGAGACACGCAGATCTTTGCCGGTGCTGCGGCATATCTCGCGGACATCCGTCCCTTCATGCACAAGTGGCTCGGCGACGCGCGCGACTCACAAGAGGGCTTTGACGGTGCGTACTGCGACGTTATCCCTCGCGTATTCAAGGGCAACAACGGCAACGCCGCATGGGGCGACGCCGGCTTGATCGTCCCGAACAAGCTCTATGAAATGTATAACGACAAAGCGATCCTCGAGGAGCATTTTGACTCGATGGAATACTATATGCAGTATCTCGATCAGTACGGTCTTGAGGGTCCCAACACCGCATACGGCGACTGGCTCAACTACGACGTCACCGATAAGCGTTACATCGCGGTATCCTATTACGCATACGACGCTTCTCTTATGAAGAAATTCTGCGATATCCTCGGCAAGACCGAGCGTGCCGCTCATTACGCTGAGCTGCGCGAACGCATCGTCTCTCATTGGAGATGCAGATATATAGAGGACGGCGATCTGACAGTCAAGACTCAGACCGCGTATCTCCTCGCTCTCGCCTTTGATCTCGTTCCCGACGAGGACCGTGATTCATATATCAAGAAGCTTGAGAAGAAGATCATCGACAATGACTACACCCTCTCTACGGGATTCGTCGGCACGGGCATCCTCAATCAGACGCTTGAGCGTCTCGGTCTGCACTCGCTCTGCTATTCGCTCCTTCTTCAGACACGCGACCCAAGCTGGCTCTACTCGGTCCGCCAGGGCGCAACTACCGTTTGGGAAAGATGGAATTCCTACACGCTCGAGCGCGGATTCGGCGACGTCGGCATGAACTCCTTCAACCACTACGCTTACGGCGCAGTTGCGGAATGGCTCTATTCGGGCATGTGCGGAATCAAGCCCGATCCCGAGGTTCCCGGCTTTGAGCATTTCTTCCTCTCTCCCACGCCCGATATGAGACGTGACGACGAGCTTCCCGAAGGTCAGAAGCGCATCACGACAGCACGCGCATCCTACGACTCTGTTGCGGGTCGCATAGAAAGCGCATGGGTCTCCGTAGGAGACAAATTCGAATACAGCTTCATCATCCCCGAGGAAAGCGCCGCTACCGTATCCCTCATATCCGAAAATGACAGCCTGAAGATCAACGGAATTGAATTCGGACTCGAAGAGATCAATGGAAGACGAATCGGAGACCGTATTCTCTTCCCGCTTTCCGAGGGTGCTTATACCGTTGTTATCGGTTGATTTTTGAAAAAAACTTGTGAATTTTACAAATTATCACGAGAAATTCATAATTTCATCTTGACATATTCCCTTTTCCGTATTATAATATGTATTGTCGCTTTTTATGCCGTTTCATGGGAGGATTACGCAAATGCTTATAGATCTGTCTGCAATACTGCGCGGTGAAATCCGTGAGCTGGAGATAGACGGCGAGATCTTCCCCGATGCCGCACCCTTTGGAATCGAATATCTCCCCGGTGCCCGTATTTCGGGTATCGTAAGCGGAAGCGCAGGCCTCGTAACTCTGGTCTCGCGCGTTACCGTTCCTTACCGCGGAGAATGTGCACGTTGCCTTGACCCTGTCGAAGCAGTGCTTGAATTCGATTTTGACCGCACTATCGTAACCGAGGGAACAGTCTCGGACGAGGTGCTTGAAGAAAAGGCGGACGAATACCTCGTAGTTAAAAGAGGAATTCTTGAGCCCGACGACGCGATCATCGAGTCGATTTACCTTGAGCTACCGTCAAGGCTTCTCTGCTCTCCCGATTGCCGCGGACTCTGCCCGAAGTGCGGAAAAAAAATGACCGGCGATGAATGCGGATGCGCTCCGCGTGAGATCGACCCCAGATGGAACAAGCTCAAAGAGCTCCTTGAGGACGACGAATAAAAGCGCAGAATTTCGTAAATCTTTTATGTAAAAATATAGGAGGTGTAGGTTATGGCAGTACCGAAGAGAAAAACATCCAAAGCTCGCAGAGACAAGAGACGCGCTAACTGGAAGCTTGTAACTCCCGGTCTTGTAAAGTGCCCCAACTGTGAAGCACTTATCAAGGCTCATCACGTTTGCCCCGAATGCGGCATGTATGACGGCAAGGAAGTTATCGCTAAGAAGGAAGCATAAGGCTTACCCGAGAAAACATCGCACCAGCGGCGAAGCCGAGGGTGCGATATTTTCATCAATAATTGGAGAATAATTAAATGAAAAAGAAATTGATCTGCCTTACGGCAATACTTATTTTTTCGAGCATGCTGCTCTGCTCGTGTATTACGGACATGTTCGGTGAGTTCGGCGTAACGATGACTCCCGATTCAACAAAGTATCCCGGTGCAAGCAGCTCAGCCGAGGATACCTCTTCCAATAAGGGAGACGCCCCCGCATACGGCTCAAAGCCGAGCTATTCCGGACTCAAGCTTTCGGATCACATTGAAGTCGATTACAAGAATATAACACTCACAGTCGACTCCCTCCCCCCCGAGATCACGGACAAGGTGATCGATGCCAATATTACTTCTCTTATCGACTATTACGTTACAAATTACAAATTCGAATGCCCCTACACCCTCGTTAAGGAAGGCACCGTTGAGGAATGGGACTACGTTGAGATCGGATTTGTCGGTAAGATCAACGGAGAGGTCTTCCAGGGCGGATCTTCCACCACAAACGTAGGAATGATCGTCAACGATCATGACAGCGGATACATCCCCGGATTTGCATCGGGTATCATCGGCGCGACCGTCGGAGAGATGGTGGAGGTACCCGTTACCTTCCCGGAAAACTACAACGAAGCTCTCGCCGGCAAGGAAGCAGTATTTGAGATCACGGTATACGGCAAGAGAGTTTTTGATATTCAGGATTCTCACATCAATTCCCTGACAGACGGAGATTACAAGACTCTCGCTGAATTCAGGGATTACTACAAGAATTATCTCTCTCAGCTTTATGAATCAGATCTTCTGAATCAGGTCAGCAGCCAGATCCTTGAGGCGCTCAAGGAAAAGGCAAACGTCTATTCCTATCCGAGTGAGCAGTATCTCTACTACTATAATTCAAACGTAAGCTATATGACCCTTATGGCGGAAAAGCTCGGCATGTCCTACGAGGAATATATGCTATCGCAGGGCGAGACCGATGACGTCCTCCGCAAAAAGGCTGAAGATACAGTACGCGACGATATGATAATCTATTACGTTCTTGAAGCCGAAAACAAGACTTATACGGATGATGAATACAATGCCGCTCTCGACGATTACGTAGAGTATTATAACAACAGAGGCTACAATTACGACCGCAAGACCATCGAGGCTATGTTCGAAATGAACTATTACCCCGGATACCTCCGCTATCAGTTCAACCTTGAGAGAGTTATCTCGATAGTATTTGAATCGGCGAATATCGTTGAAAAAGAATAAAATGTAAAAGAACTCCGCGTGCCGTGGCACGCGGAGTTCTTTTGTATTTATTCAGTTACCATCCGATACCGCTTGACGAACCGCCAAAATCAATACCGGGTTCTGCGGTTCCCCAAAATGCCGCAATTTCCTCGATCGCGATCTTGATATCCTCAAAGTCGTCCTCGTTAAGATCAAAGGCAGACTTTACATCGCCCTTTTTGATAGGCTTGGGCTTGTCGCTTTCGCAGATGATCAACTTGAGTTCAAAGTCAAGGTCGATACTCTCAGCCTCGCCGAGAAGCTCATTGATCATCGAGGTCTTCTCGCCCGAACCGTCGGTATAAACGATATCCTTGAAATCAAGAGTATGGGTCTTTCCCTTGTTGGTATAATCTCCGACGATGGCATAGCTTTCGCCTTCTGCTTCCATACCGAACTCAAATTCCTCGCCTGCCTTGTCGATCTCGGCGTAAAGTACTGCAAGCTCCTCTTCGCCTTCCTTGACGGAGAACTGAGCCTTATATGCCTTCTTATCGTTCTGCTTTACCTTGAATTCAACAACGTACTCTTCCGCAACGGTGACAGTGATCCTTTCACTGCTCTTGACACCGCCCTTACCGATCTGAACGTCAAGAAGCTCCATCTTCTGGTTGCTGCCGCCACCGTAGGACTCCTTATACTTCATAGAAACGTTCAGAGCCATCAGATCGGAGGAGGACTTCTTGGTTACAAGCTCAACGTAGATCTTGAAAGTATCAGCTTCGTCAAGCGAATCCTCCGCCTCGTCAAGCAAATCGCCCAATTCGTCTATAGCAGTCTCGTATTCGTCGATAATAACGTCAACAAGATCCTCACTGTCATCCTCGCCGAGCTCGGTCTGGAGGAAGCCCTCATAAGAGGTTCCTTCAACGTATTCGTCGATAAGATTACCGTACTTCTTGATCAGCTTGGGGATCTTTTTATCCTTTTCAAGCTCCTCATGGAGATCTACCATTACGTTATAGAGACACTCAACGTCGATCTCAACGGTAATCACTCTTGCGTTCACGTCATCGCCGTGGATCTCGACAGTTTCATTTTCCTTCTTGATCTCGGCATGATCTCCGATAGAATCCATGATCAACTTTACGTACGAGTTAAGTAATTCCTCTACGTCGGCAACGAGCTTCTTGTCCTGCGCGTCGTCATAGAGATTGCAAAGGATCTTGATCGCGTCGGAGATCTCCTCGTCAAGCTCGTAGTCGCTTCCCGAATCATATGCAAAGATGGAGGAATCGAAGGACTTGGAAGTATCGCCTCTTACAATACCAACAGCCTCGCCATAAATATCGGGGATAGAAACGTACATATAATCCTCGCCGGCGTAAAGGCTGCCGTCGATCGAAAAGTCATTTGCCGAAAGCTTCAGCTTTTCAATGTAAGTCTCGTTATTTTTGAGTCCGAAATATTCCTTATATTCAAGGGAAACCTCGTTTCCGCCGCCCGAAAGCGACATGATGATCTCCGCGGATCCGCTTTCAAGAAGCTTTGAAACGACTTCGAACTCCTCGCGTTCAAAAACATCGGTCAGAAGTCCCTGTACGGAGGTCTGCATAACGACCTCGGGACGGTTCATATAGATACCGACGCCAACGCCAACGGCAACCGCAATGATCGCAACTGCCAAAACAATAGCCATCAAGTTTTTCTTGCTCATGATTTTTCTCCTTATTATAAAATAATTTTTAATGTCATAAGACAGCAATTATATTATAGCATGTAATTTTCACTTTGTCAATAGAATGTATTTACATATTTTACAAAGTTCTGAGGGCTATGGGATGAACGGTATGGTCCTCATGCGGGCAGAAGCCCGAAAGAGTCCTGTCCTCAAGCAAAAGTCCGCGGCGGATGGCAAATTTTCCGAATCTTTGTCGGATGGCATCGGTCGTTTTCTCGAGCACCTCGAGCCGAGCGCGTCCGACAGTCTCACCGTCAAAGATCGAGATCTGCTCGTCGCTCTCGGGGCAAAGATCGGCACCGCAGACGCCAAGGCTGCGTACGGCTCTGCCATCGCGCTCCTTTATATAGAGCGTCAGCGCGGCGTTGTATATCTCGCGCTCCGAGAAGGTCGGCTCGACACGGCATTGCTTGGAATACCAGGAAAGATCGCTTCCGCGCACCGAAATGCGCACCGTCGTGCACTTCTTCCCCTCGGCTCGGAGGCGAACCGCAACGCTCTCGCAAAGCACGGCAAAGACGATCTCAGCTTCACGGAGAGTTTTGATGTCACGCGGCGTAGTGGTGCTGTTTCCCACACTTTTTACGGGATATAACGCCTCGTTTCGCAATACGGGCGCGCTATCCCTGCCGAGTGCAAAATTCTTGAGCATCAATCCGTTCTTCCCAAGACAGCGCGAAAGCAGCTCGGGATCGGCATTTGCAAGCTCTCCGATGGTGAAAATTCCAAGCATATTGAGCCGCCGCTTGGTCGCTCTGCCGACAAAGAGAAGCTCCTCGGCGGGAAGTGTCCAGACCACGTCACGGTAATTTTCGCGGGATATAAGAGTGGTCGCGTCGGGCTTTTTGAGGTCGCTTCCAAGCTTGGCAAATATCTTGTTGAAGGAAACGCCGACAGAGACCGTTACGCCGAGCTCGCGCTTGATCCGATCGCGTATCTCGTCAGCGATGCTGACACCACCGCCGAAGAGGTATTCGCTGTCGGTGACGTCTATCCAACATTCGTCGATTCCAAAGGATTCGATCATATCGGTATATCGCGAATATATCTCCCTTGCCGCGCGCGAGACCTTGACGTATTCGTCGTAATGCGGAGGAAGGATGACGAGCTTCGGACATTTTCTGCGCGCCTCGAGAATACTCTCGCCCGTCCTTATTCCGTATGATTTCGCCACGTAATTTTTCGCAAGGATTATGCCATGCCGCGCCTCGGCATCTCCTCCGACGGCAACAGGCTTACCGATAAGATCCATCCTGTCCCGACATTCGACCGTCGCAAAGAAATTGTTCATATCAATATGGAGAATACATCTGTCCTTCATTTTATCCGCCTTTCTCTTACACAAGAACATTTGTTCTTTTATATTATAGCAGAACATTTGTTCCGTGTCAAGAGAAAATCGCAAATCACAGCTGTAATTATTTTGTTAAATTTTCATCTTTTTTGCTCAAAAGTGTTGCACATTTCGCAATTATATTATATAATATAGTTTGAATGATTTTATTTATATAAAGGTGAATCTATGTTACACGATCTGCTTTGCGAAAAGTTTTCGGATAAAAATATAATTCTGCTCGGATTCGGAGTATCTAACGTCCCCGTTGCACGCGAATTTGTACGCGCCGGACTTGGCAAGTCGGTCACGGTACGCGATATGAAGTCCTTTGACGATCTCGGAGACGCCGCACGCGAGCTTGCGGGGGAAGGTGTGAAATTTGAGTGCGGGATCGAGCCGACCAAGGATTTTTCCTGCGACACGAGCCGTGCCGTAATCTTCCGCTCACCCGGCATCAGACCCGACGCGGGCGATCTGACTCCCGCTATCAATTCGGGCGCGATACTGACCTCAGAGGTCGAATTCTTCTGTGAGCACACACCCGCGCGCATCATTGCGGTCACGGGAAGCGACGGTAAGACTACCACCTCAACGCTCACAAGCCTCATTCTCAAGGAAGGCTACAAGGGCGGCAAGGTCTACCTCGGCGGTAACATCGGAACTCCCCTTTTTCCTCTCCTTGACAAGATCGGAAAGAACGATATCTGCGTGCTTGAGCTTTCGAGCTTCCAGCTTATGACCATGGATTCGCGCGCGACAAACGCAGCTATCACGAATATCACCCCCAACCACCTAAACTGGCATATCGACATGAACGAATATGCCGAGGCAAAATACAAGGTCTGCGGCAGAAAGACCTCTCGTCTCGTACTCAACGCGACCGACGGATATTGCCGTGAGCTTGCATTAAAAACCGAAACGCCGAAGATCATCTTCTCGGCTTACAGAGACTCATACGCCGCCCTCGATGCCCGAGGAGCAAAGGGAAT
Source organism: Clostridia bacterium (assembly GCA_017411805.1). Lineage (GTDB taxonomy): Bacteria > Bacillota > Clostridia > Oscillospirales > CAG-272 > CAG-390. Next base: position 35,091 of record JAFQPI010000024.1, read on the forward strand.
CTTCCTCCGCGACGGCAAGATCATCCTCTCGGACGGAGCAAGCGAAGAAGTTCTTCTCCTCGCATCCGACATCAAGATCCCCGGCGTTCACAACATTGAAAACTATATGACCGCGACTGCTCTGACCTACGGAATTGCCGAAAAGGACGCCGTAGCACGAGTTGCCAAGACCTTCGGCGGCGTCGCGCACCGTCTTGAGCTCGTTCGCGAGAAGAACGGCGTCAAGTATTACAACAGCTCGATCGACTCGAGCCCCACGCGCACCATCGCGGCTCTTTCAACCTTCTCGAACAAGCCGACCCTCATCGTCGGCGGACGAGGCAAGAAGACGCCCTATATCGAGCTTGCACACGAGCTTTATCTACGCGCGGGTGCCGTTATCGTCACGGGCGAGACCGCGGACGAGGTAAGCGAAGCGCTCGCATCGGTCGCATCAGATTATCCCGATTCCGAGCTTAAGATCTTCCGCGAGGAGGATTTCGAGGCTTGCGTCAAGCTTGCGGAATCTCTTACTCCCTCGGGAAGTGCCGTCCTGCTCTCCCCCGCGGCAACCTCATTTGACAAATTCAAGAACTTTGCCGAGCGAGGCGAGGTCTTCAAAAATATCGTAAAAAATCTGTAATCAATCCGAAAGGAAGAAGAAATATGGAACACAAGATCGACCTGACAGAGCTTACTCTGTCGCTGGCATCTCTGATGTCGGTCACGGGCCATACGAGATACTCTAAGGAAAAGCTTTACGAGATCGTATCACCCTATTTTGACGAGGTCCGCGAAACGCGCCTCGGCTGTTATCACCTCATCCGCCGTTGCGGTAAGGAAAACGCGCAAAGGATCCTCGTTGATGCTCACTTTGACGAGATCGGAATGATCGTAACCGAGATCAAGGAGGGCGGATTCCTTACCGTCACCTCGATCGGCGGTATGGACACCCGAATTCTTCAGGCAAGCGAGGTTATCATATACGGCGAGGGACGCGAGATCTACGGCGTCGTAGGCTCCACACCTCCCCACCTTCAGAAGCCGGGCGAGTCGGGCAAGCTCCGCGATATCACCGAGCTTCTCATCGACACGGGCTACTCTAAGGAAGAGCTCGAAAAGTACGTATCTATCGGCACGCCCATCGGCTTCCGCCCCGTTTATACCAAGCTCCGCAACAACAAGATCGCGGGCAAGGGCTTTGACGACAAGGCTTGCGCGGCTTGCGCCATCGCGGCTGTAGCTGAGATCCCCGCGGACGAGCTTTGGGGCGACGTTTACGTTCAGCTCTCGAATTTTGAGGAAGCGGGCGGATTTATGACGGGTGCGGCAACAGGCGCATACGAGGTAAATCCCATCTGCGCGATCGTTGCAGACGTTGACCTCGGAAGCACTCCCGATACCAAGAGAAGCGAGACCGTACCTCTTGACGGCGGACCCTCGATCTCCACAGGTCCAATCACCGACAAGAGACTGACCGCCCTCCTTCGCCGTCTTGCGGACGAAAAGGAGATCAAGCATCAGATGTCGGTAACCGCAGGAGGAACCGGAACCAACACAATGGTCGTCAACCTTGTCCGCAACGGTATTCCCACCGTTGACATCGGACTCCCTCTGCGCAGTATGCACACCTCGAACGAGGTCATTTCTATGAACGACGCGGCAGGAATGCGTGATCTTATCACTCTCTTCGTAACAAGTTCCGAGATCGAAAAGGAGGTATGCCCCAATGAGTGAAACTAAATTTCTTGAAGGAATTGAATTGCTCCGTCATCTCTCCCTCGTATTCGGACCTACGGGCTCGGAGGAGGCTGTTGCGGACGAGATCATAAAACAACTTGAGAACACCGACGCGCAGATCATCCGCGACAGAATGAGCAACGTATTTGCCGTTCTCCACGGCAAGAACCGCCCCGAAAAGACGGTCATGCTCTCGGCTCATATGGATGAGGTCGGCTTCATCATCAAGGACATCGACAGCGACGGCTACATCCGCTTCGGATGCCTCGGCGGTATCGATCCCCGCGTTCTCTGCGGCAGAAAGGTCACCTTCCGCGGCAAGGAGGGCGACGTCAGCGGCGTTATCGCGTCAAAGGCGATCCACCATCAGTCCGCCGAGGAGCGCAAGAACGCGACAAAGGCAAACGATATGTACGTTGATATCGGCGCGACCTCGAGAGAGGATGCCGAAAGCGTTCTTTCACGCGGCGACAGCGGAACATTTGACAGCGAGTTCGTCATCTTTGGTGAGAACGACGCTTACGCAAAGTGCAAGGCTCTTGACGACCGTCTCGGATGCGTCGTTATGATCGAGACTCTGCGCCGCATCAAAAAAGAAGGCATCGAGCTTCCCTTCGACCTCGTTTGTGCCTTCACTGTACGCGAGGAGATCGGTATCTCGGGCGCAACCGCGGCGGCACACCGCTTCCGCCCCGACTACGCGATCGTTCTTGAGACCACCGCGATCGCGGACCTTCCCGACGTTCCCAAGAACTCGAGAGTCAGCGAGGTTGGTAACGGCGGAGTCGTATCCCTTATGGACCGCTCCACGATCTACAACCGCGATTTTGTCGACGGCGCGATGAAGATCGCCGAGGAAAACGGTATTCCCGCGCAGATAAAGCGTTACGTTTCGGGCGGCAACGATGCGGGTCATATCCATAAGAGTGCGGACGGCACACGCTGTCTTGCAATTTCCGCGCCCACTCGTTATCTTCATTCGGCTTCCTGCGTAATCGCGATCCGCGACTTTGAGTCGATCAAGTCCCACGTTTACGCAATTCTCACATCATATAAATTTAGTTGATCTCGGAGGAAAATATAAATGTATTCTCTTATTAAAAAAGTTGTATGCTGTCCCGGCGTTTCGGGCAATGAAAAGCAGATCGCGGCTCTTCTTGAGCGTGAAGTCGCTCCCTACGTAGACGAGACCTATACCGACGCTCTCGGCAACCTCATCGCTATCAAGTACGGTAACCTTGAAGGCGGCGAGCGCAAAAAACTCCTTTACTGCGCTCATATGGACGAGATCGGATTTATCGTAACCTATATTGAAGAGAACGGATTCATCCGCTTTGCTCCCATCGGAGGCATCAATTTCGTTGCCGCCGCATTCAGCCACGTCGTTTTTGCAAACGGCGAGAAGGGCATCCTTGTTCCCGAGGCGGGAACCAAGGCATCCGATCTTGCGGCTGACAAGTGCGTCGTTGATATCGGCGCGACCTCCGCGAAGGAAGCGTCCCGCAAGGTAAAGATCGGCGATTGCTTCTCCCTCGCTCACAATCTCTCGAAGCTCGGCGGGGCCCGCGCTGTCGGCCGCCCCATCGACGACCGCATCGGCTGCGCTATCATGATCGAGACCGCAAAGGCTCTCGCTGAAAACTGCCCTCACGATATGTATTACGTCTTCTCGGTCCAGGAAGAGGTCGGATGCCGCGGCGCACGTCCCGCAGGCTTCTCGATCGCTCCCGATATCGCGATCGCATTTGACGTTACCGGCACCGGCGACGCTCAGGGCTCTAAGCCTATGGCTGTAAAGCTCGGCGGTGGCGCGGCTATCAAGATCAAGGACGGCTCGGTAATCTGCTCGGGCGAGGTAGTTTCCAAGCTTCAGAAGCTCGCAAAAGATAAGAAGATCACATCTCAGAACGAGATCCTTCTCTACGGCGGAACCGACACAAGCGTGCTCCAGGGCGCGGGCGTCGGCGCATACGCGGGATGCATCTCGATCCCCAGCCGCTATATCCATTCGGGCGTTGAAATGATCGACCTCCGCGACGTCAAGGCTTGCACAGAGCTTGCAACCGCATTCGCACTTGATCCCACACTCTGATGAATTCTTCCCCCATCGGGGTTTTCGATTCGGGAGTCGGCGGACTTTCGCTCCTTCGTGAGCTTCGCCGACTTCTCCCGAACGAGGACTTCATATATTACGGCGACCGCGCAAACGCTCCCTACGGCGCAAAGACGCACGAGGAGATCCTCGAAATCTCAAAGGGAATCGTAAACGTACTTCTCTCGCGCGGCGCAAAGGCGATTGTCGTCGCCTGCAATACAGCAACCGCGGTAGCCATCGAGCCTCTGCGCGCGGCTTACGAGGGTCTGCCCATAATCGGCATCGAGCCCGCGGTAAAACCCGCAAGGGTCTCGGGATGCCGCCGCGTACTCGTTCTCGCAACCCCCGTTACCGTCAGCGAGAGCCGCTTTGCCGCGCTTCTCCGCGCAAATTCAAAGGACAACTGCGAATTCATCGGCGTTCCCTGCCATGAGCTCGCATTTATGGTCGAAAGCGGCGCATCCTCCGAGGATATCGAGGAATATCTCCGCTCCGTCTTCGCTCCATACCGAGCTGATGGCTTTGACGGTATCGTTCTCGGCTGTACGCACTATCCTCTCGTGCTTGACGAGATCAAGCGCGCCGCGGGCGAGAACGTCAGCGTTTTTGACGGCTCGGACGGCACAGCCCGCCACACAAAACACCTGCTCGAGGAACTTTCAATCAATTCTTTGTCTCGAAAGATCGGAAATATCGAATTCATTTCGAGCGACGGAAGCGATCATCTCGAACGCTTCTACCAAAAAATCAGCAAATAATATCAGCAAATAATAAAGGTACAAAATGACTTTTTCGGATAAAACACTCGCCCTCGCCCGTGAGGCAGAGGCGGCGCTGGCACCGATCTTCGCCGAGATCGACCGCGTTTCCTATATCGGCACCTGCCGCGTACTTGACGCCTTCCGCGAGGAGCGTGTCAGCGACGCTTGCTTCGGCTCAACCACGGGCTACGGCTATGACGACCGCGGACGCGAGGTCCTTGACCGCGTATGGAGCCGTGTTTTCGGCACGGAGGCGGCACTCGTTCGCCACAATTTCGTAAACGGAACCCATGCCCTCTCGACCGCTCTCTTCGGACTTCTCCGTCCGAACGATACCCTCCTCTCTGTCGCGGGTAAGCCATACGATACCCTTGACGGCGTTATCGGAATTTCGGGCAAGACGGGCGACGGCTCGCTTGCGGATTTCGGCGTAAACTACGCTCAGATCGAAATGACCGCCGAGGGCGGACTTGATATACCCGCCATTGTTGAACGCGTAAAGAATGATGAAAGCGTTAAAGTCGTATTCATTCAGCGTTCTAAAGGTTATCTCAACCGCCGTACTCTCTCGCCCGACGAGATCAGCGCGGTCACCGATGCTGTCCACGCTATCCGCGGCGGCGTTTACGTTGTCGTTGACAACTGCTATGGCGAATTCACCGCAGAATACGAGCCCCGAGCAGATATGCTCGTCGGCTCGCTCATCAAGAATCCCGGAGGCGGAATGGCTCTGACGGGCGGATACATCGCGGGAAGCGAGCGCGCGGTCGAGCTTGCTTCCTACCGTCTCACCACAGTCGGCACGGGAGGCGAAGTCGGTGCGACTCTCGGTCAGAACAGAACGATGTTTCAGGGGCTCTTCTACGCTCCCCATACCACCGCTGCGGCTATCAAGACAGCGCATCTTGCGGCTTATATCTTCGAGAAGATGGGTTACGACACATATCCCTCCTGGAATGAAACTCGTTACGACATCATCCAGACCGTCATCACGCACGACCCCGAGATCCTTTGCGCATTCTGCAGAGGAATCCAGGCGGGCTCGCCCGTTGATTCCTTCGTAACTCCCGAGCCCTGGGATATGCCCGGATACTCGGATCCCGTCATCATGGCGGCGGGTGCATTCATTCAGGGCTCATCTGTAGAGCTTTCGGCGGACGGTCCCATCCGTCCTCCCTACACTGTCTATTTTCAGGGCGGTCTGACATACGAAAGCGGCAAAATCGGAATTCTTACTGCGGCAGACGCAGTTGCAAATTACAAAAAGGACTGAATAAAATGAAAAAATCGCTCATTTCCATCACTTGTCTCCTTTTCTCCCTCCTTTTCATCCTTTCCGGATGCTCCAAGGATAGTGCTCCCGAAGGATACAAGAACGTAGCCAACGACAATGATTCCTTCTATCTGTACGTTCCCACGGCATGGGTCTCAAACACCTCCGGCGGAACGGCATCGGCATACTATTCCTCGGATGACTTCTCAAACGTCTCCTTCACCTGCATGATAATCGAACCCGGTGAAATGGATACTCTCGAAACTTACAAGGAAGTCGCGCTTAAGGAATTTGCCGCGGTTCTCCCTGCTTTCAAGGAAGTCGCCTCCGAGCCTAAGCTCGATGAAAACGGAGTAAAGATCGATCCCCCCGCTATAGAGGACAAGGAAACTCTCGTTTTCGAATACGAATGCACTCTTGGCGAAGATAACTACAAGTATCTGCAGGCTGTCGCAATGAAGGACGATTTTTTCTACGTCTTCACTTATACCGCACTTGCAGATAACTATGATAAGCATCTCGATGACGTAAATCAGATCATTGAATATATCAAGTTCAAATAATCATGATATACCTTGACAACAGCGCAACGACCCATCTCGCTCCCGAGGTACGCCAAGCCATGCTTGAGGTCTGGGATAACGTCGGTAATCCGTCGTCCCTTCACTCCGCGGGCCTTGCGGCAAAGAAAAGGCTTGAGGGCGCAAGATCTTCTCTGATCTCCTCCGCAGGTCTGAGATCTGCCGAATGGCAGGTCGTTTTCTGCGGTTCGGGAAGCGAAGCTAACAATCTCGCGCTTCTCGGCACGGCGCACGATAGGCGTCATCTCGACTCACGCCGCATACTTATCACAAATTCAGAGCATGCTTCGGTCTCAAACACCGCCGAGGCACTCGTTTCGCGCGGCTTTGAACTCGTAAATATCCCGACAAATGGCGGTTCTCTTGACCTCGAGGCTATCGAACGCGAGGCTAAGAAAGGCATTTGCGTGTCATCCTTTATGCTTGTCAACAACGAGACCGGCGCGATATATGATATTGCAAGTGCCGCAGAGATCATCAAAAAAACATGTCCGACCGCCCTCATTCATTGCGACGCGGTTCAAGGTTTCATGCGCATTCCGCTCCCGAACAGTTCAAAAATAGATCTCATCAGCGTCAGCGCGCATAAGATCCACGGTCCCGCGGGCGTCGGAGCACTCTTTCTGCGCCGCGATCTGATCAAAAAGCGCGCACTCTGCCCCGTAATCTTCGGCGGCGGTCAGGAGGAGGGTCTGCGATCGGGTACCGAAAATCTCGCGGGCGCGGTGGGTTTTGCCAAAGCCGCCGAAATCATGAAGCCCAGAATGGATGAGAATTTTGATCATCTTAGCGATCTTTCAAACTACGCGATCGGGAAGATCGTAGAGGCGGGCGCAAACGTCAACCTCCCGCCCGTACGCGCTCCCCATATTTTAAGCATCACCCTCCCCCGCATCAAGAGCCAGACTATGCTCAATCTGCTCTCGGCGGGCGGAGTATGCGTTTCGAGCGGCTCGGCTTGCTCTTCAAACGCCAAAAACCGTCACGTAAGCTCGGCTCTCGTCGCCTTCGGTCTCTCCGATTCGGAAGCCGACTGCACGATCCGCGTGAGTCTCTGCAAAGATAACACCCGTGAGGAGATCGACGAATTCGCGTCCCTCCTTTCCTCGGGCATACAAAGACTTGTAAAAATCAAAAGATAAAGAGGTAGAAAAATGTCCTACGTAACCACAAAAGAAATGCTTCTGAACGCACAGAAGGGCGGATACGCCGTTGGCGCATTCAACTTCGAGAATATGGAGATGGCTCTCGCCATCATCGAAGCGGCAGAAGAACTCCGTGCTCCCGTCATCCTTCAGACCACTCCCTCGACGGTCAAGTATGCTTCCCCCTCGGTCTTTGCCGCTATCGCAAAGGCACTTGCCGAGAAGGCTACAGTTCCCGTTGCGGTTCACCTCGACCACGGTTCTTCCCTTGAGCTTTGTGACGCCGCCGCTTCTGCAGGCTATACATCCGTAATGTTTGACGGCTCGGGCGAATCCTTTGAGAAGAACGTCGAGCTTACCGCAAAGGCTGTCGAGATAGCAAATAGATTCGATATTCCCACCGAGGCTGAGCTTGGCAAGGTCGGCGGCAAGGAAGACGATCTCGAGGCTGACGCTGACAACGGAACCGATCCCGAGGCAGCAGCGGAGTTTGTAAAGCGCACGGGCATTTCCTCCCTCGCGGTTGCTATCGGCACCGCACACGGCTTCTACGTCGGCACTCCCGTTCTTGACGTTCCCCGTCTGATCGCTATCCGTAAGAAGCTTGAGGAGAACTGCTGCTCGATCCCGCTTGTTCTTCACGGTGCATCGGGTCTCTCCCCCGAGGCTGTAAAGAGCTGTATCGCAGAGGGCATCTGCAAGGTCAATTTTGCTACCGAGCTCCGCGTGGCTTACACCGCGGCGGTCCGCGAGAACCTCGCATCCGACGCTAAGATCTACGACCCCAAGAAGTATGGCACAGCGGCTCGCGCGGCTGTAGTTGATGCTGTCAAGCAGCGCATCCTCGTTTGCGGATGCAACGGCAAAGCGTAAACGCCACTTGTAAAACTGCGTTTTATTTTGATGAAATTTATTCCTACAAGGAGAACATAAAATGAGCAATGAAACAATGAAAGCCTGTGTGCTCCACGCTGTCGGCGATTTCCGTTATGAGGATGTACCGATGCCAAAGAGAAGCGCGGGCGAAGTACTTCTCAAGATCCGCGCGGCAGGCGTTTGCGGCTCGGATATCCCCCGCGTATTTGAGAAGGGCACCTACCATTTCCCCACCATCCCCGGACACGAATTTGCAGGCGAGATCGTTGAAGCCGACGACAAGTCCCTGATCGGACGCCGTGCGGCTGTATTCCCCCTTCTTCCCTGCCGCAAGTGCACTCCCTGCGAGCTCGGTGAGTTTGCAAACTGCGAAAACTACGACTACTACGGATCGCGTCGCGACGGTGCGTTTGCCGAATATCTTGCAGTAGATATCCGAAACCTTATTCTTCTTCCCGATGATCTTTCCTATGCTTGCGCATCGCTTGTTGAGCCGGGTGCTGTCGCTCGTGCCGCTGTACGCCGCCTCGAGGTAAAGCTCGGCGACACAGTTGTTATCTGGGGCGCGGGACCCATCGGTCTCATCGCCGCCGCTTGGGCAAAGAAGGCGGGCGCGGGCATCGTCCGCGTCGTTGACATCAGCGAGGAGAAGCTTGCTTTTGCCAAGAAGTTCGGCTTTGAAGCATATGACCGTGAGCGCGACGGTCTTTGCGACTGCGCTATTGAGGGTACGGGTGCTCCTCAAGCCCTCTGCAGCCTCATTCAGGCAATGAAGCCCCACAGCCGCGTTATCCTTATGGGTAACCCCGCGCGCGATATGACGATCACGCAGAGCGTATATTCCCAGATCCTCCGCCGTGAGATCACACTCCGCGGAACCTGGAACTCCTCCTACAACAGTCAGATCAACGACTGGGAGGAAACCGCCAAGGCTATGGCTGACGGCGATCTTATCGACTACGAGGCTCTTATCACACATCGTTATCCCCTCAACCGTTGCGTTGAAGCACTCGAAATGATGCGCGACAGAAAAGAATTCTATACTAAGGTCACAATTGTGATGGAATGAACGGAGGAAAATAATGAGTGAACTTACCGTAAAAACCAATGGAATGAGACATATTGAGCACGAGACCGACCTCTGCATCATCGGAGGCGGACTTACCGGTCTCTGCGCAGCTATCGCGGCTGCAAGAGAAGGCACAAAGGTCGTCCTCATTCAGGACAGACCCGTTCTCGGCGGAAACGCATCGAGCGAGATCAGAATGTGGGTGCGCGGCGCTCACGGTCTTGAGAACCGCGAGACGGGTATCATCTCCGAGATCGAAGAAGAAAACATCTACATCAACCCCACCCTCATCCCCTCCACCTTTGACAACGTGCTCTGGGCAAAGGTCAAAGCTGAGAAGAACATTACCCTCCTTCTCAACACAACCTGCTGTGACGCCGACCGCGAAGAAAAGGACGGCGTATCCCACATCACATCCGTCACCGCTTGGCAGATGACCACCTACACCTGGCACACCGTAAAGGCTACCTACTTTGCAGACTGCTCGGGCGACTCGATCCTCGCTCCCCTCTCGGGCGCAAAGTGGCGTGTCGGCCGTGAGGCGGCTTCCGAGTACGGCGAGGCTATGGGCAAGGAGGTTGCGGACAAGAAGACGATGGGTATGTCCTGCCTCATTCAGGCACGCGAGACCGACGAGCCCGTTCCCTTCACCGCTCCCGATTGGGCATACAAATTTGAGACAGACGATGATTTCAACCTCATCAAGGAGGCGGGTGGAAATATCATCGACGCAAGCACGGGTGTTTCGGGCGTTAAGGTTGAAGACGTAAAGTATCTTGCACGTCCCCACAAGCTCGGCACAAGCGAGACCAATTTCTGGTGGCTCGAGCTCGGCGGCGAGTATGACAGCATCCACGACGCCGAGGAAATGCGCGACGAGCTTCTCAAGATCGCGTACGGCATCTGGGATCACGTCAAGAACTACGGCGACCACAATGCAGAGAACTGGACTCTCGAGTGGGTCGGATGCATCCCCGGCAAGAGAGAGAGCCGCCGCTACGTCGGTGCGCACGTTCTCACCGAGAACGACGTTGAAGCGGGCGGAAAGTTTGACGATATCGTAGCATACGGCGGATGGCCGATGGACGACCACAACCCTGCGGGCTTCCGTTCCTATCTCAGCGGCAACCCCGCATCCAAGCTCTATCCCGCTCCCTCGCCATACGGCATTCCCTACCGCGTGCTCTACGGCCACGAGGTTGACAACCTCTTCTTCGCGGGCAGAAATATCAGCGCGACCCACGCCGCAATGTCCTCGACCCGTGTTATGGCGACATGTGCCCTCATCGGTCAGGCAATGGGTACAGCGGCTTCTATCTGCGTAAACGACGGCGTAACACCTCACGGCGTTTACGAGACCAAGATGAAGGTCCTCCAGGATAAGCTACGCGATGCAGGCTGCTATCTCCCCGGCACAGTCCGTGAGATCCCCGAGCTTACAAAGTCCGCTAAGATCAATCTTCCCGAAGCCGAGCTTGCACTCCTTTTGAACGGTATCGAGCGTCCCGACGAGGAAATGAACGTCAATTATGCAACGCTCGAGATCGGCGATGCGCTCGAATTTGATTTCGGCGAGGAAAAGGAGCTCTCCGAGCTTCGTCTCGTCTTCGACCCCGACTTCTCGCGCAAGTCGATCTCTCCCAACAAGAAGATGCGTGTCTTCGCGCAGAAGCTTATGACGGGTAAGGATTTCGTTCCCGTAAAGGTTGCCAAGACCCTTGTCAAGTCCTTCCGCGTTCTTGCAGACGGTAAGGAGATATTCGCTGACACCAACAACCGCAACTCTCTCCGCAGAATCCCCCTCGGCGTCAAGGCACAGAAGCTCACCGTTATCTTCGACGAGACAAGAGGAATTGATAAGGTTCATCTCTTCTCGGCAGACGTTAAATAAATGCAAAATTAAAAATGCGAAATGCAAAATGAAGGTAGATTTTCGTCCCGGCGAAAATCTCAATTATAGTAAAAACGCCTCGTCCTGTCGGACGAGGCGTTTCAATTTTACAGCTTTCCTTTTGCTTTAAGTACGTGTGCGCGGTGGTGGCTGTAGAGGATGGTTATAATTGAACCTACTGTGAGGATCATCCATCCGATAAGCGCAATCAGCACGGGAAAATCCGATATCGCAAAGATCGGAAACACCGGTAAAAAAGCGGCTGAGAGAGATCTTAAGACCTTGATACGCGCGATCAGCTCCATCATAACGGCAAGAACGGCGTAAATTATCGCAAGCCTCTTTCCGTCGCCCATGACGATCTCTTTGAAATCTTCCTTGAGGCAATATTTTCTGTCACCCATATTTAGCGAATAATCATCCATACTTCTCCTTGCGTGCATTATATAAAACGCGGCAAAATAGAAAAAGTAGATTGAAATGACCAGAGCAAGATTGATAACACTCCTGTCCTGCTCATCCTCAAATATCGCGCGTATGAGATTATTCGAGAGGAGAAAGAACAGAAAAGTGGCAATCACGGTCTTTAACAGGTCGATAAGCAATTTAACATAGGGGCTTCTTTCTTGTTTACTCATAACAGCATTCCTTTCTTGCGTTCATTTGATTGTATTATATCATATCATCATCTCGTTGTCAATAGTTGCGAACACAATTCAGCGAAATACACAAAACAATATACCTCATTTTGGCAATAATAACTATAAAAAGCCTCATCTTTTCAGACGAGACTTTTTTATTTAAAAGTATTGACAAAACTTCTTTCCATATGATATAATGAATTTGGACATACCGTTCAAATTAATGAAAAAGGAGATTCCGAAATGAAAAAATGTATTGTGTTAATTATTTCAATATTGATGATACTCCCTCTGATCCTTACCGCAAACGCGGATGAAGAAGTACAGGGGATCACAAAGAATGAAGCCCAAAAGCTGGTAAGCGAAGCATATCTTTTCAATTACCGTGTGCGCCACAATTATATCGATGCTTATACCACCAATAACCATATCGCGCTGACACACAAAGACTTATCTGAAGCTCACGATGACGGACTCTATGATTTGGATAAAGAAGTTTGGTATTTTGAAGTCAACGAAGAAAAGCTCCCCGGCGGATCTTTTGCGGCGATGCAGGAATATGCCAAAACAATATATACCGAAGGTGCCGCGCCCGAAGCTTACGCAAACGCTTTTCGCTTTATGTACCCTTCTGACAACGCTTGGCGCGAGTATCCCCTGTTTTATAAGGATGCAAACGGCAAGCTTTACGCAAATCCCGGAAAATCACAGAGCCATGTAGACCTGTTGCCTAACGGTGCTCCCGCTGCAGGTAAGGATTACTTAGCTCAAGCCGCAGACGTAGATAATATTGAGCTCGATATCACGTATACGGATTCAGAAAAAGCTACCGCAACGGTCACGTTCAGATACCCTGCGGCATACGGTGCCCCCAATCCCGTTGGTAAAGCAGAATGCAGATTTGAAAAAACAAATAGCGGCTGGAGAATCGCCGAATCAGATTTCAGCTTGATAATGACCGTGGGAGCAGGCCAAGGCTCTCCCGACACCGGTGACACCTCAATGAATTCAATTCTATTCTTCACCGCTCTTTCGGTAACCGCGCTCATCTCCGCGGCAGTTCTTATGAGAAGAAGATATTCATTTTATAATAAAGTGGGACTGATTCCTTAACCGAATCAGTCCCACTTTATTAATGTAGATTTTCGCCTCGGCGAAAATCCTCCTTCATTCCGCTTTAGCGGATAACCATTCGGCGCAGCCGACAGAATCACTTCCTATAATATACGTAATACGCAATAATCGTTCTCTCTTCTCCGCCGTGCTCGAGGTCGGGGCCGATGAGAACAACACCGTCCTTTGAGAGGAGCTCGCTTGCGCGGAGCTCGTCGATCTTGCAACGGAATAGGATATCTGCGGAGGCGAAAACGAGGAATTCGTCATCGCGGATGGCAAGGCTGCCCTTACGCCCGATGACCTCGTCGACGTTGTTGATGCGCTCAGTGACGTATTTGATATACTGACCCGCGATTTTCTCCGCCATTTCGCGGCGGAAGCGAACGCTGTTCGGGTCCTTCGGCTTTGTCCAATGACCGACCACCTTACTCCAGAATCCCATTTTTTACGTCTCCTTTCTTTTTGACGATCAGGAATTCGCCCTGCTTCAGCAAGGGATTTCCCACCACTCTCTTGCCCGTATAGAGGTTTATGCCGCCCGACGCCTGCACTTTTATGGGCTCGTCCGCCATATTAACCGCAACAAGGATATATCCCTTTTCTTCCTTATTATATCTGATAAACTCAAAATAACCGCCGTACGCTTTGGTAATCTTAAATTCACCGCCCGCAAACGCCTTTTCCGACCTTCGTATCTCACCGAGCTTTTTGTAGTGCTCGTTTGTCTCCCCGTCGATATTATGCCACGGGAAAGGGTAGCGACAGAAGGGATCGCTCATACCCTCCATACCCGCCTCGTCGCCGTAATAGATGCACGGGAAACCGAAAATGGTGAATTGGAGTGCCGAGATCAGCTTGAGCAACTTTACGCCTCTCTCGCGTTCCTCGGGCGTAAGACGAAGCTTTTCCTGCACCGCGTTGAAGGCGTAGGCGTTCTCACGCGCCTTTCGCGGATTGCCGAGAAGCGTCAGCACGCGCTCGGTGTCGTGCGTTCCGATAAGGTTCATAAGGCTATCCGAAACGCATCTCGGATAGGACGAATAAAGATCGGTCAGAGCCGCGCAGAGTGCCTCGGCATCGCCGTTTTCGGCAAATTCGAGCAGAGCCTTGCGCATGGGATAATTCATCACGCTGTCGAGCTGTGCGCCTCTGAAATATGAGCGGCGACGGCCGTACGCGATCTTGTCTGCGGCGTTTTCCCAGACCTCGCCGATAAGCACACTCTCGGCGTTTACGCTGTGGATACGCTCGCGAAGTTCTTCCAGAAATCTGTCGGGGAGCTCGTCGGCAACGTCAAGACGCCAGCCGTCGATACCAGACTTCATATAATGCTCGGCAACACCGCCCACGCCCGTGAAAAACTCGCGGCAGGAATCGGTATGCGTATTCAGTCTCGGCAGAATTCTGATGCCCCACCAACAAGTGTAATCGGGCGCGCCTTCCTTTTCGGGGGCGTGAAAATCGTACCAAGAGTGATATGGCGACTGCTCATCGCGCGCGGGAACGCCGTATCTGCCAAATTCGTCGAAATATCGGCTGTCGCTTCCCGTATGGTTGAAAACGCCGTCGAGAATGATCTTCATCCCTCTCGCATGTGCGGCTTCGATAAGGGCTCCAAACGCCTCCTCACCGCCGAATTCCTCTGCGATCTTCATATAATCCGAGGTGTCGTATTTATGATTGCTCGCCGCCTCGAAGATCGGAGAAAGATAAAGAATGCTCACGCCGAGCGACTCGAGATAGTCGAGCTTTTCGATAATTCCCCAAAGATTTCCGCCGAAAAAGTGGTTGTTTTTGACCTCAGCACCTCGATATTCTGCATACTGCGGTACACCGCTCTCCCAATCGGGGTCAAGGACGGAGTCGGCGCGATAGCTGACCCTTCCCTCGCCCTTTGCAAAGCGGTCGAGGAAGATATGGTACATAATACCGCCTCCGAGCCACTCGGGGACCTTGAAATCGGGACGGTAAACAGTCAGGCGGAATTCCTGCCAATTCTCTCGCACGAGCGTGAAATTCACGTTGTCGGTCGCGCTTGCGAGGAGCGAATCCTTGCCTTGACGGAAAATATATGTATAGTAAAAAAGCCCCGAATTCGACTCTCCGCAAAGCGCGGCTGTGTCGAGGCTTAGCTTATATTCATCGTTAACGTAGTCGGTCGATACGTACTCAAAATCGACTGTATGTGCCGCGCCGTCGAGCGTTTCGTCCGCCGGCGCAAGTCTATCTCTGCGGATACAGAGAGCAACCGACGTGACGCCGAGCACTCTCGGCACTCGGGCAATAATATCAACGGTCTCGCCGCACCGAAATGCGCCGAGAGATGAAATATCCTCCGCCCCGCATCTTTTTTCGATGCGGGGGACGGGGGAGTATTCGTTTTGCATAAATCTTGCAAGCATATTAATTCTTGGTAACTGGTTTGATATTCCAAATATTATCGGCGTATTCCTTTACAGCGCGGTCCGCGGCGAAGAATCCGCCCTTTGCGATATTGATGAGCGAACGACGTGTCCAATCCTCACGG
Organism: Clostridia bacterium; assembly: GCA_017411805.1. Taxonomy (GTDB): domain Bacteria; phylum Bacillota; class Clostridia; order Oscillospirales; family CAG-272; genus CAG-390. The sequence goes on from JAFQPI010000024.1 coordinate 50,785, forward strand.
CACAGGTAATCGCGGTACATCTGCTCGTGTGCAAGGCGGTAGGAATCGTAGTCAGCGAGACACATATAGGGGTCAGCCACGCCGTGACCTGCGAGGAGGTAGGATGCGATATCCGCGAATGACTCGCCCGCAAATCCCGCGTTAAGTCTGTCAACGATGCGGCGGAGCTTATCGTTTCTCGCATAATAGAGAGCCGAATTATAACCCGCGAGCCAGAGCTCGTCGACCTCGCTTGCGGTCAGACCAAAGATATAGATATTCTCGTTGCCGACTGCGGCAGCCATCTCGACGTTTGCGCCGTCGAGAGTACCGATGGTGAGCGCGCCGTTGAGCATAAGCTTCATACAGCCCGTACCGCTCGCTTCTTTACCTGCAAGAGAGATCTGCTGGCTGATCTCGGCAGCGGGGATCAGGCACTCAGCCGCGCTGACGTTGTAGTCCTCGAGGAAAAGCACGCGGAGCTTTTCGCGTACGCGAGGATCATTTTCGATCTCCTTAGAAAGCTTGCAGATAAGCTGAATGATTCTCTTTGCCATCTGATATCCGGGAGCCGCCTTCGCGCCGAAGATGTAGGTTCTCGGATAGAAATCGGCGTCCGGATTATCACAGATATCGATATAGTTGCCAATGATATTGAGCACGTTGAGAAGCTGACGCTTGTACTCGTGCAGACGCTTGATCTGTACGTCGAATACCGAATGGGTATCGAGAGCGATGCCCGTGCGGTTCTCAACGAACTTTGCGAACGCGACCTTATTATCGTGCTTGATACCGCGGAGACGTTCGAGCACGGCTGTGTCGTTCTCGTACTTCATAAGATTTTCAAGCTCGATCGGATTCTTTCTGTAGCCCGTGCCGATGATCTCGTCAAGCAGACCTGCAAGTCCGGGCGAGGAATAACACATCCAGCGGCGATGCGCGATACCGTTTGTTACGTTGGTAAAGCGATCGGGGTACATATAATAGAAATCCTTGAACACGGTGTCAACGAGGATCTGCGAATGGAGCTTTGAAACGCCGTTGATATGGTGCGATCCGACAACAGCGAGGTTAGCCATTCTGACCGAACCGTTGCAGAGGATGCTCATATTCGTGATACGGTTCCAGTTGCCGGGGAACTTATTCCAAGCCTCTCGGCAGAAACGCTCGTTGATCTCCTTGACGATCATATGGATTCGGGGCAGACGGAAGGAGAAAAGACTCTCGTTCCAGGTCTCAAGTGCCTCGGGCATTACCGTATGGTTGGTATATGACATCGTGCGTGTTGTGATGTTCCAAGCCTCATCCCAGGAGAAGCAATAATCGTCGATGAGTATTCTCATAAGCTCGGGGATACAGAGCGCGGGATGAGTATCGTTGATATGGATAGCCACCTTGTCGGGCAGATTATCGAGTCTGCCGTAGACCGCCATATGGTCGCGGATGATGCTCTGTACCGATGCCGATACGAGAAAATACTGCTGTGTCAGACGGAGAAGCTTACCTTCCGTGTGGTTATCCGAGGGATAGAGGACTTTTGAGATGATCTCCGCAGAGCTCGACTCCTCAACCGCACGGGTGTACTGACCCTGCGTAAAGAGTCCCATATTGAAGGTGCGTACGTCACGAGCTCTCCAGAGGCGCAGGCGGTTTACAGCCTCGCTGTCGCCGCCCGAGATCATCATATCGTAAGGAACTGCCTCGACGTTCTCGGTGTCCTCATAAGCGATCTCAAGTCTGCCGTTCTTCCATTCCTCGCGGATCTTACCGCCGAGACGGACGGTGAATACGCGGTCGGTTCTCGGAACGAGCCATACCTCTCCGCCGGGGAGCCAATCGTCGGGCAGCTCGATCTGAAGACCGTCGATGATCTTCTGCTTGAAAAGACCGTACTCATAGCAGATCGAAAATCCGCTTGCGGGATAATCAAGCGAGGTCAGCGAGTCCATAAAGCAGGCTGCAAGTCTGCCAAGACCGCCGTTGCCGAGACCCGCATCGGGCTCGCACTCATATAGATCGTCAAGCTCAAAGCCGAGACCCGTAAGAGCCTTCTTATATTCCTCAGAAAGGCCGAGATTGCAGAGATTGGTCTTCAGCGATCTGCCGAGCAGAAACTCCATGCACATATAATACACGCGCTTGCCGCCCTGCTTGTTCGTCGTTGCCTTAAACTCGGAACGCTTCTCGGCGAGGATGTCCTTTACCGTCTGTACGACTGCCTTATACATCTGTTCCCTTGACGCATCGGCTGCAGTCGTGCCGAAAAGTCGGGATAATTTTTGTTCGATATTTGCTTTAACTTCCTGTGATTTGGGACTAAAATTCACTTTAACTTCCTCCGGTAATGCTCTCCTATATATCACAGCAGATCGTTGTAAAGAGCGATGTATTTATCTGCGGATGCCGCCCAGGAGAAATCGACTGTCATGATCTTTTCGACAAAAGCTTTGCGTTTTTCGCCATTCTTCCAGAGCGCGGTGGCGGCAACCGTGCGCTCGTAAAGCTCACCCGCGGTGTATCCCGCAAAGGTAAAGCCGTTTCCGTGCATTGCGCCTTCCTTATCCTCCCAATAGGGCAGGATCGAGTCGGCAAGACCTCCCGTTTCACGGACAACGGGAATTGCGCCGTAGCGCGAAGCGATCATCTGCGAAAGACCGCAGGGCTCACTCTTTGAGGGCATCATAAAGATGTCCGTAGCGGCATAGATGCGGCGCGAAAGATCGCGGTCATAGGTGATAAGAGCGCGAACCTTATCGGGACGCTCGGCTTCAAGAGCCTTGAAGAATTCCTCGTACTTCGCCTCGCCCTTGCCGAGAACTACAAGCTGTGCGCCTGTTTCGTCAAGGATACCGCGGATAGCCTCGGCTACGATATCGAGACCCTTGTGCGAAGCCAGACGGGTGATAAGCGAAATGACGGGAACTTTATTATCATCCTCAAGATTGAGGTCGGCGCGGAGAGCGGAGCGGCAAGCATCCTTTCCGCCGCGTCTCTTCGGGCTGTAATGCTTCGCAAGCACGGGATCGGTCCAGGGATTATAATAAGCATAATCAATTCCGTTGAGAATACCCGAGACCTTATCCGCGTATCTGCGGAGAATGTGATAGAGCCCGTGCGAATACTCGGGGGACATGATCTCGTCGGCGTATCTTTGGCTGACGGTGGTAACAGCCTCTGCGCACTCGATCGCACCCTTCATAAGGTTGATGCAACCGTCATATTCAACTACGCCGCGGTCTGCCTCGGAGAGCGCGAAAACGTCACCGAGAATATAGAAATCATACTTACCCTGATACTCGATATTGTGGATGGTAAATACGCGGCGAATTCCCGCATATCTTTCATCCTGCGAATATTTCTGACGGAGATAAACGACCGAGAGTGCCGCCTGCCAATCATGAGCGTGCAGGATATCGGGGAAAAATCCGATATGCGGAAGCATCTCGAGCACTGCCGTGCAGAAATATGCATATCTTTCGCCGTCGTCAAACTGACCGTAAAGTCCCTCGCGGGCGAAATAATATTCGTTGTCGATAAAGTAATAGGTCACCTTATCCTTTTGGAGGCTGTAAACACCGCAATACTGCTGTCTCCAGGCGAGATACGCGGTAAACTCAGCTTCCTTCTTCATCTCTGCGCGGTATTTTTCACCGACAGCCGAATAGAGAGGCATAACGACTCTGACGTCGACACCCTTAGCCGCAAGAGCTGTGGGAAGCGAGCCGAGAACGTCACCAAGACCTCCGGTAGCCGCAAAAGGCATAACCTCCGCGCCTACGAAAAGAATACTCTTTTTCATTTTGTACTCCATTTTTTTATTTTCAAAATTGAGAATCGACGGCGCTCCGCGCAAAAATGGGTTGGGTCCCATTTTTAGTCGATTCGGGGCGCGAATAACCCTTACGAAGGGTTATTATCTGAATTGCATATTCGCGCCTTTATACCATTATACCCTTGCCGATGTAGAAGGGCATCGTCTCGTGACCCGAAAGGTTGCGTCCGTCGCGGATGACGGCGTTCTTATCGGTAATAACACAGTTGAGATTTACGTTCTCGCCAACGTAAGTATCCTGAAGCAGGATGGAGTTGCGTACTACCGTACCCTTTCCGACCTTAACGCCTCTGAATACGACGCAGTTTTCAACCTCGCCCTCGATCACACAGCCGTCGGCAACGATCGAGTTCGATACCTTCGCGCCCTCAGCATAGGACGTGGGAGCCGAGTTGCGTACCTTGGTGAAAACGGGTCTTTCCGCGATCTCAAAGAGCTCTCCGCGAACCTCGGGATCGAGCAGACTCATCGAGGTCTCGAAATAGCCGGGGAGATTGCCTATCAGCGAATAGTAACCCTCGTAGCGGTATGCGCGGAAATCAGCCTTACCTACGTTTCTTGCTATGATGTCTCTGAAGAAGCTGGTATAACCGTGAGCTGCGGCATCGTTGAGGACCGTGATGAGGTAGCGGCGTGTGATGACCATGATATTGGTGCTGACGTCAAAACTTCCCTCAATATTCTGCGAGTATTCCGCGCAATCGAGGATCCTGCCGTCGTCGCCGAGAACCATAACCGAATGGCGCTCTGCGCTGAAATTGCCGCCGTCGACACGCTTGGTGACAACCGTGATGTCCGCGCCGGTTTCCTCGTGCTGTGCGAGAACCTTCGAGAGATCAATATTGCAGATAATATCGCAGTCCGAGAGAACGAGAACGTCCTCGGTGCATCTCGAGATGAAGTTGGTCACGCCAAGAAGAGCCTCGAGACGGGTGGAATAGAGAGAATTCGACGCCTTCGCGTCATATGCGGTGATGAAGGGGGGGAGAATCTTGATACCGCCCGAACGACGAGCAAGATCCCAGTCCTTACCCGTGCCGATATGGTCGAGAAGGGACTGATAATTGTAGTGAGTGATAATACCGATCTTGGAGATCCCCGAATTAACCATATTGGAAAGAGGGAAATCGATCAGTCTGTATCTGCCGCCGAAGGGCACGCTCGCCATAGTACGGAGACGGGTAAGCTCGGGCAGGCATTCGTCGTGTATGTTCGAAAAAATAAGTCCGGCTGCTGTCATAATAAATTCCTCCTGTTCAATTATTGGGGATCGATCATCGCACCGGGTGCGATCTCGGCATTCTCTTCAACGGTAACGTCGGCGCCGATAACGGCGATCTCACCGCCGCGAGGTCCGCCGACCTTGGCATTCTTACCGATATTTACACGGGCATCAATGATCGAATATTCGACTTTCGCGCCCTCTCCGATAGTAACGTCCTCCATGATCACCGAGTCGATGACCGAAGCTCCCTCGCTGACGGTTACGCCGGGACCGAGCACCGATCCGCGGACGGTTCCGTAGATTTTACATCCCTCTGTGATGGTGGAGTTTTCGGTCACGCCGTTCGCACTTACGTACTGAGGAGCGCGAGCGGTATGGCGGGCATAGATGCGCCATTTTTCATCGTTGAGATTGAGAGTGGGATCGTTGCCGATCATATCCATATTCGCCTCCCAGAGAGAGGAGATGGTTCCGACGTCCTTCCAATAGCCCTCAAAGGAATAAGCGTACATCTTTTCACCTGCGGCAAGCATCGCGGGAATGATATTCTTACCGAAGTCGTTGTTCGATGCGGGATCTGCCTCGTCGGCAATAAGATAGTCGGCAAGCTTCTTCTTGTTGAATATATAGATACCCATAGAAGCGCGTGTTGAATCGGGATTCTTCGGCTTCTCGGAGAACTTCCAGATCTTGCCATCCTCGTATGCACTCATAATGCCGAATCGGCTTGCCTCCTCGAGCGGAACGTCGATGCAGGCGATGGTGCAGTCCGCACCGCGTCTCTTATGGAACGCGAGCATTGCGGCGTAGTCCATCTTGTAGATATGGTCACCCGAGAGGATCAGAACGTAATCGGGATCATACTGATCGATGAACCGGAGATTCTGATATATAGCGTTCGCCGTGCCCTTATACCAGTCTGCTTTTTCCTTGCCCTGATAAGGCGGAAGGATCTTTACTCCTCCGTACGTACGGTCAAGGTCCCAGGGCAGACCGTTTCCGATGTAGTCGTTTAAGAGAAGAGGCTGATACTGCGTAAGGACGCCGACGGTATCAATACCCGAGTTTACGCAGTTGGAAAGAGTAAAATCGATGATGCGGTACTTTCCACCGAAGGATACCGCGGGTTTTGCCAGGCGTGTGGTAAGCGCGTAAAGACGGCTTCCCTGTCCGCCCGCAAGGAGCATGGCTACACATTCTTTTTTCTTGAACATTGGCTTTCGTTCCTCCCTTTAGGATTTTTTTCTTTGGTCGCGTTTATATTTGCGGCTTCGTTTGCCGTATTGGGTACTTGGTGGGGTATTTCTTTTTCTAATCTGAAGATATGCGCCGCGTGGGGTGCGAGCCTGATCTTCAAGGACTCTTCTCTGGAGTGCATAGGCTCATCCTCGCTTCTGAGGATGCCCTCGTGCACGACTCCGCCTCCGCCGTATTCAAGTCTGTCGGACGAGAATACCTCGCGCCACTCACCGCATGCGGGAACTCCGACGCGGTATTCGGGGTAATAGACGGGGCTGAAATTAATTACTGCCAGAAGCTTACTCTTGCCGTCCGAGCGGGATACGACTATGACGCTTCCCTCTCTGTTATCGGCATCGATCCATTCAAAGCCGTCCCATCCGAGATCACGGGTCCACAACTCGGGAGACGAGAGGTAGAGATGATTGAGATCGGCTGTGAAATGCTGGAATTTGGCGTGCATCTCGTAGTCGAGCATAAACCATTCGAGGCTCTCCTCGTATGCCCATTCGCGGTATGGAGCGTACTCGGTGCCCATAAAGAGCAGCTTTTTGCCCGGATGCATCATCATCCAGCAAAGACCTCCGCGCGCGCCCGCGAACTTGTTCCAATAATCGCCGGGGTGGCGGTCAAGATAGGATTTTTTGCCGTGAACGACCTCATCGTGCGAGATCGGGAGTATATATTTCTCGCCGAAGGAATACATCAGCGAGAAGGTCAGCTTATCGTGATGATACTTGCGGAAGATGGGATCTGTCTCTGCATAGGAAAGATTGTCGTTCATCCATCCCATATTCCATTTGTAGGTGAATCCGAGAGCATCCTCGCCCTCTCCCGTGATATCGATCTGCGCCGCCGACTCCTCCGCGATCATCATAAGCTCGGGATACGCACCCGCAAGATGTGCGTTCAGCTTCCTGAAGAAAGCTATCGCCTCAAGGCAACGGTTGTCGCCGTATCCGTTCGGAACCCATTCTCCGGGAGCACGGTCGTAGTCAAGATAAAGCATCGAGGCAACGGCGTCTACGCGCAAGCCGTCAAGGTGGAATATCTCCGCCCAATAGGTGGCGTTTGAGATAAGGAAACTCTGTACCTCGGGGCGTCCGACGTCAAAACGTCTCGTTCCCCATCCCGCGTGCTCGATGCGGTCGGCACCCTGATACTCATAAAGAGGCTGTCCGTCGAATTCGTAAAGCCCGTGGGCATCCTTCGGGAAATGAGCAGGGACCCAATCGAGGATCACACCTATCCCCGCGCGGTGTGCCGCGTCGATGAAGGAGCAGAATTCGTCGGGACTGCCGTATCTCGAGGTCGGAGCGTAATAGCCCGTGACCTGATAGCCCCAAGAGCCGTCAAAGGGATGCTCGGCTATCGGCATAAGCTCGATATGCGTGTATCCCATCTGCTTAACGTAGGGCAGAAGCTCGTCCCGAAGCTCGGTATAGGAATAATAAGAATTATCCTCGTGACGCTTCCATGAGCCGAGATGGACCTCATAGACGTTGATCGGTCTGTCATACTTCCGCGCATGCGGACGCTTCTTCATCCATCCGCCGTCCTTCCATTCATAGGAGAACGCCTTGTGGTTCACGACCGATGCGGTATCGGGCGGAAGCTCGGCACAGAAGGCATAAGGGTCAGCCTTCATAAGCTCACGTCCGTCGCGGGCGCGGATGCGGTACTTGTACCTTGTCCCCTCGGGAAGGATATCGGTCTCGACCTCCCATATACCGCCGTCCGTTACTCTCTGCATTGGCATGCCGTATTCCCAGGAGCAAAAATCGCCGCAAAGGAATACAGCCTCGGCATTGGGAGCCCAGACACGAAAAGTCATCTTTCCGTCCGAAATATGCGCGCCGAAATACTCGTATGCGCGATAGTTCGTTCCCTGGTGGAAATAATACGCCGCAAGATTCTCATGCATTTTCACGTCCCTCCCTTTACCGAATTATGTAATTAATTATATATAATAATATTATACTACATTCAGCACCCGAAAGTCAAGCCTCTTGAATTTATTATATTGACAATAATTGAAAAATATTCTTCAAAATCAAACAAAAAGTATTAAAGCGCGAAACAGACCGATGCAGTATGCCGCATCGGTCTGTTTTTTACTTATTCTGTTTTTGTTTAAAATAGCCGAGTACCCTTTGGCGGGTAACGATACCGATAAACGCACCTCCGTCATCGATAACGGGAACAAAATTATGCGAGAGAAGCTGCTCAAGGATCTCCTCTGCCTTCGCCGTGATCCTGACGGGAGGATTGCGGTCGGGATTGAGAATATCCGCTATATGAAGCTTTTCGCATTCGTACATACTCGCACCGCCGACGTCGACAAGACTCCAAAGCAGGTCGCCCTCGCTGAGAGTGCCTGCGTATCCTCCGTTCTCATCGAGGACGGGAATGGCTGTATATCCGTGATGACGCATCTTCTCTAACCCTTGACGGAAGGTATCATCCAATTCAAGGTAAGCAACACTGCTCTTGGGCGTCAGAAAGAATGCTACGTTCATCTCAATCTGCCTTTGTAAGCTCGGTGATGAGCCCGATAAGAGCCTCTGCGTCCTCAAGAGTGATGAGCTGATCGTTTCTGAGACCAAACTTTACGAGGCAGTAATTCCGGCTGTAACGCGTGATCTCCATCTCAAGATCGGAATATTCACCTGCGTTAAACGCGATCTTGACTGCAAGCAGGAGCTCTTTTTCGACAGCGGTATCTTCATCCTTGAGGTAAGCTACGTTCGAAGTTGCCTTAAGATCGTCAAGCTTAGTAATAAGCGCGGCGATCGCATCGCTTTCGTCAGACGCAGTCGAGGAATAGGTGATCTTGCCGTCCGTATTCTTTACGTTTACGGTAAGCGTATTTCCCGCCGCCTTGAAGATCAGCGAATCCACTCGCTCGTAGTTGGGAAGCCAGATCTCGTCGGGTAGCAGTTTTTCCTTATCGGAGGTGAGGATCTCGATCCATTCATCGGAGGAGCTTAGGAGATAAACGAGCTTAGAATCCTCGGTATGAACATAGATCTCGCCCGATTCCGTCTGAGCTCCGAGATAGATAACGTATTTCTTCTCCGTCAGCACTCCCGTTTCACCCTCGTCAGCATTGTAGCGGACGATGATCTTTTTGCTGTCCGAGAATCCGTACTTTTCGTCCGAATCGTCAAGTCCGACGCACTTTTCAAATGAAAGCTCGGTGATCAGCTCGGTCAGTGTATCAGCCATACTGCCGTCAAGCGGGAGCTCCGGCGGGAGAATCGACATTTGGGTGAGACCTGTTCGGTAATACCAATTGTATTTATCTGTATAATCCTTGTTATTGCCGGAGGGATAAAATACGTAATCCCTGTACTCGGACGCGTCAAGATAATCAACGCCGACGATCTTGCCCTCGGTGATCGCGGGAGGCGTTTCCTCAAGCACGAAATCGTATATTTCAAGATCGATCGATTCTTTCAGAGCCGAGTTTACCATATAAACCGTGCTCATATCGGCGGCATCAGCAAGATAATAAAGCGAATTGAAGGAATTGAAATTACCTATTCTGTATTCCTTCTCGGAATCATCCGAGAAGGAGAATCTTACGATGAAGGATGGCTCGGATAGACCGTATTCGGCAATCTGCTTCTCAGTCACTCCATCAAGCTTAAAGCTTGACTTTGCCTCGTTGAATTCGGTAACGATCGTGGCAAAAGCGACGTTATCAAGAGGTACCTCGCCGTTTTCGCTCCAGACCCATGCGGTCGAAGTATCATTAAGCGAAAAGCTCAGTTTTTTGTCACCTGCGGTAATCTCGAGCCCGACCAATAATTTATGGTCGATCGCCGCAATCGTATCGCCCGGTGCCTCCGTCGTTACCTCCCCTTCGTTCTCCCTCCACAGGGGAGAAGCGAAAAGGTAAACGATAATCAGCACGACGAGCAATAAAAGCATAATAATAATCGTTTTCAGCTTTTTCATTACGTCCTCTTTCGGAAATTATCTGCGTCGGCGGTAGATTGTGTAACCCAAGCCTCCGGCGAGGATCGCACCGGGGATAACGAATATAAGGATCGTACCCCAGATATTGACGTCGGTTTCGGTGGTAGTAATGCGCATTTCGTTCATGGAAACGCTTTCGATCTCGGGCAGGACCGAAATATAATCGCCCATAAGCGTATTTGCCATATTAAAGAGCATAATGAGGTTTCCGCTTTGAGTGCTCGATATCAAGCCGTCGTTGGTCAGAGCCGCAGAGGCTACCCAAAGGAATTTGCCCTTGCCGTCATCTCCTTCGGCAATTGCCGAGAGGACCTTCTTGCCTGCCTCGCCCTTTTCTCCCGAAACGGTCACGTAAGCTTTATCCGAGGTTACAAAAAGCTCGGTAGTCTTATAGCCATTCACTTCTTCAACCTTGATCGACTGCGCGTTTGAGAGAAGGATCGCGTTGCGGTAGGAAAGGAAGGGGGAAGTAATTGAATGTGAGGAATTGAGCGTCGGATAAATATGTCCGGGATATTCCGCAACGTGCTTTGAGGAATCGCCCTCGTTAACGGTACCCGCTTCGACGGTGAGACCGAACTTCGACGTCAGCGACATGAGATTGGTCAGCTTTTCGGCATTCTTATCCGTCATAAGATAAATATTTCCGCCATCGGATACGTACGCCGAAAGCTTTGCCGCCTCCGCGGCTGTCATGTCGCTCGCGGGCTTATTGATGATAATGCAAGCGCAATCCTCGGGGATACCGTCGCTCTCAAGAGCAAGATTAAGCTGACTGTATTTGATACCGTAATCGGACAAGGTCGAGTTGATGCTGTCGCTGAAAGCTTCCTCGCCGTGACCGTTAAGAACGTATACGGAGGGGATCTTCGCGGCGCAAACGTATTCGACAGCTCCGGTTATACCGCTGTCAAAGCAATATCCGTCCTCGGTGGGATAGATGCCGTAATAATAATACTGCTCGTAGATCTGAGACGCTTCTTCAAGAGACAGTCCCGAAGCTCCAAGCTCCGCAAAGGCATAGGTGTAAAGCTCGCCGGTATGCAGAACGCGGTATCTAAGATTGCTCTCGATCAAAAGATAAGTCGTAACGTAATCGCCTACAGATTCCTCGGCAAGCTCGTCGAATTCGGGATACTTATCGAGGAACGCGGGGTTTTCAAGCGGATCGATATACTTAAGAGAAAGCTTCGGCGTCATAGAAACGTATCTCTCAAGGAAGGAGGAAAGGATGCTGTTCTCATATCCTTCGGGAACGACGTAATAGATCGTCACGTTCGTGTCCATCTTTGCGAGGAAGCTTTCGGTAGTTCCTGAGATCTCGTACTGTCCCTCGGCGGTCGTATCAAGCAGGGTATACTTTGCGGGGAGCGAATCAACGAGCATATTGACCACCACGAGAACGGCAAGAAGAATGAGCGAGAGCACGACCGAATAAATACCGCTCTTGCCGCGTCTGTCAAAGAGTGGCTTCTTCGGAGAAGCGTTCTTATTCATATTCATGTTTTTATTCATAACGCACCTCCGTATCAGCTCCAACGGCGCTTGTCAAATGACTGCACCGTAAGGAAAATGAAGAACACAGCAAAGGAAATATAGTAAACGATAGCTCCCACGTCGAAAATACCGCTGATGAAGCTGTAGTATCTGTCAAACAATGCCAGACGCTCTACCGTTTTCGGGAAAAGCGAGGTAAAGGCTTCGGAATTCATTGCATAAGCAATGATCAGGGGGATCAGCGTCAATGCGCCGACCGCGCCCGTCAGAATATAATTTCTTGTAAGATAGAATACTATCGCAGCAAGAAGGACGGCAACCACCATAAAGCACAAAAGCGAAACGAAGGCGGACGTCGGCAGCATACCAACGATCGAGGAGATAAGATAAATACCCAAAACGGTAACGATACCTCCGACGGCTGCGGCAAGCAGATTGGTCGTAAGCGAGGAAACGTAGGTACAAACGGCAATGAGCGCCGCACCCAGCAGATAAAAGCCGAGAAGCGCGCTGTAAGCGGAGGTAAAGTTGACTTCACCGAACATTCCGATGATTATCGGAGTCAGACCGAGTCCGAGGCAGGCAACGCCGAAAACTCCGAGCATCGCAAGATACTTTCCGATAACGATCTGCGCGGTGCTGACCGGAAGCGAATAAAGAAGCATATCGGTCTTGGCGATCTTGTCCTCAGCCATCGAACGCATCGTCAGTATCGGAACGACGAAGATGAGAACTATCATAAGGTTTGAGAGTACGTATTCGTACGAAGCATACTGGCTTAAGAAATTAAGCATCGTGGAGAAAATTCCCGAAACGAGCCAGATAACGCCAATAAATACGTATCCCGACATATTGAGAAAATACGATTTGAATTCACGTTTAAAGATTGCTATCATTATTCATCATCCTCCTCATCGTCGGAAGAGCTGAAGAGCGGCTTGTAATCATCGTCCGCGTCTTTTCCCTTTTTGCTCTCTTTTTCGTCTTCATAATAATCGTCTTCCTCAGCGTGTTCATCCCGAGTATCGTCTGAAGCGGAAGGATTCTTTCCCGATTCGGTATCAAGATGATAGTCCTTGGCGCTTCTCTCGTCGGATACGTAAGCGAGATCAAGGAAGATGTTTTCAAGCGTCGTTTCATTCGTATGCATATCGAGGACCGGCATCTTCGCCGATGCAAAAATATTGAAGAGATCCTCTCTGATATCGATTCCGCTTTGCGCGGTGATAACAGCGGTAACGATACCGCCCTCAACCGAGTATTCGGCAGAAACGACTCCCTTCACCGCAGAAATAAATCTTTCCGCCTTTTCCTTTTCGCCCCGCAGCTTGAGTACGATAGCGTTGTCGCGGCTTGCTTCGGCTTCAAGATGCTCAAGCGTGTCGTTTGCAACAATATTGCCGTGCGAGATGATGATAACGTGATCGCAGACCGCGCTGATCTCGGCAAGGATATGGCTTGAGATTATAACTGTCTTGATCCTGCCGAGCTTGCGGATAAGATTTCTTATCTCGATGATCTGCGCGGGATCGAGACCGACCGTGGGCTCGTCAAGGATAATAACGTCGGGCTCGCCAATCATAGCCTGAGCGATGCCGACACGCTGGCGGTAACCCTTGGAAAGGTTCTTGATCAGACGGTTACGCACGTCGTAGATCTGCGTAAGCTGCATGACCTCCTTGACGTGGCGCAGGCTCTTCTCAAAGGGAACTCCCTTGACCTCGGCGACGAACATCAGATACTCGCGGGGAGTCATCTCGTCATATACGGGAGGCTGCTCGGGGAGATAGCCTATATGCTTTTTTGCCTCCGTCGGCTCCTCGAAAATATCGTGTCCGCCGATCTTGACCTCGCCCGAGGTGGCGGCAAGACAGCCGGTAAGAATATTCATAGTTGTCGATTTGCCCGCGCCGTTCGGACCGAGCAGACCGTATATTTTGCCGGCTTCAATGTCGAAAGATATGTTATTGACGGCAAGGTGATTGCCGTATTTCTTAGTTAGATTTCTGACCTTGATCAAAATTCATAACCTCCTTGTAAATTATACCATATTATAGAATACCATTAAACTGTGTCATCCCGATGATGTATTTTTGAAAATTTTATGATAAGGTATATTTTGATAATTTTTTTCCGAAGTTTTCCAGCGAGAATAGATATTTTGACATCAAAAAAGGCAGCACGAAGCCGCCTTTTTAAAATGAATTTGTCTTATTATTCTCCTCGGGCAAGCACTTTGAGCGTAGTATTCTTTCCGAGCGTCTCGTATGACGCGCGCTTGATCCTTCCGATAGTGATATCTCCGCCGCCCGAGATGTTGATATAAGCCTCGCCGACGGTCAGCTTACCGCCGTCGAGCCCGCCCGAGCCGTTGATCTTGAGGCGGAGTGTATCAACCTCGCCGCCGCAATTGAAGTCGCCCGAGCCCGAAACCGTCAGCTTCATCTCGTCACCCTTGACCTCGCGCACCTTGACTCTTCCGCTTCCCGCGATCTTTACCGAGGGCGCGCAGAGCGAATCGGCTTCCACTTCGCCCGAGCCGCTGATCGAGATATTAGTGCTGAAAGCAACGTCGCCGAGAGTTATGCGTCCGCTTCCCGCGATCTTACATTCGGCAATATTGCAGTTGGCGGCAATGACGTCGCCGCATCCTGAGATAGCTATCTCAAGAATTCCGCAATCGGGTTCTATTTTGCAATCCGAACAGCCCGAGATCGAGATCTTGAATACGCTTCCGCGGTCGGAGGGGAGATATACCGTGATCACGTTTCCCGAACGGTTTTCCGAATCGGAATTCTTGAAGGAGATCTCAAGCGTATCACCGTTCAGCTCGGCGATAAGCCTTGATATGAAACGCGCAGAACCGCTTGCCTCCAATCTGCCGCGTGAGTCTGATCTTTTGATACGGAAGTCACAAGGCACGGAAAGCTTTGCCATGACCGATGAAAAATCTCCGAACTCGCGGCAGAGCTCGGTCTTTCCGCTGTCGTAGATCTCGTCGGGCTCCTCGGCGTCAAAGAAGCGGATCTCGCCCTCTCCGAGATTGACCGCGCTTCTGTGCTCGCAGTCAGCCTGGCTTCCGTCGGTAAAATATGCAATATGTTTTTCGGTATCGATCCTCTCGAGCATCTTCGAGGAATAGCAAGCACGCTTTTCAAATGAAAAAATGTAATTGAGGCCCTCCCTTTTCGGCGGAAAGGGCACGATCCTGCTCTGATCCGCCTCGATGCCGAAAAGACGCTCGATCGGTATTTCAAGCACCTCAGCTATATCGGGGAAAAGCGTTACGTCGGGATATCCAAGCCCGTTTTCCCACTTTGATACAGCCTGCGGAGTGATCCCGAGTCTGCTTGCGAATGCCTCCTGCGTCATTCCCGCGCGGCGGCGCGCCTCAAGAACGATTATTCCGAAATTCTCAATACCTGCCATTTTTGACCTCCGAGCATGTTTTGTTAACTATAATTATATAACATAATGGACAAAAAGTCAATCACCGCGCAGTTTAGAAAAAAGAGGATTTTGCGTACGTTTTTATTATTTTTTGGCAAGATGGCACAACCGTCGGTTAAGTCTTTCAGTCTTTACAATATTTGTGTTGATTTTTACTGTGATTTATGATATAATATATGCATAAATGAAAAAACCGGAGGTCATAAAATGACAAAGCAGGAACTTCTCAAATACGCCGATCATACTCTCCTCGCTCCCACTGCAACCGAGGCAGAGATCAGGGTCATCTGCGACGACGCAATAAAATACGAGACCGCATCGGTCTGCATCCCCGCGACCTACATCGCATTCGCACGCGATTATACCGAGGGCAAGCTCAATCTTTGTACAGTTATCGGATTCCCTCTCGGCTACAGCACTACCGCCGTCAAGTGCGCCGAGGCTCGCGACGCCATCGCCAACGGCGCAAACGAGATCGATATGGTAGCAAATATCTGCAATATCAAGAACGGCAGATTCGATCTTGTAGAGGAGGATA
Organism: Clostridia bacterium; assembly: GCA_017411805.1. Classification (GTDB taxonomy): domain Bacteria; phylum Bacillota; class Clostridia; order Oscillospirales; family CAG-272; genus CAG-390. The sequence continues at coordinate 66,529 of JAFQPI010000024.1, forward strand.
TCCGCGAGGTCAAGAAAGTCTGCGGCGATAAGATCCTCAAGGTCATCATCGAGACCTGCCTGCTTACCGATGAGGAAAAGATCAAGATGTGCAAGATCGTCGGCGCGGCGGGCGCGGATTATATCAAGACCTCCACCGGCTTCTCCACGGGCGGAGCTACGCGCGAAGACATCGCTCTCTTTGCCGCAAACGTACAGGAGGGACTTAAGATCAAGGCAGCCGGCGGAATCCGCTCCTTTGAGGATGCCGAGGCATTCGTAAAGCTCGGCGCGTCGAGACTCGGTACCAGCGCGCTCGTCAAGCTGATGAAAGCTGAGGAAGTAAAGGGATACTGATGGATAAATACGTAAGCGAATTCAAAAAATTCATCAACCGCGGCAACGTGGTCGATATGTCTGTCGGTGTCATAGTCGGTAGCGCTTTTACCGCTATTGTCACCGCAATGAGCAATAATATCCTCAAACCCCTTGTAAACTTTTTGCTTGCCACTCTCTTCGACGCCGACTCGCTCAGCGAGATATATACTTATCTCAAAACCGCATACACCGAAGTTCTTGATGAAGAAGGCAACGTAATAGGTCAGGAGATAGATCTTGCGCAATCTATCTATATCGACTGGGGTGCGTTTATCAACGCCGTAATCAATTTTTTCCTTATAGCTTTGGTTCTCTTCACAATTGTCAAGGTCATCAATAAGGTACGTATTGAGCAAAAAGAATTCTCCGAAATGATCGCGGAAAAAACGCTCAACCGCAAGGAGATCAAAGAACTGCGCAAACACGGTATCAAGATCAGCGACAAGGAAGCCGTTAAAGCTTATTTTGCAGAAAAGAAGCGTCTTGAAGAGGAAGCAGCGGCAAAAGCCAAGCTTGAAGCCGAGGAAAAAGAGCGCATCGAACGCGAGAAAAATCCCACAACAGAGGATCTGCTCAAGAAGATTCTTGAGGTTATCAGCAAATAATTTATACAGCCGTACTCGCGTGCGGCTGTATTTTTTGCATTTTTTTCGAATTTTTGTGCAAAAAGTATTGACAAAACGGCAGAACAGGTGTATAATAGTGTCTGTGAATCGGATTGGTTTAAAATACCATGCGGTTAGCCTAAGCTAATTCGGCTAACTTATTCACAAATATCAGCGAATACAAACGGTGAGAAAATGACACTCAGGGACGCAATCGAAGGACAGGAATATATCATCAAAGAGATATGCACGGATGACGAAGAGCTCAACGCCTTCCTCTTCTCTCTCGGCTGCTACAGCGGCGAGACGATCACTGTCGTCACCCGAAGAAGAAGCGGCTGTACCGTCTCCATCAAGGACGGAAGATATAACATCGACAATCAGTTGGCAGAAGCTATTCTGATTTAAAAAAGAAGAAAGGCTTTCTGCCTCTTCTTTACGGCTTTCGGTTAGCCTTCGCTAACTTAATTAATGAAAAATTTTTAATTACATATCAAGGAGGTAATTCTTTATGAGAATTGCTTTGACCGGCAACCCCAACTCGGGTAAGACCACAATGTACAATGCTCTGACCGGCAGAAACGAAAAGGTCGGAAACTGGGCGGGTGTTACCGTTGAGAAAAAGGAACACGCAATCAAGAAATCGTTCTACTCGGGCGAGGAACAGCTCATCGCGGTTGACCTTCCCGGCGCGTACTCGATGTCCCCCTTCACAAGCGAGGAAAGCATCACCAGCGCATACGTAAAGAACGAAAATCCCGACGCTATCATAAACATCGTCGATGCAACAAATCTCAGCAGAAGCCTCTTCTTCACCACCCAGCTCCTCGAGCTCGGCATCCCCGTAGTAGTTGCCCTCAATAAAAGCGACATCAATAAAAAGAAAAAGACCGATATCGATACAGACAAGCTCTCCGAAAAACTCGGATGCCCCGTTGTCAACACCACAGCTACCTCCGCTGACGGTCTCAAGGCTGTTATCGAGGCTGTTATCGCAAACGTAGGCAAGACTCAGTCGGCTCCCTATACTCAGGGCGACATCGACCTTACTGACAAGAAGGTAGTTGAAGAAGCAGACCGCAAGCGTTTCGCTTTCGTCAACGGCATCGTAAAGGACGTTGAAAAGCGCAAGGTCCTCACAAAGGATAAGAACGTCGGCGACAAGATCGACGCGGTCCTTACGAACAAGTGGCTCGGCATCCCGATCTTCGCTGTCGTAATGTTCCTTGTATTCCAGATCTCGCAGGCTTGGGTAGGTCCCTTTATCGCCGAGGGATACGTCAACGAGGAAACAGGCGAGCAGGTGATCCCCGGTCTCGTAACTCTTATTGAGATGTTCGGCGAATGGGTCGGCGGTCTTATGGAAGGCGCATCTCCCATCCTCGTAGCTCTCGTGGTTGACGGTATCATCGGCGGCGTCGGCGCGGTCGTTGGCTTCCTTCCCCTTGTAATGGTAATGTACTTCCTCATCGCTCTCCTTGAGGACTGCGGCTATATGGCGCGCGTTTCGGTCGTTCTTGACCCCATCTTCAAGAAGGTCGGTCTTTCGGGTAAGTCGGTCATCCCCTTTGTTATCGGCATCGGATGCGCCGTTCCCGGCGTTATGGCTTGCCGTACCATACGCAACGAGCGCGAGCGCAGAGCTACGGCGATGCTTGCTCCCTTTATGCCTTGCGGCGCGAAGATCCCCGTCATCTCGCTCTTTGCAGGCGCGTTCTTTGACAATGCGGGATGGGTCAGCTGGCTTATGTACCTCACCGGAATCGTTGTCATTTTCCTTGCGGCGCTTCTGATCAATGCCATCACGGGTAACAGAAAGAAAAAATCCTACTTTATTATGGAGCTTCCCGAATACAAGCTTCCCTCCTTCTGGCGCGCATTCACCTCAATGTGCAGCCGCGGATGGGCTTACATAGTAAAGGCAGCAACCATCATTCTCCTGTGCAACACCGCAGTTCAGATCATGCAGACATTCACCTGGTCTTTCACCGAGGCTGAAAGCGCAGACGCCTCCATCCTCGCCACCATCGCGTCTCCCTTCGCATACCTTCTCATCCCCGTTGTAGGCGTTCTCTCCTGGCAGCTTGCGGCAGCGGCTGTTACCGGATTTATCGCCAAGGAGAACGTCGTCGGCACTCTCGCAGTCTGCTTCGTAGGACTCGAAAATCTCATCAACGTCGAAGAACTCGAAATGATGGAGGGCTCGGGAGCGGAGGTCGCGGGCATCATCGCGATCACCAAGGCGGCGGCTCTCGCATATCTTATGTTCAACCTCTTCTCTCCCCCTTGCTTCGCGGCGATCGGCTCGATGAACGCCGAGATGAAGAGCGCGAAATGGCTCTGGAGCGGTATCGCGCTTCAGCTTGGTGTCGGCTTCACCATCGGTTACCTCGTTAATACAATCGGCACTCTCATCACCGCTCCCTCCTCCCTCCATATCGGCGGAACCATCGGCGGAGCGATCGCAGTAGCGGCTATGGTAGCTATCGTTGCAGCACTCATCACCAACACAAATAAAAAGCTCAAGGCTGAATACGCACTCAAGAAATAACAAAAATTCATGGAAACTGTAACAAACGTAATCGTCATTCTGATCGTTGCCGCAGTCATCGGCGCGATATGCTTCTACCTCTACAGACAGAAAAAAAAGGGCGTCAAGTGCATCGGCTGTCCTTACGCCTCTCAATGCTCGGGAAACTGTAACGGCGGATGCGGCGCGAGTTCACAGGACGAAGAAAACAAATAAAGATCATCGGGGGCGCGTCAGAGTGCCCCCGATTTTGGAGTCAATATGGATAATTTCATCATAATCGGTATAATTGCCGCCGTCGTTGCGATCGGCGTGATCTATACCGTCAAGCATTTCCGCGGCGAGGGCGGATGCTGCGGCGGAGGATCTTTAAAGCTGAAAAAGAAGAAGCTCAAGAACGTAAAATACACCAAGACCTTCACCGTCACGGGTATGCATTGCGAGCATTGCAAGGGCAGAGTCGAGGAGGTAGTAAATGACGTCAAGGGCATCTCGGGAAGCGTCAATCTCAAGAAAAACGAGCTGACCGTCTCCTACGCCGAGGACGTTGCAGATGAGATCATCATCTCAAGGCTCCAAAGAGCGGGATATGGGGCTTCTGTCAAGTAAAAACCAACTGCTGACTCAATCGCGAGTCAGCAGTTTTTTGTGTCGCAGCAATCGGAGCTATGTGTTTGTACCGATATTATACACCATTTTTTGAGGATTGACAATTGTCGATAAATAGAGTATACTATCTAAATAACGTACCTTTGTCATTTATGCGGTACAAACGGTGTTCTCCTCATCCACCGCGTCTGCGGTCCCCCTTCCCCGCTGGGGAAGGCTTGGGAGGTATCGCAAATTTTTCGATATTCAGCGAACATCGTTCAAGCTTAAACATTTCAAAGCAGATTGGAATATCTTTATAAAACAATTACGCACTCTCGGTGAGGTTCGCACTAAGTTATTACAATAATAATCTTCCAATTTGCCTAAACAGAGTTATATCAATAAAGCGATATCCGCTGAAACGCGATGTTATAACGATCAACCTCTAAGCGTTCCCCAGCGGGGAAAGGGGACCGCGTGGAGCGGTGAATGAGGAGAGCTGAATCTGTACTACATAATCGACAAGAGTAGATAAATCCGGTATCTTATCTCATTTTCAATTTCCTCTTGACTATTCCTTCCCGTTATGCTATAATTCAATCATCAAGAAAAGGAAGAAATCATAATGAAAGAAATCCTCTCTGTTGAAAATATGCGAAAGAGCGATGCGCGCACGATCGCGACAAAGGTGCCAAGCCTTGAGCTTATGTACCGCGCAGGCAAAGCGGTTGCCGATGCCGTAGAATGGCGCGCACCCGTCGGCATTGTCTGCGGCTACGGCAACAACGCGGGCGACGGCTACGTGATCGCACTCGAGCTTAAAAAGCGCGGAATCGACTGCACTCTCATTCTCCTCGGCGAGCGTTTTTCCGCCGACGGAAAGCATTATTTTGATCAATGTACTGCGGAAAATATTCCTTACGAATTCTGCAACGACGACACCGATCTTTCGCCCTTCTCCACCCTTGTCGATTGCATCTTCGGCACGGGATTTTCGGGCGAGGTGCGCGGTCTTGCAAAGAAAGTCATCGAAAAATACAATAATACAAAAGCCTACAAGGTCTCGGTCGACATCAACAGCGGTATGAACGGCGACACGGGGATGGGTGAAACGATCGCGCACTCCGACCTTACCTGCTCGATCGGCTCCTTCAAGCCGGGTCATTTCCTCAACAAGGCTAAGGATGTGATCAAAGAAAAGATCAATCTCGACATCGGCATCGATCCGATCGAAAAGCCATATTATCTCTACGAGCCCGATGCGTCCGTCTTCCCTGAGCGGAAGAATTTTTCAAACAAATCTACGTGGGGCTACGTCGCGCTGATCGGCGGCTCCGAGAAATACAGCGGAGCCATCCGTCTTGCCGCAATGGCCAACGCCGCTATGCGCGCGGGCGCGGGCGTTGCGATGCTCGCAGTCCCGAGATCGATATCGCCCTATATCATCCCCGAGATCCTCGAAGCGACGGTCTATCCCCTCTCGGACAAGGACGGCGGCATACTCTTCAACGAATCCGAGCTTTCCGCCCTCTCGGCACGTGTGAGATCGATCACCTTTGGTATGGGCATCGGACTTTCCCGCGAGGTTGAAAAGTCTCTTTCCTATCTTCTTGAAAATTACAACGGAACGATGACGGTCGATGCCGACGGCTTGACCGCGCTCTCACATCTCGGAGGGGATGCGATCAAAAATGCCAAGTGCCGTCTCATCCTTACGCCTCACAATATGGAATTTTCGCGCCTTTCGGGTCTTACGATCGACGAAATTCTCTCCGCGCCGATAGATCACGCACGTAGTTTTGCAAAAACAAACGGATGCGTCCTGCTTCTCAAGGGTCCCTCAACGATCGTCACCGACGGCGAGAAGGTTTATATCATCGAAAAAGGCTGTCCCGGTATGGCGACCGCGGGCAGCGGCGACGTCCTTTCGGGCATCATTGCGGCAACCTCCGCGTATGTTGCCGATCCGCTCGAAGCCACGGCACTTGCCGCGTATATCAACGGCTTGGCAGGCGAGATCGCGGAGTCGAAGACCAATCAAATCAGCATGATCGCCTCCGATACCGTCGCGGCGATTCCCGAAGCAATCGGAAGGATACTGAAGAAATGAAGCTGATCAATATTTCAATGAACGAAGGCAGCTTTTCCATCCTCGAAAAGGCGGCAAGCCGTCTGTTCTCTATGCGAAATACCGGGCTCGGTGAGGGATATGAAATCTCGCTTTCGGTTGACGGTGATTTGACCGACGAGCGGTATATCATAGAGTCGGATAATCATTCCGCGACACTCCGTGCCGCTGACGACCTCGCGCTTTTCGCCGCCTTCGGAAGATTTCTCCGTCTCTCGAGCTTTGACGGCAAGGGCGGATTCGAGCCCTTTATCGGTAAGCTCGATTTTACACCAAAGAAAAAGCTGCGCGGCATGTATTTTGCCACGCATTTTGAGAATTTCTATCACGCCGCACCGATCGAGAAGGTATATGAAGTCGTCGAGGACCTCGCCCTTCGCGGATGCAACAGTCTGCTCGTCTGGTTTGATATGCATCATTTCGATTCGATGCTGGACGCGGGCGCGCAAGCACTCGTTTCCCGTCTGCACGGCATTCTCGCGTATGCCAACAAGCTCGGTATCGGCGGCTCGCTTACAATGATCTCGAACGAGGGATTTGCCGGCTCACCCGTTGATCTGCGCGCCGAATGGCAGGCGCAGAACGGATATCACGCAGAGCCCGACTCGCATTATCACGTTGAGCTCTGTCCTTCAAAGGAGGGCGGGGTCGCTGAGATCCTTCGCGCACGCCGCGAAATGCTCGGGTATTTCTCCGACCTCAAGATCGATTACGTCGTCTATTGGCCATACGATCAGGGCGGTTGCACCTGCAAGGACTGCGCTCCCTGGGGCGCGAAGGGTTTTCTGAAGCTGCTTCCGCATTTCAAATCGCTTATAAATGAAATGATGCCGAACACGAAGATCATCGTTTCGGCGTGGTATTTCGACCGCTTCACGAGCGGCGAATGGGAAGGATTCACCGAAAGACTCGGCGACAAAGTATTTGACGGTATCCCCTACATTCTCTCATTCTTCGCAAACGGAGAGCTCCCCGAGGTATTGAAGCAAAAGGGTATGCCGAAGGATTTCGGATTCATCGAATTCCCCGAGATCAGTATGTGGACCTGCTCTCCCTGGGGCGGTTACGGTGCCTCTCATCTTGCCGCCTTCCTCGAGTGCAACAACTCGACGGGCAAGAATATCTACAGCGGTGCTTTTCCCTACTCCGAGGGCATTTTCGAGGACGCAAACAAATATATAGAGCTCTCGCTCTACTCGGGCGAACACGAATCGACCTTCGATGCGCTCCGCGATTACGTGAAATTTGAATTCTGTAGCGATTCGGACGAGCTTTACGAAGCCCTCAGACTCACCGAGACCTCGCTTTCGCGCAAACGCTCGCGCCCGGGCGACTTCATCAAGGTCACGATGAACAACACAAGCGAGGTCGAGCATATCCGCGCGATCTTCGAAAAATACAACTCGATCCTGCCCGAGAATATCACCTCATCGCGCAATTTCAGACTATTCTATCTCCGCGCGCTGATCGACTCGGAGATCGCGCGAAACGACGGATTTGCAATCCGCTCCGAGCTCTGCCAGGAAGCAATGCGCGAGCTTGACGAGATCTATTACGTAAACGAAAAAACCTGCCCTTGGGTAAGACCCGCGACGGGGAGATAATTATATATGAACAGCCCCGCGTATAAAACGCAGGGCTGTTTTATTATTGACCATCTGAAATCAAACACTTTTCCAGAATTTCATCAAGCCATTTTTTATCCGAAGATGCGAGCTTATGCGAAGCACCTCTCCAGGAAACGTTTCCGCAGTCCGAATGATAATAATATACACTGTCTCCGACATGAATAATGTAGTCTGAAGCGCATTCGGCTGTATCAGTACTCCAATCGCCAGTGTTCAAAATATAGTCCATTTTATTGACATACTCTTGCGGCAAGTAGTACCCTTCGGCATCCCGCGGTTCAACATAAATATCTGTGATTGCCTCTGCATCTCCCTTGGTGACAGATGTTGCTACAGCAAGCCTGCATTTGCTGCCATCAGAAACTCTTTTACATTCCAAATCGACAGAACGGTATTTGATTATTACCTCGTCACCGACGGCAATATCATTCTCTCCCTCTGGCATCAGATAATAGTATTTATCCCCCAGATTGATATATCCCGATTCAATACTCTGAACAGTTCCGGAATCCGCCTTTTCCTTGTAATAATGTCCATCACCTTCATATGACTCCAGAAGATCAATACTCAGATCATCGTCAAGATATGAATAATCAACATACCATCTTCCCTTGTATTTATAACAGATCATATCGGGATCCTCCCAATCAATATCGTCAATACAGAAAAGATCTCCGAAATTAATAACATTGTTTTCAACATAATATGTCGCAAAAGCTTCGATATCATCTATGCTTGAAACATAATCGTGTATCATCAATGAATTCCAATGCTCACGGTAGTAATTGACTGTTTCTTCATCGTTGATTTTAATATCAGTTACCGTATAATCAATACGGCAAGTCTCAAACTTAACCCCGAGGGTGTCCCGCGCAGTCTTATCAATCTTTTTATAAGCCTCATCCGTACCGTAGCCCAACTTTTCAAAATCTTTATACACCGTCAGATCAAGCAGTTCCTTCTGGAAAAGCTCAAAATGCATGGAATAATTACAGGTTGCGAGAGATATAAGCCACTGCCCGTAGAGCTGAGCGCCGATATCCTCGGAGTGGGTCATTTTGGCGTTTTTCAGCGATGTGATAGATTGATCGGAATAGCTGATATTCATCAAATAAATCACGCCGGCGTCTGTCGTCATAGTTCGTTGAAGAGTATTTGAAGTCTTATCAGTTATAACCCATGAGCCTGGATCATAGAGCCCGATATCCTCGTTATTAATAATATCTCTGATATGAGCGATGATCGGGAAAGCCATGGCAACAATCAGCAAAGCCGCCGCAATAATCACCGCTGTTCTCAAGCGCATTCCGCGCTTTTGCCTTTTCAACTCTGCTTTCATCAGGTAATATTCGTCGATAAGAGCTTGATCAAGCTTTCCGAGCGACCTATTAAAGAATTCCTTCGTCATAGCACATATCCCTCTCTTTCAAGATTTTCTTTGAGCGCGGTTTTAATAGTCGCGATCTCCTTGTTTACTGTTGATTTGCTTACGCCGAGGTCGTTGGCGATCGAATCAATCGGCTCGGCAAAATAGTATCTACCGATAAAAATATACCTTTGGCGGCTCGAGAGTGACCTCACAAAACTATTCAGAATATTTGCAAGCTCAAGCGCGGCCATCTCATCTTCAAGCGTTTGCGAGTGTGAAATAACATCCTCCATCTCCGAAAGCGAATCTGTCATTTCAGAGGGAACACGTTTTTTTCTCATATTTGCATTGTAACGGTTTATTGCATGCCTTCTCATTATAACCGAAAGAAATGCGGGAAGAACAGCTGGCTTTGACGGCGGCATGGAATTCCAAGCGCCGAGATATGTATCATTAAGGCATTCCTCGCAGTCAAGATCGTCATGAATAATATTATATGCAATTGTCAGCAAAAAGCTTTTATACTTTGCGTCTGTGGCGGAGATAGCACGTTCGTCCCTTTCCCAATACAACTCTATGATTTTTTCATCACTCAGGATAGCGGATACTTTTTCGGTGTTTTGATTTTTCATCTCAGTTCTCCTTTTCAAAAGTCCTCTCATATATATATGTCAACAAAAATTCAAAAAAGTGTAATAAAATCAGAAAAATTATTATTCTGCCCGGGATTCTGAACCCACGGTTCGCGCCTTATGCTGTGCGAGATTCTTATTGGGCGGTAGCGCGAACATTATCGTGTTGCGGGTAAGTATCTGCTTCTGTTTATTATTGATACTACGCAACACGATGAGGGTTCGAATTATCACGATCGCTCTGACATGAAAAAACCGAGCACCGCAAAGCGGAGAGAGAGGGATTCTGAACCCGAAGTTCGCGCTTTATGCTGTGCGATAATTTTACTCGGCAGTAGCGCGAACTCTATTATTGTTTCGCGAAGCGAAACAATAAGGGGTTCATCATCAATATCGCTCTGACATGAAAAAACCGAGCACCGCAAAGCGGAGAGAGGGATTCTGAACCCACAGTTCGCGCTTTATGCTGCGCGAAAGCATCATTGGGCGGTAGCGCGAACATTATCGTGTTGCGGATAAGTCTGTGCTTCTGTTTATTATTGATACTACGCAACACGATGAGGGTTCGAATAATACCGAGCTCGACGGCATAAAGAAACGGCCGTAACCGAATGGTTACGACCGTTTCTTTATGGCGGAGAGAGAGGGATTCGAACCCTCG
>JAFQPI010000025.1 GCA_017411805.1 Clostridia bacterium
AGTTTTAGAGTTAACATCGTACTACGGACTCGAACCGGTATTTTACGAAAAAATATAATTCTGTTTTGCGTACCATAATCTCAATCTATAACTTTTTTGATAAAAAACATGGGCTATCACATTTTGATTAATGAGATAGCCTCGTTTTTCCTATTATTTTTTAGGATCGATAACTACGATAACGCCGTTTTCAAAATATCCTGTATAGGAAGCTCTGCCCTCGGGCCACGTATAGGTTCCGTAGCCGTACATATTGCCCTTGACGAAATCGCCGGTATAGGTCTCGCCGTTCGCCCAGATATATTTTCCTTCGCCGTGGCGCAGATCGCCCTTGAACTCGCCCTCGTAATAGTCGCCGTTGGCATAGGTGTATTTTCCGTAGCCCTGCTTTATTCCGTTGACAAAATCGCCTTCGTATATGCTTCCGTCCGCGCTTGTCTGCTTGCCCTTGCCGTGACGCTTATCATATTTGAATTCGCCGTAGTATTCGCTGCCGTCGGAGAAGATATACCTACCTACTCCGTCCTTGATGCTGTTCTTAAGCTCGCCCTCGTAAACGTCTCCGCTTGCAAAGGTGAAAACTCCGGTTCCTGTCAGCTCGTCGGCAACAAAATCACCTTCGTAGCTGTCGCCGTTCTTCCAGGTAATGCTTCCCTGCCCCGTTCTTCTATAATCAGAATCGAGAACGCCGTAGTAGACCGTACCGTCCGAATAGGTGACCTTACCTTCTTCAAGATTGATCTCCGCGCTGATGCCGTTCGAGAAATACAGCGTTCCCGAGATCGGTCTGCCCGCGTGGTCGACCATACCCACGTATTTAAGCTCCTCACCGTTTGACAGAATAACGGTCGTGTCCTTCGCGCCCTGCATCTGCCATATTCCGACGCCGATGAGAAAAACGATCAGCGCGGCGACTACGATCAACATAAACGCCGTAAGCGGCTGTATGCGTCGGAATTTTTTATTTTTGTAACCCATAGTTTACCTCGTAATAAGTCCGGATTGCGATCAGCCCTTTATCCATCCGACAAAATTGTCGAGAAGCTGCATGATATCGGGCAGGAATTTGAGAATAGCCCAGAGCAGTATGATCGAGATCACTGTCATGATCACCGCGCTGAAAATACTCGTTCCCTTCTTTTCAAAGCGAAGAGATGCGGTAAAATGCTTATCCTCGGGAATATAAAAACGTGCGGTCTCAAAATTATATGCAAATTCGGGCGAGGAAAAAGGCGCAGCCTTCTCTCCCGATGCCGCGATCTGTGCCTCATATTCTCCTCGCGCAAGCTCGCGCGCGAAATAATATTCCTCGGCTTCAACGCATCTGAGAATTCCGCGGTATGTATTTCCGCTCTTGATCGCCGAGCGGACGGCGCTGTTTTTCATATATCCGAGCTCGGAAAGTGTCTTTGCTGTTGCGGGAGTCGATGCATTCTGCTCAATGACGGACGCTACGAATGCTCCGTGGACGCGGCGGTTAAAGATAGAAAGGTAGGCGGCAATAATGATGCCGAGAACCATACCGATAATGATCCCGCGCAGATTCACAAACGCAAAATCACCGAATCCGAGATTTTCATACTCACCCATATCGAGCGCGAAAATGTCGTTCAGTATCTTCAGCCAGCTATCCTCCTCGGATGTAAGCAAGAAGGGTAAATATTTCATTTTTTCTTCCTTATTATTATAGATTGAAAATATCGGGGCCGCAAAGCGTCAAAAGAAGCTCGGAAAGATCGTCTGTATCGTCAAAATCTATCTCAATTCTTCTCTTTCCGACACCCATATCCTTGATCTTGACGCGTCTGCCGGAAAGCTCGACCGCACGGCGTTCAAGCTGCTCCATATAAACTGCAGTCTGCTCGTCGACGGGGAGAGTGGGCTTTGTTGTAATTACAACAGGTTTATTAAGCTTCTTGACCTCAGCCTCGAGAGCGCGTACAGACAGACCTTCTGCTATAGCGCGGTTTGCAAGCTCGGGGATCGCCGCTTTGTCATTCAGACCGAGGAGTGTGCGCGCGTGACCTGCCGAAAGCTCCCCGGCCGCAACCATGGGTAGGATCTCCTCGGGAAGCTCAAGCAGACGAAGCGCGTTTGTGACTGCCGGGCGCGAACGTCCGATCTTTTGCGCAACGCTCTCCTGAGTCATGCCGAAACGTTCGATAAGAGCGCGGAAGCCCATAGCTTCTTCAATAGGATTGAGATCGCTTCTCTGAATATTCTCAACGAGCGATACCTGCGCCGCCGCAAGCTCGTCTCCGTCAAAAATCACGCAAGGGATCTCATCAAGACCCGCAAGCATAGATGCGCGCCAACGTCTCTCACCCGCGATTATTCTGTAAGTTCCGGGGAGAAGTCCGCTTTCTGTAACGAGAATGGGCTGAAGCAGTCCGTATTCCGCGATCGAAGCGGAAAGCGAGGCAAGCTCTTCCTCGTTGAATTCTTTTCTCGGCTGATCGGGGTTGGGCTCGATATCAGCCACACGTATCATTTCTGCGGGATTCTTTTTTGTATCAATAAAATTATCCTCAAAAAGCGAATTGAAGTCTCTTCCGAGGCCTGTTTTCTTTAACTTTGCCATTTTCTTCCTCTGTTGCTATTATTTGTTATATTCTCTCAACCAATTCCTTGGCAACTTCAAGATATTCGCGGCTTCCTTTAGAATTCGGATCGTGATAATATACGGGCATACCGAATGAAGGAGCCTCTGAAAGCCTTACACCGCGCGAAATCGCGGTTGAAAATAGCTTTTCATAGTAATGCTTCTTGAGTTCTGCTACTACCTGAGAGGTAAGAAGCAGTCTGCCGTTGTACATAGTCAGGAGTATACCGGTTACCGTCAATGCCTTGTTATACTTCTGTTTGATGCGAGAAATTGTGATAACAAGCTGCGAAAGCCCTTCAAGCGCGTAAAATTCACACTGCATGGGGATGATTACGCCGTCACTTGCCGCAAGAGCGTTAACCGTCAGCATTCCGAGCGAAGGGGGACAGTCAATAATTATGTAATCATACTCATCCTTAAGAGGCGTGAGAGCTTCTTTAAGAATATATTCGCTGTTTTCTATCGAAAAAAGGTCAAATTCCGCGCCTGCGAGCGAAATTGTTGAAGGAATTACAGATAAATTATTGAAATCTGTCTTAATAATTGCCTGTTTTGCTATTTCGTACGGGCTCTTCCCTACTCCGAGCATTGGCGCAAGCAAAATTTCACGTATTGTCGTCTTAAGTCCCTTTTTCTGTACACCAACACCGCTTGTCGTATTGCCCTGAGGGTCAAGGTCTATCATAAGTATTTTTTTATCCAAAAGTCCGAGTGAAGCAGCTATATTTACGGCAGAAGTCGTTTTTCCGACTCCTCCCTTCTGATTTGCAAAAGAAATGATCTTTCCCACTTTGGTCAGCCTCCGTGTAGTTACTATATACAATTATTATACCACGTTTTTCTACTTATTTCAATAACATATTGTTAATTACACAAAATTTACAATTAATGTTTCACGTGAAACATAAAGCTCCATGTTTCACGTGAAACATGGAGCTAAATATCAGAATATAGGACGCTTTTTTATCTGAGCGTATGCTCTTGGATATTTCGGCGGAGTTGATGAAAGCTTTTTGATAACAACTATGCATCGCTCGAATATTTCATCATCATTTTGCAACTGAATTTGATTATACCTGGGTTTTCCTATGCACAAAGTTTTCAAAACCTTCTCGATACCTTGTGTTTCACGTGAAACTTCTTTTGATTTCATAGCAATGAAGCTTCCGCCAACTTTAACGGCGGGTAAAGCAAGCTCAAGCAGTATAGGATAGCTCGCAACCGCTCTTGCGGTGACAATATCAAAATGTTCGCTGAATTCTTTGCCTGTTACGTCCTCAGCACGGTAGCAAACTGCCGTCAAATTAGTCAATCCGAGGATTTTTGCGGCTTTGTTGATGAAATCTACACGTTTTTGAGTAGAATCGAGAGCTGTGACAGTAATATCGTTCCTTGCCATTGCCAATGGGATCGCAGGAAAGCCTGCGCCGGAACCAATATCAAGGATATTCGAGCCCTGAGGTATAAATTCAGACAGGGTCAATGAATCTGCAAAATGCAATAAAGCGGCTGATTCGGGTGTTTTTATTGCGGTAAGATTAAATAGTTGATTTTGTTCAAGGAGATATTTACAAAAATCAGAGAGTTTTGTACAAGTTTCGATGTCAGAGAAAGAATTTAGTCCGTTTTTACATAATATTTCGGAAAGATATTCCGGATATTCGGAATAATTAAAATTTTCAATCATAATTTACCTCATTTCAATCCAAGACGTATCAAAAGAACTGAAATATCAGCAGGGGAGACTCCGCTGATACGTGAAGCTTGTCCAAGCGTCACGGGTCTTATCTTAGAAAGCTTTTGAACGGCTTCGATGCGAAGTCCGCCGACTTTTGAGTAATCAATGTCCTCCGGAAGCTTGAATTCTTCAAGTCTTGCTTGTCTGTTGATCTCAGCGGTCTGTCTGCGGAGATATCCGGCGTATTTGACGTCATATTGAACCGTTCTGATAACGGATCGGGGTAGAACAGGGCGGTTTCTATCAATTGCTGCGGTGTCGTCGTAGAGAATCTCGGGTCTGCGTAGAAGATCGGCAACAGAAGCACCGTGTGCGGGGATAACAACACCATCGGGAAGGGAAGAAGCATCCGATGACTTTGCGAACACGTGTTCTATTCTTGACTTTTCGTTCTCGATCAACGTTTGTCGCTGTGTAAAACGCTCGAATCTCTCATCGGAGATCAGACCAACACGCCGTCCGTAGGGCGTAAGGCGCGAATCTGCATTGTCCTGACGGTGTAAAAGTCTGTATTCGGATCTTGACGTCATCATACGATAAGGTTCATTCGTTCCTTTTGTAACGAGATCGTCGATCAAGGTACCGATATAGCCGTCAAATCGCTTTAATATCAGCGGTTCTTCGCATTTAATAGCCAAAGCAGCGTTGATTCCCGCGATAAGGCCTTGAGCAGCCGCTTCTTCGTAGCCGGAGGTGCCGTTGAACTGACCCGCACCGTAGAGTCCCGAGACTCTTTTGTGCTCGAGAGTTGGGTAAAGATCAGTAGGATCGGCGCAATCGTATTCGATCGCGTAGGCGTAGCGAGTGATCACGGCATCCTTGAAGCCGGGGAGGGTACGAAGCATGCGGTCCTGAACGTCGGGGGGAAGAGAAGTGGAAAATCCCTGCAGATAGAGCTCTTCATTATTTTCGCCCATAGGCTCGAGGAAGAGCTGATGTCGATCCTTGTCGGCAAAACGCATGATCTTGTCCTCGATCGAGGGGCAATAGCGAGGTCCGACGCCGCTGATCATGCCGGAATACATCGCTGACCTTCCAATATTTTCCATTATGACACGGTGTGTCTCTATATTTGTATAAACGATGTGGCAAGAGATCTGATCCATTACGCGCATGGATTCCTCGTCGGTGTCAGCAGAGAAGGGGATGATGTCGTCCTCACCCTTCTGCTCTTCGAGTTGTGAAAAATCAACGGAAGAACGTAGGATTCGGGGAGGAGTACCAGTTTTAAAACGACGGATAGAAAGCCCCGCGTCCGCAAGGGATCTTGTGAGGGCGCAAGCGGGGATAAGACCGTCGGGGCCTGCGGAAATAGCGCGATTCCCAACAAAAATCTTGCTGTCGAGATAGGTTCCCGTGGCGAGAATGACCTTTTCACATTCGTATTCCTCGCCGTAAGAGGTGCGAACACCTACGACACGCTTGCCATTCTCGGTATCCTCGGTGACAATTTCGGTGATTTCGGCTTGGAGGAGTCGCAGATTGGGAGTTATTTCCAGTGTGTGCTTGATGACCTCCTGATATCTGCGGCGATCGGCTTGAATTCTCTTAGAATGAACAGCCGCGCCCTTGCCGAGGTTAAGAGTGCGCGATTGAAGTGTGACCTTGTCAGCCGCGCGACCCATTTCTCCTCCGAGAGCGTCGATCTCATAGACGAGATGACCCTTTGCCGTGCCGCCGATCGAGGGATTGCAGGGCATATTTCCAAGTGAATCAAGGGAGAGAGAGAAGAGAGTGGTCTCGATCCCAAGGCGCGCCGCCGCGAGAGCCGCCTCGACACCCGCGTGCCCGCCGCCGACGACGGCGATTTTAGTTTTGAGTTTCATTTTGTTTCCTTATATATATAAATGAGTTGATTTCGGAGTTAAAAGTTGTTAGTTGATAGTTGAAGAACATTTCCTCGCGCTGCTCGGAAATTTTCAATTTATTTAAAGAGGAAAAGTTTGATCAAACTTTTCAAAGTTTGCGGATTCTCAAGGCAGAGCCTTGAGCCGCACTCCGCAGAGTGCGGAATATCTCTTGCGCTTCAAACGGGCGGCGCCCCTGCCGAACGTTTGGAAGGAGTAAAATCTCCCTTGGGGGAGATTTTTGCTCCTTCACCCCCGCGCGCCCTTTGGGCGCGCGTTTTTCTATAGAGATTTTGCCTTTCTACGGTCTCATACAGGTAATTTTGCGCCCAAATAGAGGTTTTGCCGATATCCTTATAATTTTGTATCTGCAAATAGGGACACCTCCCCCGCCCCCTCCTCGTGAACCGAGGAGGGGAGCTTGAGTGCTCGAACTTCTTTGTTTGGCTTTCTGAACCTCGTTTCCGATACAACGCTTCGCGTTGATGATATACTGCATTTAGCTGATGATATACAACGCTTTGCGTTGATGATATACGCGGCTTCGCCGCGATGATATACAGCCTGCGGCTGATTTTTGTTAGCGCAAACTTTTTTATTCAGCGTTCTGAATATCGTAACAATATTTCGAGTGAAATATCTCAACGGTATTTCGAACAAAAAACAATACTTTTGCAAAAATTATACTACGAGACTGTAGTGGACGGCACCCTCAAAGTGGGATCATTAGCATATTTGTCTCTCCCTCCACCGTCGTCAAGCGACGGTGGAGGGAGAGATATTTCTTGAATCAGGACACATATTGGATAACCATTACCGTCCCATACCATTGATTAATAATCGATAATTTCCGAGCCTCGGCGAGGAAATTGACCTTAAACTTCGCCTTTGGCGAATCTTAACTCGGCGCAAGCCGATCTTAACTCGCGCCTTGCGCGATCTTAACTTGCCGAAGGCAATATTAACTCTCACAAAGCGGGACAGCTCCGCCATCAAAATCCTCTCTTTTTCAGATCATTCACCATTTCGACGTAAAACTCGCGGACGTCGAAATCGCGCAGGTCGCGGCGGGCGAGGTCGATGACGTCCATATGCGAGATGCCCTTTTTGCCCTTTGGCTTGAGAAGGACGAAATCCTCGCCGAAAGCGAAGGAATCCTCGCAAACGAGACCGTCGTTCGGTCCGTCAAATTCGTTGACGATATGGTAGAAAAGACTCAGCGGAAAGCTATCGGCACGAGCGGATGCCATAACCGAGCCGACGCTTCGGCGGTAGATGCCGAATTTTTCCTCGGCATCGTCCATTTCCTCGTTGAATTTTTCACAAAACGACGCGCTGAGGTTGCACATCGCGGTAAGAAAGTCGGGGTCGATGTCGCCAAGATGGCGCATTGCGCGGTTGTAGATGCGCGAGACCTTATTCTTGAAGTGCGAGGGAAGGACGGTCAGAAGGACGTCGGCGTAGCGACAGCCCTTGTGAGGCGAGTTTATCGTAGTAAATGACGCGACGTAGGGTCCCATACCGAGCTTCGAGATCGCATAGCGGCAGTCGAGTCCGCCCTTCGAGTGGGCGATGATGTTGACCTTTTCTGCGCCCGTTTCGGCGAGGATCTGCTTGATTCGAGCCGAAAGCTCCTCCGCACAGACCGCGATCGAGGCGGCAGAGCGGTGGTTTCCGTAATAGATCTTCGCGCCGTGAGCCTCAAGCTCGCGCGGAATTCTGCCCCAGTAGCTGAGGATCTTGCTGTCGCGGAAGCAAACGCCGTGGACGAGCAGGATCGGGTATTTCGTCTCGCAGAGACGGAGATGCAGGCGCGTTCTGTTTAGTTGCTCGCGTCTGAGGTCGGAATCCACCTCGCGGAGGGTCGTTTCAATGATGGAAATAAGGCAAAAGAGGTTCGCCACGGGTATCATTCCGCAGATGAGACCGATCATCCTCTGCTTTACGCCGAGCTGAACCGAGGTCAGATAGACGCAGATGATGCCGTTCCAGAAGATGATAAAGTAAACGATGAAGCAGAAGAGGGCGTTCCGGATCCAGGTCATATAATCGCTCGGAATGAGTCGGAACGCGAGAATGATATGGTGGATCACGGAAACACACGCGCTCGGCAGAAAGATCGCGAGCGTTATCGCGCCGTGATGACAGATCCGCAGGCGCAGGCTCTTTGTTTTGATCGAAAAAATACCCGCGAAGAGGTTAGCCGTACGGGAGTCGAACATAATTGGTTTTGTCGGGCAGATTTTCCCGATAACTGCAGTTCTTTCCTTGATAATATTAATATATGATCATCGAAAAGAACCTTGTTCTCGAAAAAATCTGCTCCGTCAAAACTGCTCGCACCTCACGGCG
>JAFQPI010000026.1 GCA_017411805.1 Clostridia bacterium
AAAAGTTGTGGTGAATTTTCGCTAAGGCGAAAATTTCCCGATTTTAATTAAACAGACGTGTGCGAACAAAGCTTTCTGGGCACCGTTTGTACAGCATGATCGACAAGCGTACTTTCCTTTTGTATTTTTTCACTTAGAACGCTTTGTTCGCACTTGCTTAAAAAGTATTATTTTAAAACGAAAATTTCCGAGCAACGCAAGGAAATTATCCATAACTTTTCACTTTCCACTTTTCACTTTACACTTGAATTTTCAAAAACCTCTTTACAAACGCCCAAAAATTTGGTATCATATATAGTGGATAAAAATGATCCTTCATATATTATAGAAAAGCGAGGAAATGGTTATGAAGAATATTCCGCGTCCCGAACATCCGCGTCCCGATTTTTACCGCACCGATTGGGTAAACCTCAACGGCGAGTGGGAATTCCACGAGGACTACAGCCGCTCGGGCAGAGCGCGCAAGCTCTATCACGCAGATGCGGCGCTTGACTTAAAGATCACCGTACCCTTTTGCCGAGAAAGCGTGCTTTCGGGTCTTGGTCACACAGATTTCTGCGAGTGCGTTTGGTACCGCAAGGAGCTGACCCTTCCTGAGGGTTGGAATGACGGCTCGGACCGTATCCTGCTCCATATCGGCGCATGCGACTACAAGACCGAGGTTTGGGTCAACGGCAAGAACGTCTGCAATCACGTCGGCGGTTACGTTCCCGTGAACGCAGATATCACGGATGCGCTCGGGGCGGGCGTGAACGTCATCACGATCTGCGCCGACGACGTTATCCGCTCAGGCAATCAGCCCGGCGGTAAGCAGAGCACTCTCTATGCTTCGCACGGCTGCTCCTATACCAGAACTACGGGTATCTGGCAGACGGTATGGCTCGAGCGCGTTCCCGCTTCCTACGTAAAGAATTTCAAGGTCTATACCGATATCCACTCGGGTACCGTTACCGTTTCCGTGAGTGCGGTTTCTGCGGAGGGCAGACAGGTCAGAGTTGCTACCTCTTATGACGGCAAATTCACCGGATACGGCGAGGCTGTTGTCTCGGGCGGTATTGCAAACGTCACCGTAAAGCTCTCCGAGGTCAATCTCTGGGAGATCGGAGAGGGCAGACTTTACGATATGACGATCGCTCTCGGCGACGACAAGGTCGATACCTATTTCGGTATGAGATCTGTCGAGGTCAAGGACGGTTTCCTCTACCTTAACGGTAAGGTAGTTTTCCAACGACTCATCCTCGACCAGGGCTTCTATCCCGACGGAATCTACACCGCATCGGTCGATGACGAGCTTCTGAACGATATCAAACGCTCGATGGCTTGCGGCTTTGACGGCGCAAGACTGCATCAGAAGATCTTTGAGCCGCGCTTCCTCTATTATTGTGATAAGATGGGATACATCGTCTGGGGCGAGCACGGAAACTGGGGTCTCGATATCGCGAGAGCCGACGCTTGGGCGAACTTCATCCCCGAGTGGGTCGAGTGCATGGAGCGCGATTTCAACCATCCCGCTATCATCGGCTGGTGTCCGCTTAATGAGACTCAGAAGAATCAGGATCCCGATTTCGTCCGCGCACTCGGTGCCGTTACACGTGCCTTTGACCCGACCCGTGCCTATATCGACACATCGGGATGGACTCACGTTCACCACGTTTCCGATTTTATGGACGTTCACGACTACGATCAGAACCCCGAGACCTTCCGCGCGAGATACGAGGATATGAGACAGAACGGCACACTCCTCGGTATGCCTCGCAATCACTTCGGCTACACCACCACCTTCGTTTCCGAGTACGGCGGAATCCGCTGGGCTCCCGAGGGAGCGGGATGGGGCTACGGCAATGCGCCGAAGTCGGGTGAGGAATTCATCGAGAGATTCCGCGGACTTACCGACGCCCTTCTTGACAACCCCGCCATCGGCGGTCTTTGCTACACTCAGCTGACCGACGTCGAGCAGGAGGTCAACGGTCTTTACACCTACGATCGACAGATCAAATTCGATCCCGCGATCTTCAAGGAAATTCTTCAGCGGAAAGCGGCGTGTGAGAAGTAAAAAGTGACTAGTGACTAGTGGCTAGTGATTAGTGGATGGTTAATTTCCGCGGTGGATGAGGAGATCGCCGTTTTTACCGCATATTATCAAGAAAATCAAACTATTACAAAGAAAAGGTACATAAAAATGAGCGAAAAAATGATGGCAGCCGTACTTTGCGGCGACAGAGATCTTCAGTATAAAGAAACCGATAAGCCCGAGCCGAAGGCGGGTGAGGTTCTTGTCAGAGTCAGAGCGAGCGGCATCTGCGGCTCGGATATTCCCCGTGTGCTCCACGGCGGCGCGCACTTCTTCCCGATCATCCTCGGCCACGAATTCTCGGGCGAGATCGCCGCTCTCGGCGAGGGCGTTGAGGGGTTTGAGATCGGCGACCGCGTTTCGGGCGCGCCTCTGAAGCCCTGCGGAAAGTGCCGCGACTGCCAGAAGGGCAACTACTCCCTCTGCAAGCACTATTCCTTCATCGGCTCGCGTGAGAACGGAAGCTTCGCGCAGTACGTTTGCATCCCCGCGCAGAACGCGATCAAGTTCGATAAGAGCGTTTCCTTCGAGCAGGGCGCAATGTTCGAGCCCTCGACGGTAGCTCTCCACGGCGTTCTCCTCAACGAGTGCGCGGGTGGCGAGTACGTTGCAGTTTGCGGCGGCGGAACGATCGGTCTCTTCACCGCGCAGTGGGCAAAGATCTTCGGCGCGAAGAAGGTAGTCGTTATCGACGTCCTCGACGAAAGACTTGAGCTCGCAAAGAAGCTCGGCGCGGACGAGGGATTTAACGCGACCGATCCCGATTTCTCGGAAAAGGTCAAGGCATACACGGGCGGACAGGGATTTGGCGCAGTCTATGAGACCGCGGGCAGCCCCGCAACTATGAAGATGGCGTTCGAGCTTGCGGCAAACCGCGCTCACGTCTGCTTCATCGGCACACCCCACACCGACGTAACCTTCACTCCCAAGATGTGGGAGAATCTCAACCGCAAGGAATTCCGCCTTGTCGGCTCCTGGATGAGCTATTCCGCACCCTTCCCGGGCAAGGAATGGGAACTCACCGCGGCTTGCTTCGGCGACGGCAGACTCAAGTATGACGATGGCCTCGTCTTTGCAAAGTATCCGCTCTCCAAGGCTTGGAACGCATTCGAGCTCTACCTCACCCCCGGCGCGGTTAAGGGTAGAATTTTGCTGGTGGATGAAGATTAAATGAATGCAAAATGCTAAATGCAAAATGCAAAATTAAATAAAAACTTCGTTTAGCTTTCTGAACAATAAAAGGACTGAATATTCTCTCTGCATTCTTAGCGGAGAAATAGGCAGACACATAAAATTCGGCAGAGAACTTGTTTTCTCTGCCGATTTGTGTTATAATGGGACTAACAAAAAGCCTCCCTTGTGTAAATGGAGCCTTTGGATGCGCTCGTTCATCTTTAGGGGTATGGGCTTTGCCCTATGCCTTTGTAATACAAAGGCGAAACTGGCGCGATAAAAGGAGGAATTATAATGATATTTCAATTAGGCAGATACACAATAGATGTTGATGTTGAAAAGACCAAAGATTTTTATGCAAGTGCCGTTGCATCTAATGAAATATGCTCTTGTCCTTGTTGCCAACACTTTCCCAATGCAATTATGTCTTGTTCAACTATCATTGTGGATTTCCTAAACAATTTAGGTATTGACCCTCGAAAGCCCGGAGAAGTATTTGGAGATAAATATAATTGTTCCGGATGGTATCATATTGTTGGTACGTTACTGAATGGCAGGGTGGATGGGTTGGTTTATGATAGTTCAAATGCATTTATTCCCGATAAAACTGTAGATTTTATAGTTTGGTTTGACGATGATAGTAATAGAATGGGGTGGATAGAAAAAAACTTCCCGAGTCCAATCTTGGAATTGTCTTTTTCTGCAAATTTCCC
>JAFQPI010000027.1 GCA_017411805.1 Clostridia bacterium
TGCAGAATGCAAAATGCAAAATGCAAAATTGGGGTAGCCTTTCGATCGTTGCTCGAAAAGCATATTACAATAATTCTGTTTTGTCTTAGTAATCCTTTGTTAGATTTATACCTATAATAAGTAAATAGAAAAATCGAGATGTAATGAAGCAAAACTTCAAAACATCTCGATTTTGTTATTATTTGCAAAACTTCAGATTACGCCAATGCAATAGGCTATCACGCAGAAACAAAATTATCAGTATAATAATTTCCTCGCACAGCGACGGAAATTTTCCTCAATTTTGCATTTTGCATTCTGCATTTTGCATTTATTACTGGTCTTTCTTCCTCACTCTGAACAGAACCGTAGCGAGGGCTTTTCCGTTGAAGGGAATCAAGGGATAAAGGTATTTGCATTCGCCGTTAACGGTTTTGTTTGTGGCAAGGAGGACGATGATGAGCGCGATGCCGACGAGAAAGCCCCAAAAGCCGAAGATTGCGGAGAGGATGAGGAGCATTATCCGCATGAATTTGAAGGCGTAGCCGAGCTCATAGGAGCGTTGCGAGAAGTTGGCGATGGCGACGAATGCGGTGAGGATTATGACCTCGGGGATGAGCCATCCGAGGTTTACGGCAAAGTCGCCGAGAATCAGTCCGCCGACGACCGAAAGCGAGTTTGAGAGCATATCGGGCGTGTTCATCGACGCCATCTTCAGCCCGTCGACGACGAATTCCACGATAAGCAATTGTGCGATTATCGGAACGAGACCGACCTCTTTCGGCAGGGCAAAGGTGAGCCACGATGGTACCGCTTCGGGGTATTTCGTCATCAGATACCAGACGGGAACGAGGAAAAGTGTCAGCCAGAATATGATATGCCGCACGGCGCGGACGTATGAGCCCGTCAGCGGCGGGAAGTAAAAATCGTTGGTCTCCTGCAAAAAATCAAATATTGAGGTCGGCAGTATCATGGCCTGCGGCGAGGTGTCTATCAGAATAATGACACTGCCCTCGTAGATCTGCGAGGCGGCAACGTCGGGGCGTTCCGTGATGCGGATCTTCGGGAAGGGGTTGTACCACCGCGTTTTGATCAGCGATTCGGCAAGAGACTGATGACCCATAGTAAGCGTTCCGACGTTCATTTCGCTCAGCTTTTTCTCAAGGCTTTTTACGTATTCCGTATTGGCGCGGTCAGCCATGTAGCAGAGAACGACGTCGGTCTTTGATTCCTTGCCGACCGAGATATACTGCATCGTAAGGCTTGTGTCGCGTATGCGGCGTCGTATGAGAGCTGTATTCGAGATCAGGGTTTCAACGAAACCGTCGCGAGGACCGCGCATAACTCGGTCGTTTTGTGGCTCGGTCGTCTCGCGCGCGGGATAAGAGCGCGAGTCGATAAGGATCGCAAAGCTTCCAAAACGGCTTCCGAGCATCAGCGTTCCGCCCGACATGACCGCATTTACCATGGCATCGAGCGAATCCGTTACGTCGGTCTCGACGTAGACGACGTATGAGCGCATGAATTCGTATGCAGCCGCCTCGCCCGCGCTTTTTTCGGGGCAGATTCCCTTTTGCGATGAAAGCGAGAGCATCAGCTTTTGCATGACGGCGTCCTTGACGAATCCGTCAAGGTAATAGAATGTCAGCTCGTCCTCTCCGACCTTCAAATGCTTTTTTAGCATGTCAAAGTTTTCATCAACTCGCAAAAGCCTGTCAAGCTGCATTACGTTTTCGCTATATGAATTTGATAGTTTTCTCATTTTTTGACTCCGTTCGGTACTGAAACTATAGTTTATTATTGCCAATGACCGGGAAAAAATATCAAAAAAAGAAAAAAACATGCTATCTTTCAAAAAAACCTCCGCCGTCAACTGAGACAGCGGAGGTTGAAATTATTATTGATCAGAAACCGGCTTTTTTGGAAAGGAGATCGATGTCGATATCGGATATGGATCCTTCGGAGTCGGGATTGCGCACGCCGAGTCGGTAGAGACCGCGGTATATGCCGCCTTCGATCTGCATAAGCTCGTCGTGACTGCCTTCCTCGGCGATCTTGCCCTCTGCGATAACGGCGATCTTATCTGCGCCGCGGACGGTTGAAAGCCTGTGCGCAACTACGATCGTGGTCCTGCCGCGGCAAAGCTCGTCAAGAGCCTGCTGAATGAGGATCTCGGTGGTGTTATCGAGTGCGCTGGTCGCCTCGTCGAGGATCAGGATCGAGGGGTCCTTGAGGAACACGCGGGCAATTGATAGACGCTGCTTCTGACCGCCCGAGAGCTTGACTCCGCGTTCACCGATCTCGGTGTCGTAGCCGTGCTCGAGGGTGGAAACCCAGTCGTGGATATTCGCGAGCTTTGCCGCTTCGATGACTTCTTCTTCTGTCGCGTCAAGGCGTCCGTAGAGGATATTGTCGCGGATCGAGCCGTTGAAGAGGAAGACGTCCTGCTGAACTATACCGATATTGCGGCGGAGCGAATCCATGGTAAGCGAGCTGATGCTCTTTCCGTCGATCTTGATATCGCCGCCCGTAATATTGTAGAAACGGGGAATGAGATGGCAGATGGTGGTCTTTCCGCCTCCCGAAGGACCGACAAGCGCGAGCTTTTGACCCTTTTCGACTTTAAGCGAGATACCGTGAAGCACCTCGGCGGAATCGTTGTATGAGAATTCGACCTTTTCAAATTCGATCTTGCCCTTTACGTCGGTAAGCTCAACTGCATCGGGAGCGTCGCGCTCGGGCTCGGCGTCGATGATCTCAAGAAATCTCTCAAAGCCGGTTACACCGTTCTGATATTGCTCCATGAAGCCGATGAGAGTATTGATCGGGGAGATGAAGAGGTTGATCGAGACCATAAATGCCGAATATTCGGGTATCGAGATCCTTCCGGCATTGATGAAAAGTCCTCCCGCAATGAGGATGATTACGTTGAATACGTCCGTGATAAAGGAGGTTCCCGAGTGGAACTTGCCCATCGCGTCGTAAGCTTTTTTACAAGCGTTGATAAAGGCGTTGTTGCCGACCTCGAATTTCTCGGTTTCCTTGTCCTGGTTGGTATAAGCCTTCGTGACTCTGATACCCGAGATCGAGCTTTCGAGAGAGGCGTTGATGACGGCATTGGAGGCACGGCGTTCAGTAAACGCGGCACGCATCTTCTTGCGGAAATAAGCCGCAACCACAACGAGTATCGGCACGCAGACAAAGATGATGAGCGTGAGAGCCCAGTCGATAGTGCAAAGGTAGATGAATGCGGCGATAAAGGTCACCGAGCTGATGAGAAGATTTTCGGGTCCGTGGTGAGCAAGCTCGCTGATCTCAAAAAGGTCGGAGGTCATGCGGGTCATGATCTTACCCGTTTCATGCTCATCGTAGAAGGAGAAGGGAAGTCTCTGAATATGCGCAAAAAGGTCGCGGCGCATCTGAGCCTGCATTCCGACGCCGATCAGGTGCCCGTAATACTGAACGAAGTAGCGCAAAAACAGGCGGATGATATAGAGCGCGAGAACGACCGCGCTCGCTGTGATTATCATTTTAGCCGTCTGCGTTCCGTCAAGAAATGCCTCGAGCATTGTCTCGGTTATGATGGGATATACCATGCCGACCAGCGCGATAACGAGGGAGGCAAGCATATCCAGAGTGAGCATTTTTCGGTGTGGCTTGTAATAAGCAATAAATCTCTTTAACATCGTTTTGTTCCACTTTCAATTGTATAAAATCTAATGTATATTATAATATATTTTTTGTCGAAAGTCAACGGTTCGGGCAGATATTTGCTATTAATTATATATTCTTAAAAGAAAAGCGGAGCCGCCGAATGGAGCGACTCCGCAAAAAATACCGTATAGATTGGATATTATTCCTCGGGATCATCCTGAGGGATAAGACCGTAGATCCGCTTGTCATCGCGTGCGATGAGCTCGGCGAGTTGAGGAGAGGTCAGGAGCACCTGACGGGGCTTTGTTCCGTCGGGAGGAGTGACAAATCCGAGTTTTGCCATGCGGTCGATGATACGTGCGCCTCGTCCGAAGCCGACGTTGATGTTTCTCTGCAGGAAGGATGTTGCAACCGTTCCGCTTTCAACCGCGAGCTTGAGCGCATCGAAGAAGAGCTCGTCGAAGCATTCGGATGATCCGCTTGCGGCACCGCCGCCCATGCCGCCCGTAGGCTTTTTGGCACCGGGGGTGATCGTGACGATCTGTTCGGATTCCTTTTCGATACTCTTGAGAAATTCGTCGTCGTACTGCGCGCCCGCGGAATTTTCCTTTACGAAATTCGTGACGGCAACTACCTCGTCGTCGGTAACGAATGTTCCCTGAGCACGGATCGGGTTCTGCGCGCCGATCGGACAGAAGAGCATATCGCCTCTGCCAAGGAGCTTTTCAGCACCGACGGTGTCGATTATGGTACGTGAGTCGATACCCGATGCGACCGCAAAAGCGATACGCGAGGGGATATTTGCCTTGATAAGACCCGTGATGACGTCGACCGAAGGACGCTGTGTTCCGACGATCAGATGGATGCCTGCAGCACGCGCCTTCTGAGCGAGACGGACGATAGAGGTCTCGATCTCGGAGGGAGCGCTCATCATAAGGTCGGCAAGCTCGTCGATGATTATGACAAGTCTGGGAAGCGGGATGAAATCGGGATCCTCCGCCTTCATCATGCGGTTGTAGCCGTCGATATCGCGGGCGAGATTGTTTTCAAAGAGCTCGTATCGGCGTTCCATCTCGCCGACGGCGGCGTTGAGCGTGCCTGCAGCCTTTTTGACGTTAGTTACGACGGGAACACGGAGGTGGGGGAGGTTATTGTACATCGACATCTCAACCTTCTTCGGGTCGATCATGATGAACTGAACTTCGTCGGGACGCGCCTTGTAAAGGAGCGAAATGATGATGCTGTTAATGCAGACCGATTTACCCGAGCCCGTTGTACCCGCGATCAGAAGGTGGGGCATCTTTCCGACGTCAATGAAGATCGGCTCGCCCGTGATATCCTTACCAAGGCATGCAAAAAGCTTGCTTTTGGCGTCCTTGAACTGATCCGATTCAAGAAGCTCGCGGATGGCAACCGTGGATGATGATTTATTTGGCACCTCGACTCCGACCGCGCTCTTTCCGGGAATGGGGGCTTCGATCCTGATCTTTGTCTGAAGCGCCATGGCAATGTCTGTCTGAAGATTTTTGATAGAATTGGCTTTTACGCCGGGAGCGGGGTAGAGCTCGTAACGGGTCAGCGTAGGACCACGGGAGTACTCGATCTTTGCAAGCTTGACGTTGAAGGATTCAAGCTTTTCGATAAGAGTTTCGGCGTTCGCGCGGAGCTCAGCATTGATGGCGTCGCGTCCGGGTGAGGTCGATTCGCGGAGAAGGCTGAGGGGCGGAAAGATGTATGCGGCAAGCTGCTCGTAAGCCTGCTTCTTTTTTGCGTTTTCGGGAAGAAGGATGCCGTCGTCCTCGGGCTCTGCGGGCGCGGGCTCCTCGGCGGGAATGCTAACTACGGGAGCTTCGGTTATTTCAAGAACCGTGGGAATCGGTTCAGCGGGAGTCTTGGGAGCTTCGTTGAAGATCGTGTCCACCATGCCTACGAAGGTCTCGGGACTTTCCGCTTCACTTATGGGGCGAAGGGGGTCAACCGTTTTTTTCTTTTCCTTTGTTGCGTGCTTGGTCTCGATCGATCCGAGAACTTCCATTTTATCGGGATCGTAATCCTTTTCGTTGGCGGGCTTGATCTCAACGCCTACCACAGCTGGAGAGTGATCGTCCTTTTCGGGCTCGGGGATAGACTCGGCGAGCAGGGAGGATGAGTCGTCCTCCGGAAGCTTCTTGCTGCGGGATCTTGTTGCGCGGGGCTGGTATTCCTCGAGATCGACATCGTCCTCGTCGTCTTCATTGTCGAGCTCTTCCGCCTTGGCTGCTTTTCTCTCGGCGATCTTATTTCTGATCTTTTCGACAAGGGATGACACCATATCGATGAAGTGGCGGGGGGAGAGACCGACGTAGAATATTATCGAGAGCGCGAGAACGGCAATGATAACGATAACTGAGCCGACGTAGCCGACGAGGCAACGAAGGAATCCGCCGAACAATCCGCCGAAGAATCCTCCTCCGCGGAGCTCAACGCCGTATGTCCAGTTTGAGAGGACGTCCTTGCCGAATCCGAAGATACTCTTGCCCCAATCGCCCCATCTGTAGCGTTCGGTATAGATGGCGGCAACCGCGAGGGAATGGATGAGGGATGAGAGAAGGATCGGTATCGATGAGCCGAAGATGATCTTGCGGCGTATGACTCCGAGATCAACGTAACGGCGCCAATAGATTATAAGATTGATCAGAACGAGCGGGATGAAGTAAGCCGGCCATCCGAAGAATCCGAAAAATACGTTTCGCAGGAAAAGGCCGAGATCACCCATCGCGCCGTCAATCCTTGCAAGTAGGAAGCAGGCAACTATGAATAGCGTGACGACGCCGAGAATATATGGCATAAGGCGATGCAATACGCTTGTCGAAGCGGGCGGAAGCTCCTCTTCGGGCTCTTCATCCTCCGGCTCGGGTCGGCGAGGCTTCTTTTTGGATTTTTTTTCATACAGATCGTCGTAGTAGGCGTATCTGTCGCGTTCTTCTTCCTCTTCGGCCTTCTTTTTCTTTCGGGGCTTTTTTTCATATAGGTCATCGTAGTAAGCGTATTCGTCACGCTCGGGGGCCTTTGATGTATTCTTCTTTAATTCGGAAGCCGATTTTTTTGTGCTTTGAGAAGCAGTTGTTTTTTTCTTTTCGTTTGCCACGTCCTTCTCCTTTCATGTATGGGAGTTATATTTTCGGAAACAATAAGTACACGGAATTTGCCATGTATACTTGATTTTTCTGTAAAATACACCAAATATAATTATAGCACGAAATCGGATGAATTACAAGGGCAAAGTGATAATTTCACTAAAAAAGGAGAACAGTTTTATGAAAAAGAAGGGTGCGGCCTCGCTTGTGACAGGATTTTTCGCGGGGCTTATCAACGGACTTCTCGGAGCGGGCGGCGGGATACTTCTTGTGAGGGGCGCGGACAAGGTTTTGCCGAACGAATACCGCGACGGACGCGACGTTTTTGCCAACGCTCTTTGCGTGATGCTTCCGCTTTCGGCGGTCTCCGCGATCGCGTACGTCCTGAGAGGGAGCGTCCACGGGCTCGAATTTGCGCCGTTTATTCTGCCCGCGCTCCTCGGAGGGATAGGAGGCGGTCTTTTGCTTGCCGTGATAGATACCCGATTGCTCAGATTGATCTTTTCCGCGCTCGTTGTATGGTCGGGAATATCGATGCTGATTTAATATGATAGATTTTCTTGTGAGCGCGGGAGTTGCGCTTTTGTCGGGTCTCGGGGTCGGGAGCGGCGGACTTCTTGTCGTATTTCTGACCGAATACCGAGGAGTCGGTCAGCTTTTCGCGCAGGGCGTGAACCTCATATTCTTCATTTTTTCGTCGGGCGCGGCAACGGCGGTCAATCTGCGTGCGAGAAATATCTGTTACGGCGCGGTGCTTTTGATGTCGATCGGAGGCACGATCGGCGCGATCACGGGCGCGCTCATTGCATCCGTCCTCAACCCCGACCTGCTCCGCATAGGCTTCGGACTTATGCTCCTTATCGGCGGAATCCCTTCATTTATCAGATCAGTCAAGGCGTTCACGCTTCGCGTGAGTTAATATTGCCTTCGGCAAGTTAAGATCGCGCGGAGCGCGAGTTAAGATTTGACTTCGTCAAAGTTAATGTTCGCCTTCGGCGAAGTTTGATAGGTATAGATTTTTAAAAAATACCTATCAAGCTTTCCGCGAAGCGGAAACCTTAACTCGCGCCCCGCGCGACCTTAACTCCCGCGAAGCGGGATAGTAAAAATAAAAAC
This sequence comes from Clostridia bacterium, assembly GCA_017411805.1. GTDB lineage: Bacteria > Bacillota > Clostridia > Oscillospirales > CAG-272 > CAG-390. The sequence goes on from JAFQPI010000027.1 coordinate 7,866, forward strand.
TTCCCTCGGGCAAACGCCCGAGGGAAATCTTTTTATTCAAGCTCAAAGGCACCCGTATAAAGTCTATAGTAGGTTCCTTTTTCTTCGATAAGCTTATCGTGGCTGCCGCGCTCGATGATGCGTCCGTGGTCGAGGACCATGATGACGTCCGAGTTGCGGACGGTGGAAAGGCGGTGCGCGATAACGAATACCGTGCGACCTTCCATCAGCTTATCCATACCTGCCTGTACGATCGCCTCGGTACGGGTGTCGATCGAGGAGGTCGCCTCGTCAAGGATGAGGCAGGGAGGATCTGCAACTGCGGCGCGCGCGATTGCGATCAGCTGTCTCTGACCCTGCGAGAGGTTTGCTCCGTTGCCGGTAAGCATCGTGTCGTAGCCCTCGGGGAGACGGGTGACGAAATCGTCCGCGCCCGCGAGTTTTGCCGCCTCGATGCACTCGTCATCGGTCGCGTCGAGACGTCCGTAGCGGATATTGTCCATAACCGTGCCCGTGAAAAGGTTGGTCTCCTGAAGAACTATGCCGAGCGAGCGGCGGAGATCGTCCTTCTTGATCTTGTTGATATTGATGCCGTCGTAACGGATCTTTCCGTCGGCGATATCGTAGAAGCGGTTGATGAGGTTGGTAATGGTGGTCTTGCCCGCGCCTGTTGCGCCGACGAATGCTACCTTCTGACCCGGCTCGGCGTAAACGCTTACGTCGTGGAGGACGGGCTTACCTTCCTCGTAGGCGAAATCGACCTCGGTGAGTCTTACGTCGCCGCGGAGGGGAGTGTAGGTGAGAGTGCCGTCGCCGTGGGGATGTTTCCAAGCCCACTTGTGTGTGCGCTCGGACGTTTCCTCAAGTTCGCCGTTCGCGTTCTCCTTTACGTTGACGAGGGTTACGTATCCGTCGTCGGTCTCGGGCACCTCGTCCATGACCGAGAATACTCGCTCAGCGCCCGCAAGTCCCATTACGATCGCGTTGAACTGCTGTGAGAGCTGGTTGACGTTGCCCGTGAACTGTTTGGTCATATTGAGGAAGGGAACTGCGATACTGATATTGACGACCGCCATTGTGGGGTCCTTCGAGAGGCAGAGATTGGGGATCTCGGTGATGATGAAGATACCGCCGACCAGAGCCATAAGAACGTAGAGAATATTACCGATATTGCCTATGATGGGACCCATCATATTCGCGTAAGCGTGCGCGCGGCTGGAGTCCTCAAAGAGCTCCTCATTGACCTTGTCGAAGTCGGCTATGACCTCGTCCTCGTGGCAGAAGACCTTGACGACCTTTTGACCGTTCATCATTTCCTGAATGAAGCCCTCGGTGCGTCCCATAGCTTTCTGCTGACGGATGAAGTATTTTGCCGAGCCGCCGCCGACCGTCTTTGATACGAAGATCATGAAGCAGACGCCTACCATTACGACGAGCGTCATCCAGACGCTGAAGTAGAGCATTATCGAGACGACGAAGCATACTATCGCGCTCGCCTGAATGATCGAGGGCAGAGCCTGCGATACGAGCTGACGGAGCGAGTCGATGTCGTTTGTGTAATGCGACATGATATCGCCGTGCTTATGCGTATCGAAATACTTTATGGGGAGATTCTGCATCTTGTCGAACATCGCGCGGCGCATCTTGTGAAGGAAGCCCTGCGTGATGTAAGCCATAAGCTGAGTGTGTACCGTGATAGACGTGAGCGAAAGGAGGTAGAGGGTTGCAAGGAGGGTCATAAGCGGGATGATCTCGCCCTTTGCCTCAGCCCAGGTAAGTCCGTTTTCCTGACACTTTCCGATGATCTCGATCACGTTCTGGAGAAAGAGCGAGGGAAGTGTTGCGCAAACGGCAGAGAAGAGGATGCAGCAGATAGTCAGCGGCATAAGAACGGGATAGAAGCCGAAGAGCATCTTTATCGTTCTGCCGAGAGTCTTCCAGTTGATCTTGCGCTTCATCGGCTTTCCGTGCATAGGAGGCATTTGTTTCTTACTCATTTTCCTTACCTCCTGTCTGCTGTTCATATACCTCGCGGTAGATCTCGCTCGACTCGAGGAGCTCTTCGTGCTTACCGACGGCGGATATCGCGCCCTTATCGAGGACGATGATCATATCCGCGTCCTCAACCGAGGAGATTCGCTGTGCGATGATTATCTTTGTGGTTTCGGGGATGAATTTCTTGAAGCCCGCGCGGATGAGGGCATCTGTGCGGGTGTCGACCGCGCTTGTCGAGTCGTCGAGGATGAGGATCTTCGGCTTCTTGAGGAGTGCGCGTGCGATACAGAGACGCTGCTTCTGACCGCCCGAGACGTTCGTTCCGCCCTGCTCGATAAAGGTGTCGTAGCCCTCGGGGAAGGAGGATACGAAATCATGCGCCTGAGCGAGACGGCAAGCCTCGATCATCTCCTCATCGGTCGCATCGGGATTGCCCCAACGGAGGTTTTCCTTGATCGTGCCCGAGAAGAGAAGATTCTTCTGCAGAACCATCGAGACCGAATCGCGGAGAGTGCGGAGGTCATAATCGCGGACGTCAACGCCGCCTACCTCGACCGAGCCCTCGGTCGCGTCGTAAAGTCTCGGAATGAGCTGAACGAGCGTGGTCTTTGATGAGCCCGTACCGCCGATGATACCGACGGTCATTCCGGATTCAATATGGATATCAATGTCGGAAAGCGCGTTTCTCTTTGCTTTCTTTGAGTATTTGAAGGAGACTGAATTGAAATCAATGGAACCGTTCTTGACTTCTGTTTTACCGCCCTCGGGACTTGTAAGAGTAGGCTCTTCTCTGAGGACCTCGTAGATACGCTTGAAGGACTCGGTTGACATAGTCAGAATGACGTAGATCATCGAGAGCATCATAAGCGACATAAGGATCTGCATACCGTAGGTCAGCATTGCGGAGAGCTGACCTACGTCAATGTTCGAGCCCGTGCCCGAGATAATGAGGTATGAGCCGAAGGTCAGAACGAAGACCATATTGAAGTAGAGACAGACCTGCATAATGGGCGTGTTGAGCGCAACGATGCGTTCTGCCTTCGTGAAGTCGCCCGCGATATCCTCGGATGCTGCTCCGAAGCGTTCGCGCTCGTAATTCTCACGCGAGAAACCCTTGACGACGCGCATACCGCGTACGTTTTCCTCGATCGACTCGTTGAGTCTGTCATATTTCTTGAAGACTCTTCGGAAGGCGGGCATAGCCTTGCGCGAGACGAGCAGAAGACCCGTTATAAGCACGGGAACGACGACAACGAAGGTCGTTGCAAGCGCGCCGCCCATGGTGTAAGCCATGATGATCGAGAAGATGAACATCAGCGGCGAGCGGATCGCGGTACGGATTATCATCATGTAGGACATCTGAACGTTTCCGATGTCGGTGGTCAGACGAGTGACGAGGGACGCTGTCGAGAAGTTGTCGATGTTCTCGAAGGAGTAGGTCTGGATCTTTCTGAAAAGATCGCCGCGTAGGTTCTTTGCAAAGCCCGCGCTCGCCTTGGCACAGGTGAAAGCGGCAACTCCGCCGCAGGTCAGCGAGACTACAGCCATTATTGCAAGCAATCCGCCCGTTTTCAGAAGCTCGCTCATCTCTGCACCCGCCTTGATGCTGTTGACAAGGTCAGCGGTTATGAAGGGGATCAGAACCTCGATTATGACCTCGCCGATAATGAAGATCAGGGTCAGTATCGAGGGGAGCTTATATTCCCTGACACAGCCCAGCAGCCTTTTTATCATTATTTGGTTTTCCTTTCTGCCCGACGGCAAAATTTATCGTATTATATATTATACTAAAAATAAAATTATAAGTCAATATCAAATCCGCCGAAAAGAGGGCGGATAGCAGACTTGTTTCTTGTGTTCTTGTCGGTAGTTGATTTTCCGAATAAATTATGTTGAAAAAACCTAAAAAAGAAAGATACCGGCTTGATCAGCCGGTATCATAATTTTTAGTTTTCGAAAGGATTCTGAGAATTACTCAGCGTCAGCAGCTGCTTCCTCTTCCTCAACCTCTTCGATCTCGATCTCTTCGCAGAGCTCGTCATCGAGGCAGTAGTCATCGCAGTCACAGCAATCGCAGTCGCAGCAATCATCGCAGCAGCAGTAGCCGTTCTTCTTGAGAAGAGCATAGATAGCAACGCCAACAGCGCCGATAGCAGCGATAATGCCAAGGGTAATGCCAACTATCTTCCAATAGTTAGTCTTCTCTTCCTTCTTCTGAAACAGAAACATAGTATTTACCTCCAAAAAATATTTTACAAGTATATTATATCATATTTTTTTGAAATTGCAACACTTTTTCTCGAGAATTTTTTATTTATTTTTTAAACATTCAAAAACCTATAATTTTTTTGCTCCAAAAGTATTTATTTTTTCCATGTTTTATGATAAAATATATAATAGGATATTTTCGGAGGTCGAAATGACGTACAACAAAGCCGTCGCGCTTCTCCGCGGAGCGGGGATCGAAAACGCGGAGAGAGACGCCGCCATACTTTTTGAGCATTTCGCGTCTGTTGCGGGGCATACTCTTCCGTTCAGAAAAAACGAGGAGATCGACTCGCCCGCGCTTGACGATGCTCTCGTACGCCGCCGCGATCGCGAGCCCTTGCAGTATATTCTCGGTTTTTGGGAGTTCTGCGGACTGCGCTTTGAGCTGAACTCGGATTGCCTTTGTCCGCGTCCCGACACCGAGACAGTCGTTGAGCTTGCGATAAAGAATCTTCCGCGCGGCGCGCATTTCTGCGATATAGGAACGGGAAGCGGCGCGATCGCGGTATCGACTCTTTACCTCAGACGTGACACGACCGGAGATGCCTTCGATATCAGCGATGGTGCGCTTTCAGCCGCAAGGAGGAACGCCGAGATCAATTCGGTTTCGGATCGCGTTTCATTTACGCAAGCCGATGCGCTTGCGGAGGGGTTCCTTGAGGGAAGAGAATACGACGCCATTATCTCAAATCCTCCCTATATCCCCGCGGACGTGATTCCGACGCTTGAGCGGGAAGTGCTCCTTGAGCCTCGCCGCGCGCTTGACGGCGGGGATGACGGGCTCGTCTTCTACCGCGCCATCACCGAGAAAGCAAAGAACGCGCTCAAGCCGAACGGCTTCATACTTTACGAAGTTGGAATCGGTCAGGCGGAGGACGTTGCCGCGATCGGTGAGAAAAACGGATTCGCAGCAGAGATCTATCCCGATCTTTCGGGAATTCCGCGTGCCGTTCTTCTCAGAAAACTTTGACACAATAACTTTTTGAAAGGTACTTAAATAAAATGAAGATTGCAGTACTTGCGGGCGGTCTTTCGCCCGAAAGAGACGTTTCGCTGACATCGGGCTCGCTTATTGCGACCTCGCTTTCGAGATCGGGACATTCGGTAGCTTTGGTCGATCTTTATCTTGGCATCAATGATATTCCCTCGGATATTGATTCGCTCTTCGTCAAGGGCGGAAGCTATTCGCACAAGGTTGAGACCGCCGAGCCCGATCTTGAGGCTCTGATCGCATCGAACGGCGGCAGATGTGCTCCTATCGGAGAGGGCGTTATCGAGCTCTGTCGCGCGGCAGACGTCACTTTCCTCGCGCTCCACGGATCGATCGGTGAGAACGGTCAGCTTCAGGCAACTCTTGACTGCCACGGAATCAAGAGATATACCGGAACCGGATATATCGGCGCGCTCCTTTCGATGGATAAGGATATTTCGAAGCGGCTTATGGTCGAGGCAGGCGTCAAGACTCCGCGTTGGGTCTACGTTGATACCACGCATCCGAACGCAAAGGAGATCGCCGCGACTGTCGGGCTCCCCTGCGTTATCAAGCCCGCTTCCTGCGGCTCGAGCGTTGGCGTTTCGATCATCAATAAAGTCTGCGAGATCGACGAGGCTATTAAGGCGTCGGCAAAATACGAGCGCTATCTCCTTGCCGAGGAAATGATCAAGGGACGCGAATTCACTATCGCTGTCCTCGACGGCAAGGCTCTGCCTCCCGTTGAGATCATCCCGAAATGCGGATTCTACGATTATAAAAACAAATATCAGAGCGGACTGACCGAGGAGATCTGCCCCGCAGAGCTTACCGATGAGGAAAACGCGCGTCTGGCGGATGCCGCGCTCAAGGCTTTTGCGGCACTCAGAATGGAGATGTACGGCAGAGCCGATTTCATCCTCGGCGCGGACGGCGAATTCTACTGCCTCGAGGTCAATGCTCTCCCCGGAATGACCCCCACATCATTGCTCCCGCAGGAAGCAGCCGCCGTCGGCATCGGATACGACGCCCTCTGCGAGCTGCTTGTAAAGCTTGCATACGAAAAGGAGTAATAACCACTTGTAAAACTGCGTTTTACAAGTGAAACCGCGCGCTTATCTCCGCCTTAAAA
>JAFQPI010000028.1 GCA_017411805.1 Clostridia bacterium
GACGAGCGCAAGGCGGCAATGGTCTCGAACCTCCTCGTTGTCCTCTGCGGCAACCGTGACGCACAGCCGATAGTCAACTCGGGCAGCCTCTATTGATATGGACGATAAGCAGAAAAAGCAGATCCCTCTGCGTCTCTCGCCCAAGCTCTACGCCGCTATCGCCGCATGGGCAGAGGATGATTTCCGCTCGGTCAACGGGCAGATCGAGTATCTTCTCACGGAATGCGTTCGTCAGAGAAAGAAAAACGGCAAATACGTCTCGGATGAGATCGACTTGCCGCTTGATATTGATATAGAATAAGCAAAAGCACCACGCATTCGCCTCGTTCACGACGAATGCACGGTGCTCTTTTTTAATACTGAACAGGCAGCGCAACCATTACGTCGCTGTTCTCCCTGGAGACCAAAAGGAGGGCTTCAAAATCTCCCGGGGATTTTGATTTGAATTCTATTCCGACATGGTTCGCAAGTCCGCTCTTAGCGGGAATTACCTCTATCTTTGAAGCGTATTGCATCGCAATATCGCAGAATTCCTGTGTTTTTTCCGCATCTGAAAGCTCGACGTAACAATAATTCGTGTCGCTCTTTTTCGACTTCTTCTCAAGATGTATCAAGAGAGTTATCGTCAGAAATACTATCAGAAACGCGAGGATCGCAGCTATGTAGAACCCGATCCCGATCGCGATCCCAATGCTTCCCGTCGCCCAAAGTCCCGCAGCTGTAGTAAGTCCCGTAACCTGTGAGCGGTTTCGAACAATTATCGTTCCGACGCCGAGAAATCCGATTCCCGAGATAACCTGCGCGGCAACTCGCAAAGGGTCTGCCGAAAAGCCGAGCACGCGAACCTCGTATACTCCCGTCATTGCCGCCAGAGTTGCTCCGAGGCAGACGAGTATATGAGTGCGCAGACCGGCGGCGCGTCCGTGATACCCGCGCTCAAGTCCGATGCATCCGCCGAGGATCAGAGCAAGCAGAATGCGGAAGGCTACACTCCAGATATTGAGCTCGGTCAAGGTTTCAATAATTTCTTCAAGCATTGCTATCCTCTTTCTCCGCACTTGCATTTCTGCCCCATACGAGGAACCAGATCAGGATTATAAAACTTGCGGCAAAGGTAAAAATTAAGTTCGCAATACTGCTGACGTGCATTATTCCGAAGCATACGACAGAATAAAGGAAATATATAACCGAGCAAGCGGCAAATATTCTGAAGTTATTCGTTGCCAAGAGAGATACCGCTATCAGAACGATCATCAGCGAAACGAGTTCGCCGATCTCCTCTCCGAACCAAAGATGATCCCCCCAGAATATCGAAAGAAGAAAGAAGATCATGCCGAATATGAGCATTACGGCTCCGGTCACGATTTTTGGTCGGATGTTGAGCATCAACTGCGGTGTTTCCGTCGGAGGCTTGGTTTCTTGACCTTGCTTTGATCTGTCACCGAACACCAGCTCGTCGATCGTGATACCGAAAAGCTTGCTCATTTTTATGATCCTATCAAGATCGGGTACCGCCGAATTGTTTTCCCACTTTGAAACGGATTGCCTCGAGACCTCAAGGGCATTTGCAAGGTCGGTCTGCGACATATTATTCGCTGTTCTGTTCTTGTAGATATTCTCGCCGATGTTCATTTGTTCCTCCGTGGGACTTTGTTGTGTATATATTATAACACTTTTTTGATGTAAAGTCTACCAACCACGCTTTAAAAATCAGCAACCCGCGGTTGCATTCTTCTCCTTGATGCCCAAAATGAAGCTTTTTACTATTTTATATTGACTTTATATTGACAAATATTGAAAAATGTGATACAATTAGGGTGGCTGTTTATCCGATATGATCACTCTGGCAGCCAAGCACAAAATTCATAATCAATTTTTTTAAGGAGACATTGAAATGAAGTGTACGCATTGTAATGCTGATCTCGAAGGCGGCGCAAAATTTTGTACCGTTTGCGGTCAGCCGGTTCCCGAGGGCGTGATTCCTCCGGATCCCGAGACAGAGCCCGCAAAGAAGATCACCGCAGGCGAGATCCTTGCCAAGGTCAAGGGCTTCTTCGCAACTCTCGGCGGAAAGATCAAGCCCGCTCTCTCTAAGGTCGGCGAAAAATCCAAGGACGTTGCCAAGAAGGCTGACGGCAAGCTTGAACAGTTCCTCGGTGATAAGAAAATGTATCTTTACGCAGGCGTTATCGGCCTTGTCGGTCTCATCATCGTCATCTCCGTGATCGCCGCTATCATCCCCAACGGCAACGGTTATCTGACCACACAGCAAGTCGGCATCGACGTTATGGATGAAAAGATCTATATTCTGAAGGACAGCAAGGCTATCGAGCTGAAGACGTCCGCGGAAGCTATAGCCGATAAGTTTATTTCCATTGACGGCGAAACTATCCTCTTCCTTGATGACGAAGGTATTCTCCACAGAGTCAAGGGTAAGAAGACCGTTGAGATCGTTGAAGACGTAAAGGACTATATTGCAGCCCCCTTCGGAAACTCGGTTCTCTTCTATTCCTCGGAAGACGACGAGGAGATCCTCTACTACACCAAGACCTCCAAGGGCAAGCCCATCGAAGTCTTTGAATCTGACGACGAAAACGCTCTAAACGAGATCGCTATCTCTCCCGACGGAAAGAGCGCGGCTTTCACCGTATACGATGATGAAGGCGACTCCTACCTCTACTATTTCAACGGCAAGAAGAGCACAAAGATCAAGAAGTGCGACGGCGCACTCGTTGGTCTCAGCAACGGCGGCAAATACATCTACGTAGCAAGCACCAATGAAGACGGCAAGACCAACCTCTATTGCTACAACAAGAAGGGCGACAGCAACAAGATCGGTGCCTTGACCGGCAGCAGCGTAAGCTTCAACCTTGACGGAACAGAAGTCATGTTCGCGAATGAAGACAAGACCCTCGTTTCTGTAAAGGGCAAGGAGCCCATTAAGGTTGCTAAGGCATCCGGACTCAAGCTCATGCTCCCCACCAATGCTACTCAAGAAAACTACGCGATCTCCGATCACGCTCTCGTTCTCCCCGTTGAGTCGCTTTTCAAGCACGTTTATCAGGCATCCGACCGCAATATTTCTTTTGAGCAGGGCTACACCTCCAGCACTCAGGTATTCTATATAACCAAGAAGGAAAACAAGTGCATCAAGCTCCTCTCCGGAAAGAACATCTCCGGTGCAACTCTTGACCTTAGCGCCGAGTACATCTATTACGTAGACGGCGACGAGCTCATGGTTCTTAAGATCTCCAAGGGCGAGAAGGCTGAAGATAAGGCAAAGACCATCGCCGAGGACGTCGGCAGCTTCGTTATAACCTCCGACAGAAAGTACGTTTACTACATTGACGATCAGGATCTCTACGTTGTAAACGGCAAGAAGGGCGGTAAGGAAAAGAAGATCTCCAAGGGCGACGTTATGTACCTCGCTATCGACGACAAGGATTTCGTTTACTACGTTGACGACGAATCCGACGTATACGCAACCAAGGGCAAGAAGGAAGGCAAGCGTATTCTGAGCGAGGGTATGATCGCTCCCTCCGCAGGTATTCCCGTTTATGCCTTTGACGAGGATGCTATCTACGCAACTCGCGGAAGAAGAACGCCCAAGAAGCTTCTTGACATTGAATTTGATATCGGATTCAATTAATTAAATATAATAAAAAAGGATGCGAAAGCATCCTTTTTTATATTGAGCAAATCAGCTGTTCGATCGGAACGTAACCCTTGCCCCAGCCCTTTGTTTGCGCGTCGGCGGCAACGCAGAGCTCGAGCGTATTCTTAAGCGCGTCGGCGGTGATATTCTTCATCGCGGCAACGTATTTTCCGAGCGGATAGGGCTTGATCCCGGTAGCGGCGGCAATATCATTCTGACTCATGCCCGATTTCTGACAGGCGAGGATGGCATTCATATCGCAGATAACGCGGATCAGCTCAGCCATGATGCGTACGGGCTCGGCTTTTTCAGCCTTCATTTTGGAGAGAACGGCAAGTGCCGTCGGAATATTTCGCGCCAAAATGGCGTTCGCAAGCGCAAACGAGTCGAATTCCTCGTTCGAGCACGCCGCCTCGCGGATATCCTCGAGCATGACAGCCTTCCGTCCCCTTGCGAGAACGAGATAGGATATCTTGTCGATCTCGGAGGCGAGAGTAAACATATCTGTGCCGCAAAAGTCGACCGTCGCGGCGCATACACGCTCGTCGGCTTCAACTCCGTTTTCCTTAAAATGTCGCGCGCACCAACCCGCGAGTCTGCCGGCGGTGACACGGTCAAAGCGGACTCCCTGCGCATTCTCGCAGAGCTTCTTAAGCTCGGGCGAGATACGCTTGGGTGTTCCCGCGTTAATGCCTCCCGAGGGGATCGAGATGATCAGCACGTTGCCCGATTCCCCGTCGAGCGTGCCGAGGATCTCGCAGATGGCGTTTATCTCGGCGGCGCGGAGGTCGGTAAACGCAAGCGATGCGGTCACGAGCTTGTATTCCCCAAGCATCGGAGGAGCGGCGAGCGCCGCGCCTATGGCTTCGGGCGAAAAATCCGCCTGTTCGATGCGAATGTAGTCAAACATCTCCGCCTCGGGGGACACAAGCTCGCTCTTTGCCACCGAGAGCGCGTTCCCCTTGAGGTAATCCTCGTCGCCGAAGAATATGTAAGCCGCATCGGGCGTTTTGATATTTCGGCGGAACTGCGCCTCGGTGATGATTTCCTTCATTTGTCGGTACGACTCTTAGTCGGTAAGACCGTAGGTCTCACGGATGAGGTCGGGCTTGTTGGTGATCACAGCGTCACAGCCGACGTCGGAGAGCCACTTTGCAACCTCGGGATCGTCAACGGTCCAAGGATGAACGCGGATGCCCTTTTCGTGGCACTTCTCAACGTAGTTCGGGTAGAGCTTGAGCTGAGTGTGCTTGGGGTGGGAAGCAAGCGCACCGATATTCTCGGCATAGTCCCAGGGCTTGACCATATTGAAGCTGTAGAGGGGAGCAACGAAAGCCTTCGGGTTGACCTCGAGCATACGCTCAAGCTGAGCGTGGTCGAAGGAGGAGTAGATAACGAGATCGAGCATACCGGTCTTCTCTGCGAGAGCGTGGAGAGCGGCGGGCATTCTGGGGTCAGCAGACTTGATCTCTACGTTGCAGACCATATTGTTCTCGCGGCAGAGGTTGAAGAGGTCTTCCATAAGCGGGATCTTGGTGCCCTTGAAATCGGGAGAGAACTTGCGGCCGAAGTCGAAGTTAAGAAGCTCCTCGTAGGTGTACTCGGTTACGAGACCCTGACCGTTGGAGGTACGGTCGATCTTTTCGTCGTGAACGGTTACGATCTTGCCGTCAGCGGTGAAGTGTACGTCGGTCTCAATGCCGTCAGCCTTCATCTTTGCCGCGAGCTCGTAAGCGGGCATGGTGTTTTCGGGCGCGTAAGCGGATGCACCGCGATGCGCGATAACGAGGGTACGTTCTGTGAGTGTCTTTGCCATTGTTTTTGTTTCCTTTCGGATGTATTTGTTTTTTGTTTTGTTTTCTTGGGTTAATTAAGTGATATAATGTCCTCCTCATCCACCAGCCTGCGCCGGTCCCCCTTCCCCGCTGGGGAAGGCTAAATTAATTGCACGAATTCCTTCGATATTCAGCGAACATCGTCCATACTTAACCTTTGCAAAGCAGATCGGAAAATTTTTATTAAAATAATTACGCGCTATCAGTAGAGTTTGCACATATTATTTCAATAAAAATATTCCAATTTACCAAAACATAATTGTATCTTTGAACGATATTCGTTGTACAAATCAAGTTGAAGCACTAACCATTTTGCCTTCCCCAGCGGGGAAGGGGGACCGTCGCTTGACGACGGTGGATGAGGAGGACATTATTATACTATATAAACGACAAGCAACTTATTAAGATCCTCGATTATTCTCTTTAGATATAGCAAACATAGACTATCGATTCTGGGGCTACGTATTATATTTCCAATCCAAGCTCTTGCTCAAGAGCTTTTTTCATGATCGCGGTTTCTTCATCGCGAATAGTTTTTATCCAAGTAAGGTCGTTTTCGTTTCTACGTTCCATAAAAACACGGTATTGAGCTTTAATATACTTTTTACATTGTTCATCGAGCTCGGCTTCGATATCCTTCGGTCCCCAAATTCTATACGCTTCCTCATATGCTTCTTGATATGACATTTCCGGGCAGGTTTGCTCCAAAATTTTTATATGCTCATTTATCGATTCCATATAGTGTGGATTGGGTTTATTGTTACGATAATACTGCTCCCTTTCCTGCTCTCTGAAGTTTTCCACAGTTTGATCCATTAACTTGGACGCTTCATCAAAGCTACCGTCTAAATAAGCTTTCCACAATAACAAGTATTGATTGGATCCCATATTAATCTTGGTAATAGCACAAAACTCATCTTCGTTATATATTGTAGGTTCATCTGCAGAAACTGTTCTGATGGGTTTGATGCTTTCTATCAGGCAGGTTTCTTCATCGGTGAGTGAATCGAAATATGGCAAAATATTGTCGGTAAAAATCTTCAGGCAAAGTTCCATTACCGGTGTGAAATCTTCATCACAATCAGAATAATAGTACATTACTTGAGTATAGGTCGAATTTTGTGCCCACCAACCTTTTTTAAGTTTGTCTACGGCTTTGTTGCATTTAATTCCGATTAATCTGTGACACCAGTAAGGGTATGCGGTATAAAAAATACGAAACGGTTTAATATCATCCAAAAGTACCGCTTGTATAGTGTTACCTTTGATTCTGTAGAATAGCTTTCCTTGCTTTTCAAATCCAAGTGCGGTCAAGGGAGCTTTAAAAACTTTGTTATAATACTTTGAAACAGACATATTTAACCTCCGATTCGTATGATCCGCGCCCTTAGGGCGCGGGGTGACAGAGCGCAATACTTCCCTACATTCGGGAAGTATTGACTCTGTCCAAACAGCCGGCAGGGGCGCCGTCTGTTTGAAGCAGTTGGCAAAAGCTGAAGCTTTTGCATAGAATCGAGACTCTGTCTCGAGCTCTGCAAACTTTGAAAAGTTTGATCAAACTTTTATTCTTTTATATTCAATCGAAAATTTCCGAGCTTCGCGAGGAAATTCACCTTAACTCTGCACTCTGCATTCTTCACTCTGCACTCTCCTCTCCCTTTTTCAGGTTCTCGATCTCGCCCTTAAGTTCAGCAATCTTCGTCTCAAGCTCGCTCAGCTGCTGCGAAACAGGGTCGGTGATGTGGATCTGGTCGAGCTGATCGGATACCTTCTCGCCGTCCTGACGGACGACCTTCGCGGGGATGCCGACCGCAGTTGCTCCCGCAGGGATCTCCTTGAGCACTACCGCGCCCGCCGCTATCTTCGCGCCGTCGCCAATGCGGAAGGGTCCGAGGACCTTCGCGCCCGCGCCGACCATTACGTTGTTGCCGAGTGTCGGGTGACGCTTGCCCGTGTCCTTGCCCGTACCGCCGAGGGTCACGCCCTGATAGAGCGTGCAATCGTCGCCGATGATGCAGGTCTCGCCGATAACGACGCCCGAGCCGTGGTCGATCATAAGTCTTTTTCCGATCTGCGCGCCCGGATGGATCTCGATTCCCGTCAGAAATCTTGCAAGCTGAGAAACCGCTCTCGCGGGGAGAAAATGTTTGTTAACGTAAAGCTTGTGCGCCACACGGTAAGCGAGCATAGCGTGGACACCCGAATAGAGCAGCATGACCTCGATATCGCTTCTTGCGGCGGGGTCGCGCTCGCGCACCGCGGCAACGTCCTCAAGGATCTCTTCCTTTATCTCCGAGAAGAAGCATCTGCCGTCAAATATCTTGTCTTCGATAACCGAATAGAGTCTGCCCGAAGCCACGCGGAGCTTTCCGTAGCCAGCCCTCAACGCCTTTTTGATCTTTTCCTTCTGCTCGGGGGTCAGCTTTTTCTTCTTTTCGGTGTTGATCTCTTTTTCATTCGTTCCAATATTGATATAAATATGCATATTAACTCCTTATTTATCGCCCTTGATTGCGGCGATATCCTTCTTATCGAGCTGATAATCGCGCGTTCCGAGAGACTGATCGTAAATGTCGATCACAGCATAGGGGATCGCGGTATAATCCGTGTCACCCTTATAGTATATTTCCACGTTCATATCGCTGATACTCTCAAAAGCGGGCATTTCCGCAAAGGAATACTGCCAAAACGAATAGAGCGCGGTCGTGTCCGAAGCGCAGAGCGTCGCGCTGAGACGCATCGACTTTGTTGCCGAATTTGCATCGGGGCTGTAATAAACGACGAGAGTTACGTCGAAAACGTCATCAGATTTCGACGGCGTCTGCGAAAGCTCATAATCCTCCCCGAGATGCACGAGCGTGCTCTTGTTGTATCGGAGAACTATCTGCGACTGATTCGCATACGGAAAGAAGATAACGTCGGTCAGGAAAAACTGCGCAAATTCGTTCTCCGCAACCTCGCCCTCTGCCAGCTCAAACTGCTTATGCCACTTTTCATCCGTCGAAATATTGTCCTTTCCCGCCTGATAGAGCGCGAAAAACTGCTTTTCGGGGTCGGTATTTGCCAGGTATTCCTCATAAGCCGAGGAAAGCACATCATTTCCCGCAACCGTCTTGATCGCGGCGGGCTCGCTTGTCGAGAAGAAAACGCGCCAGAGCAGGAATGCGTTTATGAGCACTATAAGTCCTATCGCGGTAAATTTAATACATTTTCCGAGGATATTCCAAAATCGCGGCACGGGTGGGCCTTCGTATTCCTCTTCGTCTTCAAAAAAATCGTATGCCATGATAAGTTTCCTTTCAAAAAATATTTATCATCGAATATAAAAGTAAGCAAATATAATAGAATTCGTTTTTTCGGTGGCTTTGCTGCCGAAAAAACACCTTTTTGACGAGCAAAGCGAGTCCGCGCGCCGAAGGGAGCTGCCAAAATCAAAGATTTTGGCAAGCGGAGATAAGCGCGCGTCTCAATTGTAAAACGTAGTTTTACAATTGGCTACAACTTCATATCGCCGTCCTTGATAAGTCCCGTCTTCTTCATAGGAAGATAGACAAGATATGAGATCAATGCGGGAAGAATGAAGCAAATGAGCGCAAGTCCGAGCCAATCGATGAATCCGACGTGGTCGGGATATCCGTTTGCAGGGTCAAGCCAACCGAGGATGATACCGACGGGTCCGAGCAGACCGCAGGTTCCCATACCCGAATTGATCGCCGCGCCGTACATCCTCATAGAGAAAACGCAGGTTGCAAGCGGTCCCGTCACCGCCGAGGCTATGATCGGCGGGAGCCATATGATCGGTTTTTTTATGATATTCGGCATCTGGAGCATACTCGTTCCGACGCCTTGAGAAAGCAGACCGCCGACACCGTTGTCCTTGAATGAGATAACGGCAAAGCCCACCATCTGCGCACAGCATCCCGCGACAGCCGCGCCGCCCGCTATGGCAAGTCCCACGGACGAGCCCTCGGCAAGCGCGCTTCCCGTAAGCACGAGTCCCGCACAGATCGCCGCCGATGAGATCGGCAGAGTCAGCGCGATTCCCATAACGACCGAAACCGCAAGCCCCGTGACAAGGGGTGCCTGGGTAGCCGCCCAGCCGATAAAATAACTGACGTACCCGATGAGCTTACCGATAAAGGGCGCGGCAAAAACGCTGAGAAGTCCGCCGACGAGCAGGGTCACAAAAGGCGTGACGATGATATCCACTTTAGTCTTTTTTGAAACGAGCTGACCGAGCTCCGCCGCTATGATCGCGATAAAGAAGACCGCAAGAGGTCCGCCCGCGCCGCCCATCGAGTTCGCAGCATATCCGACAGCCGCACTCGAGAAGATGACGAGAGGATCGCATCCCAGCGAATACGCGATCGCCGCCGCCATCGCGGGTCCCGCGACAGCCTGCGCAAAGCCTCCGATCTCGGCGAAGACCCCGAGATGGGGTATCATTCCGAGTGCCTTGAAGATCGTTCCGATCAGGAGCGACGCGAAAAGTCCCTGCGCCATCGCCGACATCGCGGTGATGAAATAGCGAGAGAGGTATTTTTTGATAATTGACATAATTTGTGCTCCTGTTTATAGGAAAATGCAAAATGCAAAATAAGGTATCTTTTCGCCAAAGCGAAAAGTATTTTAATTAAAATGAAAATTTCCGAACGTAGTGAGGAAATTGACCTTCACTAGTCACTAGTCACTAGTCACTAGCCACTAGTCACTCAAATTTCGCCTTGCTTAATCTTAAGAAGACGTTTCATAACATTATTCCCGCCCCTGCCAAAGTAATCGTGGAGGGTGAGATATTCGCGATAGAGCGCGGAATAGACCTTTTCGTTCTCCTTATTGGGAGTATAACTGCTGTAGATGGGGCTCTTCATCGCGTCGGAGGCGGCAAAGATATTCTTGTATTCGCCCGCGGCAACGGCGGCGTAGATCGCGGATCCGAGCGCGGGTGCCTGCTTCGATGCGATAACGTTGATCGGGATGCCGAGCACGTCCGAGTAGACCTGCATCGTAAAGGCATCCTTGCGCGCGATCCCGCCAGCGGCGATGAGGCTCGTGATCTTGATTCCGCACTCGCCCATACGGTCGATGATGACCTTGGTTGCAAAGGCGGTCGCCTCGATAAGCGCGCGGAGGATATCGGCGGTGTCGGTGCGGAGGGTCATGCCGATCAAGAGGCCCGTAAGGTCGCCGTCAACGAGAATATTGCGGTTTCCGTTCCACCAATCGAGCGCGATAAGACCTGTCTCGCCCGGTCTCTTCTCCGCCGCGCGGCGAACGAGAAGCTGAATTACGGGGATGCCGAGCTTTTCCGCCTCGGCGTGGTCCGCGGGAGTCGCAAGATTCTCGACTACCCAAGCAAAATGGTCACCGACGGCGCAAAGTCCCGCCTCGATGCCAAAGTAACCGGGCATAACTCCGTCGGGAACGTATCCGCAGATGCCCTTGACGTCGCGGAATTCATCCGCCATAGTAAAATAACAGTTGGAAGTGCCGAAAATACCGTAGATGTCGCCGGGGGCGGTCAGTCCGACCGCGGGCGCGGCAACGTGCGCATCGGGAATTCCCGCGGCAACCGCAGTACCCTCGGCAAGGCCGAAGCGCGCCGACGCCTCCTTTGTGACACGTCCGACAAGCTCGCCCATACCGATTACGGGCGCGTCGAGAAGTCTCTTTGCAAGCGCGGGGAGCTCGGGATCGACGGCGGCAAGGTATTCGTCCGAAGGATAACCCACGTCCGGAAGATACTCCGCCTTATATGCCGCAAAAAGATATCCGCGCTTCTGCTCACCCGTGAGCAGGAAATTGAGCCAGTCGCCCGCCTCGATATAGTAATCCGCCGCCTCGATGACCTCGGGTGCCTCGTGCGCTGTCTGAAGGAGCTTCGGAAATAACCACTCGCTCGAAATTTTTCCGCCAAAATAGTTCGGGAAAGTCTCTCCTCTCTCGGCGGCGATCTCGTTCATACGGTCAGCCCACTTCTGAGACGCGTGATGCTTCCAGAGTTTAACGTACGCGTGCTTATTATTCTCGAATTCGGGGAGGCAGACAAGGGGCGTGCCGTCCTTCTTGATGGGGAGAACGGTACAGCAGGTGAAATCTATTCCGACACCTACGATCTGCTCGGGGACTATATCAGCCTCGCGGCAGAGCGCGGGGATGAGATATTCGAGCACCGCTATATAATCACGCGGGTCCTCGAGAGCCCAGTTGACAGGGAGCACCTCTCCGCTTGAGGGGAGAACGCTGTCGATGACGGCATGGGGGTAATCCATCACCACGCTGCCGCATTCCTCGCCGTTTTTCACGTCAACGAGAACAGCCCTGCCCGAAAGCGTTCCGAAATCTATTCCTACCGTATATTTTCGCATTTTTAAGTACCTCAAATATTTATACAGAATAATTATATAACATTTTCGAGCAAATGTCAAACCTTTTTTGCTGATTTATATAAAGCATATTAGATTTTTTGTCAGATACGGCAAGAATTTTCGAATCGGACAAAAAATCGCAGACTCCCGTATTCCGCAAGGAGTCTGCGATTTTGTTTATCAGGATCAGATGACGATAACTCTCCAGATTCCGTCGATCTCCGAGATCTGCTTCTTCATCGCCTCGATATCGGCGTCCGAGGTGCCTGTGGCGAGAGCAAGCAGGGTACATGCGTTATTGCCGCGCGACTTGTTCGAGAGATGCTCGATGTTTACGCCCCTTTCCGCGATCGCACCCGAGATCTTTGCGATCGAAGCGGGGATATTTGCATGGAGAACAAGGACGTTTCTGCCGCCGTGCGCGGGCAGATCGATCGCGGGGAAGTTGACGGAATTGCGGATATTGCCCGTCTCGAGGAATTCAACGAGCTGATTTGCCGCCATAATGGCGCAGTTGTCCTCGCTCTCACCCGTCGACGCACCCAAGTGCGGAATATTAACAATACCCTTGACGCCGAGCGTTTCCTCGGTCGGGAAGTCGGTGACGTAAGCCGAGATCTTGCCCGCCGCGATAGCGTCCTTGATGTCGGCGGGGGCGGCGAGATCTGCGCGCGCAAGATTGATGATCTTGACGCCCTGCTTCATTTTGTCGATATTTTCCTTGCGGATCATGCCCCTTGTCGACTCGACAGCGGGGACGTGGAGGGTGATATAGTCGCTCTTTTCAAAGATCTCGTCGGTCGTCAGCGCGTGGCCGACCGCGCGGGAGATGCGCCAAGCGCCTTCGACCGTGAGATATGGGTCGTAGCCGATGACCTTCATTCCGAGGTCGAGCGCGGCGTTTGCCACAAGCGCGCCGATCGCGCCGAGGCCGATGACTCCGAGGGTCTTTCCGCGGAGCTCACAGCCTCCAAACGCAGATTTACCCTTCTCCACCGTCTTTGCGACGTCGGACGTAAGCGTCTCCGCCCAGTTCGCGCCGCCGATGACGTCACGCGAAGCGAGCATCAGAGCGCAGATAACGAGCTCCTTTACGCCGTTCGCGTTCGCGCCGGGGGTGTTGAAGACGACGATTCCCGCCTCGGTACAGCGTTCGATCGGGATATTGTTGACGCCCGCGCCGCAGCGCGCGATGGCAAGCAGCTCGGGGTTAAATTCCATATCGTGAAGAGCTGCCGAGCGCACCATTATCGCCTCGGGCGCGGCACAGTCGTCGGATACGTTATATACCGCGCGGTCAAAAATATCGGTACCGCAAGCGGCGATCTTGTTCATAAGCTTAATGTTTTTCATTGGGGTTCTCCTATTATATGACGATGCCGTCAAGTAAAAATCTTCATCCATTTTTCATTACGAGTCCGTAGACACATAATTATATATTTGGTAAAACTCAGAAGCTCCAATACATTTTTCTTAACATAATACACAGCATATTTTTTATTGGGCTCGGACCGCCGAGGACGTCGGTCCCTACAGACTCGTAATTTAACTACGCTGAAAAATGTATTATTTGCTCGTACATATACTATTGCCGTTATATATGTGAGATAGTTATAACACCTTACTTCGGGTTTTTCTCGGCAAAATCCTTCATGAAAGCAACAAGCTTTTCAACACCCTCGTAGGGCATTGCGTTATAGATCGATGCTCTCATACCACCGACCGAGCGGTGGCCCTTGAGGTTCTTAAGCCCGGCCTTTTCGGCATCCGAGGCGAATTTCTTATCGAGATCTGCGTTGCCCGTGACGAAGGTTACGTTCATCATCGAGCGACACTCGGGCTTTACGGGCGCGATATAGTAATCCTGCGAGTCGAGGTAGCCGTAAAGCAGAGCTGCCTTTTTCTCATTGAGCTGCTTCATGGCGTCGAGTCCGCCGAGCGAATCGATCCATTCGTAGACGAGTCCCGCCATATAGATCGTGTAGCAGGGGGGCGTATTGTACATCGATCCGTTCTCAGCCATCAGATTCCAATCGAGCATCGAGGGCGTCTCGGGGCGAGCCTTGCCGAGCAGATCCTTCCTTACTATAACGAGCGTCATTCCCGCGGGAGCCATATTCTTCTGCGCGCCCGCGTAGATCACGCCAAACTTCTCGACGTCGACGGGCTCGGAGATGATGCAGGAGGACATATCGGCAACGAGCGGAACGTCGCCCGTGTCGGGGATATAATTATACTTCGTGCCGAAAATGGTATTGTTATAGCAGATATGAACGTACGCGGCGTCGGGATTGAGATCCTCCTTTTTAACCTTCGGAACGTAGGTAAATCCGTCCGCCTTCGAGGTTGCAACGAGTCTGACGTCGCCGTACTTCTGCGCCTCGGTATATGCCTTGCCCGAGAACTGACCCGAAACGATATAGTCCGCAGTACCGCCGACGGGAAGGAGATTCAGGGGAACAGCCGCGAACTGAGTAGAGGCTCCGCCCTGAAGAAAGAGGACGGCGTAATTATCGGGAATATTCATCAGCCTGCGCAGGTCGGCTTCAGCCTTTGCTATAATGGGCTCGAAATCCTTTGATCGGTGCGACATCTCGGCGACCGACATTCCGCTCTCGCCATAGGAGAGCATTTCGGCTGCGGCACGCTCAAGAACGGGCACGGGAAGCATCGAGGGACCTGCAGAAAAATTATATACTCTGTTCATGGTAATTCTCCTTATTAACGCATTAAAATGATTATGATGAGATTATACTACAAGAATATGCGTTTGTCAATACCTTTTTGCAAATTTTTGCAACTTACAGAGACTTTTTATTGCATATTTTTGCTCATTTTTGCGTTTTTTGTTCGATTTCGACCAAAATTGTGAATGTTGTGATTGAACTTGGCTTCATTTTCGCGGACATTTGGCAAAAAACAAACGCGCTGAAAAATCAGCGCGTTTGCAAAAATATCATTTTTTCTTCCTTCCGAAGATCTTGCTTCTGAACAAGAGAACGTTCATGAAGGCGAAGAAAGCAACGAAGATAATAAGCACCAATATGGGCTTGGTGGGAGCGAGTGTGGCAAGGAACATCATCGGGAATCCGAAGGCTATGGCGGGGAAGTTCTGGTAAACCATATTGTCCGAGGCGGGAGTCTTGAACTCGCCGTCGACCTCTCTCAGCAGGATAACGCCCGTGCTTGCCGTTCCGGTCAGCATGCCGTACATCATAAGGAACTGCTCCTCGTAATAGTCGGGGAAGAGCACCTTTGCCACGACGCGGTTATAAATATAAGTAACAATCAGACCGACCACGCCGATCAGAAGGATGATTCCCCAATAATTCTCAAGAATATCAAGTCTGATCGCGGCAACGCCTGCAACGACCATGATATCGAAGAAGAAATTGCTCGCGCGGGTCATAAGGAAATTATTCGTATACTTGCGCTTGACGATATTTTTCTTATGAAGGAAGTTCATCAGCAGCTTGATAAGCGTCGCCGTGAGAACGCCGAGCAGGAAGTTGAAGCCGTAGATGACGGATCTCATACCGGGCAGAAGATTTCCGAGGAGGAACATCAGCAGATAAGCCGCAATATAAGCTACAACGATCAGCGCGACCTGCACCGTGAACTTATCAATGCTCTCCTGCATCGGGATCTCGCCGTTCTCCTCAACAGCCTCGGAATGCGTGCTTCCGTCCGAACGCTCCGAGATAACGAGCTTACCACGCTTTTTCATTAAGTTGAGATGGATAACCCCGCCTATCGACGCGGAAAGGAAGCCGAAAGCCGCAATGGTAAGACCAAAGCTCTTGCCGCCGATAAATCCGTGCTCGACCTCGTAGATCGTGCCGTAGTTGAGCGCCTGACCCGTACCCTGACCGTAACCGAATGGGAGCAGAACTCCCGCCGCGGCAAAGAAATCCTTAATAAAGAAGGTTGCAATAATGGTTATGCCGAGTCCGAAAATGCCCTGAAGCAGATACGTCGAAACCGTTGTAACGCCGGTATTGAATATCTCGCCGGTCCTCTTTTTCGTAAGCTTCGTGTTCGTCGTTTTGAAGGATGACGCGATAAATCCGAGAGCGAGCGTATGATAAGTAATGATCTCAAGCTGTGTCGTTCCGCTTGTGCCGAATGCGGCAGTATCAAACATGACCTCGCCCGTGATCGCCTTGTAGATCGCGGCAACGATAAGAAGAATTATTCCGCCTATGACCGAAGTCGGAGTCAGCGACTCGCGCAGAAAGGAGATCGCTCTTTTCAGAATATTTCCGACGAGAAGGCTTCCGAGGAGCACCGCAAAGGTGATCATCCAGCCCCATACACTAAAGTCCCAAAAATTGTTCATTTTCGTCTCCTTTAATTATGTTTTTGTATCTGTGGTAAATATGTACGTATTTCAGAGCGTTGAAGCGCGGGCTTCCCTTGAGCTGATAGATCCTGCCGCCGTGGTAGATATTCGCCTTGTTCTTGCCAAGTACCGTAACCGCGCTCGTCTCCCCGAGGGGGAAATCAAGTTCCGCGCCATCTCCGCGGACGGTTATCCTATCGCCGTAGAGCGATACCTCGGCATCCTCGCAAATCGGGATCTTTTTCTCGCAGGGAATGACCTCGGATATCCTTGCGCGGTCGCGGTAGATCGGATTTGCAGTATATACTGTCACGTCAAGCGAATTCATGAAAGCCTTCTGGGCATCGTACCAATCGGCAACGAATCTGTAAGGGAAATCAAATCCGACGCCGCAGAGCTCCTTTGTCTCAAGATACTCGATCTCGCGGGAGCATTTTTTGCATTTAATTCTGTCTCCGTGGCTCTCAAATTCGGATAGACCGCAGAAAGGGCAGTAATATACGGCTCTCTCGAGGTATTCCGCGCGCTTTTTATGGCGGAATTTTATATCAACGCATGCCTCATCGACGTAAAGAGTTGAGCTGATGGCTTCAAAAAGCTCCGAGTCCGTCATCTCGGCGTATTCCTCGGGCTTTATTTCGCGGGCGCAATAGATCCGCATTTTTCCGCGGCGGACAACGTCGCTCCAGCGCGGCTCGGCACCGTAACCGCCCTCGATGCGGTAAAGCAGGATCGGCATCGAAAGCTTGCGTGCAAGCGAGACGATCGATGGATTCATATACTCGGTGCGTCCGCTGTAGGTGCGGTTTCCCTCGGGCGCGATCGCAATGGTTCCGCCCTCACGCGCGACCTTGATGCAGTTAAGAATGGCGCGAATGTCCGTTGTCTGCTTCTTGATCGGGATAGGCGCAACGAGATACTTGATCACGGATGAAAGCCATCCCATCGAGAAAATATCCTCTGTTGCCATATAGTAAACAGGCCCCTTCAGAGTCATTCCGACGAAGAACTGATCAAATGGGGTCTGATGATTGAGCAGAACGAGGTACGGCCTCTTTTCCTGTCCCTTAAATTTTTCTATCTTTATGCCATACTTAAAATGTACGTACGGTCTGAGGATACAATAGGCAATATTCCGCACTACGCGGTGTCGGAATTTCATCCATTTTGTATCTTTTTTCTTCTTTTTCATGCATCCTCCGGATCAGGCAGAGTTTTTCATAATTATAATTATATATTATTTTCCTCGAATTGTCAAGAAAAATCTGTCCGGCTCATGGGGAGACTTTCGCGCAAAGAGTGCTGAGAGACACCGAGATCGTTATAAAAATGACCGAGAAGCGGATCTTCGCCTCTCGGTATAATTTTGTTTCTTAGGTACCTCTACCATTCCTCTTCGTCGGGATCGCAATAGATGACCTTGACCTTCGCGCTGTTCCTCGATACTATCTTCAGCTCGACCTCTCTCGAGATCGTGTAGCTCACTCCCGATACCTTTGCGGTTGCCGAAAAAATATATCCGATAGCGTCTGCTCTGCCTGCGGAGTCTGTCACAAGATAGGTATAAGCTTTCTCGATCAAAAGCTCGGGCGAGGAAGACAAAACGCCCGCACGCAGAAGAAGATTTCTTGCAATATTCTCCGCCGCCGCATAGTTCAGATCCAAGGCAAGCACGGACGACCCCGAAGACGACTTATTCATACCCGTACAATTATCAAGCGAGAAAAAGGAAGTCGAGAAGGGATACGCGAGGGTAAAAGCAAGATTCACGGAATTTATCGTCGTGTCGATAAAAACGGTGCCGTTATCTATTCTTGAATAGCCGCAGCTGTTGTTGAAATGAGTCAGGGTCGTGTGTATGCCCGTGCCGTCGCCCTTATCGAACTTTTTCTCAATACTTGCGCCGATACTGCTGTTATACGCATATACCGTGTCAGAAGTCAGAGCCAAATTGAACGAGCCGCTCTTTATGATCATATCGTCGCTGACAGAATACTCGTAAGCCTTGCGGTTTTCGGTAAAAGACGAGATCTCGCCGACAAGAGCAAAATAGAGCGCAAGCGTATCAAGATCCGAAAAAGACTTGCTTCCCTCCGCAGACGGAAGTTCAAGCGAAATTTCGCTTCCTTTATCCGTTTGCTTGGTTGACGAGGTGATCAGTATATCCATGATCCTCTCGCCGCCCGCGCTTACCGTCAGGGATACCGACATATCGGCAGAGATCAGATTCGCGTCAGCGTCCGTCCTTGCCGTCAAAGACACGCTATCAAAGCTTGCAAAACTTCCATCCGGGAGCGAGATCATCCTGATTATCTCTTCTCTTCCCGTCTCATTGATATCAGAAAAGCTAAGAAGAAGCTCCTCGCCCTCTTCAAACACCTTTCCCTTCGTAAACGAGGACATGAGGAGAGGATCCGAGATCAGCTCAAGAAAGGCGGCGCGGTCATATCCGTCAAAAATAAACTTCCCCGCCTCAGATTCATAAAGCATCCTGCCGCCGAGAAGATAATAGCTCTCTCCGCTGCTCGCGCGGCGAAAAACAGCGTTATCCTTGTACACGCTCAGCTCAGAATCGACCACCGATACGCTTTTTTCTCCGCGGGCGTTGATCTTGATCTCGGTATGGAAGCTTCTGCGATAGGATGAGCTGACGCTTGCCAGAAAATTCGATACTAAGAGAATATTCTCCGCAGTCATATCCTTGACTTCGATAGTCTCGGCAGTCTCCTCCGAGGTTTCCTCCTCGGTGATCTCATCCGTGATCTCATCCGTGGTCTCCTCGGTGATCTCATCTGTGATCTCCGACGTAGTCTCGTCGGCTTCGGTATCCGGCGGTGGTGAGAGAAGCGTATCCTCTGACGAGGTGATCTCCTCCGTCACAGCCGCAGAGACCTCGGGCTCATCGAAAGTGCCTTCCCTGCAGGATGAAAACAGAAAAAGCAGAGCGAGCACAAGCGAAGCTGCCCTTGCCGCGAGCTTCATTCCTGCACCTCACAGCCAAGCGAGCGCATGATCTC
Organism: Clostridia bacterium; assembly: GCA_017411805.1. Lineage (GTDB taxonomy): Bacteria > Bacillota > Clostridia > Oscillospirales > CAG-272 > CAG-390. Next base: position 19,218 of record JAFQPI010000028.1, read on the forward strand.
TATCATTTTTTCATCGGGAGAAAAGCGCACAAAGCCATCGCCGTCACGTTCCGGGACCTCATAGATCCACGAATCCGAAACGAAGGGGGATGGACGGTAATCGTATACCCTGCCATCAGGCTTTTTGCCGCCGTCGGCGCGGAAAAGTCTGCCGCCCGATGCAGAAACACGGCAAACCGTACGATTCACCTTGCCGCGGTTCTCGATTATAACGAGATCGGGAGCTTTTCCGTCCTCGGAACCCTCAATGATATAGGTATATCCCGAAAGCAGAAAGCGCGAGCAGATCATGATCCCCGCGATCGCAACTACGAATCCCGCTGTTTGCAATATCGGCTTATATTCGCCCAGGAATTCGCCGAGCAAAACAAGAAATGCCGCGCCGCCGAGGATGCAAAAGGCGAGAGCTTTGCTCCTGCTGTCGCCCTTTTCGGGGGAATAGGAATAGATCCTCATATCACTCACCGATTCCGAGTGCCGCGAAGACCTGCTCCTTGATATCGGAGGATACCTCATCGATAGAGCGCGAGGCATCGATAACGAGGACCTTCTCGCCCATCTCCTTGAGAAATTCGATCGCGTTCAGATAATTCCTGCGTACTCGTGCCTGCTTATCGTCACCGTCGTATATCTCCTTATCGGCGCGGTTTTGGTCGCGTCGCGCCTTCGTGACCTCGGTCGGAACGTCGAGGAAGACGAAAAGATCAGGCTTCATTGCCTCTATGCATGGCTTATTCATGGCGTAAATATCAGCCATCGAGATGCGGTCCGTCGTGTTATACGCCATATTTGAAAGATAATAGCGGTCACATACAATATTCGTGCCCGCATCGACCAGCGGACGCATGAATTCGATATGCTCAAGGCGGTCTGCCACGTGGAGATACGCCATGCTCTCGGTCAGAAACTTGACGCCGCCGTAGAGACCCGATCTGATGATCGCGCCCGCAGCGTTTCTTTCGTTGGGCTCACGCTCGTAAAGGCATGGCATGCCCGTCGCCTCTGCAATTGCGGCACGGAGACGCTCGGTCTGCGTGGTCTTTCCGCAGCCGTCACAGCCCTCAAAAACTATAAAATATCCGCGTGTGTTCTTCATGGAAATACCTCGTTACATATTAATACAGTTTACATTATACCACATCGAGAGGAGATTGTCAAGACAAAGAGCGGATCGAACACGGAGCGCTTAGCCGTATTCGATCCGCCCTTTCAATAGCGATTACTTATGACAATTTCTCTTGCGCAGGAATTCAAGGATCTCATCGGGATTATTGCAGGTGATGAGAACGCCGCCACAGGCGATGACCTCGTCAACGTGCTCCTGCGTCTTGACTCCCGCAGGTGCCCATGGCTGGATCCCGAAGGATGCCATACGGTCGAATTCCTCCTTCGTTGCCATATTGATCGGGCTGTAGAGCGCGCGGAACATGCAGCAGCAGTATGCCGAATCGGTATAGGGGTTGCGCTTTACCTTGCCCATATGGGTGAGGGGATAGTAGATATGGCGGCGGTATTTCGAGCCGTACTTATCCTCCATATACTCGTGGAGCTTGCCGTTGAAGGTGTTGATCACGACGCGGTCGGTAAAGCCGTAATCGTCGATTATCTTCATAACTCTGTCGCAGACGTCATACGCGATCTCGTCGCGTCCGTCGATCGGGTATTCCTTGAGCTCGATATCGAGGGTGATCGTCGGATGATCCTTGACGAGCTCCATAAATTCGATAAAGGTGGGGATCCTCTCGCCCGCAAATTCCGCGCCCTTCCATGAACCTGCGTCGAGGGTCTTCAGCTCCGAAAGCAGCTTTTCGCAGACCTTTCCCGTGCCGTTGGTGGTACGGTCGACCGTGGCATCGTGGATGCAGACGAGCTCACCGTCCTTTGTGATACGGACGTCGGTCTCGATCTGGTCAACTCCGATCTCGAGAGCCTTGCGAAACGCGAGCAATGTATTCTCGGGGTAGACGGTGCTCCAGCCGCGGTGCGCCGCTACGTATACGTTATCCTTGCTTTGGGTCCAGTAATTCATAGAAGATACCTCCGAAGGTGGTTTTTTATTATTATATCACCATCGCGCGTCAAAGTCAATATTATTTCTTCCGACATATAATGACAATGAGCAAAAATTCCCATTGTCAATATTCCCTTTTTCTGTTTAAATCGGTATGATGATTGGCAAGAATAGTGATAGACCAAGGAAAGGAAGAAGAACATAATGAACCCTCAGATTCGCAGAGGAGATATATATTACGCAGATCTTTCGCCCGTTGTGGGCTCGGAGCAGGGCGGACTGCGCCCCGTGCTGATAATCCAGAACGACGTCGGCAACAAATACAGCCCGACCGTAATAGCCGCCGCGATCACCTCAAGAATGAGCAAAACGCGCCTGCCGACACATATCGACATATACGCCGAAAGCGCGGGGCTTGCGCGCGATTCAGTTATTCTTCTTGAGCAGATCCGCACGCTCGACAAACGCCGCCTGCGCGAGAGGATGGGTCATCTCGACGCCGCTATGATGGACCGCGTCAACAACGCCATAGCCGTCAGCTTCGGGATAATCATCCCGCCTGCGGAGACCTATATTGAGGAGGAGGTACGGCCTGCGGCGGTGGCGGAGGTTACTATCGCGCAGGGGACGGGAGATGTTCCGCCACAGGCGGAGGGATGAGGAGATCGCTGCGCGAGTTAAGATCGGCTTGCGCCGAGTTAAGATCCGCCACGGGTGGAGTTAAGATCGCGCGCTGCGCGAGTTAAGATTCGCCTGCGGCGAAGTTTGAAGGTGAATTTCCGCACGCGGCAATTTTCGATAAAATAAAAAAACAACAACAGCGGGAAAGTTTTTGAAGATTCTTAAGGAACTTTTCTCAAAAAGTTCCTTAAGTCGCCGCCCGCAGACGGCGCGAGATATATCGGCCGGTGCCGATACGATATATTGTTTGCTTTGGCAAACAATACGATATACTGCGCGGAGCGCGGTACGATATGTTCCGCGTTGCGGAACATTTTTGTTGACAAAGAATGTCGAATGTGATATAATAAGCGTGGCGAAAGCCCGTAGGAGTACCATATCGGTGCGGTTGCTTCCTTCTATTTCGGAGGAAGTGTAGTCTTTTTTGCCTTCCTCCGCGAGGAGGGAGGTGGTAATATGGATGTTGTTACATGGCGCGACTTGATTGAGATCGCTATCCTCGTAATTGCCATTATAACCTGTTTCAGAAACAAAAAAAGATAACCGCCCTGCTTTGACCGGAAGAGCGGTTATCTTTTAATCGTTCGGGGGAAGCAACCGTATCGGTGCTCCTACGTTATTATTATACACCGTTTTTTATATTTTGTCAATGCTTTTTAATTTTTTTCTCAAATAAGATAACAAACTTCCCCCAAGGACTTGATTTTTTCGCAAAAAAAGTGTACAATATAGAGTGGAAATAAATTTACTCACAAGGAGACAAAAAATGGCACTTGTAACAACCAAGGAAATGTTCAAGAAGGCTTATGCCGGCGGTTACGCTATCGGCGCCTTCAACATTAACAACATGGAGATCATCCAGGCTATCACCGAGGCAGCTGCTGAGGAAAAGTCCCCCGTAGTTCTCCAGGTATCCGCAGGCGCACGTAAGTATGCTAAGCACGCATACCTTATGGGCCTTGCTCGCGCAGCAGTTGAAGACAGCGGCGTTGATTTCGCTCTTCACCTCGACCACGGAGCAGATTTTGAGATCTGTAAGTCCTGCATCGACGGCGGTTTCACCTCCGTTATGATCGACGGTTCTCACTTTGACTATGAGGACAATATCGCTCTGACCAAGAAGGTCGTTGACTACGCCCATGAGCGCGGATGCGTCGTTGAGGGCGAGCTCGGCGTTCTTGCAGGCGTTGAGGATGACGTTGTAGCTGAGCACTCCTCCTACACCCGTCCCGATGAGGTTGAGGATTTCGTAACCCGTACAGGCGTTGACTCCCTCGCTATCTCCATCGGCACATCCCACGGCGCATATAAGTTCACTCCCGCACAGTGCACAAGAAACGAAAAGGGCATCCTCGTTCCTCCTCCTCTCCGCTTCGACATCCTCGAAGAGATCGGCAAGAGACTTCCCGAGTTCCCGATCGTTCTCCACGGTGCGTCCTCGGTTCCCCAGGAATACGTTGCAGAGATCAACGCCCTCGGCGGTCAGCTCCCCGATGCAGTAGGCATTCCCGAGGAGCAGCTTCGCCGCGCAGCTCAGATGGCTGTTTGTAAGATCAACATCGACTCCGACATCCGTCTCGCTATGACCGCAGGCATCCGCCGCGTTCTTACTCAGAATCCCGCAGCCTTCGACCCCAGAGATTACCTCAAGGTCGCTCGCGAGGAAGTCAAGAAGATGGTCCGCCACAAGATCGTCAACGTGCTCGGCTCTTCCAATACCCTTTAATTTCGTTTGCGGAGCAACGTCTTTTTGGCGTTGCTCCGATTTTATATTTAACTGCTATCTGAGTTTTTATTATCGGGCTTTGCCCGAGATAATATCTCGCTTGCGCGATATTAACTTGCCGTAGGCAATATTAACTCCGCCGAAGGCGGACAGCAAATTTTTTAAAGGAAAACAGACTATGATAAAGTACGGAATTCAGACGGGCAAGCAGAACGCTGACCCGACAGCCATGTTCGAGGCTGTCAAGAGAGCGGGCTTTGATGCCGTCCTCGTCAGTCTCAGCGGCACCTTTGACAACGACCGTCAGATCGAGATCATCCGCCGCGTCGGTCTTGAGATCGACAACTGCCATTCCCCCTGGAACGACATCAACCACCTCTGGCGAGATACCCTCAAGGGTCAGGGCGCATACGAAATGCTCCGTGACAATCTCATCGAATGCGGTAAATACTGCATTCCCCGCGCGGTATGGCACGTTTCCTCGGGCAACAACTATCCTCCCATCTCTCAGATAGGAATGGATCGCGTTGCCTCCCTCATCGAGGTCGCTGACAAAGCGAACGTCGATATTTGCCTTGAAAATCAGAGATTCTTCCATTTTATAGATTACATATACGCCCATCTCGACTGCCCCCGCCTCAAATTCTGCTATGACAGCGGACACGAGGCATGCTTCTCGCAGACGAGGCTCGCGCTGCCGAAGTACAGACATAAGCTCGCGGCACTCCATCTGCACGACAACAGCGGAGTTTACAATTCCGACGATCATCTCCTACCCGGACGCGGCACGGGCGTCGACTGGGATTACGTCCGCAAAAATCTTGAGGGCTACGAGGGTGTCATCTCGCTTGAGGTAAAGAGGATCCCCGAGATGAGCCTCGACGAATTCTACGCCGCGGCATACGAAGCTGCAAAATTTGTTAAATCATAAGAGGTAACCATGAAGCGTCTTTATCTTTTTCTGACAATTCTTATACTGACACTCTCCCTTGCCGCTTGCAGCGGGAACGGAGAGGTAACGACAGATCCCTCCGCATCGAACGAGGGCACTCCCGCCCCCGAAACCAAGCCGCTCAACACAGAGCCGCTTGAGAGCGTGACGGTTGAAAACCCCGATTGGGGATATAAGGCATTTTCTCTCTCGGTATCCGATGAAACCATCGTAAAAGCCGAGCTTGACAAATCCACGGGCAACGTAAATCTCACCTCCTTCAATCCCGGAGAAGCAGAAGTCTACGTTCACGACTGCTTTGATCATAAGGCCGTGATCAAGGTAAGCGTTGCGGAAGGCGGAAAGATCACTTACGAGGCATCACCCTGCACGGAAGAGTTCATCAATGCCAAGGATTTCGGCGTTATAGCGGGCAAGAGCACCGCGGGTCTTCCCGATCTGACCACACAGATGCAGAAGGCGATCGACCATGCTTACAAGCAGGGCGGCGGAACTGTATATCTCTATCCCGGATTCTATAACATCAAGCTCATCAGCATGCGCGAGGGCGTTACGCTGAAGATGTATTCGGGCTTCACCGACGCTCGCGAGGGCTATACCAAAGATCTTGCCGAAAAAGTGGATAACGGTGAGGTCACCGTTCTCATTCTGACCCGAATCCTCAGCACCGATTTCAACGATTACGGCAGAAACAGCGCAAAGAATTTCACCATCAGCGGCGGCGTTATCGACAACTGCCGCTCGACGCAGTCAACTCTTCTCTTCGGTCTCTCGGAAAATATCACCATCGAGAACGCGATATTCAAGGATATCAAGAACAACCACGTAATTCAGATCACGGGATGCAACAACGTAACCATCCGCAACTGTATCTTCGCGGGATTTGAATGGGGCGATACTTTTACGCGCGAGACCATCCAGATCGAGCAATCGCATCCCGGATCGCACAGCGGAAACCACGCGGGCGCGCCTCAGCGTTTCGACTACGGCGAAATGTACGGCTGTGATAACGTAGTTATAGATTCCTGCTACTTCGGCCCCTCGGATGAGCTTCCCGGCGCGCACATCGCGATCGGTCACCACGGCACCGCGCACGAGGCTGTTTGCGACGGCTTCAAGATCACCAACAACGTCTTCGACAGCCCCACCTACGCCGCTATCAGATTCGCAAACATCGTTGACGTCGAGATCACGGGCAATAAGTTCATCGCGGGCAAGCTCAGCAATAAATTCTGCAGCGAGGAAAATCCCGCCTTCATTATTCTCTATCCAAACACGTCAAATATCACCTACAACAATATAGTAAACGGTCAGAAGGTTACAAAAGCGATCTCCAACGAGCTTTCGGGCACGCACAACGTCAATATCTCGAATAACGAATTCCTCGTAACGCCCGGCTCCGACAAGAGGATCGCTTACGTTACGGGAACCTCGATCACCCCCGGCGTGATCCACAAGGCGGGCGTCGTCCGTCAGGATACCTACGATTCCAAGATCTACGCGCTGACGGGTTACTTCAAATCGACAAACTACACGGGAAATATCAATTTCTCGGACAACAAGATCACATACGAGGGTCAGCCCACTTTCGCGGACTGCATACTCTTTTTCTCCTTGGTATACGGTCTCAGAATCGAGAATAACTCGATCGACTTGAAGAATTGTAATTTCAAATGCGCTTCGGACGGTGTGGCGGGACTTCAGACCACCGGTTGCCGTAACGGCGAGGCTGCAGAGACCTACAAGATCGATTCCAAGGCGGTCAAGCAGTTCGTCTCGATCCCCCATGCGGACGGAAGCACGGCTCAGCTCGTCTTCAACTGCACAGCCAGCCATTATCTTATAGCCGGTGAGGGCGGACGCATCGAGCTTTCCTCGGATACCAAGGGTAACGTCTACGTCGAGGTCATCGCAAACGAAGGATATTCCTTCGTCGGTTGGACCACTTCGGCGGGCGATTTCAAGGAGACGGGAACCTACACCGTCAGCTCCGAGATCACATTAAAGGCAGCATTCAAGAAGAATTGACTCAGAAAGGAAAAAATCATGCTTATTTCAACACAGACAAGCCACGCTGTCGGAAGACTCGGCTTCGAGAAGGGAATCCTTACGCTCAAGAACGGCGGCTATGATTGCCTCGATCTCTCGCTTTTCGAGATGATCAACGGCGACAGCGTTTACGTTGCGGGCGATTGGAGAAAGCTCGTAGAGGAACGCCGCGCATTTGCCGACGCAAACGGGATCAAGTTCAATCAGTCGCACGCGCCCTTCTCCTTTGCCTGGGCTGACGAAAATATCCGCGAGAATATCGCAAAGCCGCGCGTTGAGCAGTCGCTCGAGATCAGCGCGATGATGGGTGTCGATATCGTTGTCGTTCATCCCCTCCATTGGATGCCCTATCTCGGACATGAAAAGGAGATAAGCGAGCTCAATATCGCTTACTACAAGTCTCTCGTTCCGCTGGCGCGTAATTTCGGCGTAAAGATCGCGCTCGAGAATATGTGGCAGCGTGAGGTAAAGCGCAAGTGTATCTGCACCGACGTTGCGGGCTTTGCTAAGGATCACGCCGACCTCATTGACGCCATCGACAGCGAATGGGTAGTTGCCTGCCTTGACGTCGGACATTGCTCGCTTGTCGGCGAGGAAGCGCAGGACACCATCCGCATCCTCGGACACGACAGACTTAAGGCCGTCCACCTCCACGACAACGACTATCAGGGCGACCGCCATACTCTCCCCGGACTCGGACAGATGAACTGGAACGAGATCATGAAGGCATTCGACGATATCAAGTACGACGGCGAATTTACATACGAGGCGGATAACTTCCTCAAGGGCTTCGATAACGACTACTTCCCGAAGGCTGTCGAATTCATGGTACAGACAGCACGCCATCTTATTTCCAAAACGTCGCTGTAATAATCTGAAAATAAAAAAACGAGATGCGATGAAGCTTTCGGCTTCATCGCATCTCGTTTTTTCTGTTCAGATCGTCTTCTGCCGAGACCGGCAATCGATTATACCGGCAGCCACGCGGCAATATCGCTTTTCCAATCCTTGCCGGCGGACTGATAGTCAACGAGGAAGAATTTTTCACCGTCCGCGCCGGTAAATTCGCATTTCAGCAGATAGTTTTCATCCTCCAGCACGCGGCAGGCGAGCTTTTTGCCCTTACGCTCAAAGCTGAAAGGACTGCTTGCCTCCTTGCCGAGCCTCGAATCAGCGGCGAGGGTCAGCGGTCCGCGCGAAAGCGAGATATACCTGTCGTCCTCATCCTTGTGACGTACGGCTACGGGCGGTCGCATAGTGCCGCAGGTGTTTATATAGAGCACGTCGAGGTCCCAACTCTCGGGAAGGGTCTCGCGGATCGACATATCGAGCTCGAGCACGACCTCACTCTTGCCCGCAGGAACGTGTACAGTCGCATATCCTTCGCGCGCCTTGAGATTAGTCTTCTTTGACCACTCGGGAACGCGGAGGCGGAGGTCAAATTCTCTCTCCGACCCGATCTTCAGCAGGATCTTGCCGTCGGCGGGGTATTTGGTCTCGGTCTCGATTACGATCCTTCCGCTTTCGGCGGCAAGAGTATTGATTCCGTTCTCGTAAAAATTCACAACCACCGCGCCGTCCGACTCGAGGATGGCGTGCTTGGTGAAGATACCGAGACCCGCCGCGCCTATGCAGACGCAACAGCCGTAATAGGATCTGTCGGCAAGGAACTGGAATCCGCCGACCTTTCTTCCGCGGCGTCCGGGGATGAGCGGCGAATAGCTGTCGAAGGGCAGGGGCGTGACTGTGATCTCGCCCTCGCCGAATTCCTTTGCAAATCTTCTCGTTATATAATCGTCCTGCGGTACGATCATGTGCTCATTGAGCGAGCCGAGATAGGCGTTGTAGAAGGAGTGCTCGATCGCGTCGGCAAACACACTCTCGCCCGTAAGTCTGAGCAATTGCGAGCAGAGCTTCATCCAGGTGACGGTCACGCAGGTCTCCTGCATAATTCCGTCGTAAAACTGCGTCTGACGAGCCTTTGTGTGGTCGAAGAGCTCGTGCGTGCATCCGCAAGAGCCGATCACGGATACCTCGGTCTCGAGCACCGACTTTGCGAAGTTGACGACGGCTGTTCTGTATTTCTCGATTCCCGTGACGCGGTAGTACTCGAGCAGACCCTCGAAGCAGGACATCATCTCGTATGCCTTAGAGACGCCGTACTGATAGGGCTTGAGCACGTTTTCATACGCGCGCTCGAAAACGTTTACGCCCTCGGCACCGCCCGATTCAACGATGTAGGTGCAAAAATCAAAATATTTCCTCTCGCCCGTGAGGTTATAGAGTCTGACCATCGGCTCGAGGATCGATGAAGAATTGAGCCCGAGCCAATGATTTGTGGCTTTATTGATATGTATCTGCCCCTCGCCCCTGCCGATATGCGCGATCACGTAATCGGCGGCGCGCGAGATGAATGAGACGATCTCGGCTTTAAGCTCCGCATCGCGGCAAATATCAAGGTAATATTCCATTCCGAGAATGACGTACTTGCGGCACCAGAGGTCCCAAGCGCGGAATTCGGTCTCTTTTGTAAAGGAGGAGATCCTTCCCTCGGCATCGATGACCGTGAGCATATCGCGGACGGTCTCGGTGAGTACCTCGTAGAGCTCCTCGTTCCCCGAGAACTCATAAACGAGCGCGCCGCCGCGCATCATCTTGCCCCAATATTCGCCTCGCCAGCCGTTGTTTCCCCCGTCGATCGGATAGCGGAACTGATCAACGAATCTCTGCCAGGTCACGCGGTCGCAAAGCTGCTTCTGCATAAGAAACGCGGCGGCCTTTGCGCTGAGTCCGTCGTATTTTTGTTCTGAATTCAAAAAGTGCATCTTGTCACGGCTCATGGTAGTCCTCCAATCGTTTATTCAAATATAATTATACCTTTTTCGCCTCCGCTTGTCAATAAAAAAGCAAAGAAAACGAATATTTTTCGCGCGATGACTTAATAATAACTACAAACGAAAAAGGAAAGGGTGTCTTTTATGCAAAGCTTCAACCATACACTGAACTGCGTCGGAGGACTTCACGCGCGCCCCGCAGGAGTTATCGTCAACGCCGCAAAGCAGTTTTCATCCGATATACTGATCAGAAAGCTCTCGGCAGAGGGCGCAAAGGAAGCCGATGCCAAGCGACTGATCTCGCTTATGAGCCTTGGGGCGCGGCGCGGCGAAACGATCACTTTTTATATCAACGGCCCCGATGAAAGCATGGCGGCAGAAAAGCTTCAGGCTCTCTGCCGCGAGATGGTGGGATAATGAACAGCATCGCAAAGCCCTCGCTTTTCCGTGGCATCGGCATCGGCGAGACGGCTGTTTACGGCAAGATCCGATTTATCGGCGAAAAGAAACCTGCACCCGAGCGAAAAAGCCGCGGTGCCGCGGCAGAAAAGCGCGAATTTGATGCCGCTCTGACTCAAGCGCGCGCCGAGACCTCGGCTCTTTACAGAAAAACTCTTGCCGCGGCGGGCAAGGAGGCGGCGTCGATCTTTGAAATCCACGAAATGCTGCTCTGCGATCCCGATTTCATCGATCTTGTACATTCGGGAATATCAAAGGGTCTCTCGGCTCCCGATGCCGTCCGCGAGGCGGGCGAGTCGCTTGCGGGGATATTCGAGGGGCTTGAGGACGAATATCTCTCCGCGCGTGCCGCCGATATGCGCGATATTTCCTCGCGCGTCTGCTCGATCATCACGGGCGGAGAGGACGAGCGCGAGGGCGACGGCTCACCCGAGATCATCGTCTGCCGCGATCTGACACCGGGCGACACCGTAAAGCTTGACACCGAGAGAGTTGCGGGATTTGTCACCTTTGCGGGCTCGGTCAACTCGCACACCGCCATCCTTGCACGCGCAATGGATATACCCGCCCTCATCCGCGCCGAGGAATTCGGGCCCGAACTTGACGGCGCACCCGCCATCCTCGATGCGCAAGCGGCAAGTCTTTCGGTCAATCCGACGCCCGAGGAGATGCTGAAGCTTGCCGAAAGTCTTCAGCGCCGCGAGGCTGAGCGCAGCCGCCTGCGTACTCTCGCCGCCCTCCCCGCAGTTACTAAAAGCGGACGGAGGATCGCGCTCTACGCCAATATCGGATCTACAGCCGAGGCTGAGGCGGCTTATCGGGCGGGCGCGGAGGGGATCGGTCTCTTCCGAAGCGAATTTCTTTTCATCGGACGCGACGATCTGCCGGGCGAGGAGGAGCAATTCGAGGCTTACCGAGACGTGGCAAGCCTTTTTGCAGACCGAGCGGGTCCCGTCGTTATCCGCACCCTCGATATCGGCGCGGACAAATCGCTTCCTGCGCTCAGACTTGACGCCGAGGAAAACCCCGCGCTCGGAATGAGGGGGATACGTCTCTGTCTTTCCCGCCCCGAGCTCTTCCGCACGCAGATCCGCGCGATCCTTCGCGCATCCGCATACGGAAAGACGGCGATCATGCTCCCGATGATCACCTGCTCGGACGAGATCGCGCGGACGAAGCGCATCATTTCCGAGGAAAAGAACCGCCTACGCTTTGAGGAGGTTGCATTTGACGAGTCTATCGGACTCGGGATAATGATCGAGACGCCCGCCGCCGCGATCATGGCGCACGAGCTTGCGCGCGAATGCGACTTTTTCTCGGTCGGAACGAACGATCTTTTCCAATACACCCTCGCCGCAGATCGCCAGAATCACAGGCTTGCATATCTCGAGGAGGGCGGCGTCGAGCCCGTTATGCGCCTGATCAAGCTCGCGTCCGAGGGCATCCACTCGGCGGGAGAAGACAAATGGCTCGGCATCTGCGGCGAGATGGCGGCGGACGTCAAATTGACCGAAACCCTCCTTGCCGCGGGCGCGGACGAGCTCTCCGTCTCACCGCCCTATCTTTCGAGGATCAAGGACAGGGTGAGGGGAATAGATTAAGTTAAGATCTCGCTTCGCGAGAGTTAAGATCGGCTTGCGCCGAGTTAAGATTGCCAAAGGCAAGTTTAATGAAAATTTCCGAGCGAAACGACGGAAATTTACCTTCCACTAGCCGTACGGGAATCGAACCTAATTGCCTCATGGCGATTACTTTTCGCGTCTTTCGGCGTGTTTTTACTCGCAAGGTTAATACCTTGCTTCGCAAAATCCCACCAAAATCCATCAAAAATTAATTCGCCGTGAGGTGTGAGCAGTTTTGACGGAGCAGATTTTTTCGAGAACAAAGTTCTTTCCGACGATCATATATTAATATTATCAAGGAAAGAACTGCAGTTATCGAGAAAATCTGCCCGACAAAACCAATTTGGTTCGATTCTCGTACGGCTAGACTAAAAAAACGTCAGAGGTAAAAATGAAACTTTTTTCCAAACCACAAAAGACAAACAGCCTCGCTCTCCTTTCCGTCTGCGACGGCGAGGTCGTTTCTCTCGACGAGGTTCCCGACGAGGCTTTTGCCTCGGGGATGCTCGGCGAGGGCTTTGCCGTTATGCCGGAGAACGGGACCGTCCTCTCCCCCGCGGAGGGCGTCATCGAGTCGATCAGCGACAGCCGCCACGCCTACGCGATCTCATCGAAGATCGGCGATATCCTCGTCCATATCGGGATCGATTCTGTAAAAGTCCCCGAAGCTTTTGAGCCGATCGTAAACGTCGGCGAAAAAGTAGCGGCGGGTCAGCCGATCGCGCGCGTCGATCTCGGTCTGCTCCGCGCATCAGGTATTTCAACCGTGATCCCCGTCCTCATCACCGATAAAAGACAAGCGGGCGGGATAAAGATCAAATACGGAAAAGCCATCGGCGGACGTGATATTGCAATTAAGTTTACAGATTAAGCGTTTTATCTCTCCCTCCGTCATTTTCTTGCGAAAATGCCACCTCCCTCCTCAGAGGGAGGCAAGGAGTTTATGCGAACATAGCTGATAGAGATAACAAACGACCGCTTAATGCAATGTTAGTACTCATAACCTTGGCTCCCTCTGAGGAGGGAGCTGTCTGCGTAGCAGACTGAGGGAGAGACAATTCCGTATCTTAATTTTTTAGCAAAAGCTAAAGAAAGGATTTTTCATAAAATGAACGCTGTAAAAGAAAAACCCGCAAAGCGGGATTCAAGGCTTTTCGGAGTGCTTCAGAGGGTCGGTCGCTCCTTTATGCTTCCGATCGCGCTCCTTCCGATAGCGGGACTCCTCCTCGGAGTCGGCGCATCGCTGACAAACACGGCAATGATCGAAAGCTACGGGCTCGAAAAGGTACTCGGCGAGGGTACTCTGCTCAATTCGATCCTTACCGTCCTCTCTGCCGTCGGCTCGATCATCTTCGACAATCTCCCCATAATCTTTGCCATGGGCGTTGCGCTCGGTATGGCTGAAAGCGAAAAGGCGACCGCGACCCTCTCGGCGGCGATCGCGTTTTTCGTAATGCACGCGACGATCTCCACGCTTCTCGCGCTTACCGGCAAGATCTCGGACGGCTCCCTCCACGAGGGAAGCATTGCCGACGTCGTCGGCATCACCTCGCTCCAGATGGGCGTATTCGGCGGTATCATCGTCGGACTCGGCGTTGCCGTGCTTCACAACAAATTCTACAAGATAAAGCTCCCGACCGTCATATCCTTCTTTGGAGGAACTCGTTTCGTTCCGATAATTTCGACCGTCGTTTACGTCGCCGTGGGTGCCGCGATGTTCTTCGTCTGGCCCTTCATACAGGAGGGGATCTTCGGACTTGGCAATCTCGTACTGAACTCAGGCTACGTAGGAACCGCGGTTTATGGGTTTATCGAGCGAATACTCATCCCCTTCGGGCTTCATCACGTCTTCTACCTCCCTTTCTGGCAGACGGGCGTGGGCGGAAGCGCGATCGTTGACGGCAATCTCATTATGGGCGCGCAGAACATCTTCTTTGCCGAGCTTGCAAGCCCCGCAACCGAGGTCTTCTCGGTCTCGGCAACGAGATTCATGTCAGGCAAATTTCCCTTTATGATCTTCGGACTGCCCGGCGCGGCTCTGGCGATGTACTCCTGCGCCAAAACGCAAAAAAAGAAGATCGCGGGCGGACTTCTCCTCTCGGCGGCTCTGACCGCGATGCTGACGGGCATCACCGAGCCGATCGAGTTCACCTTCCTCTTCGTTGCGCCCGTGCTATACTTTTTCCACTCCCTCCTCGCGGGACTTTCCTATATGCTGACGCACGTTTTCCGCGTCGGCGTCGGAATGACTTTTTCGGGCGGGATCATCGATCTTCTCCTCTTCGGAGTTCTTCAAGGCAACGAAAAAACGGGTTGGATAGCGATATTGCCGCTCGGAATCGTCTATTTTGTCGTTTATTTCCTGCTCTTCCGCTTCATGATCCGCAAATTCGACTACGTCACCCCCGGCCGTGAGGAGGACGGTGAGACCAAGCTTTACACCCGCGCCGATTACAACGAGAAGAAAAAGGGATCGAGGCCCGAAGTTGCGGGCGAGCCCGAGATGTCAGCCCCCGCGGTCGGGCTTGAGGACATGTCGTCGCTGATCGTCCGCGGACTCGGCGGGCGCGAAAACATCCGCGACGTCGACTGTTGCGCGACACGCTTGCGAGTGACGGTCAAAAATTCCGATCTGGTCACCGATTCTCTGCTCAAGATGAGCGGAGCCGCGGGCGTTATCAGACGCGGAAACGGCGTCCAGGTCGTCTACGGCCCGCAGGTCAGCGTCATCAAGAGCGAGCTTGATGATTATTTGAGGAAACAAAAATAAGTGCAGAGCATAAAAAGTGCAGAGCAAACAAGTGCAGAGTGCAGAATGCAGAGTGCAGAGTTAATGTAATTTTTCTCGCGTTGCTCGAAAAATATCTGTGCGATAATTTAATATAGTTTTGATAATACTTCGCTAAGCTATAACCTATAACAACAAAACAAAAATACTCGGAAATCAATGAAGATAACTTCAAAGATTTCCGAGTATCTTTTTTTGATTTACCCAACTATCGTTTATAGAAAAACGATGGTTTATTAAAGTAAAACATAATTATTGTATTTCTAATTTCCGAGCGTAGCGAAGGAAATTTTCCATAACTCTGCATTCTGCACTCTGCACTCTGCACTTTTTATGCTCTGCACTTTTCCGTCCACTATTCCGGCAAAACCACTTTGTTAATCTCCCCCGTTGCAAGGTTCAAAGACGCATAGAATAATTCATTCTCTGTTCCCGGGCTGCTATCCGCAAAGCTTCCGAAAAGCTTATCCCCCGACAAATATCCCTCCAGGAATGCAATATCCGGGTTGGTATAGATTATTTTGTCATTCTTTCCGTCGAGATCGCATTCGTGTATGCTCTCGCCGCAAAGTGCCTGCGGGTAGCCTGAAAACGCATCCGATATAACAGCTCTTTCTGTATATGGGAAATAGACGATCTTATTATCCTTCAAAAAGAATTCTCCCACCTGTGTCTCAAGAAGCTTATCGCATTCGTCGCTTTTTGTGTCGATGACGTACAATCGTACGTAGTCAAAGCGCCATTGCGATGAAAGGGATGGCTTTGCTGAAATAATCTCAGCCGTATCAATAGAAATATATATCTTTCCGTCATGATACTCTGCTTTATTTATACAATCCGATGTGTACGTTCTGAACGAATATATATCCTTCTTTTGGGAGGTTTCGAGATCGTAGGAATAAATGTGTGCGGTATTTATGATTGAGGATGAAATAGAAAAATTTCCGCTGTAGGTATAAATCTTTCCGTCTGCTACCATAAGAATATATTCCGAATAATCACATTCAGCAAGGGATTCGACTTCGCCCCCGTCCGCAGGTTGGCGCAAAAGGTTCTTTGAATCATTATAGTAAATATATCCGTCGTAAACAAAGAATGACCGATATGGGGAATATTCAATTCCGGTATCCTGCGTCTTCCCCGATTCTATGTCGTAATATGCAATATAATATTTCGCATCCTCGCTTCCGCTCAGGTAACCGAAATAAACTCTGCCATCGGATATCCGAGTGGGCGGGGCGGTATGTTCAAGAATGCAGTAAACATCCTCGTCTGTGTGTCCGCAAAGCTTTACAGCCGTGTCGTTTTGCGGATCATAACGCATCATCACTCCGTCGATCTGACAATACAGGTAACCCGCGTACTCGTTCGGTGTTACGGGCTCAGGCACTTTTCCGCCAAGTCTATGTCTGCCTCCAAGATAGATCGCTCCAAAAAGGATCGCGATGAGAAGGATGAAAATTATAATCAAGCTTACGATCTCATTCTTTTTCATACGAAGTCTCCTTTCCCAAGATTTCGATTATAGTCTATCACAAAAACACCCAAATGTCAATAATAATTGCTCTGATGAATATTTTTTCTGCATCAAGTCAAAAATAAAAGCGATGGCGGCTTACATATTTTTAAGAAAGGCTTTATTAAAATGAAAAAACTTACACATTCACCGCACCGCCATCGCGCAGCCGCCTTCATCACCTGCGCCGCCATCATCATCTCACTCATCGCGCTTATTCTTTTCTCTCCCGAGATCAATGATTTCGACACCGATCCCGTCTATGCGAGCGTTTTCCGCCTCCATATCCGCGCAAATTCGGACAGCCGAGCCGATCAGGAAACAAAGCTTGCCGTCCGCGATGCCCTTCTGCCCTTCACCGCCGAGCTTTTCCGCAATTGCAACGATCTCAATGATGCCGTGGCAGTTGCGGACTTGGAAAAGGACGCGATAATATCGCATATTGATTCGACGCTTTCCTCCCTCGGTGCCGATTATTCGGCATCGGTAAAGATCGGGCGCGAGCATTTTCCGGAGCGGAGCTACGGCGGAGAGGTCTACCCCGAGGGCGAATACACCGCGCTCATCGTCGAGCTCGGCGAGGGCGAGGGGCAAAACTGGTGGTGCGTGCTTTTTCCCTCACTCTGTCTTTCCGCAGCAAAGGGCGAGGACTCGATCGAGGTCGGACTCACGCCCGAGCAATTTGACACCATCCTGTCCCCCGCCGAGACACGTCCCGTATCCGAAAAGACGCAAAGTGACAGCTCCGCGCCGAAATACCGTATCAAATTCAAATTTTTGGAGCTTATATGCGAGCTTTTTGATCGCTAAATATTGAAAAACTCTGTATTCTATGATATAATTATAAAAATATTTTATCATACAGAGGAAAACAAAATGGCACACAAGAAACAGATATCTCCCAGTCTGATGTGCGCGGATCTTCTGAATCTCGGCGCTGAGCTGAAGTTACTTGAGAAGGCGGGCATCGAATATCTCCACATCGACATCATGGACGGCGTATACGTACCCAATTACACCCTCGGAACCGATTTCGTAAAGAGAGTCAAGGCGGCTACAAGCATTCCTCTCGATATCCACATGATGGTAGAGAATCCCGGACAGAAGCTTGATTGGTTCGAGTTCGGCGAGGGCGACTACGTCTGCTTACATATCGAGTCCGAGCCCCACATACAGCGTGCGCTCGCATCCATCCGCGCCCGCGGAGCAAAGCCGATGGTTGCTCTCAACCCCGGCACACCCATCACTGCCATTGAGGAGCTCCTCCCCGACATCGACGGCGTGCTCGTTATGACGGTCAATCCCGGATTTGCAGGTCAGAAGCTTGTCAAATCCACCCTCTCCAAGATCACACGCATGAGAAAATTCCTTGACGATCACGGTTATCCCGATATCGAGATCGAGGTTGACGGCAACGTAAGCTTTGAGAATGCCAAGCTCATGAGCGAGGCGGGAGCCGATATCTTCGTCGCGGGAACCTCCTCCATCTACGCAAAGGGCGGGGATATGTTCGCAAACGCGGAAAAGCTCCGCGAGATCATCAATATGTATTGACGAGCCGATCGCTCTCCTAAATGAAACTTCAGTAAAAATACGGCATATCTTGAAAGAGGTATGCCGTATTTTGCGTTTGCGGACGCTATCGGAAATAATTATCTTCTGATAAGGTGATAAAATAAAATTCCGCGAAGTAAATTTACAAACCGCAAAAAATGTGCTATAATAATTGTGCCAAACAATCTCTTCATAGTTATAGGTCTTTTTCGTCGGCACACGTCCTTGACAAAGACCGTGCAGGGTGATATAATTATTATATATTTGAAAGACGGTCTATCCAATGAAAAAATGCCTATTCATTATCTTGGCTCTCATCATCTGCCTTTCGCTTGCATCCTGCGGCGAGGAAAATGAGACCGAAGAAGAAACGCTTTATTCCTTCACCGACAGCGAGGGCAGAGCGGTCTCTCTTGAAAAGAAGCCCGAGCGCGTTGCCGTGCTTTTCTCGTCCTATGCCGAAATGTGGACGCTTGCGGGCGGCGAGATCAGCGTCACCGTCGGCGAGAGCATCGAGCGCGGATTTGCTCCCGATGGGATAACCCTCGTCGATCCCGGTGCGGGAAAGAGCATCGACCGCGAGGTACTCATAGCGTCAGAGCCCGATTTCGTCATTGCCTCCGCCGATATCGCGGCGCATGCCGAGCTCGCCTCATATCTTGACACTCTCCGGATCCCCTGCGCACTCTTCAGAGTTGATTCCTTTTACGACTACGCCGACGCGATGAAGCATCTCTGCGGCGTCACGGAGAGGCACGATCTTTATGAAAAGCACGTCGTTGAGGTATCAAAGCAGATCGAAAAAGTCATAAATTCCGTCCCGCGAGAGGATTTGCCGAAGATCCTTTTCGTCCGTTGCGGCTCGAGCTACGGCGCGACAAAGGCTAAGACCGCGGAGGAAAACTTCGTCTGCAAAATGCTCGCCGAGCTCGGCGCGATCAATATTGCCGAGGCGGCACCCGAGCTTTGCGATTCGCTCTCGCTCGAGGCGATCCTCACAGCCGAACCCGATAAGCTGCTTTTCTCCACCATGGGAAACGAGCAAAAAGCAAAGGAATACATGAACGGATTGCTCGAATCCGAGCCTTGGCAGGCTCTCGATGCCGTTCGCAAAGGAAATTACGTCTATCTCGACAAAAATCTATTCCAATTCAAGCCGAATGCCCGCTGGGCGGAGGCATATAAGTTCTTAGCGGAGTATCTTTACGGTGAATATTAAAAAACTGACCATTTTCGCCATACTCGGCATAGCTCTTCTCGGGTTATGCCTTTTGTCGATGCGTTACGGCAGCGTTTTTATTGACACAGGAGACTTCTTTTCCGCGCTTCTACGCAAGGAGGGCTACGAGACCCGAAGCATCATCATCTACAGCCTTCGCCTGCCGCGCGTGATCGGTGGTATTCTGGCAGGGGTCGGGCTCGGAGTCTCGGGAGTCCTTCTCCAGAGCGTCACGGGCAACAAAATGGCAAGCCCCGGGCTTATCGGAGTCAATTCGGGCGCGGGCTTTGCCGTGATCCTCGCGCTCTCTTTGCCCGCCATACCCATCGCCGCGATCCCCTTTATCTCCTTTACGGGCGCTTCTCTTGCGACACTCGCCATAATCGCGATCGCGGGAAGGATGGGAATGACGAAAAACACCGTCGTCCTCAGCGGAATCGCATTTTCCGCAATACTTTCGGCTGGCATCTCGCTGCTCTCGTTGCTTGACAGCGACGTTCTCGTCGGTTACAACGCCTTTGCAGTCGGTTCTCTCGCGGGGATCGAAGCAAAAAGCCTGACGATGCCCGCCGTACTTATCGTTTCTGCCCTTCTTTGCGCGCTTTTTGCCGCGCAAAGGATAAATCTTCTCTCGCTCGGCGCGCCGATAGCCTCCTCGCTCGGGCTCAACGTCCGAGGCATGCGGATCTTTTGCATGCTTCTTGCCTCGGCTCTTGCGGGCGCGGCTGTCTCTGTGGTGGGGCTGCTCGGATTCGTCGGCTTGATGTCGCCGCATATCGCGCGCGCTTTGGTCGGCCCCGACGCGCGAAAGCTGATCCCCTGCACTGCCCTTGTCGGCGCGGACCTCGTTCTTGCGGCTGACCTTATCGGACGCGTCGTCTTCGCACCCGGGGAGATGCCCGTCGGAGTGCTGATGGCACTTCTCGGCGCGCCCTTTTTCCTCGCCATTCTTCTGAAGGGAGGTCGGCGCGATGCTTAAAATTGAAAAGCTTTCCGCCTCATACGGCAAAAAGCAGGTGCTTTTCGATATCAGCGCCGTGATCGAGCGCGGAAAATTCACCGCCATAATTGGCAGAAACGGCTCGGGAAAATCGACCCTCCTCTCCTGCATTGCCTCGCTTCACAGCTATTCGGGCAAGATCACGCTCGGCGGTCGCGATATCTCCTCGATCAGCCGCCGCGAACGCGCAAAAGCACTCTCTTTTCTGCCTCAGAACCTGCCGATCACGCCGTTTACCGTTGCCGAGACCGTCGCCTTTGGCAGAGAGCCTTATACCGATCTTACGGGAAAGCTCTCCGACCTTGACAAAAAAGCCGTCTGCCGTGCCATCGAGCAATGCGGGATCGCGCATCTTTCGGATAAAAGGCTCGGCGAGATCTCGGGCGGCGAGAGACAGATGGCGTATCTCGCCATGATGATGGCGCAGAACGCCGCGATCTTACTGCTCGACGAGCCGACTACGTATATGGACGCGCCAAACGCGCGCGAGCTTCTCTCCGCGCTCACACTCGCACGTGACGGAGGAAAGACCGTGTTGGCTGTTATGCACGATCTGACTCAGGCTATAAAATACGCCGACAACGTCATTCTTCTCGACTCGGGCAGACCCGTCTTCTCGGGAAGCCGCGATGCGATCCTGCAATCGGGCGAGATCGAGCGCGTAATGGGCGTTGAGTCACATCGACTCGCCGACGGACAATACGTATTTCTCTGAATAATAAAAAGAGGCTTGCAAGCCTCTTTTTATTCGTCAAAAACCAAGCAATTGACCTTATGCGACTTGACTGTGCAAGCGTCGATGGCTATGATACCTTCCGCGTAAAAGGGATCGTATACCGCATCCTCGCCCTGCTCGCTGCAGATCCCGCTTATATGCGCGTGACCCCAGGCGGATCGGCAATGACCGCATACTACCGTCTTTCCGGGCTCGTTTATACCGCGCAGGCAGGATATCTCCATGCCGTTTCTCCAGCGCGCGCGATGCCACTCGCTCTCATCCGCCTCGCGCCAATTCTCATTATAGCTGTAAACAGCCTTCATTTCCTCGATTTTCACGTCAACGGGTATCCATCCGTGGCAGAAAACGTATTTTTCCGTTTCGTAATAATTCACAGCGGAGGGGAGCAGCTCGCGGTAAAAGCCCGACTCCCTGACCCTTTCGATCAGCTTGTTTGGATAGCCGTACGGGAGTCGAACCTAATTGCCTCACGGCGATTACTTTTCGCGTATTTCGGCGTGCTTTTACTCGCAAGGTTAATACCTTGCTTCGCAAAATCCCACCAAAATCCATCAAAAATTAATTCGCCGTGAGGTGCGA
>JAFQPI010000029.1 GCA_017411805.1 Clostridia bacterium
ACTACGTTTGACTATAATTTTACTATTATGCACAGCAAATCTCTCCGTACAGGCACCGCGCCGCCCTTGTAAATTGGGGCGGCACGAGATCCTTCGGCGCCAAGCGGTCTGCGGACGCGCCTCAGGATGACAATGTTTTTTCTTGCAGGGGCTTCGCCCCTGCACTCCGCCAAGCAAGTGCGAACACAGCTGTTTGACTGTTTTTTGTGCACTTTGACATATCGTTTTTTAGAGTAGAGGTTTGTCAGCAGCCTGAAGTCTACACTTCAAAATATATCCGAGCTTTTTATTTGTTTGATGTGTGCTGTACGAAACTTTTGCCCTTACTCCGTTCTAAGCGCCGCAACGGGATCCTTCTTCGCCGCACTTCTGGAGGGGATGAGACCCGAAACGAGAGTCAGCGCCATACTGATAACGACAAGGATCGCCGCAACGTATACGGGAAGCTGAGCGGTAAGATTCGGGATACCCGTCAGGTAGACGAGGATCGCGTTGAGCGGGATGCAGAGCAGGTAGGTCGTAAGAACGCCCACGATACCCGAAGCAAAGCCGATGATAACAGTCTCTGCATTGAACATGCTGGAAACGTTCTTCTTCGATGCGCCGATCGCGCGGAGGATACCGATCTCCTTCGTTCTTTCCTGAACAGAGATCAGCGTGATAACTCCGATCATGATCGATGAAACGATAAGTGAAACCGAAACGAATCCGATAAGAACGTATGTGATAGCGTCGATAATGGTCGCAATGGAGGACATCATAATGCCGAGGTAGTCGGTGTAGCCGATCTTTTCAAGCTCGTCAACGTCCTCGTTGTACTTTGCAATAGCTTCCTCAATGATATCCTTGTCAGCGAACGTGGAAGCGTAAAGACTGATCGTTGCGGGATCGTCAAGCTCAACGTAACCGAGGGTCATCATATTGAGCTCGTAAGAGGTGGGAGCAAAAGTGATGGCTTCTTCGTAATAGATAGCGGCGAGCTCGTCGCTGTATCCTCCGATAGCGGCATCAAGAGCACCGGCAAGCTGCTCGTCTGTCATTCCGGCGAGCTGAGTTTCGACGTTCTTTCTGTACATTTCTTTGTACATCTCTGCGATACCTTCGGAAAGAAGGGCATCGATATCATCAATGCTCATAGCGCTTACGTATTCCGTGACCTTAGCCTCATCCATTCCCATTTGTTCTGTAAGTGCGGTAACGAGGTAATTGCGCTTTGCCTCCTCGGTCATAGCGCCAAGATAGATCTTTACCTGCTCGTCAACGAGAGCTTTATCGGGAATTCCCATGACTTTAACGTAAGTGTCGGCTTTGCCCGCGGTGTCAAGTCCCGCAACGTAGTCGCGGAATATCTGAGCCTTTTCGACGTCCGTAAGATTGCCTTCGCTCAGATCGAAGGGAAGACCGGTGAAGATGTCATTGGTGGGATCTTCGAGTTGTGCCTTGATAGCGGCAGAAGCCTTGGACTGCTCAACAACGTACTCGGTGAGCTCACTTGTGTAAGCGATGGAACCGGTAAGCATACCGGATACAGCGTCCTCATTCGGACGGATGATACCGACTATCTTGACGGGAGTACCGTTGTCATAAAGATACTTGAGTCCCGCGCTCGTTTCGCGCATATCGGTATAGAGTCCCGTGCGCTCGTCAAAAGTGAAGCAATCGGCGGGGAAAATAGTTCTGAATTCCATATCAAGGATCTCGGAATAAGTCCAACGCTCGGTGTTTACGGTAAGAGGCGTTTTATTGATTGCGGCGTCAACGATGATGTCGATTTCATCTTCGGAGATAAGTCCCAATGCATAAAGAGCCATGTCGGATATTTCGTTATTCGAATCAAGAACGAGAACGACCTCGTTATATGCCTCGGGCCACTTGCCTTCAACGATATCGTATTGCTTTTTGACGATGGGGTTGATCATCTCATCGCCGTCTCCGGGCAGCATTTCCTGCCAGAGACCGCCATAGCCCATAGAGCCCGACATCATGGAAGCCATCGGATTGCTTGAAGGAGACGATTCCATCTCGCTGCTGTTGGAAAGCAGCTTTCCGATAAACTTGCCCATGATCTCATTCAACTGTGCCTGCGTATCCGAATGTATGATGCTTCCGTCAACGTTTTTAGTGTAGAGAAGGAGATTGATATTATATCCGTAATGGATGCCGCTGAGAGCATCGTTGAGACCAAGCTCGGATTCGGTATCGGCATATTCCTTTTCGATAAACTGTTTGAATGCCTTGAGATCGTTTTTTTGCGATTCGATGCTGTTGATGACGTTTACAAAGTCGTACATGACGGTTTTGCTGTAAACCGCATCAAGCTCGTGATCTTCCTTGGCTTCTGCCATATCCATCATGGTAGTCATGAGACTGCCGAGATCAATATGAGTTGATTCAAGCAGGATCGGAGAAGAGGAGAGGGTATCCTCCTGGACTGTGTTGATATAAGCAGTCAGACCGTTCGAGACCGCGTAGATCAGCGCGATACCGATAATACCGATGCTTCCCGCAAAGGATGTCAGCAGCGTTCTGCCCTTTTTGGTGAAGAGGTTGCGCAGAGAAAGTCCGAAGGATGTAAAGAGTGACATCGAGGATTTGCCCATGTTCTTGTGCTTCGGAGCTTCAAGAACGCTCTCATCTATCTCGAAGGGATTGGAGTCGTCGATGATCTTACCGTCGCGGAGCTTGACGATCCTGTTCGCGTACTCCTCGGCGAGCTCGGGGTTGTGGGTTACCATAACGACGAGACGGTCCTTAGCAACCTCTTTTAGAAGCTCCATTACCTGAACGCTCGTTTCGCTGTCGAGCGCGCCGGTGGGTTCATCCGCAAGAAGAATATCGGGGTCGTTGATCAGCGCACGCGCGATAGCAACTCTCTGCATCTGACCGCCCGACATCTGATTCGGCTTTTTATGAAGCTGATCCCCGAGTCCGACCTCAGCCAGAGCCTTCTTTGCGCGTTCGCGTCTTTCCTTGCGGCCAACGCCGGAGATCGTCAGCGCAAGCTCGACGTTTGCAAGGATCGACTGGTGCGGAATGAGATTGTAGCTTTGAAAAACGAAGCCGATAGTGTGGTTGCGATAGGAATCCCAATCGCGGTCTTTATATTTTTTTGTCGATATTCCGTTGATGATAAGATCTCCGCTATCGTAACGGTCAAGACCGCCGATCATATTAAGCAGAGTGGTTTTGCCCGATCCCGAGGGACCGAGTATTGCGACGAATTCATTATCGCGGAGATTGAGAGAAACGCCGTCAAGCGCTACCTGAGTCAGTTCTCCCGTCTTAAAAGTTTTTTTCAAGCCTTTCAGTTGAAGCATCGTTGCCTCCAAAATGTAAATAATATGTTAGTTTAAATTATATACCTAAAAGTTAAACTGAATATCAACAAGGAAAATAAAAAATTGAACTTAATGTATTTTTTTTATTAATGTTCTTAAAATTGTCACTTTTTTGTTGTATAATAAAGAAAACTGATCATTTCGGAGTATACGGATGGATAGATATAAAGGTAAAAAAGTGTCGATCCTCGGTGACAGTATTTCGACCTTTTCGGGATATATTCCCGAAACACACAGAGCGCGTTATCCGCAGGATAACCTTATTGCAGACGTTAATGATACATGGTGGATGAAGACGCTGGAAACGATGGGTGCATCCCTTTGTGTCAATGACAGTTGGGCAGGCTCAACTATATCTAATCACCGAGAAGAGAACGAGCGCGATTTCGGCCCCGACGCCGCGATGGCTTCATATACGCGCATCCGCAATCTCGGAGCGAACGGTAAGCCTGACGTGATATTCTTCTTCGGCGGAACGAACGATGCGGGTAAGATGGTTGAAAAGGGCAGTATAGATAACGATTTTCGTCCCGATACGACCGCGTATAAATGGGAATCGTTTGCCGATGCTTATCGTGAGGCACTCTCAAGACTCCGTGAATGCTATCCCGATGCCGAGATAATTGCAATGACTCCGTCCTTCAGTAACGGCTATTATGATAATGGAAGACTATCGGAGTTTGCAGATCTCATAATAGAGATCTGCCGCAGAGAGCATATCAAATGCGTTGATCTTCGAGAATCGGGCATAACCTTCGAAATGCTTCCCGATGGGCTTCATCCGAATGCCGAAGGCATGAATTGCATATATAAAGCCGTGATTAATTGTATGGAGAAATAGAATGAAACTGATAATTACAGATATCAAGGATTTTAAGATCCCCGTTATCGGAGATCACAAGATCATAAAACCCGACGCAATGATCAAGCATTGCATCGGTTGTTTTGGATGTTGGATAAAGACCCCGGGCGAATGTGTCATTAAGGACGGTTTTCAGTGCACGGGTTGGGATATGGGAAGATGCGAGGAGCTGATCATGATCAGCGAATGCCTCTACGGCGGCTTCAGCAGCTTCGTCAAGAAGGTTCAGGACAGATGCATATCCTATGTTCGCCCCGATTTTGCCATCGTAAACAATGAAATGCGCCACAGACAGAGATATTTTAATAAGATCAAGCTTTCCGCATACTTCTACGGCGAGGATATCACAGCAGAAGAGAAACGTACTGCGGAGAGTATCGTAAAAGCCAACGCAAAGAATTTCTATGCGGTTGTTGAAAAGGTGTTTTTCTTTAAGAACGCCGCAGAGCTTGGGGAGGTAACGCTGTGAAAATAGCACTGATCAATGCAAGCCCAAAATGTAAGGAGAGCGCAAGCGGAGCTCTGATTGCTGATTTTCTTGCCTGCGCATATGAAAAATGCGACTGCGCAGAGATCAAAATGAACCGCTCAAAGCTTACGGACGACGTTATTGACGTTCTCAAGGAATGTGAGGCTTGGGTGTTCTTCTATCCGCTTTACGTTGACGGAGTTCCGGGTCACATCCTCTCTTGTCTCAAAACGCTCGAGAGTATGAAAAAGGAAATGGGTGAGAAATATATCTATGCCGTGTCAAACTGCGGTTTCTATGACGGACGTCAGTGCGAGCATTCACTTGATATCATAAAGCATTGGTCGCGGCGCGCTTGCCACGTATGGGGCGGCGGTATCGGAATCGGCGGCGGCGGCGCACTCACAGCTCTTCTTCATCTAAAGCCCGGCGCGAAGCCAAAGTCAAAAATAGATAAAAGCCTCAATTTCTTGCTCGAAAAGATCCTTGAGGAAAATTCATTTGAAAAAATTTACGCAAACGTAAGCCTTCCCAGAGCGATTTATAAGATGGCTGCCGAGCACGGATGGGGCAGGTCGCTTGCGAATAATGGCAAAAAGAAGAGTGATATCAGCGCTACACCCGAAAAATAAAATTTGCTTTCGAAAAAAACTCAAAAAACTTGAATTTTTTCAAAAATAATTGAAAAAAGGTATTGACAAATGAGTTTGAAAGTGGTATAATATTACCGTTGTCGAAAGCAACGCGCGAGAGTGGCGGAACTGGCAGACGCGCACGTTTGAGGGGCGTGTGGATAACACCGTACGGGTTCAAGTCCCGTTTCTCGCACCAAGCAAAGCAGCCGTATGGCTGCTTTGCTTATATCATGAGAAAATAATATTTTTCGCGGCAATGAGCGGAAGTAATTCCACCATACGGGAAAGTGTTATTAAATCGGAAATTAATACGCGGGTATGGCGGAATTGGCAGACGCGCTAGATTC
>JAFQPI010000030.1 GCA_017411805.1 Clostridia bacterium
GACGAGCGCAAAGAAAAGGCGCGAGCCTGTGCCGAGGCACTTAACCACTCCCGAAAGGAGCTTTGATAACAATTTGATAACTATTCGAAAAAACGCTGGATATTGTCTCGAACATGTGATATGTTTGGGGTACGAACGAAAATCCGAAGAAAGGACCAAAAAATATGGCAAACAAACGCAGACCGCAAGGTGACGGCACAATCAGAAAAAGAAACGACGGACGATGGGAAGCCCGAATCATCATCGGACACAAGAACGATGGTTCTCCCATATATAAGTCGGCATTCGCCAAAACGCAGAAAAGCGCGTTGAAGGAACTTCATCAGCTCATAGAGCTGTACCGTGACGTTGACCTCACTGAAGACTGCCGAATGACACTCGGCGAGTGGCTCGACAAGTGGCTGGATGAGTATATGATATTCGCTATCCGAGAAAGCACGCTTGATTCCTATCGGGGTATGGTGAAAAACCAAGTCAAGCCCTTCATCGGAAATAAGCAGCTGGCATCACTAACCACCGCAGACGTGCAAAAATTTTATAATAGAATCAAAAAGGAAGGTCGCGTCCGTAAGCATCCCGTTCACGGCAAAACGCTTGCCGATAGCATGGTCAGAGGCGTCCACATGATGCTCCACGAAGCCCTTGACATGGCGGTCAAGGAAAGATTGCTGGCGAAAAACCCGACAAACGGCACGACCATCCCCAAGTGCAACTATCCCGAAAAGCAGATCCTTGGCGACAATCAGCTTGAAACCTTCCTTGAAGCCATCAGGGGTCAAGAGTACTGGTGCGACTTCTTCTACGTGGAGGTCATGACAGGACTCAGGCGAGGTGAGATATGCGGACTGAAGTGGCAGGATATCGACTTTGAGGAAAACAAACTTCGAGTGAAGCGGTCGGTATCGGTCAAAAGAGGCGGTGGCGTGAATATCGGCGAGACCAAGACCGAAACAGGTGTCCGCTGTATTGAGATGCCGCCAAGCGTGGCTGAACTGTTGAAAAATCGAAAGCAAATGGCAATCACCGAGTGGGTGTTCCCGGCGTTCTTGAATCCCGAACAGCCGATACACCCCCAAGCGGCCTACCGCAAGCTCAAGGTGATACTGAAAAACGCCGAGCTTCCGTTGATACGCTTTCACGACCTGCGCCATACCTTTGCGACTCACGCAACGCAGGGCGGTGTCGATCCCAAGACCTTGGCAGGCATTCTCGGGCATACCAACGCAAGCTTCACGCTGGACACCTACACCCACGTAACGAGCGATATGCAAAAAAGCGCATCCGCCATCGTGGGCAACATGATGAAAAATATAATGATAAAGGAGTAATCAATGGCAAAAAGAAAATACGGCGAAGGAAGCGTATTCCTTCGCAAGGACGGACGATGGGAAGGACGTATCGTGGTAGGTTATCATGACAACGGCAATCCCAAGACCAAAAACGTAACGGCTAAAACACAGGCTGAATGTAAGGAAAAGCTCCAAGCCCTCAAGGAGCAATGCGGTCGCACCACAGACCGCCTCAAGCCGGACATGCCGTTTGGCGACTGGATAGATTTCTGGTATCAGAATTTCTCCAAGCCGAAGATCAGACCGACCACGCAAGAGTGCTACGAAAACAGGATCTACAATCACATCATCCCCGAGATCGGTAAGATACCGCTGTGTAAGCTGACACAGAACGATCTGCAACAGTTCTACGCACGGCTGAAGAAGGGCGGCAGACGCAGGCTCACCGAATTTTACGGCGAGGGCTTGTCCGACAGAATGGTGCGCTCCTGCCACACCAGCTGTCGAACCGCGCTGGAAAAGGCGGTGGCGGAAGGACTCATCACCGCAAACCCTGCCATCGGTTGCAGACTGCCACCGAAAAAGGCGAAGGAGATGCAGGTGCTGACACAGGACGAAATACAGAGATTTCTGATCCAAGCGCACGAGGAAGGATATTACGAGTTCTTCCTTCTGGAACTGACCACAGGCATGCGCCGTGGGGAGATACTCGGACTTCAATGGAAGGATGTGAACTTCAACACAGGGGAACTTCACATCAGGCGGCAGGTCGTAAAGAAAGGAGCTCAAACGCTGATCTCCAAGCCCAAGACGAAATCCTCGATACGCACGCTCATCCTGCCGCCCGATATGCTGGATATCCTTGCGGAGCACAAGAAAAACGCTACCTGCGAGTGGGTATTCCCATCGCCCGTCAAGGAAGGTGAGCCGAGGAATCCTGCATCCCTGTACGGCAAATTCCAAAAGATATTGAAACGAGCGCAGTGCAAGAAGGTTCGCTTCCACGACCTACGCCACACATTCGCTACGATGGCACTTGAGAATGGTATGGACATCAAAACCCTGTCCGCTATGATAGGACACATCAGCGCGGAGACCACGCTTAATATCTATAGTCATATCACCGATACCATGCAGAAGCAGGCGGCGGTCAAGATCGACCGCGAGATCGGCGGTACAGACGCACAGATGCCCGAACCCGAGCCGCCAAAGGCAAGTGAACAGGTACAGACCAACGCCACGCCGGAGCCGAAATTTGAGCCGTACAAGGGCAAGATACGCAAGCCTGGCACAGGTTGCGTGTATCAGATCAACGACAACCTTTGGGAAGGAAGCTTCTATCCGAGGATGCCCGATGGCAAGCGGAAGAAGTTCAACGTCTACGCCAAAACGAGAGAAGAATGCGAAAAGCTGCTCGAAGAAATGATTTCCGAGAAGAAAGCGAAGATCGCAGCTGAAAAGAAAAAAGCGAAAACCGCCTAAACGATATAGATGGCTGACCGAAGCACGGTCAGCCATCAGAAATTGCATTACTGTAATCAAAGAAAAATTTTTAGAAATTTATTGTCAAGTAATACCATCGATCACGCTACGATGGTGGATTAAAGGAGAAACATGAGCACAAATTATTATTTAGCTACACAAGACAAACAAGTGAAAGAAAAATATTTTAGCACTTATGAACTCACGGATGAACCAATGTGGGGGTATGAGATTCATATAGCAACCATATCCTTCGGTTGGATGCCATTATTTCATTCTCAAGAAAAAGCATTTAACTCATATAAAGAGCTAAAGGAACTTGTTGCTACCGAACTGTTCGTTCTCTATGATGAATATCTTACTATATTATCGTGGGAGCAATTTGATTCGGAAATTCAAAAATTAATGGAAAGGAAAAACGAGTTACAGTCACATCTTTCTTACGAGTCCATATATGGCAAGAGATGGTATAAAGACTCCGAAGGATACGAATTTTATCGTGGGCATACTTGAACGCGAAAATCACGGATGTGAAACAGCCAAGCGAAAAGCGCATGACGTTCAGATGGCTGGCGATTACTTTCGTCAGCCATCAAAAATTGCGTCGGTGAAAACAAAGAAAAAGGCTTTGAGAATTGCTCTCAAAGCCCAAATGGTCGGGATGACAGGAGTTGAACCTGCTTGGCCCAGTTCCCAAAACTGGTGGGTGACCGTTACCCTACATCCCGATTATTCAATTTTTGCGATTTTCCCGTAAGTGGTCAAATCTGTGGTCAAAACATTTTGTTGGTGTTTTTTTGAAAAGGGTAACACCCGAAAAAGTCAATGTTTTCAAGGGTTTTCGAGCGTTTGAAAAATCAAGAAGCGAAAGCCGCCTGCATGCTCCCAAACGTCGCGCGCTACCAACTGCGCCACACCCCGAAGTGTGAAAAATATTCGATTTTTAGGTCAATTTCCGTAAGTGGTCAAATCTGTGGTCAAAACATTTTGTCGGTGTCTTTTTGAAAAGGCAAACAGCCGAAAAAGTGAGTGCTTTCAAGGGTTTTCAGCGTTTTAGAAAACTCACGGCAGGAAACTGCCTGCATGCTCCCAAACGTCGCGCGCTACCAACTGCGCCACACCCCGATGATTATTCGTACTAATATATTATACCACGAAATTGTGCGAATGTCTACATTTTTTTGTAAATAAGATTGTTTTTGTTTATATTTTCATCGAGATTTTTCTTCTTTGATTGACTTTTTTTCGTTTGCGTGTTATAATAATATGCTACTATTCCTTTACGGAGGTTATTTATGAAGATTAAAGGTGCAATTTTTGATATGGACGGAACGCTCATCAATTCGCTTTGGTGTTGGGATGAGCTTTGGGAATGGGGCGGCAGGACTTATCTTGGTATCGAAGGTTTCAGACCTGCACCCGAATTCGACAAGGCTGTGCGCACGATGGTGCTTGCCGATGCGATGGATTATATTCACGAAAAGTGCGGCATCGCGGGCAGCGGCAAGGAGATACTCGATCATTTCAATGCCATTCTTCCCGAACTCTATTGGACCAAGATCCCGATGAAGGAGGGCGCGCGAGAGTTCCTCGATTATTGCCTTGAGCAGAATATTCCCATGGTGCTTGCGTCTGCTACCGAATCGAAGCTTATCGAGATCGCCTTGGAGAAGCACGGTATGCGCAAATATTTCAAGTCGGTGCTTTCATGCGCCGTTATCGGCAAGGGTAAGGAGCATCCCGACATTTTTGAGGCGGCGCTTAGGGAGCTTGGTACGCCGAGGGAGGAGACTTGGGTCTTCGAGGATTCCTACGTTGCGCTCGAGACCGCGGCGGCGATCGGTATGCCGACCGTCGGTGTTTTTGATCGCTACGCTTTTGAGCACGAGAGACTCGAGAAGTCTGCGATGCATTATATCGGCGACGGCGAGACCTTGATGAAGCTCGTTCCTTTTGAAAAATGACTATAAAAATCACCGTTTCGGCGGTGATTTTGTTTTTGAGGCAAAAATTTCGCGCCCTTCAATAGGGACCCACCCCCTCGCTCCTGTCTCGCTGCGGCTCGGTCACGCCGCGGGTCTGACAGTCCCCCAGACTGTCATTAAATACCGCGTCGCCGCTTCGCTACCCGTAAACCGGGAGGGGGATGCCTTGTTTCTGCTCGAATTTTGATTTTGGATAGAGGCTTTGCCGATATCCATGTAATTTTGCATCTGCAAATAGGGACACCTCCCCCACCCCCTCCTCGTGAACCGAGGAGGGGAGCTTAAGAGCGCGTGATTCTTTATTCAGCTTTCTTATTGCCGATAATAAAGACTCTGCAAAAGAATAAAGTGTATTAGGGTACCGCCAGATTCAAAAACTATCAGCTTTTTTCTTTTTTATTAAAAAGAAAATTTCCGCCCTTGGGGGCGGAAATTAACCATTCACTATCCACTAGTCACTTTTTTTGGCGAAGCTGTTCACTCAAGAGTCAAGCTGTCGCAATTGAGAAAATCGTGTGCGGAGATGAGCGAATTTGTGGGGACGATCTTCTGCGCGCCGCATTTTTTGCAATACACGCGTAGGCCTTCTTCCGTGAGCTCAGCGGCATAGTCGCCGTCGTAAGCGGAAGTGAGATCGAAGGGATCGGATTCTGCAACATTGTCCGAGCCTTCGGGATGACACTTGCAATAGATCTTTCCCTCGGCGTCGAGATCGTGAATAACGAAGGTTACGATCTCCATGATCTGCGGATCGGGGAGTGCGGCTTCGTCGGCGTCGAGATCACGGAA
Organism: Clostridia bacterium; assembly: GCA_017411805.1. GTDB lineage: Bacteria > Bacillota > Clostridia > Oscillospirales > CAG-272 > CAG-390. The sequence goes on from JAFQPI010000030.1 coordinate 5,546, forward strand.
GCTTTCGATGCCGTTTTCCTCGAGCATATCGAGCAGCTCGAGCTCGTTTCTTGCAAGTTCTGCCTTGACGTGGTTCGAGTCCCCCATGAAGCAGATATTGATGCCCGAATAAGGGCAGGGAAGCATGAAGATATCCTTGCCGTAAAAGAGGTTCGGATTTACGTTGAATATGTGCGGCTTGCCGCAGAAAATGCAGGGAACGCTTATGCGGACCGTGCCGTCCGAAGCGAGCGTAATATCGAGCGCGGTGTTATCGCGGGCGCTTTTTTCATCGTCCGCTTTTTTTACCGATGCGCAATCGGGATTTGAGCACTTGAGTCTTACTCTGTCCGCCGAGAGCTTGAAAACGTCAACGGCGCTCATGATACCGCTTCCGCATGACGGACAGCGATACGCTACAGAGGTGGATTTAGGTTCTAAAATCATCCTTGAATGATCCTCCAAATTATTGTCTCTACAGTATATGTTTTCCTGCAGATATAGGTTTATGCCCAAAAGATAAAATTAATCCGCACTGCACCGCGTGCAGTGCGGATTATGATTGATTATTATCTGATGGAATCTACTACGGACTGCTTGTAGCTGTAGTTGCACTTGAGAGCCTCAGCGTCAAGCCACTCTGTGAAGAGATCGGAAAGAACGCCGTCCTCAGCATTTGCGCGCCACATGATGTCACCCTCACCGATGAAGAACATGATGTGGAAACCATACTCGGTCTCAACGATACCGGTATCGCCGTTCTTACGAGCCTCGTCGAAGCACCAGTCTTCGAAAGCTTCAACCATCTGACCCTCGTATACGTTCTCGTAAACAACGTTCGAGTCAGCGGTCTTTTCCTCACCGAGCTTTTCAAAAGCTTCCTGAGTCTTCTCACCTGCGAGGAACTCGTCAAGGATCTTCTGAGCCTCAGCCTTTGCCTTAGCCTTCTCCTCGTCTGTGATGGTCTTGCCGGTCTTGTAATCATCAAAGCTTACAAGGATATGTGCAACGTCGCGGGTCTCGGACTCGTCGAGGTGGGACTCCTTCATGAGGATGCTTACGGTATAAGTAGATTTGCTGTCGCCTTCGCTCTTGAGAAGCTTGGTTGCGCCTGCCTTGGTCTCCTTGTTGAAGAGCCACTTATCAAGCTCGGAGATCTTGGAGTCTTCTGCCTCGGGATCATAGTGAGCGTGCTCCATCTCGATAACCTTGTCGTAATCCTTTTCAGCTGTCTTGATAAGCTCTTCAAGGATCTTATCGAGGGCCTTCTCGTAAGCGTCCTTCTTGTTGTCGGGCTTCTCGTCCTCTTCCTCTTCCTCCTCGCTCTCCTCGTCGGTGGTCTCGGCGACGTAGATAGCCTTGAGGTCCTCGGCTACCTTCTTGAGGATCTCAGCCTTGTCAGCCTCAAGCTTAGAAGCGTCGGGAAGGAGGCTCTCCTTCTCGAGGTCTTCCTTGTAATCTTCCTCGAAGGTCTCGTCAAAGAGCTCGGACATAGTGGTGTTTACGATATAGTCGATAACGAGATCGTTGAACTCATCAGCGGTCTTTGCTTCCTCAAGCTTAGCGGCGAGAGCCTGCATTGCCTTCTTTTCCTCTTCGTAAGCCTTCTTTTCATCCTCGGTAGCTTCAGCACCTGCTGCGCCGAGGGATGCGGTGAAGGTGTAGGTGAGGTAGTCAACGGTGTAGAAGGAAGCGACGTTCTCCTCAACGTACTTGGTTATAAGCTCATCGGTGATATCACCCTCGAGCTTTTCCTCGATAACCTCATAAGCGGCATTCGAGAGATAGCTCATCTCGAGAGCCTTGCGGATATCGTTGAGATTTACGCCGTTACCATACATCATCTTGATGTATGCGCTGGTGGAGTAGAAGTTGTTTGCAGCAGCTTCCTTGATGGAGGTAAGCGAAGCATCGATGCTTTCCTTGTCCTCGTCTGTGAGCTCGATGCCGTTTGCCTTAGCGTATTCGCAAAGAACGAGCATCTGCTTAACCTGAGAAAGAACTGCTGTGGATACACCGAAGTTCTTGATGATATCGGAGATGGTATAGTTGGTGAGACCCATCTGCTGATAGTAGTATGCGTAGGACTGTGCCTGCGAATAGATGAGGTAAGACATTACAGTTCCGCTTACGTTGAAGTTGTCTGTCTTAGCAGCACTTCTCGAACGAAGGACGATACCTGTGTTTGCGATTACCGAAAGAAGAATGCATCCGATAATAAGGAATGCAATTGCCGATGTGGCAATGATGGTTTTGATTTTTGTGCTCTTAGGAGTAGCTTCCTGAGTGTTCTGAACAGTCTCAAGAGCTCTGTCCTGTCTGCTTCTGTTTCCTTTTCCCATGTTATTAACCTTTCCGGCGCGGCTTGCCAACATAGGGCGGCAGGACGCGCAATTTGATTTTTATGTTCTCCGGGTACTGCCGGAGATAGACCAAGCTATATTATACTATTTTTCTCGAGTCTATATATTAATAATCCGTAAATTTGTGAGAAATTTTCACTGAATCTTGAATCAAAGATCGGTGATGAAGGGAACGATCATAGGATTTCTTCCCGTTTCGTTCATCATAAGCTTTGAAAGCTCGCGGCGGATGCGCTCCTTGATAGCCTCAAGATTGGGCTTCTTCGAGCGGTCAAGCATATCCGAAAGTATCTCAGAGGCGCGTATTCTTGCCTCGTACAGGAGATCCTCGGCATCCGGAACGTAGACGAAGCCCTTTGTTACGATCTCGGGCGGATTTACGATATATCTGGTGGTAAGATCGACTGATGCGAATACGATCAGGATACCGTCCTCCGAGAGATGGAGTCTGTCGCGGAGCACCGCGCCTCCGACGTCTCCGACGCCGTATCCGTCAACGAGCGTTCTGCCCGCGCTGACTGTATCGGTGAATGCCGCGCGGTGTCGGCTGACAGAGAGGACTTGACCGAGCTCTCCGACGAAGATGTTCTCCGCGGGAGCGCCGAGGAAGGATGCAATATTGCGGTTTGCCGCGAGGTGGCGGTATTCGCCGTGGATAGGCATATAGAATTTCGGCTTGACGAGCTGATAAAGGAGCTTGATCTCCTCTGCGCAAGCGTGACCCGATGCATGCAGACCGAGCTGTACCGAGTCGTGGATGACCTTGATGCCGTTGTGCGAGAGCTCGTTGATGATGCGTCCGATCAGCTTCTCGTTGCCGGGGATGGTACTCGAGGAGAAAATGACGACGTCGTTTGCCCCGAGAGTAATATCGCGGTGGTCTCCGAAGGCCATGCGGTAGAGCGCGGACATAGGCTCTCCCTGGCTGCCAGTCGATATGATCGTGATGTCGCCGGGGGCATAATGCTTAGCTTCGGTAACGTCGATGATCGCTCCGGCGGGCGGGGACATATATCCGAGCTCAATGGCAGCGGATACGACGTTCTGCATGCTTCTGCCGCTGAGGGCGATACGTCTGCCGTGGCGCAGAGATACGTCGATTATCTGCTGAACGCGATGCACGTTTGAAGAGAAGGTGGATATAATGATCCTTTTTCCCTCGTTTGCCGTGAAGAGTTCCTCGAGCGTTCCGCCGACACTCTTTTCGGATGGCGTAAAACCGGGACGCTCGGCGTTGGTTGACTCGCAGAGCATCAGGGTAACGCCCTTCTTGCCAAGTTCGCCGAAGCGGGCAAGGTTGATCATTTCGCCTTCGATCGGGGAGACGTCGATCTTGAAGTCGCCTGTGTGGACGATGATTCCCGAGGGTGTATTGATCGCGAGGGCGCATGCGTCCGCGATCGAGTGATTTACGTGGATGAACTCGGCTGCGAAAACACCGAGATGGACGGTATCTCCCGCGCTGACGACGTTGAGCTGCGGGGTGAAGGGCATGCGATGCTCCTTGAGCTTGCCCTTTATGATACCGATGGTAAGCGCCGTGCCGTAGATCGGGATATTGAAATGGCGGAGAAGGTAGGGGATTCCTCCGATATGGTCCTCGTGACCGTGGGTCAGAAGGACACCGCGGACCTTGCTTCTGTTTTCCTCGAGATAGGCGAAATTCGGAATGACGAGGTCAACGCCGGGCATATCCTCCTCGGGGAAACCGATGCCGCAGTCGATGATTATGATATCGTCCTCGAATTCGAGCAGAGTCATATTCTTGCCGATCTCGCCAAGACCGCCGAGCGAGACGACCTTGACGCTCTTTTCATTCTTTCTCGGAGCACCGTTCTTGGGGTTTCTGACGTGGGTCTGTCTTTCGCCCTTTTTCTTTTCGGTTTTCTTTGCAGCGGGTGCTTCCTGTTTCTTTGCGGGTCTGCCGCGTTTCTTTGCGGATTCTGCTGATACGTTTTCCGCAGGGGTCGTGTTATTCTTCTTTTTAGGCATATATTCTCCTTTTTTGCAAAACAAACCAAGACCTCTGGCATTTTGGCATGCCGAGGCGGTGATTTATTGAATTTTTATTTATGTATACCGCCTTATTTCCTTGGGGCGGTCAAAATCCACTCCATATTATACTACACTTCGGACGATTTGTCAACTCTATTATGATGCACAAGCCTGCAAAAAATACATTTTAAGAGCGTACTGTAAAAAAATTACTGTAATTTTTTAGAAATATCCTCAAAAAATGTTGACACGTGGCGAATTTTGTGATATAATACCTATAACACCAAATAATAGGAGGAATTTCCAAATGAAATCTACAGGAGTAGTACGCCGCATCGACGAGCTCGGACGCATCGTGCTTCCCATCGAGATCCGCCGTTCTCTTGACATCAACGTAAAGGATCCCGTTGAAATCTTTATTGATAACGAAAGAATCATTCTTCAGAAGTATTCTCCCTCTTGCATTTTCTGCGGAGATGCAGATAATATCGTATTCTTTAACGGTAAGAGAATCTGCTCAAAGTGCCTTGAGGAGATCAAAAACAAACTTTAATATAAAATCGGCAGACGGGATAGGTCTGCCTTTTTTATTGATATGACAATAAGGAGATTTTCATGAAAAGAACATTATGTGCCATTCTTGCTATGATCATGATGGTGGGAATCTGTATTTCCCCTGTCTGTGCTGCCGGTGAAGCCGGCGTAAGATTTGAGGTTGGAGAGCTTTACCGCTCTACGAACGCACTCTCAAAGCATCCCCATACCTTTGAGGCTTGGGTAACCGTTGACAAGAATGCTCCCGCAAGCGAGCTTGGCGTTATAGTGGGAAACTATAAGAACAGCACGACCCATAGCTACGGCTTTGAGATCCGAGCTGACGGCAATCCCTTCCTCTGGCTCGGATACGGCGGAGAGGGTACCAATCAGCGTGTCTCCTTCGATAAGGTAGATCTCAGAACTGGTGAGCTTACCCACGTAGCTATCACCTTTGACACGAAAAACGCATACTGCTATATCAACGGCGAGCTCAAGCAGACTATAGCGGGAAGATACCCCGACGTTAATATGGCGAAGACGGGCGTGCTCTGCATCGGCGGAGACCTCCGCTCCGGCAACAAGAGATATCTCAAGAACACTTTGCTTTCCTCGGTGGCGGTATTTGCAGATATGCGCACCGCGGACGAGATCAAGTCTGATATGACCAAGGTTGACACGGCTGATGCCGATCTGCTCGCGTGCTATGATCTGAAGCCTGCCGACGCAAGCCGTCTTACCGATGCTTCCGCCAATAAAAACGATCTTACCTACAACGGAACTCTTTGGGACAATCCCGGCGCTGAGGAGGACAAGGAGACCGCCGGCATGACCTTCACGAGCGAAACATACGAGCTTGCAAAGATCATCGAGACCCCGATCAAGACCCTCGAGGCGACAGTGTACTTCCCGAAGTCGATGCCCGCAAGCGAGCGCGGCGGTGTTATCATCGGTAACTATAACAGCTCGCTCCCCTGCGTCAATTTCGAGGTCTACTCGGACGGCTCCCCGCGATTTTACGTCAAGGATAAGTCGAACACTACCTATAATATTGTTTTTGATCAGATCAACCTTTACAACGGTGAGTGGAATCATATCGCGATCGTCAGGGACGGCGCGAAGGTTATGTGCTATATCAACGGTGAGCTCAAGCAGACCGTGGCGAAGAGCGTTCCCGACGTTATCACGACAGACGTTCATATCCTCGGCGGCGACCAGAGAAGCGGCAACGAGCAGTTCTTCCGCGGCAGACTCAAGAACGTGGCTCTTTACTCCGACGTTCGTACAGCGGACGAGATCAAGGCTGACGTTACCTCCGCGGGCAAGGACGGAATGGTCTGCTCCTTCGAGGTTGACGGACTCAAGGATCCTACCAATATCGAAGACAAGAGCGGAAACGGCTACAACGCCAAGCTTTTCCAGCCCTATTTCACCGAAAAGGCTCCTCTTGCGGACTATGCGTATTCCTTTGCCGTTATCGGCGACACGCAGATCCTTGCCGTAAAATATCCCGAAAAGTTCACCGCGCTCTACGATTGGGTGCTTGATAACGTCGAAGCCAAGAAGATCAAGTACGTTCTTGGACTCGGTGACATCACAGACGACGATACTGCGGCTGAATGGGAGCTTGCGAAGAAGAATATCACAAGAATGAACGGAATCGTTCCTTATTCACTCGTAAGAGGAAACCACGATTCGATCAATCAGATGAGAAAGTACTTCCCGATGAGCGAATTCGGCTCGACCGTAACCGGTACTTATGAGGCGAACAGCATCATCAACTCCTACCATAAATTTGCGGTAGGCGACGTTAAATACCTTCTCTTTACGCTCGATTACGGAGCTTTTGACAAGGTCCTTGATTGGGCAAGCGAGATCATCGAGGCTCATCCCGACCATAACGTCATAATCACGACTCACGCATATCTTTTCCGCGACGGTACCACTCTTGACGCGGGCGACGTCGTGCCTCCCTCGAATAAGGGCGCGCAGTATAACAACGGCGATGAAATGTGGGATAAGTTGATCAAAAAGCACGAAAATATCGTCCTCGTTCTCTCGGGTCACGACCCCTGCGACAACGTGGTCTGCACACAGACGAAGGGAGACAACGGCAATATTGTAACGCAGATGCTCATCGACCCTCAGGGCGTTGATAAGGCGCAGGGCGGCTCGGGACTCGTTGCAATGTTCTATTTCTCGGAGGACGGCAAGACACTTCAGGTTGAGTATTACTCGACCGACCGTAAGGCTTACTACCTCGAGAGTAACCAGTTCACGGTAACCCTCGACCTTGCAGAGCCGAAGTCCGAGGAGACGACAGCAGAGGTGACAGAGCCTACCGCTACAGATCCTGTTGTTACCGATCCCGTTGTTACAGACGCGCCCGAGCAGACCGATGATCACGCAGAGGAAAAGAAGGGCTGCGGAGCGGCGGTTATATCGCCAGTCTTCATTATCGTGATTGCAACAGGCTATGTTTTGTCAAAAAGACGGGCGAATGATGATCTCGCTTTGCGAGAATGATGATTTGCTTCGCAAAATGATGATCTGCTATGCAGAATGATAGTTTGCCTTCGGCAAAATGAATGAACAATACGGCTGACCGATCGGTCAGCCGTGTTGTTATTGTTCGTCGAGGTATTTCATATATGCGAAATAGTTTTCGCGTATTTCTTCGGGGAGCTCATCCGGGGTAACAACTATGGCATCGTGTGCATAAGGGTGGTCATGGTCGCGCCATGCTTCTCCGAAATTGTGATGCTTGATATAATCCGAATCAAGCGGTACGGCGAAAAGACAACTGCTTAACTCCTTGGGCTTATGTTCGAGGATAACTCCGTAGCGCTTTGCCTTGTTGCCGCTTTCGTATAAAACAATGTCGCGGTTGCGGATTATATCGGGGATAGCGATGTCGTATGCATCGTAGGGAGATATAGCGTCATCTCCGTCCGGAAAAACATAGGGTACGCTGTTGTCATCTGCTTCAAGCAATACCTTCCCCGCGCCGAGCCAGCATTCGCCGAGATAGTCGGGGAATCCGTCATCGTCGCTTTCGTTGCCTGTGAAAAGATGCGTCTTTATGATTTTGTATCTTGCTCTTTCGGTTTCTTCAGCACCTATGTCGGCGTATTCCTTGTAGTATGCGTCGATTCCCTTGAGCGCGGCTTCATAGGAAGCGCAGATAAAGTTGAAATCTTCATTAAAACGGCCGGGAACTGTGTCCGTCCAGATCTTTACCTTGTAGACAGCATCATCAGATTTATCTAAAAAAGCTTTAAGGTTATCCTCATACCACCGTATAAATTGTCGTGCGGCATCGGCAACCTCGGGAGACGCGATTTCGGCGAAACGGAAGAGCATTTCGAGCTTTTTGTCGTATGACGGTGCGTACATTGAGATAATATATAGCAACTCCGTCTCCGTAAAGACATGCTCTGCCTCACGAATCTTGTCCTTTAATTTTTGTGACGGTAAGAGGTGGATGATTTCGTTGGTCATTTTTTCCTCCGTATGTTGGTACGAGTGATATTTATATCAGTAATCTGTCAATTATACGAGGACGTCGGTCCCTACAGGCTCGTAATATTAATCGGCTAAAATGGTAGATTCTTCACTCGAACAAAATAATTGTTTTATATATTTGCCTCGATCATATCCGCGAGCTTTTTGAGTCTTGCGTGGAGACGGACCATATAATCCTTGTATGAAAGGGCGGTGTATGCGTACATCGTGCTGTCCTCAACGCGGTAGAGCTCGGGCTCTGCGGAGATGGGGAGGGTAGCGATGCGCGCAAGGATCTCCTCGTCCGTGAGGTCCTTGATCTTTTTCGCGCCGCCGAAGGAGGTCTCTGCGCAGATACGCTTGCGTGCAAATTCTGTCTTTGCAAGGCGGCGTGCGTCAAGCTCCCAATCCACGTTTCCGTCGAAGGGCATCAGGTGCATGTCGAATTCCGCGTCGTTGTCGTCGATATGAGTGACGGCAAGGATGTCTCCGAATTTTCCGAGCAGATCGTGCTCGTGGGCGAATTCGTTGCGGTGGCCGCTGTCATAAGTGAAGCGTACCGCGGGATGACCCTTGAGCTTTTCCATGGTTGCGAAGAGGTGCTCGATATAGACCGAGTTTTCAAGGCAGAGAAGGAAGCCGTGCTCAAGCGCGCAATCCGCCATCTTCGTCAGACGCGAAATGCCGTATTCGTTGACCTCGCCGGGATCCTTGTGTCCCCAGGTGATGTGTGCGACGCCCTTCTTGATGCCCGCCTTTGCGGCACGCTTGATCTCGCGGCAGTAGCGCGCGCAGACCTTGTCGCCAAGCTCGCCATCAAACCAGATCTCGGTGGTCTTTGCGCCGGTAAGGTGGATGTTATCTATCTCAAATCCGTATTTTTCGCAAAGCTCGACAAGCTCCTCGAGGTTGTCATCGGTGAAGCAACTCATACCGAGCGCAACGAAATCAAATCCCGCCTCCTTGATTGCGGATAATTTTTCTTCGGGCGAAAGATGTTCGCCGCCGTGAACGTACGTACCTATCTGAATCATTTTTATTCTCCTATCATTATAAGTGTATTGGGTTTCATTGTGATCTCGATCGCGGTGCCCGTGAACGCACCGATCTTGTCGGCGTTGCGGGTCTCGTCGATCGCAAAGAGCGTGTAGTCACCCGTGCGGTCGAAGCAGACTCGGAAGGTCTTGTCGGCGGCATCGGGATCGTTGGTGTAATAGGAAATTGCGACAGCACCCTTCTCGCCGTCGGTCGCGGCAAGGGCATAGATCTCCTTGTCATCGCATTCAAGCTTGACCTGCGTGCCGAGCTGATAGAGGGCAGAGAAGAAGCTGAAAGCGTAATATCCCTTGAGGGGGAGAATAAAGTGGCTGTCCCAGAGCCCGTTGTATTCCTTGTCGGGGCGGGCGTCGTAGTACATCATCATATCGATGACGGGGCAGTTCTGACCCGCAGCCATAAATGCGAAATCGTATGCCGCGCCCTTCAGCCCCTTGATGACGCGAATGCTGTCGATGAACTGCGTTGTCCAATTTTCGATGTAGTTCCATTCGTTGAGATGCTTTTCGATATGACCGTAGCCGAATTCCTCGAGCAGATCGGCGACCTTATATGCGCGGTCGAGCATCTTTTCGGCGTGGATAGAGTAGATATGCCAGGAGAAGAAGTCGAGCTCGACTCTCTCGCCCTCGGTCATTTTCTCGAGGAAGCGGCGCATCCAGGGGAGATTGTTTGCAAGCGCGGGACCGCCGAGCTTGATCTCGGGGAATCTCTTACGGAGATAAAGGAAGGCGGTCTTGAAGAATTCGTAGAATTCTTCGGGCGTTCCGCTCCAGCAACGCTTGTTTTCGGTTTCATTTGCGTCAAGGTCAGCCTCGTTCCAGATCTCCCAATAGGTGATGGGATAGTGGAATCCGTTCGCCCATCCCTCGGTATAGTGCATTATGATGTGCTCGCAGATCTTTGCCCATTTGAGGGGATCTGAGGGCTTGATCGAGCCGTATTTGCCGGGCAGGTGCTCGATCGAGGTGCCGAGGCGGTAGTAGATCTCGCAATCCGCGTCAAAGCAGGTGGTGACGTATTGGTCGGTGTTGCGGAAATCGTAAGCCGTGGGATCGTCGGGATCGCGCGAGAAATCGGTGAAGATGCAATGGACGTCCATTACGTGCTGTGAGCCGTAGATCTCGGAGAGGGACGCGTCGTGGGTGCGCGCATATGGTATTTTGAGTGCCTTGAAGCTGTCAAAATTGCTGCGCCACTGGGACTTCATCGCGCGAACGGGCGCGTTGTTGACGGCGTGCATCGGCTTTATTTTGCCGATCTTTTCGGAAAATTTGACGTTGAGATTCATTTTCACCTGTCCAATCTGTAATTAATATATTCAAAGTGTTCGAAGCCGTGTCTGCGGTATAGCGCGGCGGCTTTTTCATTTTCGGGCTCGGTCTCGAGGCGGTAACGCTTGGCGGGGATCTCGGTTAAGACGAAGTCTATGAACTGTGATCCGAATCCGCGCCCACGGTATTCTTCCTTGATATATATTTCCTCAAGCCAGATGACCTTTCCGCCAGCCTCCTGCGAATGGGTGTAGGCGAGGACGCCGTAGCCGACGGTCTGCCCCTCCGATTCAAAGATAAAAGCATCGCCGTAGGGCGTGCCCGCGAGAAAAAGCTCGAAGGAAGAGGTTATATTTTCTTCGGGAATGTTCTCAAGCACCGCGGGCGAGGAATAAAAATCCTTTGCCATTTCGGTGTAGATCTGTTTGTCGTTTTTGGTGATTTTTCTGATTGTCATTTTAGCAAATTCTGTTGTGTTCGTTTCCTGCGTAAAATTCTGTAATGTTTTCCGCCATACGCATCACGCAGCGGTTGCGGGCTTCGTATGATCCCCAAGCCATGTGGGGTGTAAGGCAGACGTTCGGGCAATTGAGGAGGTCGTACATCGGATGATCCGTGCCGAAGGGTTCCTTTGAGTAAACGTCACAGCCAAACCCGCCGATCTTGCCCGAAAGGACGGCATCGGCAACGGCGCGCTCGTCGCAAACGGCACCGCGGGCTGTGTTGACGATGATGACTCCGTCCTTCATCGAGCCGATCCGTTCGCGCGAGATCATTCCGCGTGTCTCGTCGGTGAGAGGAACGTGGATCGAGATGACGTCGCACTCGCGGCAGATACGGTCGATGTCGGCGGCTTCATAGCGGATCTCGGGCTTGCGGCGGCAGAGAAGAATGCGGCATCCGAGGGCTTGCGCGATCTCGGCAACCTTCGAGCCGATGCCTCCGCCTCCGACAACGCCCCAAGTGAGCCCTGCGATCTCGTGATAGACGGGCTCGAGGCGGTTTGCGCTTGCGGAAGTCGAATATTCTCCTGAATGGACAAAACTACGGTATTCGAAAAGATGTGTGACGAGCGAGAGAGCCATCGCGGCAGAGAGCTGTGCTACGTTGTCGGTCGAGTAGCCGGGGACGTTACAGAGAGCGATCCCGCGCTCGCGGCAGAAGGAGGTATCTACGTTGTCGTAGCCCGTCGCCGCAACGCAGATGAGCTTGAGGTTTTTGGCGTCCGCGAGATTGTCTGCTCCGAGCTTCATCTTGTTTATGACGACGACCTCGGCGTCAGCGAGTCTTACCGCAACCTCATCGGAAGACGTCTGCATGTATTCTGTGACCTCACCTACCTCGCGGATCGGCGAGAGATCAATATCGGCACCGAGCGTTCCGGAGTCGAGTATTACAATTTTCATTCTTAATCTACCTTTATGAACCGTTTTTGCCCTGCATGGATATCCGGCGGGCACCGAATTATTAATTTACCAATATAATTATATCACATGTGGATAATCAAGTCAATGAAAATTATTTTTGTTTGTGCTTTATTGCAAAAATATTTTAATAATCTCTTGCATTTTTATTCATTATGTAGTATAATAGTAATATCAATCGGAAAATCCGAAAAAAATATGTGAGGTAAAAAATGAAAAAGACACTTGCTATCATTCTTGCTCTTGTCATGTCTCTTTCTCTCCTCGGAGCGTTCTCCGTTTCCGCGGCTGAGGTATATGACGGCACGAGCGTTTCTGCTTCTCTTTCCGGAGCGGGAACAGAGGCTGATCCCTATCTTATCGCAAACGGCGCGGATCTCGCGTTCTTTGCTGCCAACCCCGTTGACGGCGCTTGCTATAAGCTGACCAACGACATTGTATGGTCCTCCTATACCAAGGGCGGCGAGGCTCCTGCGGCTAACAACTGGACCGCTATCAAATCCTTTAACGGAACCTTCGACGGCGACGGACATTCAATCTCCGGTCTTTATATTAAAGAAACTGCAAGCTCGACTACTGCAGCTTTCTTCGCTAAAGCAACCGGCACCATCAAGAATCTTACTATTAAGGATTCCTATTTTGAAGCTGCAAAGTATGTCAGCGCATTCGTAGGACAGCTTTCTCCTTCGGAGACTAAAGAGGCTAAGCCTTCCCTTACTATCGATAACTGTGTAAACTATGCTGATATTTGCGTAAATAAGAAGAGCTCTCTCATCGGCGGTATAATTGGCGATGCTCTCGGAAATGCAAGAACTCCCACTTATCTTGCTCTTACCATTACAAACTGCGTAAACTACGGAACCGTTTCTTCTACTGCTTCCGGTACCGTTTATATTGCAGGTATCGTAGGACGCGCATTCGGCGAACCTTTTGTTATCGATAACTGTGCAAACTTTGGCGATATCATCTCCATCGGTGCCGTATCGGGCGGTGTCGTAGGTCAGGCAGGTATCGGCGAATACGGTAAAGAAGGCGACACTCCCGGCTTTACTGCTACTGTTACCAATTGCTATAATATGGGCAACGTCAGCGCAAAGCGTATCTGCGGCGGTATTATCGGACGTGCATATCCCGGTACAACCGTAAGCAACTGCGTAAACCTTGGTAATGCAACCATTACCGCCAACGATGCTTCGAGCGACGGCTACAACGACCAGTTCGGTCCGATCACCGGCCACGGCCCCGACACACGTGCAGAGGCAGCTACGTATGTTAACTTCGGTACTATTACCAACTGTTTCACCATCTCCGATGCTGTTATGAGCAATACCGGCGATACTGAAGCTAAGCCTTTCTTCGCATATCTTGCAACCGTTAAGACCGCAGCTGAGCTTAACAGCGAAGCTATGGTTACCGCTCTCGGCGAGGCATGGACGATTGACAACGGCAAACTCACTCTCAAGCTCCTTGTAGTTGAGCCCGAAGCTCCCGAGACCACCGAGCCCGCTCCCGAGACCACCGAGCCTGCTCCCGAGACCACCGAGCCTGCTCCCGAAACTACCGAGCCCGGCTCCTCCACTCCCACAGGCGACTCTGCTGTTATCTTCGCAGTTATCGCTGTTATCTCCGTCCTCGGAGTTGCAGTCGTTGCAAAGAAGAGAGAGAACTAATAAAAAACCTGCCCTCGGGCAATATCATTAAGTTAAATTAATGATAAAAAGAATAAAAAGCACTTAACAGAGCCGCAAAAGGCAAAGTTAAGTGCTTTTTGTTTAAAAAGGCACGAGAAAGGGACAGACAAAAAAGAAGAAATTATGGTATTCTGTATATGAAGCTTGGGGCGGTTTTAGACGATCCTCTTTGAGGGTTGGCAGACCCATTGCGAATAGGCAATAAATGTATAAGCAGCAAAGCTTCAACTTTTTTCATTCTTTTTCCCAAAAAACAACCGAGCTCTTTTTTGAACTCGGGGGTTTTCTATAATTAATGATATTGCGCTTCGGCGGTCTTTTGTTTATAGAATAAAAGAAAAAGCCGCGCTATGCGCGGCTTTTTCTGCTTTGTTTGCTTGATCAGTCAACGATGAGGTACATTACAATTACGATCACAGCGAACGCGCCTGCAATGATGGGAGTGAGCTTGTTGAGGAACTTGTCAAGGCGGGAGCTTCTGTCTTTTCCGAGGAAAGACTCGCCTGCGCCTGCAATTACGCCGATTCCCTTTTCACTGGACGACTGAAGAAGAACAGCGATTACAATGAAAAGAGCGAACACCAAAAGAATGATGCCCAAAGTGATTTCAACAGGTGACATTGATGCAAACCTCCTTACAGAATTATATTTGCGTCTCGGTATTAACCTAAAAATGGCGGAGAGGAAGGGATTCGAACCCTTGTGGGCTTTCGCCCAAACGGTTTTCAAGACCGCCTCGTTATGACCACTTCGATACCTCTCCATGCAGGAGAACCGATACGCAAAAGTGCAGATTATATAATATCATATATTTTGCAATTTGTCAAGACTAATTTGTTAATTTATTTGATAAGTTTCAAAAAAGTGGGCTTTTTTTAACTTGACAAAGGGTTTATACTATGTTATAATATGTAAGCAACTCTGCCGGACGGCCGCGCGGTATCATGCCGAAAGGTTTTACCGTGAGGAAAGTCCGGGCTTCGCAGGGCAGGATAGCTGATAACGTCAGCCGCAGGTGACTGCCGGGAAAGTGCAACAGAAATAAACCGCCGGGGAAACCCGGTAAGGATGGAAAGGCGAGGTAAGAGCTCACCAGTTCCTATGGTAACATAGGTCCGCTGTAAACCCTATCCGAAGCAACACCGCATGGGAGTCGTTTGCCCGACACATACTCCCGGGTGGCATGAGGGAAACCTCAGAGCCATATGGCGACATATGGCAAAGACAGATGGTCGTCCACGACAGAACCCGGCTTACAGGCAGAGTTGCAAAATTCATAAAGGAGAGAATCTCATGAAAAAATTTTTCAGCCTCATTTTGTGTTTAGCTCTTGTTTGCAGTATAGGGACCTTTTTTGTTTCCTGTGAAAGAGGCGGTGAAGACGCGCCGGAAACGACCGTTCCTTCCGTTACCGCACCCGAGACTGAACCCGAACCCGAGGGAATGCAAAGCATTTCTCTTTCCGACCTCAGCAAATTCGTGATCATCAGAAGCGATGAAGACTATTTGTTCGAAGCCTCCGCAAAGATCTTGCATGATGCGCTCGAATCATCTTTTTCGATTGATCTTGATTTCAAGACCGATTTTGTCACAGACGCTATTCCCGGATACAGCGAGGCTGAGTTTGAGATCCTTATCGGTTCTTGCGACCGTGATGAGAGCAAAAACTTTGTATCAGATCTGAAATACAATGATTACGGATATTCTATCGTAGGCAACAAGCTTGTAATAGCGGGCGTGACCGCGGCGGAAACGTATAAAGCTGTCAATCATTTTATTGAGCAGGTGGTTAATAATCCCAAGGGTGAGACTTTCTTTGACAATGCCGCTCAGAGCTACTTGTTCAAAGGGGAATATACGGATCTCAGTATCGACGGAACGCCGATCTCGGAATACTCCATTGTTTACCCGCGCGGAAAGAAATTTTCCGAGGACAAGATCGCAAAGTTGCTCGGAACGTATATTTCTGAGATCAGCGGATATACTCTTGAAGTCAAGACCGATGCCGAAGGACCCATCGGTAAAGAGATCAGAGTCGGCGTGACCTCGCGTGACAGTGCTCCGTCACTTGCCGTGGGCGAGTGCTTCGTAGGTCACAGCGGCGATGGCATTCTTCTGTATGCGGAAAACACCACAGGACTTCTGAACGCCTACAACACATTTGTTTCTATGATCGAAAATACTCCTTCGCTTGTTCTTGAAGATACCGTCCTTGCTCCCGATACGGGCGAAGAACTTATTGTCCTCGATTACAACGTATGGATGCATACCGCGGGTCAAGAGGGAAGAGTCAAAGCACTTTTGAATTATATAGAAAAGCTCAACCCCGATCTTATGGGCTTGCAGGAGTGTACGCACGAGTGGATGGCTTTCATCACCGAAAAGTTCTCTGCGGAATACGGAATTATCGGTGAGGGAAGAGACGGTACACATACTTCGGAAGACCAGTTCAATCCGATCCTTTACCGCAAGGATAAGTTTACTCTGATCGACAGCGGTACAAGATGGCTTTCCGAAACTCCCGAGGTCAAGTACACTAAAGTCCCCGATTCAACATATGAACGCATATTTACCTTTGCGGTTCTTGAAGAGAAGGCAACAGGCAAGCAATTTGTGTTCATCAGTACACATTTCGATCACGAAGGCGGCCAGGCTGACCAGGCATCTGCTATGATCGCGTATATTTCACAGTTCCGTAATATGCCTATGTTTATGTGCGGCGATTATAACGGCTCGGGTGTTGAGAAGATCATGGTCGAACACGGATATCTCAGCTCTGAAACGCCCGCGGCGGAGAAGGTGAACCCCGGCAACACATTCTCGGGCGGAAGCAAGATCGACTTTATTTTTACTAACGGAAAAGGCATCACGGTTACGTATTACGAGGTCGATAACGACAACGAAAATTCTGACCATTACCCGATAATTGTAAAATTCAAGTTTATAAAATGATACCAACAGCGGTTCCTTTTAAGTGAACCGCTGTTTTCTATTTAAAAAATACAAAAATTCCTGAAAAATGTAAAATAGACTTGACATTTCATCTTCTTTGTAGTATAATATCAACGCTTCATATTAATATATATATTAATAGGAAGAAAACATGCGAATTTTAAAAGGTTTTTCGCGGAAAGAAGGTAGAAATGGAAATCTTTTTGGCAGTCCTGTATCTTGTTATCGGTTTTGTCTTTCTCATCAAGGGCGCAGACTTATTCGTTGACGGCTCCTCAAGCGTAGCAAAGCTTCTCAAGGTCCCCTCGATCATTATCGGTCTTACCGTAGTTGCATTCGGCACGAGCATGCCCGAGGCATCGGTCTCGATCAGCTCGGCTATCAAGGGCGCGAACGAGCTCGCGGTCAGCAACGTAGTCGGTTCTAACATCTTTAATCTTCTTGTCGTTCTCGGTGCGAGCGCGCTGATCAAGCCCGTTTGCTGTCAGAAGAACTCGGTCAAGAAGGAGATCCCTTTCTCGATTCTTTGCACAGTTGCGCTTCTCGGCGCACTCTTTCTCGGCTATAATAAGGCTGTCCCCGCAGATGATGTAAGCGCGGCAGTTGTTGAACATACATACACTCTCGGTTGGATCGCGGGTCTCGTTCTCCTCGCTCTTTTCGCTTTCTATATGTACTGGCAGATCAGCGATGCTCTCAAGGCACGCAAGAACGGTACCGCAGAAGAGGAGGTCGACGAAGGCAAGAAGATCTCTCCTCTTAAGTCGATCATCTTCATCGTGATCGGTATTGCGGGCATCATCTTTGGCGGTAACCTCGTCGTTAACGGCGCGACCACCGTTGCTGAGGTCCTCGGTATGGACGAGACCCTCATCGGTATGACCATCGTTGCGGTCGGTACCTCGCTTCCCGAGCTTGTAACCTCTATGGTTGCGGCAAAGAAGGGTGAGAGCGATATCGCGCTCGGCAACGTAATCGGATCGAATATCTTCAATATTATCTTTATCCTCGGCTTCAGCTGCCTTGTTTTCCCCATCACCGTTGGTATGGAAGCCGTTATCGACACGATTTTTGCGATCCTTGTAACCGTAGTCGGACTTGTCTTCTCCGCGACCAAGCTCAAGTTTGAGCGTTGGGAAGGCGGCGTATTCATCGTTACATACGTTGTTTACCTCGCATATATGATCCTCCGCGCTTACGGAATGATCTGATAAAAAAAGACCGCTTCGGCGGTCTTTTTTAAGTGGAAAGTGTAAAGTGGGAAGTGGAAAGTTAAGGTGAATTTCCTCGCGTTGCAAGGAAATTTTATTTTTTATATTGGATAAGATCGGAGATGTCACAGTCGAGAGCTTCGCATATCTTGTCGAGCAGAAAGCTGTCATACCGAACGACCTTATTTTTGTAATAATTGTCGATGATCTGAAATTTGATTCCCGTACGCTTGGCAAGCTCATAGCGTGTGATATTGTGTTTATTCAGATAATCTGCTAAAGTAAGCTTGATCATTTTATCACCCCTCTTCGGTATATATTGTAATAAATATATACCTACTTGACAATTCCCATATTTGGGTGTATACTTATAAGAGTATATAGAGTTTAGGGAGGTCGATACAATGAAAATATTGGTTGTTGGCTCGCGAAGTATAAAGGATTTTGATCTATCCGATTATATACCGAGCGAAACCGAGTTGATAATCAGCGGTGGTGCGTCTGGAATAGATTCGATAGCGGAGGAATATGCCGATAAGCATCGTATCTCAAAATTGATTCTCTATCCGAAATATGAGGTTTACGGAAAGGCGGCGCCGCTCAAGCGCAATGAGATCATGGTTGATATCGCCGATGAAGTGCTGATAATTTGGGACGGAAAATCGCGCGGGACGAAGTATACTGCGGATTATGCGGCAAAGAAAAACAAAAAAGTCAGGCTGATAATTGCCGAATAGGATAAAAAACAAGTTTTGCGGATTGACAAACGCATCGAAATATAGTATAATAAATAGGTTGAAAAAATTAAGCTCAAGCTTGGAAAGCAGGAAAACACATGGACATTTTGTTGGCACTTTTATACCTTGTGGTCGGCTTCGTGTTCCTTATCAAGGGCGCGGATATGTTCGTTGACGGCTCATCGAATATAGCAAAGCTTCTCAAGGTTCCCTCTATCATCATCGGACTTACCGTCGTTGCACTCGGAACGAGCCTTCCCGAGGCGTCGGTCTCTGTCAGCTCTGCATTGGCGGGTCAGAACGCTCTCGCTATCAGTAACGTAGTCGGATCCAATATCTTCAATACTCTCGTAGTTCTCGGCGCGAGCGCGCTGATCAAGCCCGTTAAGGTTCAGATCGACTCGGTCAAGAAGGAGATCCCCTTTTCGATCCTTTGCACGGTTGCGCTTCTTTGTTCTCTCATTCTCGGAGCTGGCACCGCTATTGCGGCTGAAGGCGGCGAGGAGATGACTACATACACCCTCGGACGCATCGGCGGCGCGGTACTTCTCGCGTTCTTCGCGTTCTACATGTATTGGCAGATCAGCTCGGCTCTCAAGGCACGCAAGGCAGGCGAGATCGAGGAGGAAGAGGACGACGGCAAGAAGATCTCTCCCATCAAGTCCATTATCTTCATCATCATCGGTGTAGCTGCAATTATCCTCGGCGGTAATCTCGTTGTAAACGGCGCATCCACCGTTGCGGAAAAGCTCGGTATGTCCCAGACCCTTATCGGCATGACCATCGTTGCTGTCGGAACCTCCCTCCCCGAACTCGTGACCTCCATGGTTGCGGCAAAGAAGGGCGAGAGCGATCTCGCGCTCGGTAACGCTATCGGCTCGAACATCTTCAATATCGTATTCATTCTCGGCTCAAGTGCACTTATCTCGCCTATGACCGTAGATATTCTCGCTGTTATCGACACCATCGCGGTTATCGCGATCAGCGCACTCGTGCTTGCATTCTCGGCTACGGGCAAGAAGATCTCCCGCACCGAGGGCGGAATCATGGTCGCGTCTTATATCGCGTACCTCGTTTATATGTGCGTAAGATAAAATGGCTTTCAGACAGGTAGATTTGACCGATTGTCAAATGACCGCGACCGAAGCGGTCGCAGGACGCGCGCCGAGCCTTCTCCCCTCGGAGAAGAAGTGGAAGCTCGTCTGGAACGATGAATTTGACGGCACGGCTCTTGACGAGAGCAAGTGGAATTACCGCCTCAATTTCTGGGGATACCGCTCTCCCGCCTTTACGAAGGAGGGAGTGGAGGTCAGCGACGGAACGCTGAAGATCAATCTGATACGCAAGGGTGACGATTTCTGCTCGGCGCATCTGCAGACGGGCGGTCTCACCTTTGATAATCCCCGCGACGAAACCTCGCATAATTTCTGGTCCTTCGGCAAGAAAGACCCCGCAAAATTTATGCACAAATACGGCTACTATGAGATCAGATGCCGTCTGCCGAAATGCGACGGTTGGCATTCCGCATTCTGGCTTCAGGCTCCCGGTATCGGATCGCATCCCGACCCCGAGGTTGCGGGCGTTGAGTGCGATATCATGGAAAACTACCGTCAGTATAAGTACGGCACCATGATCTGCGGCAACGGCTGGGGCGGCTACGGAGCCGAGAGCGAATGGGCGGGTCATTTCGAGTTCCCGCTTGAGGAAACTGAGGACGGCTGGCACCGCTACGCCGTTGATTGGAGCCCCGAGGGATACACCTTCTACGCCGACGGAAAGCTCGTAGGACGCCAGATGGCGCCCGAGTGCCCTGTTTCAAGAGTTGAGCAGTTTATCCTCGTCTCGACCGAATGTCACGGCTACAACCGCGTCTTCAAGAAGAGCGGCGAAGCCGGCGAGGCTACCGATAAGGGCTGTTGCGCGGGCGACCCCGTACCCGAGCTCTTCGACGCCATCCTCCCCGATTTCTTCGAGGTCGATTACGTAAGAGTTTTTGATAAAGTATAAAATAAAAGAGGCTGATTCATTTGACAAATCAATGGATCAGCCCTTTAAGTAGACTAATTGTTGGAATAAATGAAGGATTTTGCTGATAATGACAAATAGAAACACAACTCGTAATTACTTTTGGTACTAACACAGTATCTCCGTCGCTTCCCCTTGCGTAGCAAGGATCTCATCACACCGCGTCTGCGGTCCCCACATTTGCTTGCAAATACGCCCGCACGGGGAAGGTAAAGTAGGTAGCAATCTTGTTACGTTTGTGCAGCGATTATCATTCTGGGATATAGTTTTGTATATCAAAGAGGAATAATTTATTGAAAAAGTTTGCAAAAACATAATTGTAAGTGCAAATTGATTCAAATAAAACATTCCTCTTTGACTTTTTTAGGTGAAAACTTAACAATATTCGCTGAAATGCGATAAGGTTCGGTCTAACCATTTTACCTTCCCCGGCGGGGAAGGGGGACCACGCGAGTGGTGGATGAGGGGAAGAGACGGATGCACTTTGTTAGTAATAACTTCAGTTCGAGCGGTATATTACACAAATACTTAATGAATCAGCCTCTTTTTTTATTTGTAAATCCTTCTTCCGATCTCGTCAAGATAGGCGATAAGATCGTGCGGGTCGTTGGCGGTGATATTGGTGAAGCCGAACTTTATGCAGCGTTCTGCCGCCTCGCGGTTGTCGGCGTGATAGCCCCAAGCCTCGATACCCTTTTCGTCGAGCATTGCGACGAGAGCTTCGATGTCCTCGTCGGGCAGGCTCATCGGTACGCCCATACCGTACATCTTATCGAGCACGCGGGGATCGTAACGCTTCATCTTCTGCGGCGGCTGACCCTGTGTCTTGACGTGCGGATAGTGATCCTGAACGTAGAGAAGAGTCTGTGCGTCGAAGCTTGCGATGACGGAACGCTCGAGCAAGCCGTACTTTTCGAGCAGTTCTATGGCAACGTCGACTACGTGCGGGCGTTGTTCCTTGATCTCGACGTTGAGGACCATATGCGCGGGTGCTTCATCACGGATGCATTCGAGTGCTTCCTCGAAGGTCGGCACGCGCTCTCCGGGATAGCCGAATTTCACGCCCGCGTCGAGAGCCTTCATTTCTTCAAGAGTTTTGAACCATACCGCGCCCGTACCGTCGGTGGTGCGGTCGACCATTTCGTCGTGCATAACGATCATAACGTCGTCGCGCGTGAGTTGAATGTCAAACTCAAGCACGTCAACGCCGAGCCTGAACGCCTCACGGAAGGATATGAGGGTGTTCTCGGGCATATAAGCCTTGCAGCCTCTGTGACCCGTTACACCGAGCTTTTCTTTATTCTGATCCCACATAGTAAAGTCCTCCTTGGGTGTTATATTTTATCGTGTTCGATCCCCGAATTTATGAACCCTACCTGCTTGAAGTCGCGCGGGTTATGGCGGACTATGTAATCGATGTAGGAGTCGATCAGCTCGGCGGTGAGGATGTATCCGTCGGGGGTCATATGACCGTGGAGATAGAATCTCTCGCGGAACTTTGTGTCGTAAATCGGACCGTATTTGCAAAGGTCGATGACGTAGGAATTGTCGAATATTTCGGTGAATTTGTAGAGGAGAGCGATTACCTCGCGCGTTGCCTCCTCGCGGTCGGCACGGTCGGAGCGCGGGAAGGTCACGAAGAAGAATTTCGCCTCGGGGCTGATCTCCTTGTATCGGCTGATGATCGCGCCGTAGTACCCCGCGAAGGTGTCGGCATTGTTGCGCCAATCGTTTACGTCGACGTCATCGATCGAGCCGATCGGCATATGCTTGTTGTAGACGTCGTTGACTCCGAGCGCGATTACGTAGCCTTGCGCCGCGAGATCTTGGCTCCAGAAGCCGCGAGATTCGGCAAAGGTCTCGATATATTGCTTTGCCGTCATTCCGCCCTTGGAGAAATTGTAGGCGGTAAGACCGTTGCGTCGCGCGATATACTGACCCCAGGAGTATTCGTAGAGGTCGTGGTAGTGCGCCTTACCCGCCGCGTCGCGGGTCTCGAACTCGCCCGAGGAAAGGCTGTCGCCGACGAAGGCGATCTTTCTGAATACGGATGTCCTGCTGTAGCCACAGGCGAGTCTGTCAAGCGGTTTTTCGTTTTCGGGGTAGAGATAATTGTTCCAGTCCATTTGTGTTCTCCTTATGGGTTGATTACTCCGTTCAGCATCCATTTTTTATCCTTGCTCAATTCAAGAATGACGATCGCGCAGTTTGAGCAGAGGAAATTCATTTTGTTGATATCCGCGGAAAGAATGATCGAGATCGCGTTGCGGAGAAATCCGCCGTGAGTGAAAGCGGCAACGGTATCGCAGTCAAGCTCCTTGACATAATCAAGGAATTTAGTTATACGGCATCTGAATTCCGCATAGCTTTCACCGCCAACGCAGGCGAAGCCCTCCGCCATAAGCTTCCTTTCGGGTGCATCGGGCGCAAGGAAAGGCTTGTGTGCAAGACTGCCGACATTTATCTCACGAATAAGTGGAGTCGCTTCGTAAACGCAGCCGGGGATAGCGGTCTCCGCTGTCTTTATTGCGCGGATGAGATCGCTTGAATAGATCTTGTCGAATTTGATCCCTTCAAGTATCGGGCGGATGCCTTCGGCGTCCTTGACGCCTTTGGGGGTGAGGGCGACCTGCGCCCAACCCGTGTAATGACCCGCGAGATTCGTCTCGCTCTCGCCGTGTCTGATCAGATAAAGCTTCATTTCTTTTTGTATCCTTTGTAGAGATGAACGATGTTGAGGTCTTCCTCCATGTCGAGACCGTGCGAGCCGCTCTCGCCGTCGATCTCGTGGCATCCGTGGTCCATAGCAAAGCCGAGGAGGACGTTGCGGTGGCTCATATGATGCTCGATAAGCTCGCAGAGCTCGCAGTAGGCGTGGTCATTTGCTCGAAGCTCGCAGAGAGCCTCGAGACCCTCGGGACCCTTTTTGTGCATTACGGAGTCGTAGTTGCCGTTGTAGATGACGATCAGATCGTGCTCGTCCTTCATAATGAGCTCGGCGGCTTTTGCGTTGACGGCGTCAACACCGCCCCGAGGGAAGAGGAAATAATCCATGTCGCGCTCGAGGTAGATGTTGCTCAGGCTCGCGTTGCCGTAGGAGATGATCGCGCATTTCTTGCCCGCGCGGAGAGCGGCGTCAAAGATCGAGTCGATCCTGATGACGGGCTTTTCGTATCTGCGGATGCCGTGGACAGCGGGCTGTGCGCCCGTGTACATCGTGCCGAAGCAGACGGGAGTTACCGAGGGCATTACCGAGCAGAGCGGGATCTCGATCTCGGCGCGGCTTTTTACGCCCTTCAGAAGCTGAGGATATTTTTCGTAGACCCACTGCGCTATGGCGTCGGGGTTATACATAACTACGCGGTCAGCCTTTTCGCCGCCGAAAACTCTGTCGATATATGCGACGAGGTCTGCGTTTGCGGGCGCGGCTTCGCTCGGAGCCTCAATGCCGAGAGCGTAGGCAAGAGCGCCGCAGATAGTGTCAAGAGATTTGGGGTTATACATAATTGCTCTCCTAAAATATAATAAGATTCGTTTTTTCGGCGGCTTCACCGACCGAAAAACACCTTTTTGACGAGTCTTGCGAGTCCGCACGACGAGGGAAGCCGCTAAAATCCTTGATTTTGGCGGCGGCGATAAGCGTGCGCGTCACTTGTAAAACGGAGTTTTACAAGTGTATATCAACGTAGGCGGGTGAGTGGTCGGAGATCGGATAGTAGTATTCGGGTGAATAGCGTTCAAAACGCTTGACCGAGCCTTCCTCCTCGCCGATGACGAGGATATGGTCGATCGCGGTCTTCCAGGGGCGGTCGGAGTAGAAGGTCTTGAAGCCGTCTGGGAAGCAGTAGTGATAGCCGACAGCCTCCTCGGCGTAGTCGGTTGCTATATCGTGCGCGTGGCGGTAGCCCTTTGCGATAGCGGACTGCACAGCCTTCGATTCGAATCCCGTGTTTAGGTCGCCGACGAGGAATGCGGGGCAGTTGTATTTCTCGCGGAAACGGTCAAGTGCGGTAGTCAGAAGCTCGATCTGATATTCGCGCGCCTCGTCCGAGTGGGGCAGGCAGTTTTTGGCGTATGGAGCTTCCTCATCGGCTCTCGGCGAACGCTTCCACCAGAGGTGAGTCGTGGCAAAAATGAAGAGCTTGCCGTCCTCCTTTACGCGGAAAACGCCGATGTTGTACGCCTTCGAGCGGACGTCGTTGAACTTGCCCTCGAAGCCCTCGATGGTTTCGGGATATGTGAGAAATTCCGAATCGACGAGCTCGAGCTTGTCTGTGCGGTAGAGGATGGGCGTGAAGCGGCCCCAGATGAGGGTGTAGCCCGGCATTCCTTCTTTTACGAGATCAGCCATAAGCGCGCTTGCCTCCTGACAGCCGATGACGTCGGGCTGCGTTTCCTGCCAGACGCGGAGAAGACCGCCTATCCGCGCCTCGGCGGAGCAATCGAATCCCTTTTCCTCCCACGCGGGCGAATTTTTATCGCGATTCCAGATGTTGTGAGTCATAAGACGGATGGTCGGCATTGTTTGAACCTCCATTGCTTGATGAGATAATTATAGCATAAAACGGGATGGATTTCAAGGAAATATGAAAAATAAGGAGCCTTTTCGGCTCCTTATAATCAATTCAATTTCTTTCCGCACGCTCTGATATACGGCTTAAGGTTTTCAAGCAGCTCGTCCTCACTCTCGCCTGCGGGACAGTCGCTCCAAAGGCAGTAGCCGCCGCCGAGGATGCGTTCGTCGGGCGCGGGGAGGTCGATCTCGGACGTGCCTCGTTTGAAGTGATAGGCGTTCCACTCGCGCTCGAGTATCTCGGGCGTGGTGCCGTATTTGTCGCCGCCGAAGCCGACGACGTAATAAACGTAGGGGCTGATGAAATTGTAGACCTTATGGCCTCGGTCGAGGTAGGTATGGACGGTGTTTTTGCCGCCGTTCGACTTTATCGACCAATATTGAATGTCGATCGAGCGGTCAAGCTCGGTCACACCAAGCCATCCCGTGTCGTAGTCGCGGTAGACGTCGTCGTTCCACATAAGGATCTTTTCGTAACCGATCGAGCGCATCAGCGCGGCGATGCCGTTCATATAGAGGATGAAGGCATCGTAAGCCACGGCATTTTCGTTGCCCGTGAGTTTTTTGGCGTAGGCATCCCAATGATCGAGATTCTGCCATTTTGAGAGGGTGTCGTCGATGGTTTCGCCGTATCCGAGGAGCTCGTCGCCGCCGATGTCGAATTTTCTGCAGCCGAGAGAGTAGAAGAAGCGTCCGTACTCGGCGTAAAGATTCATTGCAAATTCGACGGCTTCGGGGTTCGAAATATCGATCCCGCGCGAGAAATTGTACTGTTCGGGTTCTTTATTGAAGCTCGAGCCGCGTACTATTGACTTTTGACCGTTTTTATGG
This sequence comes from Clostridia bacterium, assembly GCA_017411805.1. GTDB lineage: Bacteria > Bacillota > Clostridia > Oscillospirales > CAG-272 > CAG-390. Next base: position 31,695 of record JAFQPI010000030.1, read on the forward strand.
AAGTAGTTTGAGATATCCGAGCCCGTCTCGGCGTTATATTTCTTGACGGCGTAGTTCATGTGCCCGGGCGAGTCGAAGGAGGGGATCACCTCGATGCCCTCACTCTGTGCGAAACGGACGATATCAGCCATTTGCGTCTGCGTGATGAATTTTGAATCCTTTTCAGCCTCACCGTTTGCCGCGCCGAAAACGCAAAGAGTATGGTCGCCGCCCGCAAGCCAAGGGTAGGTCTTTGATTCAAGACGGTGCCCCATATCCTCACCGAAATGTATGCTGATGGCATTGAAGCCCGCGCTCTTTATTTCAAGAATGAGCCGCTTGATCCACGCGGGAGTGTAATATTTCCGCGCGCAGTCGAGCAAAAAAATGCGTTCTTTAACCGAATGATTCATCTTTTTCTCCGATTCAGTCGAAATAGTTGTGAAAAACGGGCCAGGCGAGGGCGGCGTAGAAGCGGTGACCCTCGGGACCCTCGATCCATCTGTAGCCGTCCGGCGCGCCCGATGCGCGATAATAGAGCGATGCGACCCCGATGCTCTCGGCAACTCCGTCGTGAGGGAAGATCTTGTCCTCCGCGCCGCTGACGGCGATCAGCTTTCGAGGCGCGATCAGACCACAGAGGTCTCCCATATCAAAGTCAAGGGCGATATTCGGGATATAGTTGCAAACGCAATGCTTCATCGCGCCGATCGAATCCTTGTAGGTGCAGAGGGCGCAGGAGGGCATCGAGACCTTGATGCGCTCGTCGATCGCGGAGGCATAGATGGTTGCAGTGCCGCCGCCCGAATTACCCATACAAGCGATCCTGTCGGCGTCAACAAAGTCAAAATTCTCGGTTACGACGTCGATCGCGCGGCTGACGTCAAAGACGCGCTCGCCGATGAGAGTCCTGCCGTAGAGAACAGCCGACATCGCGGGCACCTGACAGCCGGGACCCTTCTCGTCGCCGCCGCATTCGCCGAATCCTCGTTGCTCGATCGCGAGAGCGCAATAGCCCTCGCGCACGATCTGAACGGCAAAGTCTCGGTCACCGCCGCCGATGCTCTTTTCGTCACCGGGGTAGATCGTTCTGCCGAGCGAGATGTGGAAGCCCTTCGAGTGACCCTGAAGGCAGATGACAACGGGTATCTTCCCATCCTTGCCCTTCGGCACCCAAAGAGTGCAGGGAACGAAGTAGCCCTCCTCACTTTGGAAGGTGAAGCGGAATTCGGTGAAGGTGTCGAAATCCTTTTCGTGCTCGATAGCGAAAAGGTCGTCCGCGGCGGGAGTGATCTTGTCAAGTCCCATAAGTGATGCGAGACGTGCGCGTGCGCTTTTCTGCCATTCGCTGAAATCGGATGCGCCGTCATAGCGCATTGCCGGAGCGAGCTTTTTGAGCTCAGCGTGATGTATTATCTGAGGATCTTTATTGATCATTTCGGTTGCCTCCGATCATTCAATGAGCAGAGTAATGCTCGATTTTTCGCAAATGACCGTGTTATGCGCGATCTTTGCGGTGGTCTGGAGCGCGAAGGGACCGCGGTTGTTGGTGTGGCGGACGTATAGCGGAAATGCCGAGGACGAGACGTCTATGCGGAGCCGCTCGCCCTTTTGGATGACGAAAGCGTGCTCGTCAAAGCTGAAATCCATCTCGATCTCCTCACCGGGGACGTAATCGGGCGCGAAATTCGAGATCTGATTGATGTCGTCGCGCAAGCCGTAGTATCCTTCCTTCTTAACGAGGCTGAGTCGGATATAGAAGCAGGTGTCCTCGCAGTCGGAACGGACGCGAAGACGAGCCGTCATCTTGCCCTTGACGTAGGTATCCTCCTCGAATTCGGGCGTGAAGAAGGATAGGACGTCGTGCTGGATATTAGGCTTATACTGCCAGGCGTTGCCGCCGAAGTTTGCGGAGAGACCGCCCTTGAATTTCGCGGGGGCGTAAGGGTTGTAGGTGTAGGTTCGCTCGCCCTCGCCGAGAGTGAAGGAGAGCGACTTTTTGGGTGCGGCAAAATCGTCGGTGCACCATCCGCCCCCGAAAAGCTTGTAGTAGGTGACCTTTCCGCGCTCAATGGGCGTTTCATCCTTGCCCCTGACAGAGTCGATAAAGCGGAGGTAAAGGTCGTCGAGAACTTCCGCACCCGAGGGGGCGTCCTCGAAGACTATCGGTTGATCTCCCTTTTTGTTGTTTCCGTGGTCATAGGGATGAACGAGCATAGCGCATTTCGACTTGGTTTCGGGAGAGATCGCATTCCACATATCGAAGATGCCGCCCGTGTAGATGTCATAAAATCCCGTGACAACGAGGATCGGGATATTTGCGTTCGTCAGCGCGCCTCGGGAATCGTTTCCACCCGCGCGGGTGTTCCAGAAATCGTCGCTCGGGTCGGGGTGGAGAAGAATATCGTCAAAGCTCGGCACGCTCTCGCCGAAAACGGTCTTGGAAAAGTCGATCAGCGGGAGCATATTGTAGCTTTCGATCTTGTATGATTTTTCGCGGATGCTCTTGTGCTTGTACATTCCGACGTACCAGTTGCCGTGGAGTCCCATTTTATAAAATCCGTTGCGGTAGTTGCAGTTATATCGTTCGGTGTCCTGAACGGCAAGGACCGCGCCCTTGATGTCATCCGCAAAGGGAGCGGTGACTTGATGGACGGTCGACTTGTAGCTGTTGCCGACGAGATAGAGCTCGCCTCCGTAGAAGGACTGCGAGCGCACCCAATTTTGCAGGAAAAGACCGTCCTCGCGCTCGTTTATGTAGGGAATACAGTCGCCCGAGCTCTTGCCTCTACCTCGGCAATGCTGATAAACGACGGCGTATCCGTGCGATGTCCAGTTTTCAACGCTTGCAGAGAAGGATGAAACGATCTCGTCCTCGGCTGAATCTTCAACCGCATCAACGTAAGGATCGCGCCTGATAACAATCGGAAATTTCCCCGACTCTTCGGGCAGACAGATCACGGTGAAGAGTGACGCACCGTTGAATTCAAGGTATTCGTAGTAGGTTTTCATGATTATTTATCCAAAATCTCAATAATGGCATCTCCGACCTCGCTTGTGGAGGCAGTGCCGCCGAGGTCGCAGGTGAGGGTTTTGCCCTCGACCATAAGTTGTTCGATGGCGTCGATGAGCTTTGCGCCCCAATTCTCATAGCCGAAGAAATCGAGCATCTGGCTTGCCGACCAGATCGACGCGAGGGGATTTGCGACGCCCTTGCCCGCGATATCGGGCGCGGAGCCGTGGATCGGCTCGAACATCGAGGGGAATTTTCTCTCGGGATTGATATTCGCGCCCGCGGCAAGCCCCATACCGCCCGAGATGGCGGCACCGAGATCGGTGATGATATCTCCGAAGAGGTTGGAGGTTACGACGACCTCGAATCTACTCGGATCCTTTACGAAGAACATGCTTGCCGCGTCAACGAGGTAGGATGCCGTCTTTACGTCGGGGTATTCCTTTGCCACCTCGGCAAAAATGCTGTCCCAGAAGACCATCGAATAGTTCAGCGCGTTGCCCTTCGATATGCTCGTCAGAGTCCTCTTTTCCTTTCTTGCAAGCTCAAAGGCATAGCGGATGATCCTTTCTGTGCCCTTGCGCGAGAACACGCCCGTCTGGAGCACGATCTCGTTTTCCTGACCGCGGTAGAGCCAATCGCCCGCGCCCGCGTATTCGCCCTCGCTGTTCTCGCGTACGACGATCATATCGATGTCCTCGCAGGTCGCGTCCTTTAAGGGACAGGGAGCGCCGCGGAGGAGCTTGACGGGGCGAAGGTTGACGTACTGATCGAATTCGTGGCGGATCCTCAGTAAGAGATCCCAAAGCGAAATGTGATCGGGCACTCCGGGAGTTCCGACCGCGCCGAGATAGATGGCGTCGAACCCTTTCAGCGTCTCGATACCGTCGTCGGGCATCATTTTGCCCGTCTGCAGATAATAATCGCATCCCCAGGGGAAGTGCGTGAATTCAAATTCAAAGCCTCCGTCGAGCTTTCCGACGTGCTCGAGGACTCGGACGCCCTCTGCGATGACCTCGGGGCCTATTCCGTCGCCCGCGATAACGGCAATTTTGTATTTTTTCATAGTGATACGACCTTTCTTTGTTATTTTGACCATTTCAGTATGTTTTCGTACATTCGCTCTGCTGCCTCGGGGGAGGAAAATCTGTTTCCGCTGAGGTAAACGCCCGTGGGATCGACGGTCTTGATGAACCGCTCGAGCTTATCCTCAAGCTTTTCGTCAAGAGCCCAGAGGAGGATAAGATTTTTACCCTTATCCTGGATCTTCTTGTAAATATCGAACCATTTTTCGTCGCAGAGCGGCTCCTTGCCCGCGCCGGGATTCCATTGGATTCCGTTGAGTCCGGGGATATCGAGGATCATATCGAGATGCGGAAGCTCCCCGATTCCGTCGAGGTGGTAGACCGCGCGATCAAGGTGAGCCGCTTGATCGACAAGGTCGGGGAGGACGAACTGCTCGAACTGCTTCGGCGATATCATATAGCAGAAGTCGCACTGCATAGGATACCAGGGCTTTTCCGAGGGAATGTTCATCCAGGTGATGAAGGGGAGATCGTTCCTCCTGATGATCTCGACCTGCTTATCATACGCGCGGTAGAACTCCTCTCGGATCTTGCGGGTATATTCGGGGATCATTTCGGGATAGTCGTAAAGGTCGTAGAGCAGCTCCTCGGTTCCGCGGAGGGAGGCGAGGATATCCATAACGCCGCCGAGGTCTGTTATCGAAAAGCAAACGTCGGGGTCGGCGGCGAAACGCTCCTGCATTCTTGTGATATTCTGCCACATTTCGCTCAGCTCGTCGAAGGCGATTTCGGGAGCGTCCTCCCAATCGGTTATGTATTGCGGCTTATCGAACCAGACCGTCTGCTTTGCAAGCTTATATCCGCCGCCGATGCAGGCGGCAAGGCAGCCGGGACCGAAGTTTGTGAAGTATCCTGGGATACCCTCCGCGATAAATTCCTGATTTTCGGTCCTTTTTTTGAAGGCTTGATAGTTATACTCGGGATCGAGCCACTGCTCCTCGACGTTTGCGGGGGCGCGGTAGGCTGATGCTCCCGGCTTCGTATAGGCAATATTGAGGATCGGGCGGCCCGTCTTTTCTCTATTCCAGAACTTTTCGTATTCCGCAAGGACGGAGCTGTATTTCTGTTTGAACATTTTACTTGCCTTTCTTGTTTTGAAGGTGCTTTTTACATTATATCACAAAATGGGAAGAGTTTCAAGATAAAATGAAAAAATCCACGCGGCGGGCGTGGATGGGATAAATACAATATGATGATCGATTTACGTTAAATCAAGTGAAGTAAACCGCAAGTTATTCAGCTTTCTTTGAAACGCAAAAAAGCTCCGAATATTGCTTGTGATTGGAATGAGTAAGAGGCGCAAGGGTATTCGCCTGCGGCGAAGATTCCTCGCCTTGCCGCTGGTGAGCGAGCTCCCCGACGGCTTCGGCGCAAGGATTCTGAACCTATGTTTGCGCGTATAATTGGGTGCGAAAGCGATATGCTGTGGTAGCGCGCAAACTTTTGATGCCGCAAGCGGCATCAAGAGGTTCATCATCAATGAGACGATGCGAAAAAAGAACAACCATCCGTTGGGTGGCGAGATTATTATCAAAAAGAAACGTGAACTGTTAATAGCGCAAGGATTCTGAACCTATGTTTGCGCGCATAATTGGGTACGAAAGTGATATGCTGATGTAGCGCGCAAACTTTTGATGCCGCAAGCGGCATCAAGAGGTTCATCATCTATGAGACGATGTGAAAAAAGAACAACCACCCGTTGGGTGGTTGTTCTTTTTTGGCAGCGGCGCAAGGATTCGAACCTAGGAAATGACGGAGTCAGAGTCCGTTGCCTTACCGCTTGGCGACGCCGCTACGCTGCATATTTAGTTCGCACTGTGTCGTGCGGTGTATATTATAGCAGAAAATGGCTCGTTTGTCAAGCCTTTTTTGAAATTTTCTGCGAAAAAATCACGAAAATCAAAAAATTCTCTTTTTGTATGATAATCTTATCAAAAAGACTTTATTTTTTGTGCAAAAGGTGCTATAATTAATCTACGATTATTATCTCCCTAAAGCGAGGAAGTATACAATGAAGAGAAAAATTTGCGTAAACCTCAATCCCGGATTCAAGGACGTTTCCCTTGAGGATTGCCTTGACTCTATGAAAGCGGCCGGTTTTGACGGCGTTTTCACGGGCTGGTACGTTGGAAAGATGAAGGAAGTGGCAAAAAAGATCAGCGACCGCGGGCTTTACTTTCAGTCGGTTCACGCGCCTTTTACGGATGCGCACCAGCCCTGGAAATGGGGCCCTGCAGGTGACAAGGTTATAGACAATCTGATCGAGTGCATCCGCGAGTGCTCGGCGGCGGGCGTTCCGATCGTCATAATCCATCCCATCATCGGTATGGATCGCCACAACCCCACCGACCTTGGTATCAAGCGTTTCGGCAGACTTGTCGAAGAGGCTGAAAAGCTCGGCATTATGCTCGCGTTCGAGAACGTTGAGGGCATCGAGTATCTTGAAAAGATCATCGCGGAGCTCGGATCGTCGCCCGCTGTCGGTTATTGCTGGGACACGGGTCACGAGATGTGCTACAATAATTCGATGGACGTTTCCGCGCTCTTCGGCGACAAACTGATCTGCACTCACCTCAACGACAATCTCGGTCAGACCGACAGAGACGTCGTCACCTGGCTTGACGACTCGCATTTGATGCCCTTCGACGGCGTTGCAGATTGGAAGGGGATCGCGGATCGCCTCAGTAGGGTGGATTACTCGGGCGAGCTGACCTTCGAGATGAGTCTTGCCTCCAAGCCCGGCAAGAATACTCACGATATTTACAAGGATCTTGACATCGACGCTTATTTTGCTCTGCTTTATCAAAAAGCTGTGCAGTTTGCACAATTTCTTGATTGAAATTTCGGCTAATATGACAAAAGTGCTGATAAATTTACATTTATTTTGCCATTTTTTGTCCATAATTTATTGACAAAAGGTTTAATATGTGCTATAATGCATATACTACCGAAGAAAACAAAATATACTTTAGCCTAAATAAATTATTTGGAGGAACACAAACCATGACAAAGAAGGAATTTATCGGCGTTATTGCTGAGAAGGCAGGCGTCAGCAAAAAGGATACAGAGGCAGTTTACGATGCGCTTTGGGCATCCATCATCGAGAATCTTAAGGCAGGCGAGAAGGTTCAGGTTACCGGTTTCGGTACTTTTGAGGTTCGTGAGCGTCCCGAGAGAGTTGCAAAGAACCCCCGTACCGGCGAGAGCGTAAAGGTCGCGGCTTCCAAGGCTCCCGCTTTCAAGGCAGGCAAGGCTCTTAAGGATTCGATCAACGGTTGATCAAAATGTATATGCGGCTGTTTCACATTCAGTGAAACAGCCGTTTTGTTTACAAGTTGATAATATTGTTTTGGTATAATAATATGAATTTGTTGGAGGTGACTATATGGCTAAAATTCTGATAGCCGAGGATGAGAGGGCGATAAACGATCTTATCAGGCTGAATCTTGAACTTGTGGGACATAAATGCAGTCAAGTATTTGACGGAGAGGCGGCGCTTGAGTGCGCCTCGGAAGAAAAATTCGATCTCGTGATACTCGACGTAATGCTTCCGGGCATTTCGGGTTTTGAGATCATCGGTAAGATCAACGTGCCGGTGATATTTGTGACGGCGAAAGCTTCTGTTGACGACAGACTTCACGGACTCAAGCTCGGAGCGGATGATTATATCGTAAAGCCCTTTGAGATACTTGAGCTTGTCGAGCGCGTTAAAGCAGTTCTGCGGCGTACCAAGGGAGAGGTCTCTTTCTTTGAGTTTGACGATATACGAATAGAGTTTGATACGAGGCGGGTCTTTAAGAGCGGCGAGGAGGTAACTCTCAAGCCCAAGGAATTTGAGCTGCTTGCGGCGCTCGTCACAAATCGCAATCTCGCGCTTTCGCGGGATAAGCTGATCGAGCTTGTTTGGGATTTTGACTACGAGGGCGACACGCGGACTGTCGACGTTCACATTCAGAAGCTGCGTCAGAAGCTCGGTATCGCCGAGCACTTGAAGACGGTTTACAAAACGGGATACAGGCTTGAAATAAAATGAGATTTTGGCAGAAAACATATATATTTACCTTGATCCTCTTTCTCGTGTGCCTCAATGCCGGCATCCTTTCGCTGACGTATTACACCTACAGCAAAAGCGTATCGTCGGCTGAAGTGACTGCGGGCGCGGAGCAATACTATATTTCGCGGGCATTCGAGCGTGACCTTGAGGATCTTGGCGAGATGCAGAGCCCCGAGCTTCTGATGCAGATCTACGGCTCGTATTATTCGGGCAAGGGAATACGTCTTGCTTTTTCGTCAGACGAGAAAGAGGTATATTCGAATATTTCCGAAAACATCGAAATCGATCAAAACGTGATTGTGCATACCGAGATCGGCGGCGCTTGGCATATCGTGATCTCTTCCGAGGCGGGCGGATACACGATGGTGTTTGCCAAGAACGTCGAGAGCCTCAATGAGGAATTCAAGTCGCTGACTTTTACCTACGTTTTGACTGCACTTGGGGTATCGCTCCTGCTTTCAGTCGTGCTGTATTTCATTCTGCGAAGGATCTCTCTTCCGCTCGACCGCCTTCGCGAGACTACTGAGAAGATACAATCAGGAGATCTTTCCGTCAGCGCAGACGAGAGCGGCAAGGATGAATTCTCCCTGCTCGGCGCGAGCTTCAACTCGATGCTTGCGACTATCAACGGGCAGATGGCGGCTCTTGAAGCCGATGCCGAGAAGAAACAGATGCTTGTTGACAATATGGCGCATGAGCTTAGAACACCGCTGACGAGCATCCGCGGTTATGCCGAATACCTTGAGCGCGCGGCGGTAAGCGAGGAACAGCGGCTCTTTGCGGCAAAATATATCGTATCCGAGGCGGAAAGACTCGCTAAGATCTCCGAAATCCTGCTTGATGACGCATATATCCGGGGAAATCCGCCGGAAATGAAGGAGGTGGAGCTTTCTGCGCTCCTTTTCGATACCGCCGAACGTCTTGAGACAAGGGCGAAGGAGAGAGGAGTGAAGGTGATCCTTGAAACGGAAAAAACACTGATCTCGGGTAATTCGACTCTGCTTTCGATGCTCGTTTATAATCTTACCGAAAACGCTATAAAGGCGTGCTCTGAGGGAGGACGGGTAATTTTGAGATGCAAGGATAACATTGCATTGGTTGAGGATGATGGCAAGGGAATGACCGAGGAGCAGCTTTCCCACATCACAGAGCCCTTTTACCGCACGGATAAATCGCGCTCTCGTGCCGAGGGCGGCGCGGGGCTCGGACTTGCTCTTTGCAAGAATATTGCGGAGATTCACGGCGCGCATATGCGCTTTGAGTCAAAGATCGGCGCGGGGACGAAAGTTTTTTTGGATTTTACAACTTGATGACAACTTGAAGATAAGTTGATGATTCCTCCGAGCTATAATACAAATGCTGAAGCGGTCGGTATGCGCATGAGCCGGCCGCTTGGAGAAAGGAGATAAAGATGAAAAACAACAAGAAATTCATTGTCGTTACCGTGTTGCTGATCCTCGTGTCGGCACTCCTTCTTGGCGGCTGTATGCACTTTTTGTCAGAGCCGCCCGAGAGTACAAAGAAATATGATCCCGATGAAATGAGTCTTCCAAGCATTCTTGAAGAGACTCCCACGGCGCAATCGGCTCTGCAGAAGAAATTCGGAGCTTACGGCAGGGAAGAGACAGGTGAGAACGGCGAGAAGATATACCGTCTGTTTACCGAGGATCAGATCCGCGAATCGCTCAGTCTCCGCGAGAAGGGCGAGCGCCGTTCGCTTACCTATGAGGAGATCGCGTTTATAGTCAACGACTCGATCAGGATGTATTTTGAGTACGACAAGATAATCGTCACCGATTTTTCCGATCACGATCATCCCGAGTCAACGAGCATTCTTGAGTATGATATCAAGCTCGGTGTGAAGAGATACGAAAGATGCGAGGTATCTTCCATCGGATACAGTGAGATAATCCCCTATCACGGCGATTATTCCGATTGCACGAGCTATCTTTCGGCTGTGGAGACCTATAATTCCCTCATCCGCGGAATCGAGACGATTATTCTCGACAGGCTGCGCATCCACGATACCGGAACAGAAGCTTTTTGCCTTATGAGTCCTCTTTCAGGTTCACGATATTCCCGCTTTTACGGCATCCTTCTTGACGGCGGAAGCCTTACCGATCACGAGGAATACGTCAGCGCTCTTGAAAAGAATCTTGCGGATCGGCTGGGTTATAAAGAATGTATGTATCCGATGCTGATTGCAAAGGACGTGTATGATCCCTATTCGGTAAGACCCCATCTGACGATATCCTGCAATGACGGTGATGGCGTAAAGCAACTGTTTCCGACCGAGGAGCTTGAGGCGCTCAGACCCGACGGAAAGATGGTCCTTACCTGGACGGGAAATACTTATTATCAGAGAACAGTTACCTTTGAGTTTGACAGATGGACAGAGAACGTGAAATATACCGATACGAGACTTGGCAAGGGCAGCGTTCTGCAAGGACATTACAGTATTCAAGGAGATTTAATTTTGTTGAGTTTCGGTTCCTCCGACTTAATAATCTTTCTTGAGTATGATGGGGAGAATATCAAGATTTCCGATGATGAATATCATAAAACCGATAATAATTGGTGGTACGGTTTTGAAAGTGAAATAGTGTTCGAATGTGTTGAGGGCTACGAAAAGGATCTGGTCTTCCCCGATTCATTCCTTGAGATTAGAAAATAACAAAAATAAGCTTTTCGCCTTGGCGAAAAGCTTATTTTTATAGTATTAAATGAGAAGGGCGTTTCCGCCGAAAGAATCCGTCGGTTTGAAAAACATTACAAAGTAGATGGGGTAGTATGTGATTTTACCGACGATCTTGATCTCTCTGTTATTTGACAGTACCGCTCCGCGCGTGACGGGATATTCACTGTTGCCCAGGAATTTGTCTATTGCGCTGTGTATCATATAGTCTCTGCCGCTTTTTACCTCTATGGGGAGTACAGCCAACTCTTCGTAGTCATCAATGAGAAAGTCGACCTCGCCCTTTGTGCGGTTGTCATAATAATACAGATCATGGCCGAGGGATTTGAGTTGTCCCGCGACAGCGGTTTCGTAGAGCGCGCCGAGATTCACCGAGCGAACGTCCTCCAGTATTGGCTTTGTGTTGTATCTGAACAACAGATTTGAAAGCAATCCGACGTCGTTCATATACAGCTTCAAAAGATTTTTGCCCTGCGTCTGACAAAGAGGATATACCGGGGTGGAAACAGCTTTGACCTCGTTTGCAATTCCGCTGTTGATAAGATAATCGAATTCGTCCTCGTAGTTGCTGTACCGCTTCCCCTTTATTCCCTCGATATCTTTGACAACGATACGTTTTTTCGTATTTTGCATTACGGAAGGAAGCATCTCGTATATTCTGCGGATCTTCAGCTTTCGTGCCTCGTCGCGTTTGCTTGCATCGGCTTTGTAGAAATTTGTGATGTCCGATTGGATCTCACGTATCTGCATAACGTTTTTTGTCGCGATAAAGGTATTGACGCAATCCGGAAGTCCTCCCACGATAAGATATTTCCTGAAAAGATCAAGCATTCTTTCGTGCATTGCCGTATCAAGCGATATCTTGTCCTTGAATTTCTTTTCAAGGGATTCGATAGCTTCAAGCGAAAAACCGTTGGCAATAAGAAACTCCTCAAAATCGAGCTGGTACATCTTCTTATGGAGCACAGAGCCGATCGGTATTGAAGTGGTCTCCGCGAGAGTAACACCGAGAAGCGAGCCGCTTGCAATATATTCGAATCTGTTATCCTGCTTCAGAAACTTCAGCAAGGTGATGAATTGCGGGTATTCCTGGATCTCGTCGAAGAAAACGAGAGTGCTTTCCCGCGTCTTCATTTTGTCCCCGAAAAGCGTGCTTAGAGCAAAATAGAAATCATCGATCGAATTGATATTCTCAAATATCTTCGGACCTTGGCAGTCTTCGACAAAATTGATCTCGATAAAGTTTTCATAAAGCTCACGTCCGACCTTGCGGATGATATAGGTCTTTCCGATCTGTCTTGCTCCTTCGATCAAGAGTACTTTATTGCTTCCCGAGACCAGATAATCGCGGATGAATGCTTCAATCTTGCGGTATAACATGGATATTCCTCCGTGCTTCTTTGTACTGTATAAATTATATCACAAATCTATACACTTTTCAATAGAAAATTGGAATTAAAAATACACTTTTCATATAAATATATCGACATAAAAATACACTTTTCATAAAAATAAGCTTTTCGCCCGGGCGAAAAGCTTATTTTTATATTTGATTATTTCTTGGGAACGATCTTTTCTACGCCGCCCATGTAGGGACGGAGTGCCTCGGGGATCTTGACCGAGCCGTCGGCGCAGAGGTTGTTCTCGCAGAAGGCGATGAGCATTCTGGGGGGAGCAACGACGGTGTTGTTGAGGGTGTGAGCAAAGTACTTGCCCTTTTCCTTCGAGTTTACGCGGATCTTGAGTCGGCGCGCCTGTGCGTCGCCGAGATTCGAGCAAGAGCCGACCTCGAAATATTTCTGCTGTCTGGGGGACCAAGCCTCGACGTCGATAGACTTGACCTTGAGGTCAGCGAGGTCGCCCGAGCAGCACTCGAGGGTACGTACGGGGATATCGAGTGAGCGGAAGAGGTCAACGGTGTTCTGCCAGAGCTTATCGAACCACATAGGAGATTCCTCGGGACGGCAGACTACGATCATTTCCTGCTTCTCGAACTGATGGATACGGTAAACGCCTCTCTCCTCGATGCCGTGCGCGCCCTTTTCCTTACGGAAGCAGGGGGAGTAGCTGGTGAGAGTGTAGGGAAGCGATTCCTCGGGGTTGATGGTATCGATGAACTTACCGATCATGGAGTGCTCGGAGGTTCCGATGAGGTAGAGGTCCTCGCCCTCGATCTTGTACATCATTGCGTCCATCTCAGCGAAGGACATAACGCCGGTAACGACGTCGGAACGGATCATGAAAGGAGGAATGCAGTATGTGAAGCCGCGGCCTATCATGAAATCGCGCGCGTAGGAGATAACTGCGGAATGGAGGCGAGCGATATCGCCCATAAGGTAGTAAAAGCCGTTGCCCGCAACGCGGCGCGCGGCGTCAAGGTCGATACCGTCGAAGGACTCGAAGATATCGGCGTGGTAGGGAACCTCGAAATCGGGAGTCACGGGCTCGCCGTAACGCTGAACCTCGACGTTTTCGCTGTCGTCCTTACCGATCGGGACGCTTGGATCAATGATGTTGGGGATCGACATCATGATCTTCTTGATCTTTTCCTCGTATTCGGGCTCGAGAGCCTCAAGCTCAGCGAGTCTCTGTGCGCTTTCAGCGACCTTGCGCTTGGTTTCGTTGGCTTCTTCGATCTTCTTCTGCGCCATGAGCATACCGATCTGCTTGGAGAGGCGGTTCTTCTCGGCGCGGAGGTCGTTTGCCTCGCTGATGATGCGGCGGTTTTCCGCGTCAAGCGCGATGACCTCGTCAACAAGACCGAGCTTGTGGTCCTGGAATTTATTGCGCATGTTCTGCTTTACGATCTCGGGATTTTCTCTTACAAATCTTAAGTCAAGCATAATTTTTCTTCTCCGTTTGAGTTTTTGATATTCATTAATAAATTATTATACCATACATAAATAAAAAAGTCAATCCTATAGAGAAAAAAAGTGGATAGCGGTTATCTTAACGACCTTCCGCTATCCGCTTTTTCTTTGCTTTGGGCTTTGCAAGTAAAAACTCCGCCTCATCACCGGGATGAGGCGGAGCATATGTGCGTTAATTATTTAACGAATACGATCTCGTCGAAGATAATGTAGTTATCTGCGGAGTAGGTGTAACCGTCGGTGTAGCAACGCATGTTGGTAACGAAGATATCGCCGAAGGTCTCGCCGACACCGGTCTTGTTTACGCCGTCATAGTAGGTAGAAGCGGGAATATAAACCCAACCTGCGAAGTTTTCCGGGATTTCCTGACGGCAAGCGTTGATGTTGGTGGTCTGTACCCAAGAACCTGCAAGGTAGTAGTAAGCGATAGCGGAGCTGTCACCGTTACCGCCGTTGGGACCCTTTGCACGGTAGTCGTTGGTGTTCATGGTTACGGATGCGCACATCTTCTTGGTTGCATCGGAGTGGGGAAGAACGTTGGAGAAATCAACGTAGAACATAATGCCGCGAGCGCCTTCAGCCTTTACGTCGCCGTAGGGAAGGACCTGGATCTCGGCTCTGTTGTCTTTTTCATCAGCTTTTGCAGCCATCTTGATAGCCTTACCGTAGATAGCACCCTCGGTAACGTCAACGAACTTAGCGCTGCCTGCGGAGTTACCCTCGATGTAGTAGTCTGTTTCACCGTTGTCGAAGCACATAGCACGGCAAGCGAGCTCGTATGCGGAGCCATCGGGAAGAGTAGCGGGCATAAGAGCGAGAAGAGCTGCCTGCTCAGCTGCGGGAAGATCCTTGAACTCAACGGAAGGAGCTGCGGGAGCTGCAGTAGTCTCGTCCTTGGGAGCCTCGGTGGTCTGCTCGGGAGCCTCAGTGGTCTGCTCGGGAGCCTCGGTGGTCTGCTCGGGAGCGCCAGTGGTCTGCTCGGGAGCCTTAGACTGAGAAGGTGTGCCGGATGTCTGTGCGGGACCTTCGGGAGAGTCTGCACATGCTACCATGGAAAGAACCATGATAAGGCAAAGTGCGAGAGATAAAAACTTTTTCATTGTAAAATTGCCTCCAATTTTTATGATGATGACACTATTATAGCAAATAAAAATGCTTTTGTCAAGTCATTTGTATTTTTATATTGATAATTCATTTAACAAATTTGTTGACAAACGGTAAAATGTGTGATATACTACATTATATAATATTATTCAAGGAGCACAGCGCCATGAAAAAACATAACAGAATCACTACCCGCGCATTGGCATTATTGATGGCGCTTGCCTTCCTATTGTCGTTCTCTTCCTGCTTTAACGATAATTGGGATATACCCGAGAGGGAGGAGCCCGACGTCAATCTCAGCGAGCTCATCGGCGCGCTTGCGGGAGTATCGGGAACTCACAAGTACAAAGAGCTTTTGCCGAGTGGGATCGTTCTGACGCTCTCCGAGGATGGCGGGCATTATATCGTTGCCAACGGCACGGGGTGTACCGAAAAAAAGGTGACTATTCCGGCGGCATATAAGGGCGTTCCCGTAAAAGAGATTGCGGAGGGAGCCTTTTCCGGGCTTTCTACACTTGAAGAAATATTGCTTCCGAATTCGATCAAGTCGGTCGGAGCGGGTGCGTTCAACAAGTGCTCTGCTTTGAAATTTACCATTGAGGACGGATATTATTATCTTGGAAACAGCGAAAACCCGCATCTCGTTCTCATCAGGCTATCAACGTCTAAGCTTGATAACGTCAAGATAAACGAAAAAACGCGCGTCATAGCCGCGGAGGCTTTCATCGGCAATAGGCTGATAAAGCAGATCACGATCCCCGACTCGGTCGTGTCTGTCGGAAAAAGAGCCTTCAAAAACTGCTCGAACGTCTATGACGTGGAGATAGGCGACGGGGTGGAGACCATCGAGGAAGAGGCCTTCCTTGCAACTATCGGAGTGAAGACTCTCAGCATTGGATCAGCCGTAACAACGATAGGCAAAAATGCTTTCAAGGATAACAATCTCATTGAATACGTTGATATTCCCGACAGCGTGAGTGAGATCGGAGAGAGCGCATTCGCCTCTTGCGAGAATCTTGGAAAGGTTACGATCGGAGAGGGCGTGAAGGTTATATGCGACAAAGCTTTCTCCGATTGTCCTATGCTTGAAAGCATCATGTTCGGCGAAGCGGTAGAATATTTGGGACGTCAGGCATTTGCGGACTGTGTCTCGCTCAGCTCTTTATTCCTCCCCGGCAGCATTGAGATACTGTTTCCCGATACGTTTGAAAATTGTGCCGGGATTTCATATAGGGTTTACAGGACAGGATTCTATCTCGGAACCGAGTCGAATCCATACGAGTATCTGATGGGATTCTTAACTCAAAATACGTCTGGGATCCTAATGCATAAGAACACCCGAAGGATCGCGGCAACTCTTTTCTCGACAAATCCGTTGCTTACAATGGTTTCTATCGATTCGGGCTCAAATAATCTCTATGTGGACGGCAATTGCGTTATAGATACGAAAGCGAAAAAGCTTATTGCGGGATTTTCCGCAAGTGTGATCCCGAATGACGGAAATATCACCGAAATCGCAGACTATGCCTTTTACGGTATTAATCGTATAAGGAGTATTGTGATACCTTCGTCAGTCTTAACTATCGGAGATTATGCTTTTTGCGAAAGCCAGCTGCATGGCGTGACAATTTATGGCGCAACAAGTATCGGTAAGGAAGCTTTCAAAAATTGTAATCTGCTCACTTCCGTCGATATTCAGTCGGATCTTGAGAGTATCGGTGATTCAGCTTTCGAAAATTGTACGGCGTTAACAAGCATAACGATCCCGGACAGCGTTACCGATATCGGGAAGAGTGCTTTCCTTTACTGTACGAAGATGAAATACGCTTATATCGGAGAAGGGATCAGAAATATCCCCGCATCGCTTTTTGAGAGATGTTCGACGCTTGCCAAGATATCCGGAGGCAAAAATATAGTGTCCATCGGAGATCGTGCTTTTGATAATTGCAGAAATCTTGAAAGCTTTGCGTTCAACGACGGAATTGAGTATATCGGAGAACGGGCGTTTTATACGTGCTCGCTCATCAAGGCTGTAAGATTGCCAAACAGCGTAACGGAGGTTGGAGACCTTGCCTTTAAACACTGCACCGGAGTGGAGACGATATCGATCGGCAACGGCATCAAAAAGATAGGCGAGGAAGTTTTTGATTTGACGGGAACGAACAGCTTTTTGTATAACGGCACGCTCGAACAATGGCAAAAGGTCGAATTCGGATTGCAGAACAAAGATATGACGGTCGTCTTCACCGACGGAACCTCGTACGACATACCCGGTAAATATACTCTTGATTGATAACAAAAGAATACCGATGCACGCCATAGGTGCATCGGTATTTCGTTTTTTACTCCAAACCGCCGTTCTTGATATAGTCGGCAAGCAGGTCGCGGGCGAAAAGATTGTCGTCAAGCGAGGCTACGACTGTCAGGTTGTTCGGGGCGTAGGATGAGGTGTAGGAATCAACTACGACGTAGTAGGTTGCGTTCGGGTCGATATTGTATCTGATTGAATTGCCGTACTCACCGCAGAAGATGAAGTAATTCGAGTTCGACGTTTCAAGGAATTTGCGCTTGAGATCCGAGCCCTTGATGGTGCAGAGGTCGATGCGGTTGTCAAAGGGGAACAGCGATTGCAGATCCGAGTACTTGACCTCGCCCGAGGACAGGTTGTAAGGCGCGCGGACCGAAATAAAGCCGCCACCGAGGACGATGTCGTGCTCCTTTCCCCATTCGGCTGCTCCGCGTTCATAGTAGAGACGCGCAACGAGAGCGCGGAGCCAGTCACCGTTTCGGAATACCTCGTTTTTGCCGATCACCTCGTCAGCCTTTGAGACCTCGGATTCGTATTTCTTCATCAGCTCAGAAACGATCGTGTCTGACGGTGAGCTCTTATATATAATATTAGGTACGTATTCTGCTGCGCTGACGGTGGATTCGCCGCCCGCAAAGTTGATCACAGCCTCGGCGTGCGTGATACCGTCGTTGTCGCCGCCGCCTTGAAGGTGGTAGACGCCGTTTGAATCGGTCTTGACGTAGTTTTTGTGAGTGTGACCCTCAAAGACGAGGTCAACGTGCTCCATTGAGAGCGAAGCATCCGCCGAGCCGTCGTGGATCGAGAGAATAATAAAATCCGCACCCTCGCCGCGAAGACGCTCGGATTCTTCCTTGATCAGAGAATTCAGCGCCTCACCTGTCTTGAAATAAATATCGGAAACTTTATCTCCGGAAATTGATGAATAACAGTCTCCGATCGCGCCGATAATACCTATAGTCGCCTCGCCGCAGCTGACGGTGACCGAGGGTGTGCAATAATCGACGAGGGTATTGGTTGATCTTTCGTAGATGTTTATGGCGAGGAAGGGAAAGTCGGCAAGCGCGAGATTCGATTCGATGAATTCCTCTCCCCAGTCAAATTCGTGGTTGCCGAGAGTCATTGAAGCAAATCCGAGCGAATTCATCCAATCCGTCATCATAAGGCCGTGTGTCAGATTCGATTCCGATGCGCCCTGCCACATGTCGCCCGTGGAGAGAAAGACGGCGTGGTCGTCGCTTGCGCGCGCGGATTTGAGATATGACGTCAGCTCGTCGACACCGGGTTGGCTTTCATTGTCGAGAAGCTTGCCGTGGAGGTCGTTGATCGCGTAAAAATCGACCGTGACGGTGACGGAAGCCTCACAGGAGTCACAAAATCCGCTCGAGTCCGAGTCAACGTGAGAGGGGAGAGGACAGGGAGCGGTTGATTCAACCGGTGTGCTCGTAACGGGATCGGGCACGGTCTCGGTGCAGGATGAGAGGATTATGAGAAATGCCGCAAGGGCGGCGAATATAGTCTTTTTCAAAGGTTGCCTCCGATATTTTTTGTGAGATAATTATATCATAACGCATGCTTTTTGTCAATGTGTGCAGAAAATATAGAATAAGAGTCGAAATAATTGTCACGAAAGTTGAAAGAAAATTCATCAAAAGGGTTGACACGGACGAAAATGTGTGCTATAATATATTAGCATTCTAATGTGCGCTGCTTTAGCCGGTGTGGCGGAACAGGCAGACGCCGCGGACTTAAAATCCGCTGATACGAGAGTATCGTACCGGTTCAAATCCGGTCACCGGCACCAAATCGGCGCCGAAGGAAGAACCGGCAAAACAATATCGCGGAGTGGAGCAGTTGGTAGCTCGTCGGGCTCATAACCCGGAGGCCGTGTGGTTCAAGTCCCACCTCCGCAACCAAAAAGAGAACGGAACGCGTTGCGGTCCGGTCGCGTTTTGGTTGCGGAGGTGGGCCTTGGACCACACGGCCTCCGGGTGATGAGCCCGACGAGCTACCAACGGCTCCACTCCGCGC
>JAFQPI010000031.1 GCA_017411805.1 Clostridia bacterium
ACCACCGGCATGATCCTCAAAATATTATTAGAAAGGATCACGTCCGCGCCCATATCAAGGTACTCGCGCGCTTTTTCTGGATCGTCGGCATAGTAGATGTTGACCACGATGCCCTTTGAATGAGCGTATTCGATCACCTCGCGCGTAGGATCGCTGATTTGTATCTTACCGATGCCCATCTCGGCACAAGTATCAATACATTTATACGGATCGCTACTGATGCAATTGAAGAGATAGCAACGCTCGATCTCGGGCGCGATCTTATGGAAATTATCCATATGCTCAAGGTTGATCGAGGCAATATAAACGTGCTTTTCGCATCCGTATTTGCGGATGAGCGATGCCACCTTTTCGTAATCGGGCTCGCCTATCGCAACGTCCCACATTTTCATATGGATATTCATTATCACGCTTCTGCCCAGCTTGCGAAGTACTTCCTCAAATGTCAGAACGCGAAGTCCGCTGTATTTTTCGGAATACTTTGATCCAAAATCAAGTTTCAGAAGTTCTTCGTAGGTATATTCAAATTCAAATCCCGTACCGTCGGATATTTTTGCAAGCTTGCGGTCGTGCATCGAAACAAGCACGCCGTCCTTCGTCGGTAGCACGTCGAGTTCGATCTCATCCGCACCGAGCGCAATAGCCGCACCGAAAGAGGGGAGCGAATTATCGGGCGCCGCAGAGCGAAGTCCTCTGTGCGCACAAACGCGGGGATAGGGATGCTCCGTATCGTTTTTAATTATCAGATCATAGTTCATTTATTCACCGAAAACCAGTATCTCTCTGGTGTTGATTCCGTGGTAATCAACATCCGCGCCGCGCTTAACGGCAATACGGATATACTTTCCGCTGACGTTTTCCATCGAGAAAAGCACTTCCTGCTTGGGTTCGTTATTGTTCCACGGATCGCGCGTTCCGCTCTTATCGGCAATGCTTGCAACCGGTTCAAGATCGGTATCAAAGCAAGCTGAGGGAACCTTTGTCCAGGTGAGTCCGTCATCGCTGACGTAAACGTCCTGCGCCTGCGGGAAGCCCTTGAGGTTGCCCGAGGAATATCCAATCGCCTCAAACGTTCTTACAGAGCCGAAATTGAGCGTGATCAGAGCGGTATAAGGAGAGGACGCATCCTCACCGCCCTCGACGGTGTAATTCTTATCGTCGAAATAGATGTTGGCGGTATAGGACGAGCCGTAATGACCGTTCAAGAGATTGACAAGCGAAGTCGTTTGCATCTTGCCGCCGTTTGCGGTCGTTACCGTATACTCGGAGAGGCCAAGATGCGACATACCGATTATCGAAAGGCCGTAGCGGATATCGGCAAGGTCCTTCTTCTCCTCCTCTGTCAGACTATTCGGAATACTTGAGCCGGCAAGCGACGCGATAGCATCGGCATCTCCTCGAAGTCCCGAGAAATAGCGATAGCCGTCTGTATTCGCAAGACTCCATTTTGAAATAGAAGGTATCCAACCGTTGCCCTCTGGTTTTTCATTGCTGAACATAACAGAGATGATCGGCTTTTTCGGATGCTCGGTCAGAAGCACCATCTCAGTTTCGATCTTGGGCTTTTCTATCGTTTCAAGATAAGTCTTCTCTGCAAGATACTTATCGACAAGCTCCTGGATACCCTTCATATCGCTCTCTGATGCAAAAACATCGGGGAAATTGGTGGTTCTTGATTCAGAATAATACTCAGATATGTATTCATTGAAGTTGAATTTTTTATTAATACTCGGATTATTGCAGAAGGAATAGGGCTGACCGACCGCGCTCTCGCCCGTGACTGCGCAATATGCCATAAGGGTCGTTATGTAGCCCGAAAGCAGATTCGGGTGATATCCGTCCTTGATAACAAAGCTGTATTTGCCGTAATTCTGCGTGCCGCCGGGAACGGTATAAATACCGTGCATGATCCTGTAGACGAGTCCGCCCCAGTCAGCCATTATAACGCCCTTTTCCGCGAGGGTCTTATAATAGTTGTATATTCCCGGCTGATCGGTGCCAAAGGAGGAATATCCGTGCGCACCAAGATTTGCAATGCAAACGATTTTAACGTCTGGATTTGCATCCTTGAAAAACTTGATAAGATAATCGAAATCGTCAGCGATAGTCAGTGCCGATTTGTCGCCTCCGCCGGGAGAAACGAAAACGTAATCGTAATAGCGGTTTTTGAGCTCGTCCTCGTGGCGAGTGCCACGGCACGCACTCGATGCATGAGCGCAGGGTGCGCCAAAGAAATCGTAAAGTCCGTGGCCGCCGAAGGTCCAGTTTGTGACGTTGACTTCATAACCGTTCGCCTTGCAGAGCTGATAAAAATAACCCTTGTCATTCTCTCTTTCAGCCTGCGTCATGATGGAAGTCGATCTGCCCAGCACGCTTCTTCCGTAATAAACGTAAGAATTTCCGATAAAAATGACTCTCTTGCCGTCAAGAGATACGGTCTCTTCCTTCTCTTCGGCTTTTGTCATTTCATCCAATGCTGTAGTCTCCTCTTGGGTAATTTCGGGTTCTGTGGTTATAACTTCATTTTCAGTGGTCTCGGAGGGTATCTCTCCGCCTGCGCACGCGATCAAACCCAAAAGGCTCGATAGACATAGTATCGCCGCAGCTATTTTTTTAAAATGGCTTCTCATAGCACGAACTCCTTTTATGTTTTTTTACATTATATCACGAAAAAATATAATTAGCAACATATTTCTGTATAAAATGATATTTTATCACGCAAAAAACAATATTCCGAAGACTGCGGAAACGAGTATGAGCAATACCGGAGAAAATTCCTTTTTAACGAGTTTTTTATATACGGTCGGCACGGCGATTATGACGACAAGGATAACAATTGTCCGCCAATCGAAGGAAATGGACGAAGAAATGCTTTCGAGTCCGAAAAGAACCGTCAATCCCATCGTTGCCGCAGTAGCAAGGATAAGTCCGCCGAGAGCGGGGCGCATACCCGCGATAAATGCATTGACCGCAGGATATTTCATCAGGTTCTTGATCATCGCAGCAACGATAATTATAATAACAAACGATGGGAGCACTACTCCGACCGTCGCAAGAAGCGCACCGAGAAATCCGCCCTGCTCGTAGCCGATAAAGGTCGCCATATTGACAGCGATCGGTCCGGGGATGACGGTCTCAACTCCCGCAAAATTAAGAAGCTCCTCCTCGGTCATCCAACCGTAAGCGAGAACCGAATCACCGATCAGCGAAAGCATCGCGTAACCGCCGCCGAAAGCAAAGGTACCGACCTTCAAAAAGGTCAGAAACAACTGCAGATAGATCATTTTTTCGCCTCCTTATTCTTTTTGTTGATAAGGAAGGCCAAAAGTCCGACAACTCCCGCGGTAAATATAAATATAATGGATGAAATACGAAAATCAAAGATCGTGCAGGCAGTCATACCGCCGAAGGTAACTGCAAAAACTGCGATATTGCGCGGAGTTTTCTTCATCTTTTTTAGCATTTTAAGCGCTGCTGATGCGATAAGGTAAACAACGCAGATCTGAACTCCGCGAAAAGCCGCCGTAACTATCGAGATATCCATAAAGCTCTCGTAAAAGAGCGACACGGCGTACATTATAATAAATGAAGGCAAACAAACGCCAACCGTCGCAACGACCGCGCCGAAGATGCCCATTAATTTGTAACCGATATAGGTCGCAACATTGATAGCGATAGGTCCCGGTGTGCTTTCCGCGATCGCAACAACGTTCATAAACTCGTCGTGATCGATCCAAGTACGTTTTGTGACAAATTCGTTTTCAAGAAGCGCGATGATAGCGTATCCGCCGCCAAAGGCAAACGCTCCGATCTTGAGCATAGAGATAAACAACTGAAAAAGTATCATTTTATGCCTTTCCTATAGCAGACAAAAGTGAGAAAAGATCCTCATTTTTTGTTTCGGGAATATTTCCGAAAGGAAAATCGATACCGAGATTCTCATATTTCGGTGCGCAAAGCTTGCGGAATTTGAGAAGCTCGACCTTTTTGACGCAAGGATGCAAGTCCGCAACGTCATAAAGATATTTTACGCTTTCCGCAGAATCGTTGATCCCTTTGACGATAACTTGACGAAGCCACGTATCTATGCTTCTCTTCTGCAATTCAGAAAGGAAGAAATCGACTGAAGACTTCTTGCATAGTGTATATTTTTCGTAGTCCTCAGCGTTGCACATTTTATAGTCGAGCAGACAAAGATCGGTCACGTCGAGCAGCTTTTCGATCTTTTCGTTCCAAATGCATCCCGAGGTATCGAGTGCAGTATGGATTCCTTTGGATCTGCAAAGCGCGAAAAGCTCGCGGACGAAATCGGCTTGCGCGCAAGGCTCGCCGCCCGAAACGGTAATTCCGCCGTCCTTGCCGAAATATTCGCGGTAACGCTTGATCTTTTCGAATATCTCCTCTGCCGTGACCCCATAGCCGCCCGCGAAATCCCAGGTGTCGGGATTGTGGCAATATCCACATCTGAGCGGACAGCCCTGCATAAACAGCACAAAACGAACGCCGGGACCGTCAACGGTCCCAAGCGTTTGTATAGAATTGATCCTGCCCTTCATCACAAACTCTCGTGGAAGGTGCGGCTGATAACTTCTCTCTGCTGTTCGCGCGAAAGCTTATGGAAATTGACAGCATAACCCGAAACACGGATGGTGAGATTGGGATAAAGATCGGGATTTTCGTATGCCTCGATAAGCTTCTGTTTATTGAGCACGTTTACGTTGATATGATGAGCGTGCTTCTTGAAATAGCCGTCGAGGATATTGACGAGGTTATCGACTCTCGATTCGTCGCAGTTTCCGAGCGCATCGGGAACGATCGAGAAGGTGTTCGAGATGCCGTCGCGGCAACAGTCGTAGGGCATCTTGGTCAGCGTGTTGAGAGACGCAAGTGCACCGTTTGTCTCGCGGTTGTGCATCGGATTTGCGCCGGGTGCGAAGGGCTCACCCTTCTTTCTTCCGTCGGGGGTCGATCCCGTCTTCTTGCCGTAAACGACGTTCGAGGTGATCGTCAGCGCGGATAGAGTGTGCTTCGCGTTCTTATAAGTCGGAGTCTTACGGAGCTCCTCGATAACGTCCTTGAGGATTCCCTTGGCGATCGAGTCAACGCGGTCGTCGTCGTTGCCGTACTTCGGGAAGTCTCCGGTGGTCTCAAAGTCAACTATATAGCCGTTTTCATCGCGGATGGGCTTGACGTTCGCATACTTGATCGCGCTCATCGAGTCCGCGATGACAGAAAGTCCCGCAACTCCAAACGCCATCATTCGCTCAACGTCGGTGTCGTGGAGAGCCATCTGAGTCTTCTCATAAGCATATTTATCGTGCATAAAGTGGATGACGTTCATCGTGTTGACGTAGAGACGGCAAAGCCACTCGAGATAAATTCCGAAACGTGCCTTGACAGCCTCGTAATCGAGCTTATCCGAGCCGTAGGGCTCGATCTGCGGACCGATCTTCATCTCGGAAACAGAGTCGTAACCGCCGTTGAGCGCGAGAAGAAGAAGCTTCGGAAGATTGCATCTTGCGCCGAAGAACTGCATCTGCTTGCCGATCTTCATTGCCGAAACACAGCAAGCGATTCCGTAGTCGTCGCCGTAGATAACGCGCATAAGATCGTCGTTCTCGTACTGGATCGAGTCGGTGTCGATCGAAACCTTCGCGCAGAATTTCTTAAATCCCTCGGGAAGATGCTCCGACCAGAGGATAGTGAGGTTGGGCTCTGGCGCGGGTCCGAGGTTATAAAGGGTATTGAGGATTCGGAAGGAGGACTTCGTAACGAGAGTCTTGCCCGAAACACCCATACCGCCGACGCTCTCGGTGATCCACATCGGGTCGCCGCCGAAGAGCTCGTTGTATTCGGGCGTGCGGAGATGGCGTGCCATACGGAGCTTCATAACGAAATCGTCGATAAGCTCCTGTGCGCCGCTCTCATCGAGGATTCCCGCCTCGATATCGCGCTGAATATAGATATCAAAGAAGGATGCAACGCGTCCCATCGACATAGCCGCGCCGTTCTGCTCCTTGATAGATGCAAGGTATGCAAAATAGGTCCACTGAATAGCTTCGCGCGCATTCTTCGCGGGCGCGGAGATATCGTAGCCGTAGAGTGCCGCCATTTCCTTTGTCTTACCGAGGAACGCGATCTGCTGGAAGAGCTCCTCGGAAAGACGGATGGTATCGGTGTTCATATTGCCGAGACCGATCTTCGCCTTGTCCGCTCTCTTCTGCTCGATAAGATAATCGATACCGTAAAGCGCAACGCGGCGATAGTCGCCGATGATGCGTCCGCGTCCGTAAGCATCGGGAAGTCCCGTCATAACGCCGATATGGCGTGCCTTTTTCATTTCGTCGGTATAAACGCGGAAAACGCCGTCGTTATGAGTCGTGCGGAACTGAAATTCATTCTCGATCTTGTCGGAAAGCTCATAGCCGTAAGCCGCGCAGGCAGAGCGTGCCATTCTGATGCCGCCAAAGGGGTTGACTCCGCGGCGGAGGGGCGCATCGGTCTGAAGACCGACGATAAGCTCGTTTTCCTTATCGAGATAACCCGCACCGTAGCTTGTGAGCGAGGAAACCGTCATCGTGTCGATGTCGAGAAGACCGCCGTTGTCACTCTCCTGCTTAAGAAGCGCGTTCAGCTTGTCCATCAGAGCCGAGGTACGCGCGGTCGGTCCCGCAAGGAAGGAAGCGTCGCCCGTGTAGGGTGTGTAGTTGTCCTGAATAAACTGACGGACGTTAACCTCATTTTGCCATTCTTCTCCGCAGAAGCCGTTCCATTGTTCAAATTTCATGTTGAAACCTCCTGTTTAAGCCCCAAATGCCCAGACGGACGGCAAGGCTTGAAAATGTATTTATATCACACTGTGTTAATTCACGTTCCCGCCAGTGATACATTATAATTATACTATATTATTTATTAAAAGTCAATATATTTTTATGCTCCGCCGAAAACGGCGGAGCATAGTTTTTGGGTTATGCAGCTAATAGTCCGAGCATAAATACTGCTATCAGAACCATCATAGCTATATCTTTTTTATCATATATGTTAAACATTTGTTTTGCCTCTCTTTGTATCATTTATTATTTACAGCTATATTATACCATTTTCATCCGGTAATTGCTGTGATCTGATCACAAAACAAATTCTATTTTTCGAGGCAATTATTTTTTATCAATGATTTCCTTGATCAGATTTTCCGCATAGAGTGAAAAACCGTTGTCATTCGGATGCAGGAATCCGTCGGCAAAGAGGGACGGCAGGGGAGGAACGAGCTTCAAGCCGTCGATATGAATGAGACCGAGCTTTTCGGCGGCATCGATAATGATCGCGCGGCAGCCCTGGAATGTGCCCATCGCCTTGCCGTCACGCTGATCTCTCCAGATCGGAGACAGCACGAAGACCTTCTTGCCCTTATATTCCTCTGCAATAAGTCCGAGATGAGCCTCGCAATGCGCTCTCAGCTCGTCATATGTCTTGTAATGGCCGAAATCATTCGTTCCGTAAGCCACGAAAACAATATCGGGATCAAAAGGCAGACTATCGAAGCTTTCCTCGTTAAAATACGCGCCGCCGATACCCTGAATAACGCTTTCCGCATTGAAAAAGGATGAAACTCGGTAGGCATAGGAATAGCTGTCAAGCGAGGAAGCCCAGCCCTGTGTTATCGAGTCGCCTATAAAGAGCATTTTGCAATCGAACTTATGCGGACGGACGAATGCGCCGTCATCAAGCTCAATATATTCTATAATACCGCCTCTGTCGTGCGAGGGTAGAATTACCGTCACCCTGCATTCGTCAAGCTCACCGCCGAGAGGACCCGGAAGCTCGATCTCTGCCCTCTCGCCCGCTCCGAGCTTATACGCCGCCCGAACGAGACCGTCCACGTGCACCTCGAATTTTCCTCCGTCAAGTACGCGGAAAGCAAGCTTTTTTGAATTCGTATGAAAATCGAGCCTTACGCCCGTGCTTCCCGCCGCGCGGCTGCCGAGCGTGTCGTTCTTTCTGTACCAAGCATCGATCTGCTTTTGTGTGCACTTGTAAAATCTGAGACCGCCGTCGGCGCACTCAATATTCACCGCGCCGACAGTTATTGCCTTGATCTGTTCAAAAGATAATTTCATAATGATCTCCTACCATACTCTGTCCTCGATTATTGTGTTCCAATCCTCAGGCTCCGTAATACGAACCTTATTCCTCAATAAATCTCAATTCGATTTAATTATTTTTTCCAAATATCCCAAACGATAGTTCCGTTCTCCTCTCGAACGGGTATGAACACGGGAGTTTCGGGGCGGTCATGCCCTCCTCCGTTTGGCGAGTGTATGCTCAGATACATCTGTCCGTCGGTATCGTAAAAGAGCATTCCGTGGCCGCCGTCGTATTTTACTCCGGTCATGTTCTTCGAATACAGCAGCTCATCATCCTGCGTCCAGGTTCCGTCCACTCTGCCGTCGGCGGAGCGTGCAATTCCCACGCAATAACCCGCGCTGTCGCTGTTTGACCAGAGCATCAGGAGCTGACCGTCCTCACATCGGTACATCCAGCAACCGTCCGTCACCTGTGCGCGAGACCACGAGGGATCGTCTGCGCGGAAAAGCTCCACGGGCTCGGAAATGAAGTGTGTCAGATCATCCGAAAGCTTTGCCGCCGCCATTCTGCCAATACCGTCGTCTGTACTCGTCCATTCGTGGACAAATACCATCCAGGGCTGTCCGTCGGGATCAACGTAGAAGGTTCCGTCGATCGAATCCCAATCGCTCGGCGTAATGTGACCGTTAGTGATCTCGATAAAAGGACCCTCGGGCTTATCCGATTTCATAATTGTACATCCTCTGTGACCCGTTACCGACGAGCGGTAGGTAGTGAACATATAATACGCGCCGTTGTATTTATGAACCTCGGGCGCCCAATAGTTGGTCTCCGCATTTTCGGGTATCTGAGCAACAACGCCCAACTCTTCCCATTCACCGCGAAGATCACCCGACGTGTTCTTGAAACCTATCCATCGCGTTCCGTAAGCATAATAAACGCCGTCCTCAACCAATATGCAAGGGTCGCGAAGCTGAGGAAGACTTGAAACTATCATAGCATCCTGCTCAGAAAATTTGCCGCTTACGTCGATATCCGCAGGTACGGTGACGATTCCGTTTTCAGTTTTCAAATAATCCTGAGTAAATCTCTCCATAGCACACATCAGCGCAAAAACTCCTTTATACGCAATTACTATCTTTATCTTTTCGCCTTCAATCACCGTTTTAATTGCATACTCATCATCGCTCAGCGTCTCCGATATTTCCATGTATTCGGCGCGGTTGAAGGTTCCGATAAGGATTTCGCAATTCTTCTCACGGTTCGCGTGCATATCGGCAACTCTGTTCAATTCTATATCCGTCTCCGACATGATAAGCTTTGCCAAACGAAAAGCAGCCAAAGGAGATTCGTCATCCTTAAGTCCATAGATTAACTGAAACTCGGTCTCCTTTCCGCGCTCGGCGATACTGATTGTAGTTTTTTTCTCAGGAAGCGGCTCGGACTCTTGTTGCGCCTCTGTCGTTGATTCAACCGGAGCTTCCGCAGCCCGACAAGCCGGAAATATAAAAACAAACATCAAACACAATGCTGCGATAAATAATCTTAAGCTTTTCATAACAATACCTCAAAACCGTTTTTTGTATTTTATCACAGTTTTTAGCAACTGTCAAGCTTTTTTATCGATTAAATACAGAAAAGCCACGCTTGCACGTGGCTTTTCATCTATTGAATTAAGAAATCTTATTAGCATAGAATTCAGCGATCGCCTTTTCGAATGCGGGGAGTACGAGCTTCATGCCGTCAGCGTTGAGATGGCTGATATCAGACGGCTTCATACAGTACTTGGATCTGAACGCAGGATCAGTCATCTTAACGCCGGTTGCCTCCTGATCCATTGCATTGATGCAGGGAACGCCCATATCCGCGCAAACCTCAAGAAGTGCGCGTCCGTAATCGCTGCAGTAGTTGCCGGCGGAGTTCTTGCCTCCGCCAACCTCCCATACGGTGAGGCAGATGATAAGAGCATTCGGATACTTTTCCTGAACCTTGGTAATAAGATATCTTGCGGCACCCTTCATAGTCTTGGTATCCATGCTTCCGTTCTCGCCTATCGGGACTTTCTGGTTGTAGTCATTACGTCCGCCCTCGATGATAACGATATCGGGATTATTGTTCGTCATGTTGGCGTATCTGACAACCATGGGGTTGTTGGTTGTAACGTAGTTAGACATCGTAGAGCCGTTCATGCCGTAGTTGTTATAAACCATATCGTACTTCTTCGCAAGAAGTGCGGGCCAAACGAGAGTCTTGTCGAGTCCGTTACCTGCAAGGTAGCTGTCGCCGATAACGGTAAAGGTCTTGCCCTTGAGAACGTCATAGAACGCACGAGCCTTGTCATCCTCGATCCACTTTTCGAGAGCCGCTGCCGCATCAACGACGCCCTGAAGAGTACCGGGCTCATTGGTCTGTTCGGAATAGATTGTGGGTCTGTTATCCGAACCGTTGGAGCGGAAGCAGAAACGAACGCACTCGTTGTCTTCGCTCGAAATATAGGTGTATACAACGCCGTGATTTGCGTTGGAGATCACGTACTGACCGCCGCCGGGGATATTATTCTTGGAGGTGTCGATGACCCAATCGTTGCCTTCCTTCTTCCAGAAGGAGAGAACGTATGCGTTAGCCGAGGTAGAACCGAAATATTCGTCAACAAAGGTGATCTTGGTTCCTTTCTTTGCGATTTCGATAACGTCGGAGTACGCGTAGTTGACCTCGGTAGGATGGATGCCGTTTGCATATCCGTAGGGGTTGGTGGAGGATCCTACGTAGCCGATATTCCACTTGGTATCAAGCGCTGTGCCGGAGGGAGCGGAGGGAGTGGTAGTTTCAATACCTGCATTGGGATCGTCCAGCTCTATTACGGGCTCCTTGGTGGAGTTTACGGTTACGACGGGATATGCCGCAGGGGTAAAGCTATTAGTCTGACCCGAGCGGAAGCAGAGGCGGACGCACTCATTATCCTTCTCGGATGTGTAGGTATAGGTTCTTGCACCCGCATCATCGGTGTAAACAGCCATAGTGCCGTTTGCATTGTATCCCGACTTATCAAGCTCCCAAACACCGCCAACCTTCTTCCAGGAAGAGAAAACGTAAGCAGCTGCGGAAGCGAAATTGGTATCACCGTTTGCGTTTGTGTTATCGTCGGTGAAGGTGATGGTACTGCCTGCGGGACCGAGATTGATGACTTCACTGTAGGAATAGTAGCCGCCCGTCTTGTTGATCTTTTCGGGGTAGCTCGAGTTGGTATCCGAGCCAACGTATCCGAGAAACCAATCGGGCTCTACAACGTAATCCTGAGGCACAGCGGGAGCCTCTGTCTTCTCCTCCGTGGTAGCTTCGGGTTTGGTAGTTGCTTCGGGCTCGCTTGTGGTTATGTCAGCTTCCGTCGTTGCGTCAGGTGTTGTGGGAGTATCCGCAACAGTTGTATCGGTATTTCCTTCGGGTGTACATGCAATGATCATCGGAAGCGCCATAGTGAGCAAGAGGATCATTGCAATGATTCTGATAGTATTGTTTTTCATGGAAATCTCCTATTAATTCTTTAAAAGTTTTATTACCTACCCCGCGATCTCTTCAAGAGTTTTGAAAGATAGGGATACTGTACCGTTTTGGCTTATATAATGACGCTTGAAGTTTTTGATCAGATACTGGTTGTAGTCCTGATTCTCATACTCTTTATAGCTGCTGAGCGCACAGTCCCAAAGCACGACTTCGGGAAGCACAAGCTTATAAACGTCGATCTTTCCGTGCGTTCTGCCGTGGTGAGTGGGCTGAAGAACGTCACTCTTAAGGTGCGTTCCGTAACGCTTTGCCATAGCGAGCATATTCGTACCCGTGGAATCACCGAGAAAGAGCACGCTCTTCTCACCCAGGTTTACCTTGAATGCCAACGACGCGGCGTTGTTATATTCGAGCGCGGAGATATCGGGAGCGACCTCCTCGTGCGTATAAAGAATATCGATCTCAACACCGTCAATATTGAGCAGATCGCCGGCGTGCGGCTTGATGACCTGAGTATATCCCCATTTCTTTGGTGCACTCAGAGTTTTCTTGAGAATATTGTAGGGTGCGGTCGAGTCGTTAAGGACCTTGGCAACGTCAGATTTTGCGAGCATCTCCTCACTCATGTAGTTGTATATAACGCGCTCGAGCACTACCTCGTCATAGTAAGCAGACGCAACGTCAGCGATAGCCCCGTAATGATCGGAATGCGGGTGAGTGAGTATCCAAGCGGCAATTACCGGCAGCGAACCGTTTGTATTCTGCTCTTTCAAGATATTGCGAATCTTTTTGCCCTCTCCGATGCCTACCCATCCTCCGTCAATAACGATAAAGCTTCCCTTAGTGGTACGGATAATGTAAGACATTCCGACGTCATTGCCGTTATTTCCCGAATCGACCATCGTGATCAGAGGCTCAACGTCGCCCTGCTCGGCATTCTTCACACCGTAGATATCCGAATAAGCCTCGTAAGGATTATATGGGAGGATAGTCAAGCGCGCGATCCTCTCAGTTCCCGAATAGGAGGCGATAAGCGCAGTACCCTCACGGCTGAAGGTATAAAAATATTCCTCCTTCACTTCTCGCGCGGAAACCTCGGTATACCCTTGGGTCTTAAGACTTTCAATATAAGTCAAATACTCGCGCTCAAATACCGAAGTAACGACCTTCATATGAACGCCGTCGCCGCAATCGTAATCAGATCTCTTGGAACCTCCGGAAAAATACGGAATATCATCAGCGGTTACGGGAGTAAGCACGGGATGCGGACTCTCTGTTGTCGCCTCCGCAGTGGTTTCTTCCTCGGTCGTGATATCTTCCGTCTGCAATACGTTCTCAGTACTTATTGCATCGGAAGAAGAGCTTTCGCTTTCGCCATTTTGAGTGCAGGCGCTCATGAATAACATGATCGCCGCGAGGCAAAGCGACAAAATTGCCTTGCTTTTCATTATTTAACTCCGTTAATATAGTTTTCGATATCCTTTTCAATAGACGTCTTGACCGACTGAATATAGTGCGAGATATCTCTGGAGCCTTCAACCATCATATCGTTGATCTTTGATGAATAGCCAACCGAGCTTTCAACGGGAATGCTATACGCAATATTTGAGTAGATAAGGTCAAGAGTCTGCCATGAGAGAGCGTCTCGGCTGGTCTGACCGTAAAGTCTGATCTCAAAATAGGTTGTGCGAACCGTATCTGTAGAATAATACGACATAGCCTCAAGAATGAATCCGATTCTTTCGGGATCGCTCACGCAATAGGGAACGGCGATAGAATAAGGATTGGGAGCGTTACAGGTATAATGCTCCTGATCAAGTCCTCTCTTGGGCAGGGGAAGGAATCCAAAGTCATCCTTCATGCCTGTGCGCATGCTGCCGGAATTCGAGATGGTGGTCATAAGGAAGAGACCGTGGCCGTTCACGAACATTTCGGTAGCTTCTGTATTCTTGGAGCAACCGGTATAGAAGAAATTCTCTCCCGACATGGTATCGAGAATGAGATTATATGCGTCAATAAATCCCTCTGTGGTAAAGTAAGCGTAAGGAAGCGAGGTCTTGGGATCGATCTTTATATAGCTCGCATCAGCACCGCTGCAAAGTGCACTGTACGTAGTGGAAGGTACGCCGACAACGGGATAAATATCATGCTCGTCTGCGACGCCGTTTCCGTCATCCTTATAAACGTCCTTTGCGTAGTTATACATTTCCTCAAGCGTCCACTTACCGTCGATCGCCTTCTGATAAAGCTCGTCAACGCTCAAATTGTTCGCAGCCATAATGCTGTGGTTAAAATAGAAGCATCTGACGTGATCGAAGTGCGATGTCTCCATATTACTGTAGGTGTAATAAAGATGATCGCCGAATCGGTAGTTGAGATTTGCGCTCTGATCCCACCATGACTTTTCAAGAGAAATATTGTCAATTGAAGCCAAGTCGTACCAAAGCCCCTGACGGGCAAGCTTTGTGGCATTTGTGTAGTTGAGAGACGCAACGTCGAAGGAAGGATCACCGCTTTGGATCTCATTCTCCGCCGTAGTAGCAGCCTTGGAGGACTTCGCGACTATTTCACTGACCTCAACGCCGTATTTCTCGCTCATAATTGCATTTCTGCGGAATATCGCCTGATCAAGCGCATCAGCGGAAGCGTCGTCAAGACCGTCAAACGAAATGCCGGAGGAATTAAGAATAACGAGTTTTCCCGCATACTCTTGAGTCTCTGTGGGAAGCTCAAAGACTTCCGAAGGATCGGAAGTTGTTTCCTCGATTGCGGGAGTGGTCTGAGCCTGGGATGCGGAAGGCAAGGTTGTTTCCTCGGGATCCGAAATATTTGCGCAAGCGGCCAACGAGAGCAAAGTCATTGCCGCAAGCACAAAAGCAAGTATCTTTTTCAAAGTATTTTTCATAGCAATTTATCCTTTAAGAATAACCAACTCAGTCTCTCTTCTTTACAACGAGAGCTGTGCCAATAATAGCTACGATAGCAACGCCGCCTGCGATCATACCGCCGCAGCCATTCTTCTCAGCCGCGGGAGGATTTGTGCCGGGAGCGGGAGCATCGGTAGCAGGAGCATTCGTGGGAGCGTCGGTTGCTTCGGGAGTTTTAGTGGTATCGGGAGTTTTAGTGGTATCGGGAGTCTTGGTGGTATCGGGTGCCTTGGTGGTATCGGGTGCCTCGGTGGTTTCGGGCTCTGTTTCACCGTTATCGTAAAGAAGGGTTCCATTTGCGCCCGTAAGAGCAAAATATGTAGAAGCTACGTCATCAATATTATCCGAGCGGAAAAATACTATACGGATATAGACCTTCTGGCTACCCATGGCGATGGGAGAGATATCAACGGAACGAAGCAATTCGGGATCGCGGTTTGTGGGATCGGCTACGTTAACGCCGGTTCCTGCCGTAGAGTCATTGATAATAGACGCAACAAGCTGCCATCTGCTCTCGTCGTATCCATCCTCGTAGTTGTCCTCGCCGACGATGGAAGCGTAGATGCGGACGCCATCAGGCTCGCCTGCGGCAATAGAATAGCCCTTGTAATTAACGGTAAGAGATACAAACGCATTGTTCTCTCCTGCGTCAAATACGAAAACGGAGTTTGCGCCCTCGGCATTCTTGCTACCGAGCCAACCCTTATAACCGTAGGACTGTGAGTTGCCCGCAGGCTTCATTCCGGAGTTATAAACAACGGAAGACTCATAAGTGGAAGCCTCAAGGAAATTAAACGCGATGCTGTAGTCGGTGGATGCCGAAGCAGAAAATGTGAAAGTTGAAACAAGTGCGAATGCCATAGCGATAACCATGACGGAAGCGATAATTTTTTTCATGATGATTCTCCTTATTTGTTGTGTAGTTTAAATTTATATTTCAACGGTTAGACCGTCAAAAGCAGGTATCATTCCGAGCTCTGCCGCCTCTGCGGTAAGGTCCTCGTGCGTACGATCCAGAAGATGTCCGATATGGCTGAGATATACTTTTGTATGATCGTCAAGCAGCCCCATCGAGCGGAGTTTTTCCTTGGTATCGTAGCAGCCTTCAATATCCATATGAGCCGCAGTTATAAGCTCTCCTCTGCCGAGCGTACAATCAAGCGAAACGAAGTCAAACACATGCTCATAAGTCTTGAGCCAATCCCATGCGCTTGTGTAGAAGGGTCCGGTATCATGAGCCCAAAGGAGATGCTTATCCTCTTTAAGATTGTCGATTACGTACATAACCGACTGCACTCCCTGTGCGTGATGCGCCTTGAGAGGGGTGAAGCGATATTCGTCGATCTCAAAAGGAACTCCGACCTCCAAGGGATGATAGTCTACCCAAAAATCCGAGGTCTTGATCCTTCTGCCCTCGGCGTAAGCCTTCTCGCGTGCATCGATAGTCTCGCACATTTTGGTCGATGACGCAGGTGTACAATAGACGTTCAGCGGCGACTCATAACCCTGAGCACGGCTGAAAAGATCCTGTGTCAGGAAATGGTCAAAATGCGCGTGCGTTATCACAAGATTATGTATACGGCGCATATCAAGCCCGTAAAAAGCGGTATGCAGGAATGTGTCAACCGAGAAATCGATCGATATCTTATCGTCGATAACCGCCTGCGAGCGAGTGCGTATATCCTTGCCTCCGAATTCACGCGCGTGACGGCAGACACGACAATCGCAGAATATCTCGGGTATACCCGCGCCTCCGCCGGTTCCGTAATACTTTAGCTTCAATTATTTAGCCTTCCTTTTTTGATTTGATAAAAGATCCACCTCATATGCACAAATATAAATATGCATATTTATTATAACATTTATCTAAAATTTTGTCAAGTTAATTATACAAAAATGTACAAATCAATTGAGCTTAATAAAATACAGCCTCCGCACAGCGGGGGCTGTATTAAAATTAAGTTAATTCAGATGATTGATTGCGGCGTTTTTTTGACAAAAGATAGATCATGAAATACACGCCAAGGCAGATCGCCATAAACACTATATATACGAGCACCTGTACCAGCGGATATATTTCAAAAGCTCCAAGCTTTATGACGCAATTTTCGAAAAGCGGATCTGTGAATCCGACGAGATTACCTGCTATCTCCTTGTCAAACATAAACAAGTGATTTGCGTAGAAGAAATTCTGAATATCTTTTCCTTCACACATCCTGTACAAACCGTTAGAAACAGTTCCGAGCAGAAAGACAAAAAGATAATAAACCGTAAATCCGATAGAAAAATGCTTGATCGACTTAAGATCAATAGGCTTAAATATCTTCAAAAGAAGGCAGAATATCGGCACGACGAGGACCTTTGTATGCTCCGCGATATAATGCACTGTCCAAAGATTCGTAATATGCGCAAAGTCCTTGTTAATATCAAGAATAACAATGGCGATCACTGCGCCGACGACATTAACGACAAGCGCGAAATGATATATTTTTTCGTTTTTCGTCAAAAGCATTGCAAGTGCAAGATACGAGCCGAGATTACATAGCTGAAGAGGCAGCTTCATGACGTTAAGCTCGGAGGACGCCGTAAACATCTGATTGAACTGCATCATAAGCGCCCAGGAAAGCGCAAGCACGAGCAGATACCTCGCCTCATACGATTTGTTTTTGAATATGAAATACAACGCCGCAATTATTGCAACTATCCCCACCATCCAAATAATATGAATGAGCGAAAAACGCGAGATCAACATATCCGAAAGACCGAAAAGATGTTGCGGAACGTATATCGGCAGCGAAATATAAGTCACACCGATGAAAATCAAGATCAGATTAACTACTTCATTCTTTTTCACCGCAAGATTCTTTCGATTCCTGTAAGTCAAAAGTACGAGAGCTGTAAGCTGGCACAAACAGGTAAGACCGAAAAATACCGATCTGAAGCCTTCGTTGACAAGAAGATCCTTGAATTCTTGCGGAATTATTCTGACGGTTTGCAATCCCGAATTGCTGTTCGCCGTAAAATACTCAATATATTGATAAAAGCAGATCACTTTCACTATTGCCGCGGGAAGGCAGAAAAAGCTTGCTATTCTTTCAAAATACTTATTCTTCCGGTAAACCGCGATCGGAAGCACCACAAAGCAAACGAGGCTAAACCAACGGACCATGGCATGAAATCCCGTTGATCCCATCGTTTCAAGAAAATCGGCACTGTGAGCGCACATAAACAGATCGGGAAGGAAGTCGTCAACCAACGAAAACACTATGAAGGCGACCGTAGATATCTTAATGATCTTATCAAGCAGATCCGTTCCCTTCCTCCTTGCAAACCAAAGAGACAAGAAAGTCGCAAGAATGAATGAAAGCGCAAATATCAAATAAAACATATCTTTCCCCTTTCGGTCGCTTTGTCGGTTTTCCTCATTATAGCATGGTAAAAATTTCTTGTCAAGCAAGCTCGGGCAATCTTAATTCAATCTTAAGAAAATCTAAAACATTACATAATTATCTTCAATAAGCAAAACAAAAGCCACGTTCGGACGTGGCTTTTGTATATATTCGATTCAAATCAAGAATTCTTACCCTCTTTTTTTCCGAGCTTGCGTATGAGATGAGTCACGCCCCAGACGATAAGAGCAAAGCCATTGAAGAATAACAGGTAGCAGAGCACGAAAAGCGGATATGATATCTCCTGAACCATCCCCAAAAGCGGAAGCTCTGTAGGATAATAGGGAGAGATATAGAACATGCTGAGTCTGTCTCCGGGCTGGCAGGCGGGAGTATTGAGATAAAGGTTATAGACCAATACGTTTCCGATTATCGCAAGCGCAACGAAGCAGACGAATATGACCGCGGGAGTGAATATTTCACGAAGCTTTTTGCCGTATCCGCGCGAAATGATAAGATATATGCCCATTACCACAAGCACCGAATGCCAGAGCATCGCATGAAGCGACATGGGAACAAAATAGGTATAAAGCACCGCATTGGGCACCAGCATTACCGCAAGACCGCCTATAATTCCGTAGAAGGCAAGAAAACGATAACACGCCTCACGAATCTTATCCCACGGGATAACCGATGCAAAGATCGCCACGTAGATCGGCACGGAGCAGAATTGGAAGGGGAATATTTCAAATCGGTAATAGTCATAGAAAGCGAACCAAAACAGCTGTTTGAACACCTCGCACCCGATCAGAATTACCGAAAAGATCGAAACTACGATTCGGTCTGCTTTAGAGCTGTGCTTGCGCGCCACAACCAATCCAATAACAATGCAAGCAAGGATCATGATACCGATCCAAAGAAGATGGAACCAACTGAAAGCACCGGGGCCTACGTCTCCGTTATTGACGTCTCCCCAAGTCCAGTCGAGCATTTTTTTCATAAGATTTCACCTCAGAAGTTTTATTGTTTTGAATGCGATAAGCAAATTAGCGCATTCTTATGGATTATATCATATTTAGCATGACGGGGCAAGCAATTATGAGATTCTTAATCAAATCTTAAGCTTTAATCGCTCTAAAACCGAAAAGAGCTCAAAACAGCGTTGCGCTCGATAGGCATCCTACAGTGCGCAACGCTATTATTATTAACGATTTTTGATATTCTTAATCTTATATTTGAGAACGATCTTACCGCCTTCCGGTTTGTATGTTTGCAAATTGTTCCCGGAAAGTCCACAACACGATGCCATGGATGACATTGAAGCTATGTATTATTGAATCAACGCCTTCTTTTTTCGCTCTACTTCTGTTACTGCGGCATCATCCGCTTTATAGCCCCATTCGTTTTTGAGGCAGGTAATCATTCTATCATACGTTTCATTTGTTTTAGCGTGATCACCAAGGATTTCATATATTGTTGCAATACCGTCAAGGGCGTCGGTAAATCGCGGCTTTTGAGATTCTTCCGATGCCCATGATCTTTCATAATATTCTATCGCCTTTCCATACTCGCATTTACGCGCGTAGTACTGAGCAATTTCAAAAAGAAAACCGGAATTATCAGAAAACTCTGACAAAGCAGATTCCATAATCTCGTCCGCTTTCTTTGAATCGTATTCCGCAAGCGCAATATATGCCCTGTATACAGGAATCAAGAAAGGTCTGTGAGCGGGTAATTCCGCACACCTGTTCAAATATTTCTCTGCCTCTTTCGTTCGATGATCTGCGATCAGATTATCCATGATCTCATAGAACGGCAGCGGTGTTTGCGGAGCAACGGTATCGCTGTCAATCACTTTCTTGTAAAAATCAATAACGCTTGAATGATTGGAGCAATTCCAATCCCAAATATTTGCCCCATCCGCTTTCTGCAGCATCCATTGGCAATCCTTAATTTCGGGAGCGATCAGAATCGCTTCACGGGCATATTTGCTTACCTTTCGCAAATATGATTCTGCACGGTGATGATAGAGACTTGCAAGCAAGGACAGTACCCTTCTCCTATCCTCAAATTCATCAAGCTGAATCTTTAACATGTTTTCATACTCATGAAACACGTCATCGGATAATTCCTCTTCAATATCGATCCTTTTTTCTATACGGAGCAATTTCTGTTCTGCGGTCAAGTCAAAGAGCTCGTCGATCGTCACACCGAGTTCGGTTGATAATACCGGCAACAGAGTAATATCCGGCATCGTAACACCCGTTTCCCATTTTGATATTGATTGCGCGCTGACGCCTATTTTCTCTCCGAGCTCTTCCTGCGTTGCCCCAAGTTTATGTCGCAATAGTTTGATCTTATTTCCAATATCCATTAACGACTCTCCTTCTGTCAGATAAAAAATTATTTCAAGTACTTGATGATCATATTATAGCATAAAGAACAAATCAAATCAATAACGCATTTTTCGAATCAATTCGCCTGATAAGTAAAAAACGTCCGCCTCCGCTATTCCTGTGAAGCGGTATTTCATCGCAAAGTGATTTCATCCACCAAAGGTGGATTTCTTCCGTTTTCACACAAGCTGATATGATTGATGCAAAACTCGGTATGGTTGTCCGTGAATTTCTTAAGGTTTCCTTAAGATTATCCGCTGAGCCCTGAATCGTATTGACATATTCTTGCATTTTTGATATAATACGATTAATAAAAACAAAAACGGAGGTTGCTATGACGCTTTGGACACCTACGCATATACGCACTTTGCTGCCAAGCATAATCGGAATGATCTTGATCGCAGCGGTGCTGAGGCTGACCTTGGGTAAGAAAAGCATAACGGTCAGAAGGATCCCCTTTCAAATACTGGCGTGCCTGATCGTGGTTCTGGAGATCGGCAAGCAGGCACTATCCCTGAAACAGGGCTACGACTTGTACCATCTGCCATTTCACTTTTGCTCTCTGCTGATCTTCCTGCCCTTCATTATGGCATTTTACCGCGGCAAATATGAGAAAACTGTGAGTTGCATTACCACAGCTGTGGCATCCGCCACCTTCCTTTTGACCGCGATATACCCTGATCTTATCTATTCCGCGCAGAATGTTCAGGAATTTACCACCAACTTCTTCAGCTTCCACACAGTCTTTTTTCACAACCTGGTAATGCTGCTGTTTCTGCTGATCCCTGTGCTGAATCTTCACGAGCCTGCCCCCAAGGGTGAAACTAAAAAGGTCCAGCTGTTCATTTTGGGTTATTGCGCGATTGCCGCATCAATGGCACATTTGCTTAAAACCAATTTCAACAACTTCTACTCCTGCAATATCGCACCGCTGGAAGCGGTAAGGCAGAGCGTAGCGGCGTCTTTAGGCGAGGGTGTGGCTGCGATCTTCTACGTGCTGGTAGTAACCGTACTGGATATTCTGTTCGTAACCGGTGCCTATTGGTTCTATCGATTGCTTCATCATCTGCTTGCTAAAAAAGCGTAAGCTGATTATTCAAAGGGACTGCTTCAAAGGGTGAAGCAGTCCTTTTGTTATTTGAGTGTTTTTGAAGGGCTTCGGAAGTGTGTGGCGGTTCGAAGCTGTCCACAGAGCCGAAAAGAATGAAATCGTGCGTTGCACGATGAAATCCGAGCGAAGCTCGGATGAAATCTTCGGCGTTCCGCCTCAGGTGAAATCGAAGCCTGCGGCTTCGGATAAACTAAATCAGCCTCCATCTCCTGCCGCAAGGCAGATTTCATCGCGAAGCGATTTCATCCACCAAAGGTGGATTTATTCCGCCATCGGCGGATTTAGTTGAAAAAAGCACGCTGGCGCGTGCTTTTTTCTACCCCTTGGCGATGATGGGAGTTGCACTTGACCGCTATCTTCCGGGGCGCAGCGCCATGCTTGCAACGAAGCCTATGTATGGATGTCAATTCCCGTTATCTATGGTAATTGGAATTCTATACGTTTTGCTTGTATGATGTTTATGCAGTGCATATAACACAATTTCATTTGTCTTGCGGTCAACGTATGCACGAGTTGCATAAGTCCACTTGCCGTCATCAATTTTTTGGAGCACACTTCCGTTGTTGTCAAGAAGATAAATAATATCCTTTTCGATAAATTCTCTCCTGCCGTTTGGTAAATTTTTCATGCCGAGACGTTCGGTTCCTTGAATTATATAATACTCATCTGCCTCAATAATTTCGCGAAAATGATCGATATTGAGCTTTAATAGTGAGATTTTCAGAATCGGCTCAAGCGTTTTGACATTTACAACAGCCAAAACATTTTCACTTGTAAGTATACCAATAGTTTGAGGGGACATTTTGCATCGTACACCGTCAAACAATACGCGTTTTTTTATAGCTTTTCCTTTTTCATCGAGCAATATCAAATGTGTACCTGTTACGCAGGTAACCGTTCCGTCATCATGAGGATAAACATGCCCCGCTGATGTATATCTCGTTTTCCAGAGAATTTCTCCATACTTATTGTAACACCATAATCCTTTGATGTCGCTGATAACATATATGCGTTCACCGTCAGCAGAAATGGATATTCCAAATTGACCGCTAAAAACCGTATCCGTATAACATTCAAAGGAATATTTCTCTCCATTTTGATAGAAGACGGTCAGCCTACCCGGACCGATCATATCGTATGCCTCATTACGCTCTACACCAATGGCGACTGATTTCACTACGGTGGGGTGGTTGATATATTCAGTTAAATACCCGGACAATCTTTTAGAACCAGCTTTTGAAAGAGCATATACTTTTTTGTCAAACCAATCAAAGCAACTTGATCGATCAACATTCAAGCTGATGCCTTCACACTCCAAAATCAAGTTTTCGTTTTCTGTATGTTCCATTTGATTCTTACCGCCTTTCTTGACCATATTATATCATAACTTTGTAAACATTTCAACATTTCGCCGGTTCGAATCCGGCTACAGATCCGAAATGCCCGAAATGCATCTACAAAATTTCGAAAAACTTCAGAGTCGAAAAAATGAAATCGTGCTGAGTACGATGAAATCCTCACTCCGCTCGGATGAAATCTTCGGCGTACCGCCTCAGATGATATTAAATCCGCCTCTCCTATCCCCGCGAAGCGGGATTTCATCGCGAAGCGATTTCATCCGCCGCAGGTGGAGTTCTTCCGCCAACGGCGGATTTAGTTGAAAAAAGCACGCTTGCGCGTGCTTTTTTCTACCCCTTGGCGATGATGGGAGTTGCACTTGACCGCTATCTTCCGGGGCGCAACGCCATGCTTGCAACGAGGCCTATATAATCAGATATTTTTGATTAAATTCTTTCACAACGGATTTTATTGATACATCTATTCTACTATCACAAAAACACTTAATATGCTCGGGAATCTCTTTATAATAAGCTTCTGCAATACCGCCGGCTATGCACGCCTGTGTATCTGCATCACCTCCAAGAGAGATTGCATTTCTGATTGCGCTTTCATAATCCGTCGATTCCAAAAATGCAATAATTGCAGG
Source organism: Clostridia bacterium (assembly GCA_017411805.1). Classification (GTDB taxonomy): domain Bacteria; phylum Bacillota; class Clostridia; order Oscillospirales; family CAG-272; genus CAG-390. The sequence goes on from JAFQPI010000031.1 coordinate 23,397, forward strand.
CGGAACACTATACGATGTACGGCTATCAAACACGTGCGTTTCTTTGATGGTGTAAAGTGGCGTTGACAGTTTGTATTTAAACGCTTTTTCCAAATACGCTTTAATTTGCTCTTTATCCGCACCGTTCCGTGCCATAAAGATTGATGCAGCAACTGCTTGTGCTCCAACAATTGCCTCGCGGTGATTGTGGGTAGGAAGACAACTTGCTTTTGCTTGCAAGAGAGTTTGCTCTAACGAATCATACGCATATCCGATCGGGATAACGCGCATGGAGGCACCGTTTGCATAACTGTGTCCGTTTCTTGCATACGGATCTTTCGCCCAAGCGGCAAACATATTACCAAATCCTGCGTGTGGGTGATACGAATAATATTGACGGTATTGTGAGGCGTATTCTTTTGCTCGCGCGCGAAGAGTCCATTTGGATATTTCGGATGGATTATTGAGAATTGCCTTGCAGACTGCCGCAATCAATACGCTATCATCTGTAAAAAAGCTGTCTTTGTTAAATTCAAAATTGTAATCCTTTGTACAATGAACCTCGTAATACGAACCGATTACATCTCCGTATATTGCTCCAAACATTGCCTCACCGCCTTTCTTTTTCATTATACCACAATTTTGTAAACATTTCAAGCATTTCGCCGGTTCGAATCCGGCTACAGAACCAAACTCATCTGCCGGATATTCGCCTACGGCGAAGATTCGCACGCCCAGCCGCTTGTGAGCGAGCTCCCAGACGGCTTTGGCGGCGAATGCGGACCGACGCCGCTTTCGCGGCTCGGTTCGCATCGTCGCCACCCCAGCCAACACAAAAGCCACCCCGAAGGGTGGCTTTTGTGTTGTGAGGGTAGGCAGATTTGCCACTACCGAATTGTGGAGTTTCCTGTTAGCAGATTTAGATGCAAGCTTAACTATTTTTGGGTATGGATATCCCTTGGTGATGATCGGAGGTGAAAGCATCCGCTATCTTCCGGCCTTTCAAACACCATGCTTGCAACGAAACCTATGTAGCAAAAAACTTGGGTAGTGCTTGTTGCCAAACCACTCTATTGAGATCGCTATATTATAACATACTTCTGTAGTAATTTCAATAACATTATGTAAATCTTTTTAATTTGTTCGATCGACTTCTTGAGGTTTATGTAGCCAAGGTTACCCTTGGCGAGATTACATCGTCATCTCAAAATCCGGTTCTTCATAACCGCCTGTTTTCATTCGTATAAGGCTGTCATCGAAGATATCCGTCTGCATCCCAACGACTTCCTGATCCAGCAGTTCAAAGGCTGCATAATGGCAACCGTCGATTACCACGGTGTTCATTTCTCCGGACAGAATCAATTTGATATCATTTGGAGAAAGGCGGATGTCACCGTCCGGTGTCTTGATTTCGAATACTGCACTTGGGTGCTTCATGAGCTGGCCTTTTACGGTCTTCATGAGTTGCTCCTGCTCCTTCTCCCAAGTTTCTTGAAACTGAATGCCCTCGGTGATTACCTCTGTGAATCGATCTGTATCCTCGCATACGTCTTTGAAGCGAATGCCGAAGTCTTCGAGGATATCAAGGTCATCACAGGAGCAGAAGAATCCTCCGGCTTCGCAATCAAACAGTACACGTCCGATATTTGGATCGTTTCTGAAAGCCTGTCTGAAGGCTGCTTCCCATTCGTAACCGTTGCCGTGAGTCTTGAGTCCGATAGGTGTGGTTGTCTGCTCTCCGATAGACTTAGCATATCTGTCGAATGCCGTCTGACAGTAATCCGCATGCTGACCGTTCTGCAGGTCAAGCGGAAGGCAGAGAGAAAAAGTTCCGTCATCGTGATCGACGATATAAAACGGTCGATTTTCTCTGTTAAACTCTTTGATTCGTCTTTCGTTTTCCATCGAAAAATCTCCTTTCTAATATGTAAAGACCTGCGGTTCTGAATTTCACACCGCAGGTTAGAAAGGAGTTTACATATCAGCAATCCTACAAACTTGATATGTACATCGCCAGCCGGAGGAGAAAACTGACGATGCCGAAAGTAATTTATTGAAAATGAAAACTATGTACCTTGCGGTTCTATATTTCACACCGCAAGGCTTAAGGAGAAAAATAATGAATCACATAGCGAGGAGGGGGCGCTATGTACCTGCGTATCTGCAGGTGAAGGCATTAGCCTTCAAAATCACGCTCTACGAGAGGCTCGTCGAGTTCATCCTCGACCTCGTCCTCGTAGTCATTGTCCTCGTCGAAATCGTCCTCATCATCGGACAAACCGAGGTCGCGCATACGCTCTTTTCCTGCGAACGCAGGGATGCAACCATCGCCATATTTTTCATAATAGGCGTCCTTGTCCGTGAGAGTTCTGTAGTAGCCGATAACGCCACCGTCATCCGGCTCAACGGTATCGAAGCAGAAGAGAGTGTCGATTTGGTCACTCTTTTCCTTACGTGCGTACTGTACGACAAGGTTGAGGATATCATAGCGGTTGTCACGCAAACACATGAGGAGGAACTTCGCACGGTTTGCCATGTGATTGATCAGGTTGGCAAGGTCATCGAATTCGACCTCTCCGGTTTCAGTTGCATAGGCTACGAGATCAGAGTCTGCGATAAGGAACAGAACGAAGGCGAGGATCTCATCATCGGGAATGAGTCCGTTCTCGTATTTGAATCTGTTGATCTGTGCGCGTACAGGATCCATATACAGGGTGTTGCGTACCATTTCGAGCTTGTCCTCGTAGCATTCGTTCTCGAATTGGTAACCGAAGAACTCGCTTTCGTCTGCCTTGGTCTGCTGGAGAAGCATATCGAATCCGCGGCTGAAATTCAAGGGATCCGTATGTGCAACGAGGGCGATGAATTCTCCGGGGGCAACCGAGTAATCGAGGGGCAAGCCGTTCTTGATGGACTGGATGAGAGCTGCTTTTCTGTTGTTGATCTGATTTGTGTTCATAGTGAGCCTCCAAAAAATAAGTATTCATAGAATAACTCTATGTATGGCGGACTCTGCCGCCAAAAGAGCTTGCCCAAGGGTCTTGCACCTCGGGCATAGCCTTTTCTTTGATTACTGTGGGTCAGATTTTGGCTGTTGTGCGGAAGCCGTTGTGGAGGATGATCGTGAGTTCTTCGGCACTCTCCACTCTTATCTGTGCGATCAGTTGGCGGATGAGGCTGTTCTCGAAGTTCTCCATATCTGCACTCGCAGCGGTTATCTGCTCGAAGAGTCGGTTGAGTCTGCTTTCAATATCCAGCGTAGGACGAATCTTCGTTTTCTCCACTTCGATGATCTGGCGGAGTTCGGTGATGTTTGCGTTGATACGCTTGAATTCTCCCTCGAATTCCTTTTGGTTACCTCTCTCTGCACATATCCTTACGACTCTCATCATATCGTTTTCTTGTTCTTTGAGTTGTGCTTCAAGGTGTGCGATGCAGAGGTCAGTGCCTGTGTCGATGAGGACGTTGCCGAGGGCAACCTTTAACTCGTCCTTGACCTCATCCTTGTTCTCGACAAGGCTTGAGAGTGCTTTGAGTATTGCTTTATGGATTACATCTTCATCCAATGTCGGGGCATCACCGCATTTTGATTTGCCGTATTCAATTCGTGTGGTACATCTCCACACGATTCTTTTTTCACCCCTTCTTACCCAAGTGCATCTTCTGTAAGGACATCCGCAGTCACCACACACAAGAAGCTCTGTGAGGGCGTATTTACTGCTGTATTTGCTCTTTTGAGGTGCATCCTCGGTGTTGTAGGTTATCTTCTTCTTTGCCGTTCTACGGGCATATTCTGCCTGTACACGGTCGAATAGGTCACGGTCTACGATTGCGGTATGGTGGTCGGTTATATAGTGTTGTGGGAGCTGACCTGTGTTCTTTATTCTCTTGTGAGTGAGTAGGTCGGAGCAGTAGGTCTTCTGTGTAATCACATCTCCCTTGTACTTTTCATTACGGAGGATGGTCTGAATGGTAGCGTGTACCCATTTGCCTTTTTTGCTTGGCGTGGGGATACCTCGCTCATTCAGTGAGTTGCAGATGTTTTGGGGACTTTCACCTGCATAGTATTTTTCGAATATCTCTCGGATGATTTTGGCTTCTTCCTCGACGATTTCGACCCCGTCGCCTACCTTGTGATATCCGTAGATATCGCAGGTGAACGTTACTCGTCCTTCGGCGAAGGCGTGTCTGACTCCCCACGTTACGTTCTTACTGATGGATTCGGATTCTGCCTGTGCGAAGTAGCCCATGATGGTTATCATGGCTTCGCTTGTTTCGGTCAGCGTGTTGATGTTCTCCTTCTCAAAGATGACTCCGATGCCGAGTGCTTTCAGCTCTCGGATGTATTCGAGGCAGTCGACTGTGTTTCTTGCGAATCGGGAGATGGATTTGACGAGGATGAGGTCTATCTTGTGTTGTCTGCAGTGCTTAATCATCTTGAGGAATTCCGGGCGTTTCTTCGCCATCGTTCCCGAGATGCCTTTGTCAGCATAGATACCTGCATTCAGCCAATCCTTGTGTTCAGCAATCACCGAGTTGTAATGCTCGATCTGGGCTTCGTAGCTGTTCTGCTGTTCGTCTTGCTCGGTCGATACTCGGCAGTAGGCTGCGACCTTCAAGAGTCTTTTTACGGGTATGCCTGTACCTTGTTGGGGCTTTTTCGCTTCTATCTTGTGTACTACCATTATGTTTCTCCTTCCGTTTTTACGGTTGCACCGTTTATGAAGTGGATAGCAATCTTACCTTGGTTGTTGACCGTGAGGTGGGATACCGTCCGTTCTATGAGTTCTGTGTCCACATCGTCCAGCCTTTGTCTGCCGATGTAGTCTTGCTTGATGGTTTCTGTGAGTTCTTCTGTGATGTCATACTCGCAGTTGTCATATTTGAGGGATGCGAGGTTGAGGATGTCCTCGAAAGCTGATTCGAAGTTCACTCCGGGTGAGGTCAGCATGTGGGTTACTTGGTTTGCTTTTGATGTTACCTCATACTCGGACTCGTAGGTGTCCTTCGGTTCTACCTCGTCGAGCAGTTCGGGATGGTCGATGACAGCGTTGAGGATGCCAGTGACTTTTTTGTAGAAGTCATCATCCTTTATCGGATGCTCGTTGCATTTCTTGCATACCCACCGTCTGTACTTTGGGTGTTGCATATCGTGCCATATTCTTTCTCCGCACTCTTGGCAGAAGGTTCGCTTCCGCAGTACCGTGGCTCTTGCATCATTGTTGTAACCGCCATATTTTGTGGCTATCAGCTTTGCAACCGTTTTAAATTGTGCTTCCTCGATGATCTGAGGATATTTCTCAGTGCCGCAGTACATCGGGCATTCGAGGACTCGCTTGACCATTTGCTTGTTCCACTCGGTTTTGCCTTGGTAGTAATCGATACCTTTCGCCGTCAGTTCCTTGGCGATGGTAGCGAAGGATTTTCCGTTAAGGTATTCGATGTAAATTCCTCGGACTACCGAGGAGGCGGTCTTTTCTACGCCGATATAGCCGTCACGGAACTCGTATCCATAGGGGATCGTTCTTTTCATTACCGTTTCTTCCTTTCTATTTTTTCTTTTATTACAAGTCCACCGATGAGCTTGAACTGGATGACCTCGCTCTCATCAGCGGTTATCTCCGTTACGATTCTCTCGAAGATGTCCTCGTCAAACTCGGTGAGTCTGTCGGGGCCTTTGTCGATGATGCCCATCAGCTTCTTGATGTCTGTGATTGCCTTGTCAGCTTCGTTATTATTAAGAAACAGCCTACGTTGTGAGCGTAGGCTGTTCAGAGAGTTATTCAATTCGTTGCTCTTGGTGCGGAACGTTTCCTCATCCATGAGTCCTTTTTGACGGAGCTGTGCTATGAGGGCAAGTTGGTCGTTGATAAGCATGATTTTTTCATCGAGACCGGCGAAGTCTGCGTTCTGTGCTACAAGGCTGTTCTTCAGAGTGACCAGTTGGTTAATGATTGGTTGAAGGATGACCTTCTTGTTGAGTTTCAACTTGTTGTACAGCGTGACGAAAGCCCCGAAGATCTCGCTTTCGGGTATCTTTTTGACTCCGCACTTAGTTGTGTCGAAGGAGTAGGTACTGCATCCCCAATATCTCTCGCCGTATGCCTTTTCTTGCTTGAAGCTTCCACCGCAGTGTCCGCACTTGAGTTTGCCTTTCAGCGTTGCGTATTCGGGGACTTTGTCTGCAGTTGCAGGTCTTCTTTCTTGACGGAGGGTTTGAGCCGCTTCGAAGGTGGCTCGGTCGATGATTGCAGGATGGCTGTCTTCAACGTAGTAGGCATCTACCTCACCATAGTTTTTCATTCTCTTGAAGGGAAAGGTTTCGGTTCTGTAGCGTTTTCTGTACATCTGATCCCCAACGTATTTCTCGTTTTGGAGGATATAGAGTACGCTTCTTCTTGACCAGATGCCAATGTCACCGTGCTTGGGGATTTGTTCCTCGTTGAGCTCATGGATGATCTGGCGGAGGCTTTTGCCTGTGGTGTAGTCACGATAGATTCTTCTGACCACCTCGGCTTCTTCCTCGTTGATGACCAGTTGGTGGTCAACAAGGTCGTAGCCGTAGAGAGTGTTCTTGAGGAGGTATTCACCTCGTTCCATTCTGTACTGTTCACCGAGGCGAACGTTCTTGGATATCGAGAAGGATTCTTCCTGTGCGTGGGATTCGAGCATGGTGAGTCGGAACTCGGTTTCCTCGTTTGCTGTATCGAGGTTTTCCTTCTCGAAGTAGATGGTCACGCCGAGGCTCTTGAGGTATCTTACATACTTTAAGCACTCGGTTGTGTTTCTTGCGAATCGGGATATCGACTTGGTGTAGATTCTGTCGATCTTGCCTTGTTCGCAGTCGCTGATGAGCTTGTTGAAGGCATCTCGTTCCTTCGTGGTAGTTCCGCTGATACCTTCGTCGGCATAGACATCAACCAGTTCTTCGCTGATGCTGTCTTCCAACAACTTTTTGTAGTGGATATACTGGGCAGCGAAGGAGTTCAGCTGATCGTCCTTGTTCGTACTGACACGGACGTATGCGGCAGCACGGGTTTTCTTTTCGCTTACGGGAAGCGGTGCGATGGTGATGATTTGCTGTTGCATCTTTTATCTCCTTTCTGTTTTGTTAGCACAAAGTATACCACAACAAATTCAAAAGTCCAGTCCAAAACCTCGTTAATTTGCAGAAGTAACAATAAGTTTGCAATTATGTTTTGACCGGAGTTTTGCAAGGGTTTTATCGTATTCGTCTTGGGTGATCTCTCCGCTTTTCAAAAGGGAGAGGAGCATTTCTCGCTGAATGAGAAAGCGGATGTTGTTCTCCATATTACTTTCCATAGAGCCTCCTGTATGTCTTATGAACGTCGATGCCGAGGCTTTCGAGAGATGCTCGTTCTATGGCTTCTGCGGATTGCTTGTCGATCCTGCCGACATAATTCTTGAGACGTTCCTTATCAATGGTCCTGATCTGTTCGAGCATAGCCATTGAGTTCTTGGGAAGGTGACCGTCTTCGAGCTTGATCCGCACGTGAGTCGGCATTTTGAGTTTCTTCTGTCTGCTGGTGATAGCTGCGATAATGATCGTCGGGGACACCTTATTTCCGGTATCGTTCTGAATCACGAGGACAGGTCTTGTACCGCCTTGTTCGCTCCCGATTACGGGGGACAGGTCGGCATAGTAGACATCGTTTTTGTGAACCGACATATGTCTTTTACCTCCTGATAAATATGTAAAGGCTGATGGGTGGATTAATCGGACATGCCGAACAGTGCGCCATCAGCCGAAAAAAGTTATACTCATTTTTATGAGTAATAGGTTCGTTTTGTTTTTGAAAATATGTCTTGTCGTATTTGTCGCCCAACACCCCCGACATTATGGTTTTACCCACGGGCATATAACAGACGATTGCCAGCGTAGCAATCTCATTGGCCTCTCACCAACCGCCGGGTTCTCCGG
>JAFQPI010000032.1 GCA_017411805.1 Clostridia bacterium
AGGTTCGGTCTAACCATTTTACCTTCCCCGGTGGGGAAGGGGGACCACACGGAAGTGTGGTGGATGAGGGGAAGCGACGGATGCACTTTGTTAGTAATAACTTCAGTTCGAGCGGTATATTACACAAATCCTTAATGAATCGGCCCCTTTTTTCAGTCCTCGTATGAGGTATCGGTCTTTTTTGAGAGGGTCTCGAGTGCGGATTTTGAAAAATAATCAAGCGGATCGACGTCGCTGCCCTTGATCTTCATCTCAAAATGGAGATGGGGCTCGTCGGCGAGCTCGATGATGCCGCCGTCTCCGACAGCGCCGAGGAGGGTGCTTTCGTTCACCGCCGCGCCGACCTCGATACCGTCGGCGAGGATCTCGGCGAGTCCGCGGTAAACGCTGACGGCGTCGCCCTCATGCTCGATCCAGATGCACTTGCCCCACATCGGATCGTCCGAGATCTGCTTGATCTTTCCCTTCGCGGCGGCATAAACGGGGGCGGACGCCTCGGTCTTGATGTCAATTCCGAGGTGAACGCGCCATTCTCCGAGCGTGTTCGAGAAGACCTGGACCGTAGGATCGTGTTCATTTCCGAGGATACCCTCGGCGGGGAGCGAGAGAGTGGGGATCTCGGAGACGACGGGCAGGTTATTGTTACCGCCCGAGGTATTGGTGTCTTCGGGAGGGGAAGTGTGCTCGGGCTTGGGAGGATTTGTTTCGGGCGCGGGAGGCAGAGTGCTCGGTACCTGCTCGGTGACGCCGGGGGCGGTGGTGTCGCCCGCCTGCTCCTTGCGCGCTCTGTTGGCGGCAGAGGTCATCGCAACGGCAACGGCAAGTACGATGAGAAGAACGGCGACGGTAAGATAGACCGTACGGTTGACTCTTTCCGCGCTCTCGTTCTTGTCCGCCGTCGGTTTTTCGCCCGCGATCTTGATCTTGGCGGGCTTTAGCGGCTTTTTGATCTTTTTGGATCTGAAGGGATTGAATTTCATTTTTGGCTCCTTTTTGTGTGTTACGCTAATATTTTTCTCCGCAAGTGAGCCGATTATTCAGATCTTTCAAAAGAAATAGCGGACAAAAGGGAATAAAAGCGCGGGCACGGGAGCTTGGGGGTGAAAATCAATCCGTAATTATATATACCTCAGCGTTTTTGTCGCCGAAGCGGGACTTGATGCTTTCCTCGGCGTTTTCGTCAAATACGAGGTTTGGCGGCTCGCCGTCTCTGTTTGAACCGTATTGACCGAGCGGCATGCCGAGCTTTTGGATATACGTATTTTCGAACATTTCGGGGCAGGAAGCCGCGTCGAGCGCGACGGTATGGATCATGCGGTAGGCGGCGCGGTCGAAGACGTTGTTGTGTATCGAGAAATTGCGCGCCGTGTTGCGGTAGCTCCAGCCCTTGACGTGCGCGGGGGTGTGCACGTTGTGCCTCTGCTGCCCCCATCCGAAGCCGGAAAGGCGGAGAATGTTGTCCGCGATCTCGCAGCCGTCGATCAGGCTGCCGTCCTCGCCCTTGTTCTGATCGAGGAAGTATTCGATCGAGTAGACGCAGTTTTCGATGAGATTTCCGAGGTATTTGACGTTCGAGAGCGTGAAGGGCGCGCCGTTCGTTGTGATCTGATGCGTTATGCCCGCGTCGTAGATCTGATAAATATAGCAATTTTTGACTATATAATCATCGCAGCTGCCGTAGATCTCAACGCCGTTTCCATAGCGTGTGACGCTTCCGCGCCTGCCCTCGGGGTAGTTTGGATCTGTGCCCGAGTAATGCTGTATCGCGCCGCCGACCCAACCGATCTCGCAGCCCGAGACGTGAAGCCCCGCGGTGCCCCTGCCCGCCGAGATCGCGTGTGTGCCGATGTATTTAAGGCAGAGGTTATCGATGCTGACGCCGGGGTTTGAGGAGTTAAAGAACATGTGGCGGCGTGTCAGAGCCTCGATCGAGGAGAAGACGGATCCGGGATTTCCTGCATCGCATCGCAGATAAAGCTCGCCGAGAGAGTTCCAATCGAGCGCGGGGATGGGGAAATCCTCTCCCTTCGAGGGTTTTTCGGTGAGAGTATTGTCATATTTGCAAAAGATATCGAGGTCGCGCGTCATTTCCCGGGAGATGACGAATTCCTTCGATTCATCATATCTGCAGACGAATCTTCCGTCTCTGTAAGAGGGGATCAGCTTTCTCGAATGAGCCGCGCCATCGTTGAAAACGAGAGTTCCGCAGTCGAGAATGTCCTCGCAAAGCTTCCAGATGCAATTGTCTTTGTCGTAGATTTCCCAAAGCGCGGGGTCGGCAAGATCCTTGTTCCATCCGTAAAACCTCGGCTTTTCACCCTCGCCGTAAGCGCAATATCTGACGTATGGCGCGGTTTTCACAAAGCCGCGAAAAACGTCGCCGCGACGGAAACGTACCGTATCTTTGGCGGAAAAATCGAAGGATGAGACTTTGGCAAGCGTTCTCCATGCGGATTCGGGGCTTTTGCCGTCGTTTTCGTCGTCGCCCTCCGCGCTGACGTAATATACTGCGCCCGCAAAGTCTTCGTCATCGGGCAGACCGAGTATAAAACGCTTTCTTTCGGCGCTGAGCCGGTCGAACTTATTCAAGATTTCCTTTGTTGCGGTATTCATTTTCTCTCCAATTATTTGCCGTTGATTTTCCCGATTTGTGAAAAAGGGATAGCCTTGGCAGACTATCCCGAATATTTGATCAATATTGTCTTCCGCGTCTCATGCCGACCGATTCAAAGAAGATGGCGGTGAGGATGAGGACGACTGTGACGATTCCGAGGAAGGAATTCGTACCCTCGGCGGTTCTTGAACCCATTAAGATGCAGGCGGCGGATACGCCGATGCAGAAGAACATCAGAACGCGGCGGGTATTGAGAATGCCCGTGACCGTGAGGATGTAAACGATTGCGAAAACGGCGTAGATGGCTGTGACGGTGACCGTCTGCCAGAGCTCGAGGCCGAGTGCGCGGAAAATTATATAAAGCGAGCCGCCGATCAGGGGGAATACCGTCGGGATGAGGCTCTTTTTTCTTGAAAGAAGCATCGCGCCGAAGATGACGCAGCAGAGCGCGGGCACGAGAAGCTCGATCACAAGGTCAAAAATGAGCAGCTCGCCGCTGTATGAAAGAATAAAACCGACCGTCCGTATTGCTGCCGCGGCAAAAAAGAGCAGAGCCGCCGCGATGGCGCAGGGAGAGTCGGGAGAGAGTGTACGTCTGTTGTATGACATTTTTGTCTCCCGTTGAACAAAATTTATAGAAAAAACGAAAACCCCAATATTTTGGGATATTTTGTCGAATAATCTACTATATATTGTACTATTTAGTTTGCTTTTTGTCAAGACCTTTATGCAAATTTGTTTGATGAATTTCTAATATTTCTTCAAAACCCTTGCAATCCGCTTGCGAATTTGATATAATTATTGCGTATAATTATATCGGAGGTGTTATTATGACCGAACCTAAACAGAGAAAAGAAATGAATCCCGAATTTATGTGGGATTTTTCGCACATTTTTGCAACGAAGGCAGATTGGGAAGCCGCGCTCAAGGAAGCCGAGCAGGCTATCGAGGTTGCAGCATCCTACCGCGGTAAGCTGACCGCATCGGCAGAGGCTCTTGCCGACGGCCTCGACGCCATCTACGGCGTTGCCGAAAAGTTTGAGAAGGCATACAGCTACGCATTCCTTCATAAGGAAGCAGACAACTCGGATCCCGAGTATCAGGAAATGTCCGCGATCGCGATGAGCCTTTACGTCAAGTTCAGCACGGCGATCTCCTTTGCCGATCCCGAAATGCTTTCCGCAGGCAAGGAGACTCTTCTTTCCTATCTTGATTCCTGCCCGAGACTCGAAAAATACCGTTTCACCATCACCGATCTCATCCGCTCGGCTGAGCACGTTCTTGATGAAAAGAGCGAGGCTCTTCTTGCCGGCATGAGCGAGGGCGCAAGCTCGCCCGGCGAGGCATACGATATGCTTACGGGCGTTGATATGGAATTCCCGAACGTTATCGGTGAGAATGGCGAGGAGCTGCCTCTCACGGGCGGAAATTTCGGCGTTTACCGCGAGAGCGAGTGCCGCAAGGTGCGCGAGGATGCTTTCGAGAAGATGTTCGGCACCTACAAGAAGTTCATCAACACGATCGCGGCTACCTACGGCGGATCTGTCAAGTTCGATTGCTTCCGCGCAAAGGCGCGCGGATATTCCTCGGCGCGCGAGGCTGCTCTTTCCTCGGGCAACGTGCCGCTTTCGGTTTACGATAACCTCATCGACGAGATCCATAACGCGATCCCGACCATGAAGAAGTACATCGAGCTCCGCGCGCGTGCGCTCGGCAAGGAGAAGGTCGATATGTTCGATCTCTACGTTCCCGTTGTCGAGGGCGTTGCCGAGACTCTGCCCTATGAGAACGCAAAGGAGCTTGTAAAGAAGGCTTGCGCTCCCCTTGGCGAGAGATACGTCGCACTTCTCGACGAGGCATACAACAACCATTGGATCGACGTTTACGAGAATAAGGGTAAGTCCACGGGTGCATTCTCTGCGGGTGTTTACGGAGTTCACCCCTACGTAATGCTCAACTACACCGATACGCTTGACGACGCATTCACCCTCGCGCACGAGCTCGGACATGCTATGCATTCCTATTTCTCGAGCGAGGCTCAGGATTACGTCAACCATGACTACCGCATCATGGTAGCCGAGGTCGCATCGACTGTGAATGAAGTTCTTCTGACCAAGTATCTGCTCAAGACCGAGACGGATCCCAAAAAGCGCGCATATATCCTCAACCACTTCCTTGAGGGCTTCCGCGGCACAGTTCTCCGCCAGACTCTCTTTGCCGAGTTCGAGCGCGAGTCGCACGCTATGTGCGAGGCGGGCAAGCCGCTGACCGCGCAGGCACTTTCCGCCGTATATAAGGAGCTTATCTCCAAGTACTACGAGGGCGCCGAGATCAACGATATCATGCAGTATGAGTGGGCGTACATCCCCCATTTCTACCGCGCGTTCTACGTTTATCAGTATTCGACGGGCTTCTGCTCGGCGGTTGCCATCGCGGGCAAGATCGCGGAGGGCGGCGATCCCTCGAATTATCTCAAGTTCCTCAGCACGGGCGGCTCGGATTATCCGCTCGAGGAGCTCAAGATCGCGGGCGTTGACCTGACAAAGCCCGATACCGTCCGCGACGCTATGAAGATCTTCGACGAGACCGTTGATGAGCTTGCAAAGCTGATCTGACGCAGGCTTGGTGTCTGAAATGTCAAAAACCGAATGGAAGGGCGGGGCGCTGCTTGCGCCCCTTCCCGCTGTTATTGTTACCTCTGCGAGAGAGGGAGAAAAGCCGAATGCGATAACCATCGCGTGGTGCGGCATTATATCGACTCATCCGCCCGCGCTCTATATCTCTGTGCGCCCCTCGCGCCATTCTTACGAGATAATCAAGGAAACGGGCGAATTCTGCGTAAATCTCGTGCCCGTGTCGCTTGTCCGCGCCGCGGATACCTGCGGAGTTCTTACCGGCAGAAAGGTCGATAAATTTGAAAAATGCAAGCTGACGCCCGAGCCCTGCTTCAAGATCTCGGCGCCCGCGATAGCTCAGTCGCCCCTGAGCCTTGAATGTAAGCTCCGCGAGATAATCCCGCAGGGCTCGCACGATATGTTCATAGCCGATATCGTTGCCACGGGCGTTGACGAATCGCTGATCGACGAGAAGGGAAGCCTCAATCTCGGACGGGCAAATCTTTCCGCGTTTGCGCACGGAGAGTATTTTGAGCTCGGAAGGGTCATTGGCAGCTTCGGCTATTCGGTCAGAAAAAAGAAAAAAAAGAATAATTCCGCCAAAAAGTGAATTACAGAGGTAAAATAATGAAGAATACGGCAATCACACGCATTTTCGCGCTCATTTTTGCGATAATCATGACGTTATCGCTTGCATCCTGCGGCGGGGAGGGCGGCGAGGAGACAACGCTTCCCATAGCCGAGCCCGCTCCTGAAACGACGCTGTCTCCCGAAACCACAGCCGAACCCGATGCGGATCTTCATATTGTCTCGGGCGGCGCAAGCGAGTACGTAGCCATCCGTCCCGAGTCCGCCGAAAGCTATGAGATCGAGGCTGTAAAGGAGATCAAGGCTCTCATCAAGGAAAAATACGGCATAGATATCAAGCTCGACACCGACGGAAAGCGCAAGCCCGGCACGGATCCCGAGTATCAGATACTTTGCGGCAAGACCGACGAGCCCGAAAGCGCGGATGCTATTGCGTATATCGAGTCGCTCGGCGTGGGAAAGGTCTCGTTTGTTATCGAGGCGCACGAAAAGAGACTCGTTATAGTTGCCTCGAATGTCTCAATGTATGAGGCGGCGATCAAATATCTTGAGGAAAATTTTATGAAAGAATCCGGAATGACGGTTCCCGAGGGCTTCAGATACACCGAGGAGGCGGAAACTGTCAGTCCCGCGATCCATATCGATAAGGACAACGAGCTTGAAGTCAAGATGACCAAGCTTTACGAGATCGCAACGCATAAGGATAAAAACGGCGTCAACTGCCGCATTATTCAGGGTGCGTGCACCGACGGCGAGTATCTTTACACCTGTCTCAACGACGGCGCGAAGAGCGGCGCCGTGACCACGATCGTCAAGACCGAGCTCCGTTCGGGCAAGGTAGTAGCGAAATACGAGGGTATCATGATCGACCATGCCAACGATCTGACCTACAATCCTAAGACGAAAGAGATCCTTGCCTGCCATAACTCGCCGAACAATCAGCTTGTTTCGATTTTCGATGCCGAGACGATGGAATTCAAGGAGACTATCAAGCTCCGCGAGAATATCTACGCCATCGAATACGATGAGGACGAGGATCGCTATTGGATCGGTCTTTCGGGCAGCTATGATTTTATGAGCTACAATGCCGAATTCCGGAAGTCCTCGAAGATCATTCGCGGATACTCCAACGGCTTCACAAAGCAGGGCGTTGACGCTGACGATAAGTATCTCTATTTCGTGCTTTATAATACAAACTGCATCGCGGTCTATACCAAGAGCGGCGAATACGTCCGCCAGATCGACCTCCCCGTGACCGCGGGCGAGCCCGAGAATATCTCCCACGTCGGAGACACCTTCTATATCGTCTATAATAATCCGAGCTGGACGGGCGGTATAGTTTACGAAACCGTAATTACGGAAAAATGAGATTCCTTTTTCCAAGGGACGGGGATTGTCTCAATTCAAATGACGGAACCACGGGAGGGGGAGGACTGACCGTCCGAGCCCGCCTTGATGCTTGCTCGATCCTTGCTCGATCCTTGCTTCTCGCGGATACAGGGGAAGGCATATCGGAAGTATGATCTGAAATTTTTCATAACAAAAAAGGGGCTATCTCATTAATCAAAATGTGATAGCCCATGTTTTTTATCAAAAAAGTTATAGATTGAGATTATGGTACGCAAAACAGAATTATATTTTTTCGTAAAATACCGGTTCGAGTCCGTAGTACGATGTTAACTCTAAAACT
>JAFQPI010000033.1 GCA_017411805.1 Clostridia bacterium
AGCCGTTTGCGCCCGGTAGGTCTGTTGCTTTGCAACTGACCTACAGTTTGCCGTAGGCAAACATTGGATCATCGTGACGACCGAGTTGTTCCTCGGGCGTCGCGGTGCTGGCAAAGTGGTCTGCACAGCACCGACCCAACTAAATGTATATGAATATGGAAAATCACTGTGTAGTATCAAAATTACACAGTGATTTTGTATTATTATGCCTTTTGAATGTGCAAACAACTACGTTTGACTATAATTTTACTATTATGCACATCAAACCACTCCGTACAGGCACCGCGCCGCGCTTGTAAATGGGCGCGGCACGAGATCCTTCGGCGCCAAGCGGTCTGCGGACGCGCCTCAGGATGACATCGTTGAGCGGAGCTCAACAGTCGGTTCTGCCTCGACGGCTGAACACCGTCGTTTTCCTTTGGAAAACCGTCAGACCCGACGGGCAAGTGCGTAATATGGGCTTCGCCCCTGCACCCCGTTTAGCAAGTGCAAACACAGCTGTTTGACTATTTTTGTGCACTTTGACATATCGTTTTTTAGAATAGGGGTTTGTCAGCAGCCTGCCGTTTTTTCAATAAATAACGTCTTTTGTCTTGAACAATTTATTAAGTTATGTTATAATATAAACAATTCTTCTGTAAATCGAAAGGAAGTACTTTCATGAAAGAAAAAATAAACGTTGGTTATATAGGACTCGGACGCCGCGGACGCGGAATGCTGAAGGCGTGTTTCTCGCAGATGAAGGACGTCAACGTAAAGACTATCTGTGACGTCTCTGAGGAACGCATTGAAATGGGCAAGCAGCTTGTTCTCGAAAAAGGCGGATACACCCCCGCTTCGACCATGGATTATCACGAAATTCTCGCCGATCCCGAGATCGACGCGGTTGTGATTATGACCGGATGGAGCGGCAGAATTGCTATAGCCAAAGAGTCGATGCTCGCGGGCAAATATACCGCTATCGAGGTCGGATGCGCCGACACGCTTGACGAATGTTTTGAGCTTGTTGAAACCTATGAAAAGACCGGCGTGCCCGTTATGATGCTTGAAAACTGCTGCTACGGACGCCGCGAGATGATGCTTCTGAATATGATCAAGCAGGGACTCTTCGGTGAGATCGTTCACTGCACGGGCGGTTATCAGCACTATCTTCCCGACGAGGATCTGTTCAGGAATATAGATACCGAAAATCCTCCGCATTACAGACTGCCGCATTATATCAAGGAAAACCGCGAGAATTACCCGACTCACGAGCTCGGTCCGATCTCGAAATTTCTTTCGATCAACCGCGGAAACCGTATGGTACGCCTCAATTCCGTGGCAACCAAGAGCGTTGCGCTGAATGAGTATTCCGAGCAGAGATTCGGCGCGGACAGTAAGTATGCGACTATGGAATACGCACAGGGCGATATTGTCAACACGATCATCACCTGCGCGAACGGCGAGACCATCCTTCTGACCCTCGATACCACTCTCCCGCGTTCGCATTATTCGCGTAACATCTCTGTACGCGGAACGAAGGGTATGTCGATGGAGGATCGCCGCGTTGTCTATCTTCACGGTATCACGCCCGAAAAGACTCAGGATAACGAGGCGGAATTCTTTGAAAAATTCGATCACCCTCTCCACCGCGAGTACGAGGCAATGGGCACTCGGGGCGGTCACGGAGGAATGGACTGGCTCGTTTCGCGCGCCTTTGTTGAAAGCGTGAAAAATGGCACCGATACGCCTATCGATGCTTATGATACAGCCGCTTGGCTCTCGATCGGTTGCCTTTCCGCGGAATCGATCAGGCAGAACGGCGCTCCCGTTGAGATCCCCGATTTCACAAACGGCAATTGGAAGAACCGCGCGCCCGCAGTTAAGGGCAAGTATTGCCTTGATGAAATAGTCGAGGATCTTTCAACGCCGATCTTTTGAGCTTGATTTCGTCAGGATAGATTGACAAAACCGCCTTTTTGGAGTATAATTAGACGATAATTTTTCCGAGGTAGTGACAAATGTTACTTTTACTTCCCACGGGCTTGCTTCTCATGGTGTCATTCATTTTCAACGTGGCAACCGTCGTAGTTAAAAAGCTATATAACAAGACCGCTCCCGCAGGCAGGGAGAGCAATTGGTTTTATAACACTTGTATGAGCTTTGCATGCTTATTATTTATTCTGGTCTTTTCAATAGATCCCACAGCCGCAAATCCTTTTGCGGGTATCACGGATTTTTCGTTCGCGTCGGCGGGACTAGGGATCATATTCGGTATTCTTGTGCTGGCACAGAGCTATACTTATATGTGGGCTCTTGAAGTCGGACCGTTCTCGTACACGAGCGTTATCGTGTCGCTGGCGAGTCTGATTTCAGCACTCAGCGGTATTTTCTTTGGCGAAAGCATTGATATTTATCAGTATATCGGCATGGGTATTATGGTGTTTTGCATTATATTCTCGACCGATAAAAACAACGGGGGAAGAAAGTCTTCGCTAAAATGGCTTTTGATCGCGCTGATCTCGTGCGTGACTAACGGTTTTGTGGGCGTTATGCAGAAGATCCATCAGAGCACGGAATACTCCGCACAGAGCACGGCTTTTCTCGTTTCGGCATTTGCGTTTATGACTTTGATTTCAGCTATTATATGGTTTTTTGAGAGCAAAAAATCCGGAGAGAAACGATTTGAACCGAAAGCGAGTCAAGCTGCTTTCGCGCTGATAAGCGGTGCGACCTTTGCCGTTCCGCACGTTGCAAATCTCTACCTCGCGGGAGCTTTGCCCTCTGCGGTGTTTTTCCCGATCATCAATACGGGCGGACTGATCCTGACCCTTTTGGCGGCAACGCTTCTTTTCAAGGAAAGATTGACCCGTCTGCAATGGCTCGGAATCGCGCTCGGTCTTATTTCAAGTTTGTTTGTAAGCGGAACCGTTTCCGCTTGGATAGGATAATAGGTTACAATGGCATTTGATGCAGGTTTTCTCTCGGCGGTGCTTGCCGAGATCAAGACTTCCGCGGTCGGCGGAAGAATAGAAAAGGTATATCAGCCTCGTGCGGATGAGATCGTTTTGCAGATGCGCGGACGAGAGGGTGGAAAGAAGCTGCTCTTCCGTTGCGGTGCATCCGATCCCCGTGTGGCTTTTACCGAAAATATGCGAGATAATCCCGCAGTCCCGCCC
Source organism: Clostridia bacterium (assembly GCA_017411805.1). Classification (GTDB taxonomy): domain Bacteria; phylum Bacillota; class Clostridia; order Oscillospirales; family CAG-272; genus CAG-390. Next base: position 3,159 of record JAFQPI010000033.1, read on the forward strand.
TCGCTCTGTATGCTTCTGCGCAAGCATCTCGGCGGAGCGTTCCTTACAGACGTAAGGCAAGAGGGATTCGAGCGTGTTGCCGTTTTCGAGTTCGGGACGCGCGATGAAATGGGATTTGATTGCAAAAAGCTCCTAATCGCGGAGATAATGGGCAAAAATTCGAATCTCATTTTCGCAAACGAGGACGGAAGGATCGTCACCGCGCTTCGTACGGTCGATTTCACCACCTCTCGCCTCCGTCAGATTCTCCCCGGTATGAGATACGAAATGCCTCCCGCACAGGAAGGAAAGAGCGATCCGCTCACGGAGACTATGGAGGGTTTCATTTCTCGTCTTACGTCAGCCCCTTGGGAGCAGAACGCTGCAAAGTTTATCAATCAGAATTATCTCGGAGTCGCGCCCGTCGTGGCTCGTGAGATCGTTTTCAGAGCCTCGGGAGACGCCGCGACTGATTGCGGAAGTATCAATCCCTATCGCCTCTGGCAGGTCTTCTCGGGCGTCTTCAGCGACGTCAGAGAGGGCAGATTCGTTCCTTCGGCTGTTTATGACGGCAATCGCCCGATCGAGTATTCTTTCCTGCCTCTGACTCAGTACCCGATCGAAGCGCAGCGCACGTACGAGAGTTTTGCAAAGCTTCTTGACACTTATTTCGGTGAGCGCGACCGCGCCGCTTTGATAACGGACCGTGCCTCCGACCTAAAGCATACCGTCTCATCGGCGATATCCCGTGTCCTTCGCAAGATCGAGGCGCAGAACGCTGAGCTTGCCGAGTGCGAGCAGGGAGAGGATTTTAAGCGCGACGCAGATCTGATCGTAGCGAATATCTATCGCCTCAAGAAGGGCGACTGTGAAGTCAGACTCACAGATTATTCCGAGATGACGGAGGACGGTGAGTTTCCCGAGCGAACCATCAAGCTCGATACAAGACTTTCTCCCTCGGAGAACGCGCAGAAGCTCTATAAAAAGTACAATAAATGCAACACCGCTCGCCGTGAGCTGACGCATCAGCTTGAGCTTGCGGAGAAGGAGGTGGACTATCTCTATACCGTCCGAGACGCACTCTCCAGAGCCGAGACGGGCGCGGATCTTGCGGGTATACGCCACGAGCTTGAAGTCGGCGGCTATCTTAAGCAAAAGAAGGGCGCGGCACCCGCAAAGTCGGTCAAGAATCCGCCCCTGCGCTATATCACGACAAACGGCTACGAGATCCTCTGCGGCAGAAATAATCTGCAGAACGAGGAGATCACCTTCAAGACCGCGGCAAAGGACGATTATTGGTTCCACGCCAAGGGCGTTCCGGGTTCTCACGTGCTTATGAAGACCGACGGCGAGGAGCCGCCCGCGCTCGATATGACCGAGGCGGCGGAGATAGCGGCGTTCAACTCGACCGCCGAGGGCAATAATATCCCCGTCGATTATGCCTTCGCCAAGCACATCAAAAAGCCCTCGGGAGGCAAGCCGGGACTTGTAATTTATCATACGAATTACACGGCTTATGTTACCCCCGATCCCGAAAGGATAGCGGCGATGCGTCAGAAGTAATTTTTGCAAAAAAATATTTGAAAAATACCAAATTATTTTTGCAAAACCTATTGCAATTAGGAAGCTTTTGTGGTATAATATTCAACTGTGAAGTATTCGTAGCGTAACCTCTCAGGCGTAACGGATACACAAAAATAGGGAGGTGAATCTGTTGGCAAACATTAAGTCCGCAAAGAAGCGTATTCTTGTAATCGAGAAGAAGACACTCCAGAACAAGATCGCTCGCACCAAGATGAAGACTATCATCAAGAAGTTCTATGCTGCTGTTGAGTCGGGTGATAAGGCTGCTGCTACCGAGGCATACAAGGTTGCAGTTAAGTGTGTTGACCAGGCTGCTGCTCGCGGTATCATTCATAAGAATGCCGCAGCTCATAAGAAGAGCCAGTTTACACTCGCCCTCAACAAACTCGCGTAAACCTGAATATAGAAAAAGGGATGCAAGTCGTGCTTGCAGCCTTTTTCTTTTATAGAAGAAAACCACGGCAATTGCCGTGGCTTTTACTTTTTGATCGAATAATAAACACACTTATGCGTTTTTCCTCGGTATTCGGTATCGGAGGTCATTTTGGTGCGCTTCATGCCGCATTTTTCCATAACGCGGATGCTTGCGATATTATCTTCAAACGCGCCTGCGATTATTTCCGAAAAGCCTTTTGAGAGAAGAGACTTTATGACCGCAGAGAAAGCCTCGGTGGTGTAGCCCTGATTGTGGTAATCGGGATGCAGAGCGTAGCCCATCTCGATGCATTCGTCGTTGATCTCGCAGTCGTTGATAAGTCCGATCAGCTTGCCGTCAAGAAAAATACCGAAAAGGTATCTGTCCTCTCTTTGGGAAATATCGCGCAGATACTTAAACAGCTCGAGCTCAGCTTCTCGCGTGTCGAGGTCGGGGATCCTGTAAGTAGCCGCCACGATATCGTTTTTCAAGACGGACATCATGTCGTCAAAATCGCAATCGCGTATCTCGCCGAGAGTCAGACGGAGAGTTTGGATTTGTCTCATAACTTGATCCAGAACCTCTTCAGATCTACGTTCTCACCGGGCTCGTGTATTGTATATTCGTAAACGCCGCCGTTTGCGAGAATAGTCTTTTCGCTTCCGATATTGCCGTCAATACAAGTGATCAGAACTTTATCAAGTCCTAGCTCACGGCAGTAAGGAAGCGCCATTTTCAGCATTTGTTTGGCATAACCTTTGCGCCGCTCACTCGGTCTTACGGAATATCCTATGTGCCCGCCGAATTTTTCAAGATATTCGTTGAAATAATGTCTTACTTGAAGCATACCGAGAACTTTGCTGTCACTCTTTCTCACGAGCATAAACTGCGTAGCAAGAACACGGTCTGCGGGCAGAGTTTCGGGTGATTCGTAGTCTTTGCATTTCTGAATGAAGTCGAGCGGATCATCGAATCTTCTCAAGGCTCCTGTTCCGTCCATTGAGTCGCCCGCGTCAAGGAATTCTTGGCGGTATTCCTTTATCTGATCCGCGTATTCAGCAGACGGTTTTATTAAAATCAATTCTTCCATTTTGTTTTCCTCAATTTTCTTAATCGAATCTTTCCTCAATTCCTCGCGCAGCTCGCGTGTCCACGCAGACCATTCGGTGTTTTTCTGACCGTATACGAGATTTTCCTCGTATTCAAGCGGGATCCAGGTGGAAATGTCGGCTTCGTTGTGGGAAACGACGGCTTCCATATTGTCGAGCGCTTTGAAAAGCCTCGCCTCGGGAGTCTCGAGGGCGTACATTTCGTCAAAGAGATCGGAAAGCTCCTCACGGATGCCGGCGGGAAGAGAAGAAAGCAGTTCCTTGATCGCTTTTTCTTCCTCTTTTTCGTGGGTATTGGTTTTGTAAAACGACGGAATGTCGCCCGTGACCGCCTCGCCGAAATCGTGGACGAGGCACATTCTGATCACTTTGTTTATGTCAAGCTCCGGATATTCATCGGCACAGAGCATAGCCATGACCGAAAGCCGCCAGGAATGCTCTGCAACGCTTTCACGCCGTCCGCTTGACGTCCACGAATGCCGTGTGTTGCATTTCAGCTTTTCGATCTTGTTCAGAAATTCTATGTATTCTCTCGGCTTCATTAATCGAGTGTCCTTCCTTTGTTCAGATCGGTTTCTTCGCCAGATACAGAATATAAGTGTCGCTGAAAATGATCTTGTTGCCCGCCGCGAGTACGGCATCACGGAGTCCTTCAAATAACTTGGTTTTGTAAGGCTCGGGAATGACCATATGATCGCAATGCGTTCCGCTGTAGGCAACGTATTCGTCAGCCGTGAACTCGCGCTTGCCGTAAAATTCACGCTTTTCAAAGTCAACATATCCATAATTCGGTGCGTTGGTGTATTTGAACGAGCCGTGCGTGTACGCGGTCTCGGGCTTGTAGTATTCGGAATAAACCTTTTGAATAGTGTTGTAGAGTTCCTCATTGGGGGTCTTGTAATCTCCGCGCATAAGAAGCATCGCCAGAGTTCCACCGGGCTTGAGAAGGTCAAAGATTTTCGCAAAGGCAATTTCTTCGGGGATCCATTGGATCGTCGCGGCAGAGTAGATCATATCGAATTGGCGGTCACCGAAATCGTGCGTGATGAAATCGTCGTTTACAATATGGAAACTCGGATAGTGACCGTATTTCTGCTTCATCTTTTCGTAAAGATGCTCGCCGAGTTCAATGGCGTTGTAGTCGCAACCCGTATTGAGGATCGGATCGGTAGCCTGACCCGTACCGGGACCGAGCTCGAGGACAGACTTGCTCGCGTCAATCTCCGCGTATTCGATCAATGAGGCAAATAGCTCCGGGGAATATCTCGGACGGTATTTGTCAAACTGCTCAGGGATCGTGTCGAATATCTTTCTGAATTCCATAGCGTTCTCCTTTATAAAGTGCGCAATAGTTTTTGGGCTTCCTCATAGAGCCGCGGCGAGACCTGCGGATACGTAAGATTATAGGGTAATTCGTCGAAAACACCGATCTCCTTCATTTCGCTTTCGGGAAGCTCGCCAAGAGAGTGAACCACCGCAAGAAAGACCATTCCGTTCGAGCATTCTTGCGAATTGAATCCCCAATAGTCGCAGACGGGATAGACGTCCGCGTCTTTAATTCCGCTCTCCTCAAAAAGCTCGCGGCGCGCGCATTCGATCGGGTCTTCGCCTGCTTCAATATGCCCGCCCTGCGTTTCCCAAGTGTCGCGCTTTTTGTGCTTGGAAAGGATCCATTTACCCCGATAATTGGCGCAGATTACGGTAAATTTGTATCTTTCGAGATAACCGAGCGGATAAATTCGGCATTTCAGCTCTTTGCGGATCTCTTCGCGTCCGAGTTTTGGGGCGTTAAGGTCAACTCCCAACTTGCGGCATTTTTCGATAGCCAAATCGTGATCCTGCAAGGCGGCTTTTTTATACCAAAATGCCGCTTGCTCAATGTCGTTATCTACCTCCTCGCAATATTTTGCAAGATCGTATTGAGCTGAGCTGTCGCCGGTGTATGCTCTGTCGCGTGCTTTTGTGGGATAAAGTACTGTCTTAAATTTGAAAGTCACCCTATCGTATTTCTTTCCATTGACTTCTCGTATTCCGATGTCTCTTCTACATTCCTTGAAGCCAAGCTTTTCAGCACAGCGGAGCATACGGACGTTGCCCGACCAAGTTTGCGTGTAAAGCTCGTCTACATCGTTCTCAAAGTAATACTTGATAAAGGCACGGAGAGCGTTTGTGCCAATACCATTGCCCCAAACATCGGGTTCGCAAATGTCAATGCCAATGGCACGATAAACGGTCTGTCCGTTCTTGATCTCGCCAAGCCATTCGTAATTCTCGTCAATGGGGTAGGAGCTTACCCAGCCAACGTGTCTGCCGTTCCATTCGATCTCAAACTTCCACCGACGAACATCGTCGGGAAGGTCTTTTACGGACTCATAGTATTCACGCCAAGACGTGCGCTCGGTTTCCTCGTCCGATTCGATAGGCTCCCACGGAGCATCGGTGTTTGACCACTCGGTTTCAATGGTAAACCAACGCACATAATCCTCGATGTCGGACTCTATCATATCCCGAAGGATGATGTTTTCATAATTGATTCTCATATCAAACTCTCCAAAAGCCCCGCGCATCCCTCATAAATATCTCGATATGCGATATCAAATCTATCGGAGTACCAAGGATCGGCGACGTCACCGGGGCGTGCGGTGTAATCCATCAGTTTGCGTATTTTGCCCTCGGGATCACCGCCGAGAATGCGGTGCATATTGCGGATATTTGCCGAATCCATACCGACGAAAAGATCGTATTTGTCGTAGTCCGACTTTTGAAGCTGAACCGCGCGCTTGCCGTTGCAGGAGATGCCGTGCTTGGACAGTTCTGCTTCAGCGGGCGGATAGACGGGATTGCCGATGCCGTTCCATATCTCCTCGGTGCTCGTCGCGGACGATCTGATCTCAAATTCAGCCTCAAGTCCGCGCTCGGCAACCATTCTTTTGAATATAAATTCCGCCATCGGACTGCGGCAGATATTGCCGTGGCACACAAACATGATTTTTCTCATCTTTTACACTCCTTATTTTGCTGAATTATACTCAATTATGCCGAGTTTTGCAGTGCTTTTGACACTTTTGGATAATCTTACGACTTAAAATCATATTTTTAACTTGGCATAACTTGGCATAACTTTGCTTAGTTTTGCGATCGTTTGTCGTAAATTCTGTCGTAAATTCGGAAGGTTTACGATGCTCGTTTTTCACGAGTTTTCTTTGTCGCTTCAATGCCTTCTGTTATTTTACACATATCCTCTGTTGCATTCTTGAAGCTAAAATGTGTATAGGTGTTTAGCGTGATGCTGATGTCGCTGTGACCCATAATATACTGTAGGGCTTTCGGATTCATTCCTGCCTTTGCCATATTGGAGCAAAATGTATGTCTGCAAATGTGAGGCGTAATTTTTGGCAACTTTTTCGTATGAGTTTTATCATACTTTTTACAGATGCGCTGAAAGACTTTTTCCCAATGCAGAGCTAGTTAGATTTTATCATAAGTTTGGCGTGGAATCTACATATATATTTTAAATTTTTAGATTGTTGTAAGTTTTTCGTCAACAAAGCGTTCGAATATTTTGCGTTTGATTTGCGGTCTGCTTCCGTTCCAGAGGATATATTCTGCTGTCGGATCTTCATCGATAAGTCTTCTGAGTTTTTTGTCTCCTATACGGAAGTACTGAGCTGCTTCTTGTACGCTCAACGTGTATTTCCTCCAAATCGGAATATCATTTATTTCGGTAATCTGTTCACGCTCAATAACCATTTTTATTTATCCTCCTTGACTTCATTGTTGCTGTTTGCGATTACAATTGGGGGAACAAACTTGCAATGCTTAAAATTTGTTCCCCAGGAACCCCATACGATTTTGCCGTTCACAGTATAATAGTTTCCCGATCCAACTTTTTTCGTAAGGATGAAGTGGCAAAACTAAATCAAATGTTGTTTGGGGATACTTATCCTATGTCAGAATAATAAAGACAAGGCACCCAAAATCAGGGTACCTTGTGTTCATTATTAAGCATTACGCAGCCGCATTTGCATTGATCTGATCAATAATTCTTTTAATTCCAATCCACACGGAAACATCGGTGAACACTTCGACGATGCTACCCTTATCGGTAAACGGCGGTTCCTGAAGCACGGACATATCCTTCATTACGCCGTTTCGAACAATATACTCGATGATTTGGTTTACAAAATATATCTGCCTCGAATCGAGATTCACGCTGTTGAGATAATCCGCAAAAGCGGCTTTAGCCACAGACATATCAAGTCCAACGATCTCACGAACAAACTCACCGAGAGGTTTTCCGCCGTACTCGGCTTCGTAATCCTTTTTGCTGCCCACCTCACTCCACAGAATTTGCTCCAATGCTTTCACATCGTCCGCGTTCAGCGGAACGTTTGTCTTGAGCTTGGCAATAGCCGCTTGATCCTGATGCTGACGGATATAGAATTCCGCCTTTGCCTTGTAATTTTTAAGATCGTCGCTATCAAGATCGGATTCGTTCCAATCCGTTGAAAGAATCTCGTCATCAAAATTAGTGATATACTTAATATTGACTCTCGGAATATATTTTATCAAATTACGAAGATTCTCGCGGATATGCTCGAATTCATTGATTCCCGCGCTTTCGAGATAATCGGTGTGAAGGATCTTGTTGATCAACTCCGACTGCACCATGATTTCGGGAATATTCGCAACGCTTGCAATGCCGTTGACCTTTTTGAGCAGATCGGTACGCGCGCGTGAATACTTCTTTCCGGCGAGATACGCAAGCTCAATGCCATACATCAAAGCATCAAAACGAACTGCAGATGCCTCATCAACGTCGGGAGTGATCAGCGGGGCAAGCTCTTCAGCCATCAAAAGCGTATCCTCATAGGTGAGGGCGTTATAATTCTCCGCGTTCGCGTAAAGTTCGACGTAGCGCAAATGCTGACGAACCGCAAAATTCTCACGGTTCAGCTCTCGAACCTTACGCACCATATCATCAACAAGACTCTTACGAAATGCAATCAGATCATCCGTCTGATATTCAAGATCCTGTAGCTTAAACGCGATCTGTGCTTTGAGCTTAAAGATAGCTCCTTGCAGGGCAATTTGATTTGCCGTAGGTCTGCCGTTGTTCATACGGAAAAACTCAAAATTCCCGCAGAAATCGAAGATGTAGAACTTGTCCTTATCCTTGCCGTCCATAAGCCCATCGCAACGACGAGTTCCACGACCGATCATCTGCCAGAACTTTGCCTTGCTCATAACTTTCTTGAAAAAGACAAGGTTTAACACCTCGGGCACGTCGATACCTGTATCAAGCATATCAACGGAGATCGCAATCTGAGGCAATTTCTTGGGATCGGAAAACTCATCGATCGCACTCTGCGCATAGGTCATATAGTTGTCAATGACCTTGGTATATCCGGGCAGATTGGGATATTCTTTGCCAAATATCTCGTGAATTTTTTCGGCATGCTCGTGGTTCTTTGCAAAAATGATAGTTTTTCCGAGCTTCTCGCCGTAGTCGATGCGCAAACCGTCGTTCATCAAGATATGAAGCACCTGACGGATCGTATCCTCGTTAAACACCCACTCGTTAAGCGCGGTGGATGCAATGCTCTCTGGAAGCTCGCCGTTTTCGTCCTCAAAAGTATTCTCATACGCCTCTTTATCGGCATCGGAAAGATCATCGTAAACGATACCCTGCTCGATGAATTTCAGCTTGCTTTCGACCGATATAAAATCGACGAGGAATCCGTCGGTTACGGCTTGAGCAAGCTCATAACCGTAGGTCGGAACACCGTTTTCAAGCTCAAAGATCTCATAAGTATTCTTGTCGATCTCGTCCTTGGGCGTAGCGGTAAGACCCACCAGCGGTGCGTCGAAATAATTGAAAATATCCTTGTATTTGTTATAGATCGAGCGGTGCGCCTCGTCAACCACAAGTAGATCAAAATGCCCGACGGTGTAGAGCTTGCGGTCGTTTTCATCCTTGACCGTGTCGATGCAGTTCATCATCGTCTGATAGGTGGAGAACACGCAGCGCGCGTCGAAATTCTCCTTGTCCTCGCAGAGATTCGCGACCGACAGATCGGGGAGCATATTCACGAAGGAACGCTTCGCCTGCGTAACGAGCGAATTACGGTCGGCGAGGAAGAGGATATTCTTCACCCAACCGTGGTCGAGGAGCACTTTGCAGAGCGCGATGACTGTTCTCGTCTTGCCCGAGCCCGTTGCCATAACGAGCAGAGCCTTGCGGCGGTTCTTCTTATCGAAGGACTCGCAAACCGCCTTGATCGCGCCCTCCTGATAGTAACGTCCCGCGATATTTCTGTCCACCATTACGTTCTTAAGGCTTGTGCGCATCATTTGCAGATTGAAGAGCTTTTCAAGATCGCGCTTGGAGTAGATCGACGCCACGCGGCGCTCGGGATAGAATTTGTCGTTGAGAATACGGGTGTCGAAGCCGTTCGAGAGGAAGATGATCGGACGGCGTCCGTATTTTTGCTCCAAAAGATCGGCATAGAGCTTTGCCTGCTGTCTGCCCTTGGAAACATCAACGCAGGTGCGCTTGGCTTCGATCACAGCCAAGGGTCTGCCGTCGTCGCCGTAGAGGACGTAATCGGCGAATCCGACCTCGCTCTTGTTTGGCATTCCGGGGAGCTCGACTTCATTGAGCCAATCCTTGCCCTCGGTCCAGCCCGCATCCTGGAGCATGAAATCGATATAGATCTTTCTCGTCTTGTATTCGGAGAGATCGAGCGGCTTGGGGACGTAGGTCTGCTGCTGCTCGGCGCGGCGCGCGGTGAGCTCGTCCTTGAGGGTTTTGTTCTCCTCGATCAGTTGATTGACGTCAATGTCGATATCGGGAACGAAGGAAAGTGCCTCGTCGACCGTCAGCGCGAGCAGGGAGGGATCGAATTTGTTCTCGGTATACTCGGGCGCGTAGAAATAGGCAACGCAATCGAGGAAGACGAAGAGATTTTCAAGACAAAGCTCTGCCTGCTCGAGCGTGACCTTCTTACCGCCGTGCGCGGCATTGTTACCGACTTTTCGGATGAGATCCATTCGTTTCCAAATATCATATCCGATGATATTTCTGAAATCGGGCGCATCGATCAGAGCCTGCAGCGTATCATTGTACGGCATTTCAAGCTCACGGTCAACCGAATACATCCACTTGACCGCAAACTCCATCGCCCGCCGACAGTTCAGCACACAGGAGTCAATGTCAATATGTAAAATCTTCTCCGCCGACACCGCCACACTTGCAAACGACGCAAAATCGGGGGTGGAGAGTAGGAAATCAAAGTTGGTCATAATTGGACCTCCGTTATTTTTAAATGAAATCGGAAACAGTTAACAAACCTGTTTTACTAATGAATAATTCTATAATTCTATCACGCAAAACTTTACCAGAAAGATATGCTTCGAACAAAAGCAAAAGAACATCTGTTGTAATAATCAAGCTTCCATATCGATGAGCAAGATCAATTTGCCTTTCGTGTACGTCATCTCTTTCCTCAAGTGGCTTGTTTCTTAACGGATTAACAATTAAGATGCCTTTGATTATTTCTTTTTTTCCTTCTGTCTCTAAATAGTCTTGGTATGTTTGACAGTGGACCTCTAGTTGTGATACATTTTCGTTTTTAACATTAGAGGTAATGCCTTTAATTTCACCAATAAACGTAATTTCTGGGAGAATGATTTTAAAATCTTCTTTCTTTTCATCAACAAATTCTGTCAAATTGCACCCTATTATTTTATCCAAAATATCAAATACTGATTCGACGAGCGGGTCTCCATTTTCATATAAAATTCTCTTATAGAACATATTATTTAACAGTTTTTCATTTGCTTCTTTGATTATGTTGCTTTGGTTCTCTATTTCTAGTTTTGCATTGACAATACGTTCATTTTGTATTTCGTCGTCATTAAATTTATAATCACTAATCCACTCTGGAATACTACTATTATCGTTGATCATACCTATTGCAACTAAGAAATCATTGATCGGGGTATTCTTTGATGAAAGATCTAATGATGTGAGCAATAAATGAGAATCGACTAATACTGTTGTAGTGTGCTCCCCACCATTACTTAACGTTATTGGTGTTCCTGTTAATGAAAGATGATGAAAATAAAAAGCTGCATTCATTTCTGATTTACCACATAATGTAGTGGAATTTTCATAAACAAAATCATAGCGACATCGATTGGCTAACAGGTGATTGAGATGCCCCTTTAAAGAATAGATCATATCCTTTAGTTGTTCGGATTGCATGTATTTACCACCACTATAACAATAATGATAAGTATAGTTTTGAGGAAAACAAATAACCACTTTTGATTTCCTAGCGCTATCAATCAATACTTTCAAGCTATCAAAATCTTTAATAGCATTAATTGAGTCTTTCGATGAGTCTTTCGAATACCATAATTCTTTTGTTTGCAAACAGATAATGTTTAATTCAAACTCATCAAATGCACGCGGCTCACTTAGCGATGAATATGTGTAATTATGTTCGGTGCCATATTGAATTTTCTTTTCATAACTTATAACTTGTATTTTCATATAAACCTCCTCGGTATAATAAACCCCGTTGCTAATCAGTAACCACTTGAATTGAACCATACTGTCTAACAGTCCCTTGATCTTCCTCAGGAAATCTTTTCATCAATACTTCATAGCCCGAATCGAAATACATAGCAGGGAACAAACTATTTACAGTTAAAAAGTCATTAGTCCCCAACCATTTAAATCCTAATTCAACAGGGATTCTCGCCACCCCGACTATTAAGTCACTATAATCTGCAGGATATGGTTCATTTTTCCTCAACATGAACGCGTGTTGTGCATGCGGTCTTAAAAAATATGAAGGGCTAGCATTGCGTAAATCAACCAAGCAAGTCTTATTGCCACTATATACTCCCTTGTATTCTGTCATTACCCTCGCATCACTTGCAATTAATAAAATGTACGCATATTGCTCTGTACTTTTATGGAAATAAACATATTCGTGAGAATTAACTATAACAGATTTAGCTTGATGTAAAGCAAACCAAAGTGCAACCCATACGTTATCCACCAAATCAATATACGGAGTTTTGATACCATAGTGTTGTAACAATGGCTCTAATACATTTCTCTCATACTGATAAAACGATTTAACTGTATCCTTAAAACAGTTTATCCTTTTATTGTACTTCATTGTAATACTTTCTATGTTCGTCTTTCCTCTGTATAACGAAGGAATTAACGCACCATTATATAACGATGTCTGCCCACGCAAATATACATTATGCTCTTTACAATTCATGTACTTGCCATATCCAATAAATTGGGTTAAATCATGTATTGTTTCGATAGTATATACATTTATTATATCCCTAGACGAGAGTGTAATGGTTTCAAATAAAATATCAGACGGTGTTTTTTCTTCAAAACGACAAATCCTATTTAACATATATCTTTCCTCACCCAAAATATTTTTGCATCAACGTTTTTTGAGCGTTTGAATTTTTTTGTGTCTTTGCTATATTACCGATTTTGATTTGCTTTTTATTCAAGTGTAAACCAAAGATCTCCATTCTTCAAATCTTTCGGAGGTTCATTTCCTATATGTATTTTAGGCATGGCATCGACCTCATTTTTCAATTTCCGTATTTCCGCGTCAATAGGCTTCTTCTTCTCCTCAAACAGAGCGTTAATATCTTCTTCTGTTACAGGCTGTAATTCAATTGGGGATTGACCAATTTTATCCAATGCCTTGTTGATAATTTGAACAAGTTGAGCTTGCTGAACCTGAATTGCTCTGTCTATAAGATCAGATTTGTGCTGAATTTTATCAAGCAAATCCTTCGTATTATTATAGTTTTTCGTGCTTCTGTCTGCTTCTTTTTTAGACGAAACCATTGCTACAACAGCGAGAATAATTGATATGACACCTACAACCAATGATGCGATTCCCAATATAAAAGACCAAAGTTCCATTTTTCCTTCTCCTTTACCCAAAGTATTTTTGCATCAACGCTTTTTTTAGTGTTTCGAGCTTTTCAAGGCTCTTTTGAATTTCTGATTTTGATTTGTCGGTCTGTTCGACGAAGGCTGCAAATTGATTTTGCAGTTCAAGTGGTGGCAGTATTGCAATAATCGCACCAATTCCATCTTGGCTTATTGTATACTGTCCTGCCGATGTTTTAATTTGCTCTCGCATTTGACTTTTGCCATAATCACTATTCAAAAGTACACTCATAAAGCAACCATTGATTTTTGCCTCATCAAAATGCACACGAATAATATGGTCGTTATGGAAAACAGGTTCGTCAATACTTTTGAAAACTGCACATCTACCCACATAATCGGGGTTTCCATTTACTCTTGCAAAAAGAAAATCATTATCGACAAGTTCATACCTTTTCTTTTCAGTTTCATTCAAGCAAATTCTGTTGGGTGCAGAGTAATCAATAAACCCATTTTGTAGTTCTACCAACCTCAAAACAATGCTACCGTCTACATCTTTTCCTCTACGAGCCATACCGTTGTTTGCGTTAATAATTAAAGCAGATAGGGGAGCAGTTTCCCAAGATTTAGGATTAACAACTGGGTCACCAAAGAGTTCGACAAATCGTGCTTTGACAAGCTCGTCCAATTTTGAAAGTTGCTGTTTGCGGATAAAAATCAAATTGCTAATTTGATCCAATTCTTTTGAAATTTTCTCCTGTTTTTCTATTGCAAGCAAAGGAATGTCATACTCTTTCAACCATTCGGTACTCATGTTTTTCTGAGCAACGCCTTTGGCAGATTCTATGCATTTGTTTTCGAAATAGTCAGAGTTCAAAAAATTGAACAAAAAAGACTTGCTTAAAATGGTTTCGTCCTTAATTCGCAAACAAGCTACTCGCTGATTCAGTGCAGCAGGTAAAAATTCTTTTTGTAATAAAGCAACACGTCCTACATTTCCTGTGAGAGATAAAAGAAGATCGCCTTCCATAAGCTCATACTTTTTATATTCATTATTATCTATCGGATAGAAAACAGGGGTAGAATCCTCAATATACCCTTTTTGAACATTTGCAATGCGTATGATTCTGATACCTGAACCTACATATTGCTCACTTTTAAATGCATAGCCATTCAAAATGTCACATAAATCTCCCAGTCTTGCCATCACAGCATCTCCTCCAACTCCTTAAGCCCCTTTGTGATCTCCGCTTCGAGTGTGTGCAGGTCTGCCATGATCTCGGCGGGGGAGGGGTATTCTACGGGTTTATATTCGGTCTTTTTGTACTTATTTATCGAGAGGTCGTAGTCGTTGCCGACGATCTCGTCCTTGGGAACGAAGAAGGATTTTTCGGTGCGTTCGCGGTCGGTTTCGCCGTCAAGGTTATGGAATCGCGCGATAATGTCGGGGATATCGTTCTCTGTCGCGGCTGTGCGCTTGTCGTCAAGGCTGAAGCCGTCGGCTTGCATATCGTAGAACCAGACCTTATCCGTGCCGCCGTGTCCCGTCTTTGTGAAGATCAGAATTCCCGTTGACACGCCTGCGTAGGGCTTGAACACGCCCGAGGGCATCGAGATCACGGCTTCGAGGCGGTTCTCCTCGATTAGAGCCTTGCGGATCGCTTTATGCGCCGTTGACGAGCCGAAAAGCACTCCGTCTGGAACGATGCAGGCGCATCTGCCGCCCGTGCGGAGCATTCGAAGCATCAGCGCGAGGAAGAGCAGCTCGGTCTTCTTGGTCTTGCAAACCTTGAGAAGATCGGCGGAAACGGTATCGTAATCAAGGCTTCCCTTGAACGGGGGATTCGCCAGGATCAGCGAATACTTGTCCTTATCGGGGTTCTGATCGGATAAGCTGTCGCGGTATTCGATATATGGGTGGTCAACTCCGTGCGTCATCATATTCATCGCACCGATTCGGAGCATCGTTCTGTCCATATCGTATCCGTGGAACATTCCGTTCATATAATGCGCCTTCTTTTGGCGGTCGAAGAAGATCTCTTCCTTCTTTTTCTCCTTGAGATAGTCGCCCGCCGCAACGAGGAAGCCCGAGGTTCCGCAAGCGGGGTCGCAGATGATCTCGTCCGCGCCCGGATCCATCAGCTCGACCATCATACGGATGATATGTCGCGGCGTGCGGAACTGACCGTTCAGTCCCGACTGCGAGATCTTGGAAAGAAGGTACTCGTAAACGTCGCCGCGGATGTCGGTGTCCTTGATCTGCGCCATCTGAGCGTAGATATCGTCGAGCACGGTGACGATCTTTTCGAGAAGCAGGGGCGTGGGGATCTTGAAGATGGCGTCGTCCATATATTTCGAATACGCGCTTTCCTTGTCGTCGTGCAGATTCTTGATGAAGGGGAACACCCATTCCTGAACCGTGGAGTACATCTTTCCCGCGGGATAGTCGTGGAACACCGACCATTTGAGCTGATTGCCCTCAACCTCGCGCTCGCCGATCTTTACCTTGTCGGCAAAGATGCTCTCGTGAGGCAGTCCGAGCATGATCGCCTCCTTCGCGCGGAGGTTGTCGGTGTCGTCAAGGTCGCGGATGAACATTAAATAAGTTATCTGCTCGATAACGTCAAGCGGATTGACAAGTCCGCCCGCCGCGAATATATCCCAAAGTCCGTCTATTCTGTTTTTAAGCTCGCCTGTGATCATTTTTCATTCTCCTTATCGTGATTCCACATATATGCGGTATAACGTCCGCCGCCGATCTTCAGAATTTCTCCACTTGAAACCAAGTCGTTCAGCGCTCTCTGTACGGTGACCTGGCTGATATCGGGGCATTTTTTCATTATTTCGGTTTTGGTTATCTTTCCGAGAGTGTCTTTGATAATCTCTCTGACTCGATCGGGTTTTGACATATTGCCGTCAGCGATCAGCTTGACTCTCGAAGAGAACTCGCGGTATGCCGCCAGCACCACTCCGAGCGTATACTGTACGAAGGGAAGATAATTGTTTTTGTCTTCGTGCCAATTCGCCGAGCTGTTTCCGAGTGCTTCGTAATAAGTTTCTTTGGTTTGTTCGATCAGCTTTTCGATACTGATATATTTTCCGACGATATAACCTGCGCGGTATAGGAGAAGAAGTGTCAGAAGTCGGCTCATTCTGCCGTTGCCGTCGTTGAACGGGTGAATGCAGAGGAAGTCGAGTATAAACATCGGGATAATAAGAAGCGGATCAACGTCGGTTTGAGCCAGGATTTCATCAAAAGCTTCACAAATCGCGTCGATTGCGATGGGAGTTTCCCAAGCCGGGACCGGTTTGAAGCGAACAATCCGATTACCGGAGCTGTCTTCCTGAGCAATTACGTTATCGGATTTTTTATATTCGCCGCCTTTGGATGCTCCGTTGAACTTGTTCATATCACGATGCAGTTGCAGTATGATTGACGGCTTGAGAGGGATGAAATCGTGGTTTTCGTGTATGGTTGCGAGAACGTCGCGATAGCCCGCGATCTCTTGCTCATTTCTTGTTTTGGGAGTTGTTTTGTTTACAACAAGGCTCTTAAGACGGTCATCGGAGGTGTAGATACCTTCAATTTTATTTGATGCCTCGGTACTCTGTATTCTTGCTATCTCGACAAGCTGTGTCAGCGTATCGGCTTTTGCTTCTATAAATAAGGTTTGCTCGCCTTTGTATTCGTGAATCTGTGTCAATAAGGACACAATTTCCGGCGTGAGCAACTTTTGCCATTTGTTTTGATAATTATAATTACGCATATAAACCTCTAAATATAATATTATATTTTTATTATAGCACCAATTTGGTCATTTGTCAACACCAATTTGATCATTTTGACAAAAATGATCAAATTGAAAAATCGGATGTAAAAATTACATCCGATTAGAATATCACAAAGCTTTTTTGTTATAATTATTATATCACAAAAAGGTTTATTTGTCTATAACTAAACAGCGCCGAGAGCGACCGTTTGGTTGCTCTCGGCGGTATATTTTATGTTTATTATTTAACGCAATGACGAACAATAAAAAAATAATCAAAATCTATTCCATAAGGAAATATCTTCTCCCGGCAATATTTCTGTTTCATTTTTTCAAAACAGTTTGACTTAATACCATCCAATGTAATCCACCTCACCGGTCTGAATATTTATGCGAGCTACTGCACCTATATGTCCTTCGTCGTATCTGCAATCGGAATCCGAATAGATTTCTTTCAGCTCACCCCAATCATAGGTGTGGGTATAGATATAATTGCCCACAACTATATAGTTACCGCTCAGCGAATAGGTCTCATATCCTTCGGGGAACTCGCAGAAGACCTTTTCCATGACTCCGTCGTACGAAACCCGCCTGATGTCGTATACGTCGCAGTAAAGATCCTCTCCGTGGTTCTTGCCGATTATCTTCTGCGATACAGCGGAATAATAGATGAAATTTTCTGTATAGTAACAATAATCCGCCTTGATAGTGCTGTCTGCGGCAAGTCTTTCGGGTTCGCCGCCCGAGGTCGGGATCTTCCAGAAAGAAGTTCCGTCTTCATCTGTGGTATGATAATAGATATATCCGTCCGACAGAGCCATACGGTCGGGATAAAAGCTTGAGAGATTGTTTTCTTCAAATGAATAGATATATTCCTTTTCGGGCAAAACAGTGCCCGCCTTCACCCTGAATATACCTCCGCGCGGCTCGCAAAGGTAGATATATCCGTCTTCACAACCGATCAGATCATCTCTTACCGAGTCATCGTATACAATAACATCGATCATTTTTCCGTTTTTGAGGTTAACTCCGACAAGATCGGATATAAAGATTTTGTCTTCGGGAGATTTTTCTTCCTCTTCTTTGAAATAACTACGGTAAAAGTAAATGTAACCGTCATAAACCATCATTCTGACGTATTGGCGAGAGCATTCGGTTCTGTCATACAGGCTTTTCAGCTCGGTACTTAAAAAGTCAAAAGAGGATATTGACTCCTCGGTCCCGATACTACCCATAACAAGTTTGTCGAAATAAAACACGCCATCTTTAACGCAAAAAGCAGAGGATATCGAGAAAAGCTTGCAGTTTTCGTCCTCATGGTTGCAAACGGGATCAGGACAAACTGTTGTTTTTACTCCGGTCATGGGATCAATTTTATATAGAACAGATTTGCTTTTGAAATACAGATAGTTTTCGTAAAAACCGTAATACGAATTGGTATTATTCTGAAATTCAAGAGGAACGTCATCCGAATGGATATAAGTAAATTCGGGAGGCGCCGGGGTATTAGCAGGTTCTTTTGTCAGTATCGGAGGATAATTCGGCTTGCTGCACGACGCAAGCAGAATCGTAAACAGAAAAATCCACGTAATCGCTATTGATTTTTTCATCAAATACACCTCATTTTTAATAGTAAACTATATTTGCGCCTCTCTCCTTGTAATTGTTCTCCCTGAAATACTCGTCCATATACGAGCCTTTCTTGACGTAAAAGGTCAACGCCTCATTAAAATCGGTCCCATACTTCATCTCACTCATCGTTTCCCACACGGACATCACCGACGATCTGATTGACTCGGGAAAATAGACCTCGGTGAGATTAGGAACAGCATTAAACCAACAGCTTCTCAATTCCTCAACGCCTTCTTCAAATACAACCTTTTTGAGATTAGGTTTTCCGTCGATGTGATTGATCACACGCCGGACACTCCCGGGAATCGTTATTGTTTCAACGATATCATTGTTTTCAAACCACATAACAACGGTTTCGATTCCCGCGGGAACCGTTACGTGCTTTTGGGTCGAATAACATCTCAGTGCTATCGAATTATCTTTGCCTGCACAATAAAAGTCACCGCACTCCAGCCCCTTGAGACTTTGCATAAATCCCGTGGGTATACTGTAAAAATCAGCGATCGTTGTTAAATTCGGAGGAAGTACAACGTCCACAAGCTCCCTCGTACCGTAAAAGGCATGCGCTCCTATCGCCGTCACCGAATCGGGGATGATAAGTTCCGAAAGCGAGATACACTGATAAAAGGTATTCTCTTTGATCTCCGTGATCCCATCGGGGATCTTCAGGCGTCTGAGCTTTTCACACTTATAAAACGCGCCTTCTCCGATCTCCCGTACGTTATCCGAAAACTCAATATAAGCCAGACGTAAGCAACGCTTGAACGCATAATCTCCGATCTCGGTTACAGTCGGGGGCAATTCTACCTTTACGAGACATTCGCCTCTTGAACGGAGGCTCGCACCGTGGTAATATTCCCCAAACGTTCCTTCACGTATAACGCTCACGGGCAATCCATCGATATATGCCGGAACGACAAGCTCTTTTACGGCAGATTTCCCTTGAGTATTGATATATTCATACCAATTGTCCATCGCGGGATCAATAAACGCCTCTATTTCCACGTGATCGGGAAAGGCAACATATTCAAACATATCCATAAATGGCTCCGCGCGGGCTTGCCATTCGTCAATTTTGGCTAATTCTTCGGGGGACATAGTCGTTTCCTCGGGTTCTTCCGTACTATCGGAACACGAACAGAGAAGCAACAAAAGCGCGGCGAGAATAACAAGCAAACTTTTCTTCATCTTAGTTTCCTCCCGATTCTTCACCGAAGACGTAGAGGTAATAATCCTCAAGCGTGGGAGCAACGGTTGTTGCGGTCTTTTTGCCGGACGATACGGGTTCTTCATCCGAAAGAACGCGGAGAATGGCGTTGCCCGTCTTGTCGTCGCGCGTGATGTTGGTCACGCGGTATTTCTGCTGAAGCTCGACGACCTCGCTTTCGGGTGCGGGGAGATTCCAGACCTTGCCCTCGATCTTTCGGACAAGCTCTGCGGGCGGTGCGTTGTCAACGATCACGCCCTTTTTCAGCATTATTACGTCGCGCGCGACGAATTCAACGTCGGAAACGACGTGTGTTGCAATGATTACGATCTTGTCGAACGCGATTCGTGAAATGAAGTTTCGAATTGCGATTCGCTGTTTCGGGTCGAGACCCGCTGTCGGCTCGTCGAGAATGAGTACCGACGGATTGCCGAGTACGGCTTGTGCAAGCGCGAGTCTCTGCTTCATACCGCCCGAAAGCGCACCGATGCGTCTGCGGGGAATGTCGTCAAGCTCGACGGCTTTGAGAATGTTTTCGATCTCGGATTTGATATATTTTCTCTTTTCTCTGCCTTTGAGATGCGATCCGACGTCCTTGAGAGCCGCCATGTACCACATAAAGCGTTCGACTGTGAAATTCGGGTACATTCCGGGGTACTGCGGCATAAAACCGAGCTTTTCGCGGAAACGGACGCCCATCTTGAATATGCTTTCGGGCTCACCGCCGTCCGAGAAGAGGATCTCGCCCTCGTCGGATTTGAGGTTGTCGGTGATGATGTTCATAAGGGTCGATTTGCCCGAGCCGTTCGGTCCGAGAAGGGCATAGATACCCGGTTCAAGCTCTGCGGTAAAATGCTGAAGAGCCTTGTTACTTCCGTAGGCTTTCGATACGTTATTTATTGTCAGTTTCATACTTTATCTCCTTTTATCTGTCCACTTGCGGTTTGCGGCGAGCATCAAGCCGACTGTTGCGGCTGTCCAGATGAGAAATACGATCGCATAGCTACCGAAAGAGCCGAAAAGATCCTTTCCCATACTCCATTTGGCAAGCTTATCGACCTGCTGGAGCCCGAAATAGTCGCACCAGATCGGAACGGAAAGCCCCGTCATACCGAGCGCGTGCGGAACGAGCGTTACGATCGCCGCCACGATGATGCAATTGATGAATTTCCCGAGCAGGCAGGAGAGCGCAAAGGTCATAAATCCGAGAAGCACTATGGCAAGCACGTCTGCCGCGCAGACGAACATCGAATACTGCAATAGCGTCAGCTCTGCCGGTGCATTTGCATATTGTGTCAGCGAGACTATCGGCACGCCCGCGTCGGGCAGCTCCCATAGTTTGATTACTGAAAGCACTTCGAGTCCGATGCATAGCACCGACCCGATAAGTGCCGCGATGCTGATCGCCGCGCATTTTGCACGGAAAGTCTCGCCGCGACCGCACTTTGTCGAGCGCAATATCTGCTTGAAGCCGCCGCCCGATTGTCGCTCGCTATGCTCCATACTGAATCCGATGCTTCCCGCAATAATGACGATCAGGTATAAATACATATCGTAATCGCGATTGTTGAGCTGTTTCCAGCCCGTGTCGTAAACGAAACTGCCGCTGATGCCTTCTTTTGCGAGATTTTGCAGATGCTGTGAGATGGAATATATTGCCGCAAGCGGAATCTCGATCTGCTCTGCGCGCGAATAGTCAACCAGAAAGGCGCGGAATTCGTCCTTTTTGATCTCACCTTTGGTATACGCCGACTGCATCTTGTCGTATTTGTTTATCGTTTCTTTCGCCCAACTCAGCTCTGCCTGTATGTATTCGTGCTTTTCTTCGGTCCATTCGCCTCGGACCTCTGAAAGATAATTATAATATATCTCGTCCTTGGAGTAAATATCCTTGTAATGCTCTATGGTATTTACCGCTTTGAGGGCGACGAGCGCGATCATAACGAGTATCAAGCCGCGGCTGAGGTAGATTTTATAATGCTCAATCAACAAGATCGAAGTCGATCGGAATCGCAGTCCGTGCATTGTCGTGATACGGTTGATTAACTTTTCATAAGAGATCTTGATCTTATTGAAAATCTCGCGGAAGATGGGGATTCGCAGATCCTTTGTTCCGAATTTATCGAATCCGAACACGGCGAGAAGGGTAAATATCACGCAAAGAATGAGTGAAAGACCGATGAGGACGATCCAACAATACACGAATTCTCCGAAGAGAGACATTCCGTGGACGTATGAAAAGAGCGCACCACCGTCCGCCGCCGCAAAGAGGTTAAGGTACTGAAGGGGATTGTTCGTCGTTTTGTAATTGAATTTCCAAAGCAAGAGATTGAGCGCGGCAAAGAGCGAGCCGCCCGCAAGCGCGACCACCGCACCGCGGAAGAGTGCCGCGATGAGGGTGCTGAAAGTGCAGAAAACGACCGCCGCGAGGACCACTCCCGCGATATGTATCAGCGCATATTGCCAAATGTCGGCGACGAAGGGCACAAGTTCAAAGCCCGAGACCGCTTGAATGGCGTTTATCGGTGACGAATAGCCGTTTTTTATTCCGACGCCCAAAAAGGAAGTCAGGCAAAACATTACTCCGACGCCCGCGCTTACAGTCATGGCAGCCGAGCATTTTGCAAAAGCCGTATGGCGTCTTCCTTTTTTTAATGTACGGATAAGCTCAAGTGTCCCGCAGCGTCCTTCAACGCCGAAAACCGAAGAGCCAAGCAGGGTCAGCGCCACAAGCATAAGCACGGTTCCCGCGTTGTAATTCAGCCACGCGTCCCAACCGTTTACGTACTCAACGTCAATACTGCCCACGACGGGCTCCTCGAGCGCGGTATAGGTGTCTATTGCCTTTTGCTGATAGACGTAAAGGAAATCGCCCTCTTCTATTCCTTTTCTTTTAAGGAGACGTTTATTATTCTCTCCGTTGGATATAACACGGCTTATCGCTTCTTCAACATCCGCTGTTCTGCGGAGCACTCTGTTCAGAGCATTAAGCAGATCGTCGTCGTTATAGGCATCGCTTTTTGAATAGACGTCGGGGACCGCATCGGCAAGCTCGACACCCTCGAGATATTCTTCCGAATCAAAGAAATTATTCTTTGCGGTCGCGCGGTCGTGGCGATATTGCTCTATCTCCTCAGGATGCTCAAAATAATATTCAACGAAATCCACGATATCCTCTGCGGGGACTTTGCCGACCTCGGGTGCTTCGCGGTAAGCAAGAATACCGTTTGTCAGAAGCAAAATAGTGAGAACGACAATGAAAAAGCGGTTGCCAAATATCTTTTTCAGTTCACTTTTGTATAGCATATTAGAACCCTCTTATATAATTGCAGAGCCGACGAGTTGGCTCTGCGGATAAAATACTATTAGGAGGCTGTTTCAGCCGAATACTCCCAAAAGCGGTCGGGAAGGATCACTTCATATCTCATTGTATCGATAGTGAGGCGCATAGTAACTCCTTGCTGTGCGCGGTTGTCGTCATGAACGTATCTGCCCAAGGCGTAAATATACCTGCCATCTGCATAAAGGATCTCGTCAATAAGATAGTTTTGATTTGAAATATCAAGCTCCTTGCAGTCGCCCGTTCGGATATCAATGCTGTAAAGGGTGGAACTTTCGAACCACTGAGTTTTGCTTGACATTCCGCTGTAGTTAAGCGTTGATCGCGTGTATAAACCGGTGTTTATAATTGTATATACAGTTCCATCATTATATCCCCAATACGTCGGAGACGGAGACGGCAGATCGCTCGGTATCTTACCTTCCATATCCGAAAGCAGAATCGGCTCGGCATTCATATCCGAATCGGAAAATGCAAATATTTTCGTTCCCCTCTTCGCGTAGATAAATTCCTCGTCAGCCTCAAGTATTATCAAACCGTTAGTAATATCATCGCTCAAGAGAGAAAAGAAGTCAAGCTTTTCGTGCAGAGGCTCGACGTTCTGATAATTCATATCCGAACGGAAATAATGTATCTGATCGCGTGTGGGCAAAACGTCCTCTTCTGGAGTCCAATCGTTTGCATCATATCGGATGCCGTAAAACCTGTCGTTGATGATGGTTCTTATAATGACATTATCTTCCTCAAATACCCTCTCGGGTTCTCCGCCCTCGAGCGAGATACGATATTGGGTTCGCACTCCGCTTCTTGTTTCAACGTAATACAAATAATCCTTGTAAACGAAGAGCTCGCTCCTCCTCGGCTTTGTTGGCGAGGTCTTCCATTCGTCATATGTTGCCCAGACGTCGGAAGCATTCAGATAATCTTCGCAAAGCAGAGTTGTTTTTACATTGGAATAGGGTCTCGATAAGCAGATATCGACGGGATTGAAAATGAGCAAGGCAGGCTCTCCTTTATATAAGAAAGCAGCGATCTGCTCCGTACGACCGCCGATTGTGGTCGTTGCGAGACAGCATATTTTGCGGTTCCTGTGATCACAAACAGTATCAAAACAGGGTACGTAAATTTCAAAATCTGCAGCATCATATTCACTTGCATACACATTGGATTTTGTGAAGGAAACGCCCCACGGAAAATAAATATCATTCTCCAACCGCGCTACATTGCTTAAATGATAAGCCATCCTCTGCGGCTCGGGCTGTTCGGTTATCTCACCGTCGGACGGAGGCTCAGGCGTCTTTTGGCAAGAGCAACTGAATAACATTAACGTTGCTAAAATGATCAAGAAAAATCTTTTCATAATAATCTCCTCTCAATTTGCAGTCGTTTCGGCGGAATCCTCGAGGAAACCGTCGGGGAGGATCACCTCATATCTCATGGTATCGAGAGTTAGGCGTATTGTGACGCTTCCTTTTCCTCTGCCATCATCGTGCGCGTATTTGCTTATCCCGTAAACGTACTTACTGTCGGCATAAAGGATATATGACAAGAGATAATTCTGACTCGAAATATCCCAAGATCTGCACTCACCCGTTCCGATATCAAAGCTGTAAAGCATTGATTTTTCATACCATTGAGTGGCAGTAACCAAATTTCCTTTCAAATTTCGATGGTATATACCGGTATTAATTACGGCATATATAACGCCGTCGTTGTACCACAAACTCTCCCACGCGTTTTTATCCGGGTCGGTCGGGAGTTTTTCAGTCATATCAGACATCAATATCGGTTCTGCGTGTATATCCGAATCGGGGATCTTCCAAACCTTCATATCATCAAGCACGTATAAATAATCGGCGTCTGCATCAAAAAGAACCTTTGACATTAACCTCAAATTTTGTTTGGTGGGAAGAGAAAACAAGTCAAGAATCTCGGGCAAGAGTTCTACGTTTTCATAATTCATATCAGAACGGAAATAGTACATTTGGGTCTTGTCTTCTTCGTCTTTTTCATATCTGATGCCGAAATATTTATCATTGATAATGGTTTTGACGATAATATCATCTTCTTCAAATACTCTTTCGGGCTCGCCGCCTGTGAGCGGGATGCGGTATTGCGTCCGCGTGCCGTTGTTAATTTCGGAGTAGTAGAAATAATCTTTGTAAACCAGAGGATTGCTTTTTCTCGGTGTAGAGCGGAGGGCTTCATGATATTCCGTAACCTCGGAGGGCTCGCGGAGGGAACTGATATTTACGATATCCTCAGACACAAGATTGAGCTTTTCATTTAAGTAGGGCATTGATAAGCTTACGTCGTAATCACTGAAAAGAACCAGGGAAATCTCACCGTCATACATAAAAGCTGAAATTTTATCGGTATAATGGCTCAAAGTGCCTACAGCAATGCAGCATTTGGTGCGGTCATAATGGTTGCATACCGCATCAAAGCAGGGAATGAAGAGCTCGAAATTCTCTGCACCGTATTCTGTAGCTAAGATCTGTGCTTTGCCGGATAAGGATGCACCGTTGACAAAATAAATATCGTCGCCGAGTCTCGATGCGTCGCTGAAATGGTACGCCATATACTGCGGCTCGGGTTGTTCTATTGCATCAATGCCCGAAGTGTTATCTTGCACTATCGGTTGCTCCACGCAAGAGCAATTAAAGAGTAAGATTATAACAAAGATAAACAATATTGCTATTTTCGCTTTCATCGCTGCCTCCTTGATTCCGTGCGAATAATATTCACTTTTACACCAAAATCATACAACAAAAGCATCATCGACTTGTGTTCAACTTGTAATCAAGTTGTAAAAATACAGAAGCCAAAAACAAGGAGCCCGAGTGGGCTACATGATCATTTAGTTGCCTCCCGATTCCTCTCCGAAGACATAGAGGTAATAGTCCTCAAGCGTGGGGGCGACGGTGGTTGCGGGTTTGTCTGCGGTGGAAATCGGTTCTTCCTCGGAGAGAACACGGAGGATGGCGTCGCCCGTCTTGTCGTCGCGGGTGATGTTGGTCACGCGGTATTTCTGCTGAAGCTCGACGACCTCATCCTCGGGTGCGGGGAGATTCCAGACCTTGCCCTCGATCTTTCGGACGAGCTCTGCGGGCGGGGCGTTGTCTACGATCACGCCCTTTTTCAGCATTATTACGTCGCGTGCGACGAATTCAACGTCGGAAACGACGTGTGTAGCGATAATGACGATCTTATCGAACGCGATTCTCGAGATGAAATTACGTATTGCGATTCGCTGTTTCGGGTCGAGACCTGCTGTCGGTTCATCGAGAATGAGTACCGACGGATTGCCGAGGACTGCTTGTGCAAGCGCAAGTCTCTGCTTCATACCGCCCGAAAGCGCACCGATGCGTCTGCGGGGAATGTCATCAAGTTCGACGGCTTTGAGGATGTTTTCGATCTCGGATTTGATATATTTTCTCTTTTCTCTGCCTTTGAGATGCGATCCGACGTCCTTGAGAGCCGCCATATACCACATAAAGCGTTCGACGGTGAAATTCGGGTACATTCCGGGGTACTGGGGCATAAATCCGAGCTTTTCGCGGAAACGGACGCCCATTTTCAGGATGTTTTCGGGCTCGCCGCCGTCCGAGAAGAGTATCTCTCCCTCATCGGATTTGAGGTTGTCGGTGATGATGTTCATAAGGGTCGATTTGCCCGAGCCGTTCGGTCCGAGAAGGGCGTAGATTCCCGGCTCGAGGTCTGCGGTGAAGTGTTGGAGTGCCTTGTTACTTCCATATGCCTTTGAGACGTTGTTTATTGAGAGCTTCATGTTTTCAGCCTCCTTGTTTTATGATATGTATTGCACCAAGCCGATCGCGCTGCGGTTATTATGGCGATCATGGCAAGAGAAAGGATTATTACTGCCGATATCGGCATTGCGAAGGGGGAATCGGGAGTTGCGGCTTCCGAGAGCTTTATCAATTCCGCGCCCGCCGCGAGGGGCAGATAATCGATCTTCGAGAGCACCGTAAGTCCCGAATTGCCGGCGATAGCAGACGGCAAAAGGATCACGAGCGCGGAGATCAGCATGACCGATATATTTTTCTTCACCTCCGCCGATAATGCGAAAACTCCAAGCGAGAAGACGACCGTTGCAAAGAACCTCAAAAATGTTCCCGCAAGCGCGAAATCAAGCAGGTCTACACCCGAAAACCGTATTCCCGCCTCACTTTGTACCTTTGAGAAAAGTATGATCGACGCGCTTTCGGGATGCGGTAGGGTATAGTTTTTGAGTATCAGATAAAAGTCCGCGGCTTCAAAAATCACGAAAGCAGTAAAGGCGCAGATCACGGCAAGCGAAAGCTTCGAGCTGAAGGTCTTCCCTCTGCCCAGCTTTGTCGTGCGCAGAATATCGGCAAATCTGCCCGAGGACGAGCTTTTTCCGAATTCAACGCCGAAAATATTGCAAAGCGCGATAAGTATTATAGCAAAAGCAAGCAGATCGGCATCGCGCCCGAGAAGCAGACTCCAACCGCTTTCGTACAGGAAAAGCGCATCTCTGTCGCCAAGATCGCGAAGCTCGCGCAGCCTTTGCGAATACCCAAGCGCGCGCTCGGCGGCATTTTTATGCGAATATGCATAATTCGCCGCCTCGATGATCTCCATTCGCTCCTCGTTCGAAAGCTCGTCGCCGCTATCCTGCATAGCCTCGTACCTTTTGATCGCGGCATTGATATACGCGATCTCGTCCGCAATATATTTGGCCTTTTCATCGGTGTACTCGCCGTCGAGACGCTCCATATATTCGCGGTAGAATATCTCGTCGGCGTCCTTCGGGCTCGAGTATGAGGTCATAGCCGAATTGAAGCGAAAGACTGCAAGCAGAATGAGGATCAGGATGATCCCGATCTTGCTGAGTATCTTTTGCGCCTCAAAAGCCGTCATAGACGAGCGGCAAACACAAAGCACGGGCATTTTCTTTTCGCGTGAGCGCGGAAGGCTCAACTTCTTTATCATTACGGACAGAATTCCGACAGACGTGAAATATCCCCGACCTTGCGCGATAGTGAGGTAAGCCGACAACGCCGATATTACGATCAGCGGCAAGAGCAGCCACAATCCGAAATATTCAAAGCGGACGAGCGAGCCGAAAACGTCTGCGGCGTAATAGCGCGAGAATATTCCGTTGCAATCGCAGAGCGAAAAGAGATTAAAATGAGCGCAGGGGTTGTTGACGGAGGTGTATTTTGCGGTATTAAGCAGGTAATTGACAAGAATAAGCAGACCCGCGCCCGAAAACGAGATCACGTAGTCGCACTTGAGCGTCGTTACCGCCGCGCAGATCAGCGCGAAGACAAGCACCGCGGCAAGGCGCAAAAAGCTGTGGATCGCGAAATAATCGCCGACAGTTATGATGTACGGACAATAATCGAGCCCCGAGAGGATCTGTACCGGCACTTGCGGCGACGAAAATCCGAGCTTTACCGCGATCACAAGGAATGATGCGCCCGAAAATATCACGGTAATCAAAAGCGAAAGCAGAATGACTGCGCCGAGCTTGGCTCCCGAAAGAGATTTGCATCCTCTCTTTGTACTCCGAAGAAGCGGATATATGCCGTCGGTCTTTTCGGGAATGTATACGGTACAGACGAGCAGAAAGACCGCGGCAAGGATAAAGTAAGTCGTATAAGTCTGTGAGAAATAATTGCTCCAGCCCGAGACGATCGCGACTGGGAGCGTCACCTCCTCCGAGGCGATCAGATAAAGGCTTTCGCAGTTTTTCTGATAATCATAAATGAAATCGCCCTCTCCGTAGCCGTCTCGTTCAAGCTCAAGTGACTTTCTGCGCGCAGATTCGGAGACTTTAAGAAGTTTTTCGGGGTATTGCTCATTGCTCTCCGCCTTGCGGATGACACTGCGCAGATGGGAGTACTCTTGGGGCACTTCAATGCCTGCCTTGGAATCGGCTTCGTATTCGGCATAAAGCGCACGCGCCGCTTCGGGGTCACTGTTATAAAGCTGATAAGCTTCAACCAGTCCCTCGTTGCGAAGCTGTGAAGTACTCTTGCGCATCGAAAAAACACAGAGCGAAGTGCATATTACGAGCAGCACGGCGGTTATAACCATGAAAAAACGCTGTCCGAATACTTTTTTTATTTCATAGTAGAGTTGTTTCATAATAATTTATGGCCTGTTTTCCCAGTTACAAGAAGTTCCTCCGCTGAGGGCATCGTCCTTCAGCGAGATTCCCCACGCGAGCGAGCCCTCCAGCTCGGTCACCTTAACGCTATCGCCGTCAAGCGTTACCAAAAGCTGAGTATGGATGTATCTTCCGTCGATCTCTTTATTGACCGAAAGCGCAACGCCGTTACCCGCCACATGACGGAAGGTGTGCTGGAAGGGTACGGTGGAACCGAGGCTGTCTTTTCTGATAGGCGAATTTTTGGAATTGAATCCGTAAAGATAATAATCATCGATGCATACGAATTCTTCTCCCGTGGAGCCCAGTATCTCGCCGCGGTATATTATTCCGCCCGTCATATCTCTGTATGTGATTTTACCTTCTGCGTGATCCTGATCGGGAAACTCGCGCGTACGCTCGGGATCATTCAATGTATAATAGAACGCAGCTCCGCTGAATACACAGTCACAAATATTTCTCTCGAGCAAAACACGCCTTGTCATTATTCCGTTTTCCGTCTCAAGAATTACGTACTGCCAAAGAGAGAGTCCGCTCGGACTTTCGCCGTCATATTCAAGATTGAAAAAGTACAGCGATTCGCCGAGACCCGGGCAGGCATAGAACCTTCCTACAGATGATGGTATATCAACAAGCTTTGTCGGTTCTGTATCATCCGGTGATGCGGAATACAAAGCCGTATAAGCACTTTTTTGGCGCGAAACAGAATACAGAGTTCCTTCATATACTAAAAGCGGATAATATCGTCCTCCCGCATATGCGGGAAAATCAAGTCTTTCAATTTTGCCCGCCGCGGCTTCCGACATATCGAGAACGATCGAATAATCCGAGGTTTTTTTCTTGCTGAAATAGTAATAAGGACGATCGGTTTTATAGCTCAGCGAATATTCTTCAAGATTGATTCCGTCGAAGCGAACCGTATTACGCTTAATATTCGCAACGTCCGAAAGGTCATATACGTTAAAGGTCATTCCAAGTTCATCGGAAACGACAATAGAGCAAGCAGTCGTGCCGAAAACAAGCATATGCTGATTTATGCCGCATTCGCAGGGAGTCTTTTCGCAAAAACAGAGATCGACAAAATTTCCGTCCTTGTCGACAAGCTCATTGTTGCCGGTAAAATTGTCCATATTCAGAACTGTATAATAGCTTTCCTCCGTAATGCGGGCAAAAAAGGCATCGAATCTTGTTCTGTCGTCTCCCTCGGACCATTCTTCGGTGGCTATACCCGATTCTTCCGACACATCATTTGATGAATGATCGGTATCATCCCCTTGATCCGGCTGTAACGTACAAGCCAGGATAATGATGACCAAGACAAATATTATCGGTAAAACCCAAGCTATCTTTTTCATTGTTTCCTCCAAAATTTTAAGAATTGGTCCGAGGTGTTCAACTTTTTTCGCTTGCCAGATCCATAGGGATAGTCTCGATATTTGTTATTGTCGAATGTTGGGGATCTGTGCGGTCTAGTTCTGCTGTAATGTAAGTTATATCACCGTTTTCCATATCAATTATAACCAATCCGCGCTTCAGATTAAGCATATCATAGCCTTCTCCGTTATCCTTGGGAAGATATCCGCAAAGATCGTAAGTATATATTTTGTTATCATACACCATAAGATCATTTCCGCTCTGCCCGAGATACATCAGCGAATAATCACCGCTGAATTCAAAAGCCACGGTCTGCTCGCCCGTCTCAATATCGAGCTTATACATATATCTCGGATGTGTTTCTTGTTCCGATCCATCCGGAAGTACTATGGTTATCTTTTCCTGCGGAACGTAATAAAGGTTTCTTCCATCGTGCAAGCCTCCCCAATACATACCGCCGTTCAGCTCGTGTTTGGATTTTTCGTTACCCTCAAAATCAGTTCGGTAAAAATAATAGGTATCAGAATCCATATTATTGGGATCTTTTGATTTAAAAAACAGCTCCTTGCCATCGGTAAATATAAAAGCCATTCTTCTGTCCCATATCTTTTTAAAATCCCCCGGAGCTTCCTCGTCTGAAATGTAAGTTACGGTTTCTTCGGGATCTGTAGCATACAGCTTTCCCCCATAGGCTCCGATCAGTCTGTATTGAGGACTGCTCTCTGTTGCATCGCCGAATATTTTTATTTCGCCCGTCAGCATATCGATCTGCTTGAAATTATAATAATTCTTATTTTCCTTTACTTCGATATTGTGATAATACAAATATCTCTCGCTTATGCAGTATTGATTGTTCATAGCAGCATCTTCGTCAATCAAAGTGTGCGTCATCTTTGCGAGATCGTATACATACATAGAAGGCTTTACTTCGCTTGATTGTCCGGATAGCCTCCCGCTCTTCATTGACGAATATACGAGCATATCGGGGAACATACGGAAGAAATTTATCGGATTTGTTTTGAGCAGTCTGCAGGTGGCATCATCTCCCGAATGGCTGCAGAGCGGATCGACACAAACCGAACTGACTTCTTCGGTAAGATAATCATACTTAAAAATTCCGTTAGTTGCGCCGTGAAAATATATGTAGTCTTTGCCGAACTGTATGTGCTTGAGTGAACCGTGTATTCTGAAAATTCCGAAAGGACTTTCAAATTCTTCGGCAACACCACCGCTCGGCACCTCGTCACCGCTGTTGCCGCTTCTTTTCAGTATCAAAGCACAGCTGACTATTGCTATTACCGGAATAAGCAAAACCAATGAAATGATAATTAATTTTTTCTTTTGCAAAGAATTTTTCAAGATGATCTCCTTTCATTCAAGCTCGAAAGTGAAATACTTTCCGCTTTCCATATTTCTTTTCATTTCACATACATCTTTCTCGCGGGCATCATAATGCCTCCGACTGCCGCGGCTGCGGCTGTTATCCAGATCGCGAGCATTCCCCAATCCGAGCCGAAAAGTGCGGTCTCGGCGGAATTGATGAGGATCGGCGTGCCGGCAAGGAGGTTGAGGAAATTGAGCGGTTCTGCCGCGCTGATGCCGAATCCAACGCAGAATGCGGGAAG
Organism: Clostridia bacterium; assembly: GCA_017411805.1. GTDB lineage: Bacteria > Bacillota > Clostridia > Oscillospirales > CAG-272 > CAG-390. The sequence continues at coordinate 35,303 of JAFQPI010000033.1, forward strand.
AAGTGTCAGCACTATAACGGCTCCGAGCACGGGCAGATATCTGCAAAGGAGCTCGGAGAGCGCGCAGACGAGCATTGCCATCAAAAGTGCTCCCGTCGTGCGCAGGATCAGAAATACCGCAAGATAACCGCCAACGGTCAGATCGGTGGTGACCGCGGAAAATTCCCTGATCGAGACTAAAGGCGCCGCAAGTGCAGGCATCTCGAAATTCGAGAAGATCGTGATAACGTCAACCGCGCTCATAACAAGCGTCAGCGTCAGCGAGATTATTGCCGCGCTGATAAGCTTTGCCGAGAAGGTCTGCTCGCGTCCTTTTTTTGTTGAGCGGAGTATGCGTGCAAATCCGCCCTTCTCACCGCGCGAAAAGTATTCCGACGCGAATATTCCCGCAAGCACCAGAAGGATCGCGGTATAGAGGAAGAGATCGGCGTCGCCCGAGTAGAGCTTCTGCCAACCCGTGTCATAAATGAACCATCCGCCGTTCGCGTTTTCCGTCAGATAATCGGCATGATCCTCGATAACGCGAAGCAGCTCGTCGCGCGATTCGGCGTAATTGTAGCGCGCAAGGTAATCATAATATTCCTCAAAGCCGATCTCATTTTCGCGGTACGCCTCGTTCATCGTCTCTTTCTGAGAAATGACGCTGTTGATCTCCACGCGCTCAGCCGAGATATATTCGAGCTTTTCATCGGTCAGCGGACCCTCGAGACGTGTCATATATTCATAATATACCTCGTCGCTGTATGATCTCGGCGCGCTGTAGACCTCAGTCGAATATCCGACCTTGACGCAAAGCAGGATCACAAGCGCGATTATAAAACGCGAGGAAATGAGTGTTTTGAATATTTCCGCAGAGATCAGCGATGACGAATAGCTGCGTACACGGCGTATGCGCTTTGCACTCGATCTTGCAAGGTGCGATGAAAATTTGCGCCGTGCGATCTCAAGCTCCGCGCGGATGGTATCAATAAATCCGAATCTGATGCCGACGAAGCCGCACGTGTGCATAATAATGCAGAAAACAATGCTCACGAGCCCCAAAACCGCAAAAACGGTAAGAACAAAGGGTAAAAATTCGCAGAGGTTGCCGAAAACATTCAGCGATCTGTAACGCTCGAAAAAGCCAGTAGCATCCATAACGCCGACGAGATTCAGCATCCTTACCGTCTCGCCCGGCAGTTTTGAGGTATATAGGAGGTAGTTAAGAATCCAAATTGCAAGTCCGCCGACAAAGATCACGGCATAATTCGAGAAGACCACCGATAATACCGCAACAAGAAGCGCGAGAAGCGCGAATGAGGAAAGCTTTATTGCAACGGTTGCGGCAAGCGTCTCGCCTATCGTCAGGCAATAGGGCGAGAGAACAAAGCTATTCAGCGACTGAATAGCATTCATTGGCGAGGAATATCCCACTCTGATGCCGAAGATCGCAAAGGTGGATGCCGTGAAGATAAGCGTTATGAGCCCCGACATAATGAGGACGGCGAGGATCTTTGCGATCGCCGTGGTAAGCCTGCCTTCCTTTGCACTACGCAGTACGGGAAGGAATCCGTTCTGCTTTTCCTGTGCAAAGATCAGCGCGGAGATCATAATTATCATGATCGAGATAAAGATATTTACCGCGTCGTAGGCAAAATAACTGCTCCAGCCGTAAGAATACTCGACTCCTATTCTTACGTTGTCAAGCGCAGCGGAATACTCCTCTATGATCTTCTGCTGATAGAGGTAAACGTAATCCTCCTCGCCTGCGCCGATCCCCGGAAGCGATCCGAGATTGCGCTCGGCGCTATCTATGATGGGCTCGATCTTTCCGCGATACGTCTCGGCTTTTTCTATTGCCGAATAAAGTGCGCGGAAAAGCATCGCGTCCGAGATGTCCTCCGAGGTCGAATAGACGTCGGGGTAGCGTTGCATCTCAAAATCATCGTTACCCGCGGCGGCAGCCTCCTTCATAAGGAGATACTGTTCTTCCTCGAACACCTTCATCTTTTCGTAATGCGCATCGTATTCCTCGGGAGACTCAAAATATCCCTCGATAAACTGCGCTATCATACGGTTTTCCGCAGGATATCGGGCACCCCCGACCGAATCCCACGCGATTGCGGAATTGATCAGCAAAAGAACGAGCAGGAATATCCAAAGATATTTGACAGCCAAAAGCTTGCGAAGCTCATATCCGACAAATCTCGTTTTTTCTCTTTTGATCTTTTTTTCGCTTGCGGCGGCAAGGAGTTCGCCTTCGTCATCCGCGCCTGTTATCCACTTGTCGGAAATATTACTTATTCCCGCGAATAAATCGTCTCTTCTCATAAAGATATTCCTCCCTTCAATAAAAACTCTTTCAATTCCTTCCGTGACCTTCCGAGACTCTTGCTGACCTTGTTTTCGGATAGTCCGGTTTTCTTTGCGATCCCCTTGACAGAATCTGCATAGAAATATCTGCGCACGAAAATCAGCGCGTCGAGCTTCGGCAAGGATTCAAGGAAACGGTCGATGCATTTTCCGATCTCCGCAGATTCGTAATCGGGCATCTCGGCGGGGATACATTCGTCAAGCTCCGTTATGATCGCACTCCGCTTTTGTCTGTTTTGTGCCTTCAGGGCATTAAACGCGAGATTTCTGATTATGCGGCAGGCAAAGCTCTTGAGCGATGCGGGACGCTCGGGTGGGATCGAATTCCAAAGTCGGAGATAGAGGTCGTTCAGACATTCCTCCGCGGTCAGCTCGTCGCCCGTTATATCGAGCGCAAGCTTCAGGCACAAAGCCTTGTATTTCTTTTCAAAAAGACTAAGCCCCGCCTCATCGCGCTCAAATAACAGCTCGATGATCCTCTGCTCGTCATTCATAAGACCGCCTCCTTTCTTTAGTGCTTCATTATATAAGACAACATTTTTCGGGTTTTCTGCTGCTTTTAGTAAAAACACTTAAAAAAATTCTAAATTTTTTAGATAAAAACTCTTCAGTATATAAATATAAGACAGAAAAAACAGCTCTAAGTTTCGCTATTTACAAAAAATAAAGCTGCCTTTGTAAATTAACACAGGCAGCTTGTCACTCTACATATTCATAGTTTGGCTCGTCAAATGTCGTAAAAGTGTCGTAAATCAGAGGCTCGATGTGCGGAAATCCTTGTTTTAACAAGGATTTTGGGCATCTGTTAAGATAGTGCCGTGGCAGACGAACATTATTCTTACCATCGCGTCATATTCCTCTCGAATTTCTTGATGTATGCCTCGCGGAGTTCATCGGATGTTATGCTGTAGCAGAGCATTACGTCGTGGTAGTACATCAGTACGTCCGCCATCTCTTCGACGAGGTGCGTGCGGAGAGAGGGATCTGCGATCGCCTCGTCGCATCCGTTTTTCTTTATGATGTCCGCAACCTCTCCGATCTCTCCGATCATCCAAAGAAGCTTGTTTTGTCCGATCTCGGGGCAGATAGGCTCCCATTTATCCTTGTATTTATCCTGCAGCTTTCTCTGCATCTCAAGCATTTCATTTACGGTTAATTCAGCCATTTCAAGCTCCTTTGTACCATTTCGGTATTACGTTTTTAAAATTATCGTACCAATCAAGCACGTCGCGTGCCTGATTCATCATTGTGTTAATCTCCTGATCTCCGAACGGGATCGCCCACGGGATCGATGAGAGCATATTACTTCCGATATAGAGCGCGAGAAGCTCCCAAAATTTGTGCGGAACATCGCCGCCGAAGTAGCCGTCAACGTTGCCCGAGGCAAATGCGGGTGCCGCCTGAGCGCACCATACGATACGGTTGAATTCCTCCCAAGGATCGCCGAAATCGTAACGGTCAAAGTCGATGATGACAATATGCCCGTCCTCGATCATCATATTTCCTATGTGGTAGTCGCCGTGCTGATAGCATTGCGGACGATTCTTCAGCAGAAAACGGTTTGTGGCGAGGTAATCAAGAATATAATGATCGCCCTCAAACTTGATCGGACATTCCTCGTATTTTATGATCTTGCGGTCGATCTTAGCGTTGAATCTCGGCTCCCATTCGGGCTGATCTTCGGGCGCGGGTATCGAATGTATCAGACGGAGCATCGCGCCCGCCTCGTATCCAAGACGGTATTGCTCATCCGCGCACATTTCTTTGACCGCATCCTCCGCGTCAACACCATCGACGAATCGCTGGAGCATATAATATCCGTCAGCACACTCACCGCAGTCGACGGGATCGCACATCGAAACACCAAGTGCTTCGACCTTTTTCTGCATACGGAACATATCCGCGTAACGCTCACCCCTTGCGGAATTCGTCACGCGCAAAAGATATACTTTCCCTGTTGCATCCACAGCACGGTATTTTCTGTCACCCGACCAACCTTTTCTGATCTCGGTAAGCTCGATAAAATCCGGTAACGGCATATCATCACCTCCAATGGTTATCTAATTATAACATAATCAATAAACAAATTCAAGCATTATAAACTCAACTTACCGTTGACGGAGATATTTTTTTCGCAACTTCTTGCAACAGCGGCAATTATGTGATATAATTAGAAAAAAGCCTTGGGGTAACCTGCTATGATCAGATTTCGCGAAGAAGATATAAAATATATTGCCGTCGAGCTTCCCGACGAGGTGAAGTTTTTCAAGTTCTCGGGAGATTTTGAGGGAGAAGAGAAGACGGTGCTCCGTCTGCTTGAGGGTGAATTGCCGATTCCTCTCCGCCGCCGTCTTGAACTCGAGCTTGAGATCTGCCGCGAGATGCAGAGGGATTATTATACCGATTTCGACACACTTCTCGGAAAGATTCAAGAAAAGTATCCCGCTTGTACCGCAGAAAACCTCGAATACATCATTTCGACGGGTACGGCGGATTATATCAGAAAAAACGGCGTGCGCTATTTTCAGCGTTCGGCGAGATTGAATATACTCGAATGTCGCCGAGCTTATCTTGAATCGCTGACGAGCGGCGTATATGACGACGCCTACCGAAACGAGCTTCGCCACGAGAATCTTGATATAATGAAGAAGCACGGTTACCGCAAGGTGCGCTACCGAGTCCGTGAGTGGCTTGAGGTCGCCGAGCACGCAGAGAGGGAGGGGAAGACGATCCGCGTCCATCTGCCCTATCCCGCAATTTGCGAGGAGCAGAGCGACATAGTGCTTCACTCCTCGTCACATCCCGTATATATCTCGGATGCAGATCAGAGAACGGCTTTCATCGAGACCGAGTATAAGAAGGGCGATCATTTTGAGATCGAATTTTCCTATACTCTTACGGTTCCCTATCACGATCTTGACCCCGCAAAGGTCTTACCCGAGCAACCGAACTTTTATACCGAAGAGGAACTTCCACAGATCAGACTCACGCCCTTCATCCGCTCGCTTGCAAAAGAGATCAAGGGTGACGAGACAAATCCCCTTCTTTTGGCTTGGAGGGCATACGAATACGTCACGACTCACGTGACCTACTCCTATATGCGCGAGTATCTTTGTATTGAAAACATTCCCGAATTCGCGCTTTTGCAGGGGCGCGGAGACTGCGGAGTAATGGCTCTTGCCTTTATCTCGCTTTGCCGTGCTATGGGAGTTCCCGCGCGTTGGCAGTCGGGAAGCCATTGCCGTCCCACAGGCATCGGAAGCCACGACTGGGCTCAGTTCTACGTTGCGCCCTGGGGTTGGCTACATGCCGACATCTCCTTCGGAGAGGGCGCGTACAAGCACGGTGACTATGAACTTTGGAAGCATTATTGCGGAGGCTTTGATACCTTCCGCGAGATAAATAACAATTCTCTCGGGGCACCATTTGATCCGCCGAAGAAGTTCCTTCGAACCGATCCTTATGACAATCAGAGCGGCGAGGCGGAGTATGATGACGAAGGCCTCGGCTTCGGCGATATTCGCAAGGGAAGATGTATTGTTGAATTTGAAGACCTTACGGGGAGGTAAATTATGAAGAAATACGTAATTGCGGTTGACGGCGGCGGAACAAAGACCGTCGGTACTCTTGCCGATCTCAGCGGCGAGGTTTTGAACTATAAGGTCTGCGGCGCATCGAATCCGAACGACATAGGTGAGGAAGCCGCATGTAAGATGATATCCTCCCTCGTGCGTAAGCTTGCGGATGAGGCGGATGGTTGGATCGCTGCGGTCTACGCTGGCATCTCGGGCGCGGTTGGTCACGAGAAAGCACTTAAGCGCGCGATCCATAAGGCTTGCCCCGACACGACCGTCAGAGTGGAGAGCGACGTTTACAATCTCTTTGGACTCCTTCCGGGAGACCCGAACCGCGATGCCGCCGCTATAATTTGCGGTACGGGAAGCGTTTGCTTCGTACGTAAGGAGGGAGAGCTCCACCGTATCGGCGGATGGGGATATCTCCTTGATTCTAACGGCGGCGCATATTCGGTCGGAAGGGATGGACTTGAAGCCGCTCTGCGCCACGTTGACGGCAGAGGAAAAAAGACCTGTCTATACGAGCTTGCCGAGGCGTATCTCGGGGACAAGCCCGAGGTCTCGATCGGTAAGATATACAGCGGCGGAAAGCCTTTTATCGCGGGATTTGCCCCCGAGGTCTTCCGTGCAGCCGCGGAGAAAGACGAGGTTGCGATCTATATCACGTCAAAGGCTGTCGGCGCGGTCAGAGAATACGTAAACATTGCCGCAAAGCTTATCGGCAAGAATTTTGATTGCATAATCGGCGGAGGAATGATGCATGATCCGCTTATGAAGATGATGCTCCGCGAAATATCGGGTGTGAATCTGATCTATTCCGAGCGCGAACAGGTTTTCGGCGCGCTCAATCAGGCGCTCGGAATGATTGAGAGATAAAAATGAATTATCAAGGAAAGAGGAGAATATACGTCTGCTTCGTCAAGCGTGCGCTTGACGTGCTTTTGGCGTGCATTCTCCTTTTTCTGCTTTTGCCAATTTTTTTATTCACCGCTCCGGCAGTTCGTATCAGACTTGGATCACCCGTGTTTTTCAAGCAGGAGCGAGGAGGGCTCGGAGGTAAGTCCTTTGTAATCTTTAAGTTCCGTACCATGACGGATGACAAGGATAAAAACGGTGAATTGTTGCCCGATGACAAACGTCTTACCCGATTCGGAAGATTTTTGCGCCGCACGAGTATCGACGAGCTTCCGCAGCTTTGGAACATTCTTCGCGGAGAGATGTCCTTCGTCGGTCCCCGCCCTCAGCTTTCGGAATTTTTGCCCCATTATACCGAGGAAGAAAAACTGCGCCACTCTGTCCGTCCCGGGCTTACCGGTCTCGCTCAGGTCAGCGGACGTAACGCGCTTCGGTGGAAAAAACGCTTTGAGCTTGATTTGTTTTATGTTGAAAAGGTATCCTTTGGGCTCGATCTTAAGATCCTTTTCTTAACCTTCGGGGCTCTTTTTGTGCGAAATAACGATTCGGATATCGAAAGCTTTTATGATAGATAAAAACACCGCAAATGTGTTTGATTGCGGTGTTTTTGCTTTTTATCCCAAAAAAGTATTGATTTATCCCAAAATCCGCACAATAATAAAATATATGCTATAATAAAAGTGTGCTCGGGGTTTGTAAATAAAATGTAAACAACGCATCCGATGTGAAAAAATACGATATTTAATTCGTTATAAGAGTGACCGAAAGTAAAGGAGGAGAATTTAATGAAAAAGCTTGATTTCTCCGCAGTTTTCAAGGAATATTACCCACTTGTCCGTGCTTATTGTTTGAGTAGATTTGGAATTGACGGATATGACGCGGACGACTACGTATCGCAAGCATTTTCGGATCTTTGGCTTAAATGGGAGGATTTTTCAAGTGCTTCTCCGCCTGCGGTATATTCATGGCTTTGCAAACGGGCGCGATCAATATTCATTGATGAGTACCGCAGAAAAAAACGCGCTCCCGATGAAGTTGAATACAACGAGGAATTGCACGGAATCGCCGAAATCGACGGCGTTTTGGAGGATGAGGCCTATCAAGCTTACATAGCCGAGATACGTTCTAAGCTCGGCGAGCGCGAAAATGAGATATTTACTGCCATGGTCGAGCAGTCGCTCGGCATTGATAAAACAGCGGAAATACTTGGCATGAACCGCGCGGGAACACTGACGGCATGGTACCGATTGCGGACGAAGCTTGGCGAGATACTGAAAAATATTTTTTGAAAAATGAAAATATTTCACCGATTATTCGTTTATATGGCGAAGGCGAAAAGCCGGCCGGCAATCACACAACGCCTTTGAAAGGAGCAAAAATGAAAAACTTAAAAGATAAAAGTGAAAAACTTCTGCTCGGTAAGATCATTGAAGCCGAAGTCGATACGGGCAACCCCGATATGAAGCTCGTTCGCAAATGTGTTGAAAAGATCGAAGCTACCGCAGGCAAGCTCACAGAGTCCGATATCGAAGCAAAACTTGCAAAGATCACGGGCGCAAAGAAAAATGAACACGCCACCGCAAGATTCAAGAAGCGCAAGCTTCTCGTGTCGCTCATAGCAGCTTCACTCGCGGTCATCATGGTATCCGCTGTTGCCGCATCCCCGACTCTCTGGGGCTGGCTCAGCTTCCCCTTTACACGTGATTCGGGCAGACTTACCGAGGTGCCTGAGGGATACGTCGGCATTTATACCGCCGAGGACCTCGATCTCATCCGTAATGATCCGGACGGAAACTTCATCCTCATGGCTGATATCGACCTCGGGGGCAAGGAGCATACCCCCATCGGCGACCACCTCAATCCCTTTGACGGAAAGTTCAACGGCAACGGCCACGTGATCTCGAACTTCACTATCACCGCCTCGGGCGCGGCGATTCGGGAGACGGTTGCTTGGGAGGAGATGGAGGCGAGATATCAAAGAAATATTGAAAAGCTCAAATCGGGAAAATACCTTATCGACGCCTTCAGTCTTCCCGCTTATTCCATCTTTGGACTTGACGGAAGATTTGATGACCGCTTTGGTAAGGTGAGCGATGAATACGATATGCAATATATCTCGACCGTCGGCTTCTTTGGCAATGCCTCGAACGCGACGCTGAGCGGACTCGGAATTGAAAATGCAACCGTTACCGTTACAGATGCCGACTACGCGGCGGTGGGGGTTATTGCGGGCAGGGTCGGATACATCAGCTCCTGCTACGTCAAGAATTCGACTGTTACCGTAGGCGCAAATACAAAGGACGTTGAAGCCTACGCGAACGGTAAGGAAATGGATATGTACGAGTATATGACCGGAAGCGACACCGCAAGTGTCGGCAGCGGATTTGACCGTCCTTACAGCGTTTCTGCGGGTCTGCTCGTCGGCGAAGTTTTTGCGATTGACAGTTGTTATACCGACGGTGTACTTAACGCTTCCGGCACGGGAAGTGATAATATCGATTATTCCACTCTCTCTGCGGGTCTCATCGCGGGTTACGGCGGATCGGCTGTAAGCTCATACTCCGTCGGCAGCGTCAATATCGAGGGCAACGCTTTCAGAAGCATGGGTATATTCGGCAAGAAATGCCTTACACCGTCATTTATGCCCAATCATATTTTTGAATCCCTGGTTAACGACTGTATGAGCGGCGGACACTATTACTTCGGTGATCCCGACAGAAATAGCGAAGAGAAGAGACCATGCTTCGAAAAGGTATTGTTCTGTCATTACTACGTTAGCGGTTCCGATATCGAGGTGCTGATGGCTGATGGCGTGGCGAATATTGACGATATTGAAATGATATATTTTGTTGACGGTGACGGAACCAGAACGATGGATTCCTACGCTAAAACGTCAGGTAGCTTCACTCACGGCGAATGGCTGAAGCTTATGTATATCGTTGAGAAGCTTGGCGATTTTGATGCTATCGAGCAGCTTTACCGTGATGCCGGAATGCGTATCGGCACCATCTGCTGCTACACTCCTTCGGGCAAGGAAAATGTGAAATACTACGAGGGCTTTGATTTTGCCGAAGTCTGGACGATGAAAGACGGAATGCCCGTGCTTAAGATTTTCGGATAATATGAATTTTCCCGAGCGGCGAATGACGCTCGGGAACTTTTTTTACCAAACCCCTTGACAACTATGATATAAAGTGATATAATGTTTCAGAATTGAATAGTCGAATCAAAGAATTGTTAGAGGTGCGGCTGTAAAGAGTAGGCGTCGTGTGATACCGGGATCGTGTATCGGCGTTCGAAAGGTGCGGCTGCCGAAACGGATCTTCTGCCGGAGAGGGTTCGTTGGGGGATGCGAGAATATCGTATCAACTGTCACAGTGATTTATTGTGGAGTGCTACATGTTCGATTGTATTTATCCGTATGGATATATATGGCGGTCGGAGCACTTGCTTCGGCCTTTTCAATTTGAAAAAATTACTTCATTAATAAGGAGAAAAAGAAAATGAAGAAACTCACAGCCATCATCCTCTCGCTCGTGCTTCTTTGCACGGCACTCACCGCTTGCTCTTCCAGAGAGAAGACAGACATCAGCACAGCTAAGAATATTTCCGAGCTCAAGGGCGCGATCATCGCGGCTCAGACCGGAACCTTCCATCTCGACGCTCTCGCTCAGATCGAAGGCATCACAGTTCAGGAATACCCCGATTTTATCGGTCTTCTCACAGCTCTTAAGTCGGGCGCTATCGACGGCTACGTTGCAGAGGAGCCCACAGCGATCTCCAATTGCACTCCCGACAGCGGACTCGCATACCTCCCCTTCGTAAACAATGACACAGGCTTTACCGCTACCGACGCTCAGACCGGTATCGCAGTTGCGTTCAAGACCGGCTCCGAAATGGTTGCAAAGGTGAATCCCATTATCGCAGGTATCTCCGCAGAGACCCGCACCAATCTTATGAAGCAGATGTGTACTCTCGCTGACGATAAGACTGCCGATATCGGAACTCTTGCTCTCTCGTCTTCCAAGACCGATACGTCCGCAGGCACTCTCAAGATCGCTATGGAGTGTGCTTATGAGCCTTTCAACTGGACTCAGACCAACGATGCCAACGGCGCGGTTCCGATCAGCAACGTAGAAGGCATGTACGCAAACGGCTATGATGTTCAGATTGCAAAGTATATCGCGGCTGAGCTCGGAATGGCACTCGAGATCCATTCCCTTGAATGGGACGCTCTTATTCCCGCAGTTCAGGCAGGCACCGTTGACGGCATCATCGCAGGTATGAGCCCCACAGCAGAGAGAGAAGAAGAGGTTGACTTTACAGAGTGCTACTATAACTCCAACCTCGTAATCATCTATAAGATCCAGAAGTAATGACTTTCTTTATTCAGATTTGGGAGATCTTAAAGGAGTTTTATCCCTTCCTTCTCAAAGGTATTGGAATGACTCTTCTGATCTCCCTGATCGGTACTGTTGCCGGTCTCGTTATCGGTCTGCTGACCGGTATTATCAGAACCACACCCTTTTCCAAAAATAAGCTCCTTCGCGTTATTCATAAGATAGTAAACGGCATAATCGCGGTCTACATAGAGATCTTCCGCGGTACTCCCATGATGGTACAGGCAATGGTCATTTTCTGGGGCTATGCGTTTATGAACGACGGACAGACTCTTCCGCTTATCCCCGCGGGTATATTTATCGTTTCGATAAATACCGGTGCTTATATGGCGGAGATCGTTCGCGGCGGTATTATTTCTATCGACAAGGGTCAGTTCGAGGGCGCGTATTCTGTCGGAATGACTCATTGGCAGGCAATGCTTTACGTCGTTGTTCCTCAGGTAATGCGCAACATCCTTCCCTCTGTCAGCAACGAGTTCGTTATCAATATCAAGGATACCTCGGTGCTTAACGTAATCGGCGTCGCCGAGCTCTATTTCATGGCGGGTAAGATCATATACATCAATCTTGAAATATTCCAGACCTACACTATCGTCTGTGTACTCTATTTCATCATGACCTTCTCGGTAACGAGAATCCTCCGCCTTTTCGAAAAGAAGCTGAACGGCAGGGAGAATTACACCATCTGCGGCTCGCAGTCGGATCCGGCGGCTGAGATCCACATAAAGGAGGAAGCAAAATGAAAGAGATAGTTCTTGAACATCTTGAAAAAAGCTTCGGCGACCATAAGGTCCTCCTTGATGTAAACCTTACAGTCGACAAAGGGGAGGTCATCAGCGTTATCGGATCTTCGGGATCGGGTAAGAGCACTATGCTCCGTTGCATCAACCTTCTCGAGGAGCCGAGCGGAGGTGTTATCCGATATAAGGACGAGGATATCCGCAAGCTCAATCTTTCAAAATACCGCGCCGAGGTTGGAATGGTATTCCAGCAGTTCAATCTTTTTGACAATATGACAGCACTTGAGAATTGCGTAAAGCCGCAGATCAAGGTACTTGGCAGAAAGAGAGACGAGGCAGAGAAGATAGCAAGAGAGTTTATCGAAAAGGTCGGAATGACCGCATTCGTAAACGCTCGTCCGAGACAGCTTTCGGGCGGACAGAAGCAGAGAATAGCGATCGCCCGCGCACTTTCGATGAACCCGGAGGTCATCCTCTTTGACGAGCCTACCTCTGCACTCGACCCCGAAATGGTCGGCGAGGTACTCGATGTAATCAAGAGCCTTGCAAAATCCGGACTTACCATGATCGTCGTAACTCACGAGATGGCGTTCGCGCGCGAGGTCTCTGACAGAGTCATCTTCATGGACGGCGGCGTCGTCCTCGAGGAAGGCACTCCGGAAAAGCTCTTCGGAAATCCGAAGATGCCGAGAACACGCGAGTTCTTGTCGAGATTTCTTAATGGATAAAACAAAAAAGCTCATCCGTGGGGATGAGCTTTTTTGTATCATTAATTATCTCTTTCTCAATCTTCCCAAAACCTTACCGATGCAGGATACGTTCTCAAAATCTTTGAGCATTATCCTACCGTATTCGGGATTGAGAGAGATGAGACAATCTCCGCCATAGACCTTGAAGTAGCCCGCGCCGTCAAGTACGAAGATTCCCGATTCGCCGACCTCGACTCCTTCGGAATTCTGAACGAGAAGAACGTCTCCGTCGTGGTATTTCGGCTCCATGCTGTTTCCGCTGATGCGGAGAGCAAAGTCCGCGCCTGCAGTCGCTTCGCTGACCGTGATGCTGACGCTTTCAGCTGCGTCGCCGTCAAGATACTCGCCGATGCCCGCGGAGACGGGAAGATCGTAGAGAGGGATAGAACGCTTGGTGACTCTGCCCGCGCCGCTGTCCTTGTATCTGTTTGCAATGGGCGCGGTGATGACGGGAGTTGTCTCTCGTGAGAAGACGGGAGCGGTAATAACTGCGGGATGCTCCTCGCTTGAAACACGCTCGCGCTCCTTGCCTGCTACGAGCATCAGAAGCTCCTTACCGTGTGTGTCGAGACGGCGGTATTCCTCGATCAGCCTGATCTCGTTACCGTCGAGAGTGAAGTTGTTCGTGTTCTCGGGAATGCCGCTGACAACGTAATCAAGCGAGCAGCCGAGCGCATCGCATATTGCGATCATGTTCGAAAGCTTGACAGAATCCGAAAGACCCGCCAGTAGCTTCGAGAGCGTTCCGAGCGGAATTCCCGAAAGACGCGCAAGCTCTTCGTTAGTGATCTTCTTCTCATTCTTGATCTGCTTTATTCTTTCAATGTATTCAAAACCCATTTTGAAACCCCTTGATTCCTTTGATGGAATTATTATACCACAAAAATTCCGATTTGTAAATAGAAAAATAAAAAATTTTCCGAAAATGATAAAAATATCTTGACAAACGCAATCGAATGTGGTATAATAATGTCAGAACAGTTCCGAAAGCGGAATTACTTATAATAAGAGGTGCAAAATGAATAAGTGTATTGATAGAAATTACAATTGCAAAATCGGCAGAAATTCTTCCGTATATAATGAAGTCTTCGGCGAGAAGCTGATCTCCTTTTTCTGCCTTATCATAGCTTTCTTTGAGGACAGAACAGTTGATACCGTGTGTCGCGTTATCTCCGGCGCCGCGATCGTGGTTGGTATCTTCTTCTACGTTTCTGCGGTAATGGCGGGAACTCTCGGCGTTCTTTCCATAGTCATTTACGGATTGATGATAATCACGGCTTCAGCGTTTGTTTTCAGAACAGGCGCACTCAGATGCTCTTAAGCTTTTCCTTGCCTGAATATTCTTTTATAGTGCGCCATAAAACAAGCAGAATCGGCGCGATTATGATTCCCGCGAAACCGAACAAACGGTATCCAATATAAAAGGATGAAAGGGCCAAGAGCGGATGAACGCCAAGGCTTTCTCCCACGATCTTGGGTTCTATGAATTGCCTTACGATAACGATTATTACATATAATATAATAAGACCGATGCCGCGAAACAGATTGCGCCCGATCAGGCAAAAGATCGCCCACGGTAGGAGTATGATACCAACGCCGAGAACGGGCAGTATATCTATGACCGCGCTTACGGCGGCGATCAAAAATGAATATTCAATACCGAGTACACTCAAGCCGAAGAATATTTCGGCAAACGTTATCAGCATTATTATAGAATAGGAGCGCAGATAGCCGATCACGGCTACTGCGGCTTCTTTTTTTATATGTGATATTATCCTTTCTGCCGAGGACGGAAGTATGCTTCTGATGCCGCGCTTTATCCGAGCGGTGTCAAGCGTAAAATAGAAAGCCGTGATGATCGTGACGACCACTCCGAGAAACAGATCGGGCAGGGCAGAGAGGAGCGATGTAAGGATTCCGGGGATCGCGGAGCCGATTGCGGAAAGCGAATCTCCGAGAAATGTGGAGATATAGTCGTTGATCTTTTCTGCGGTCTTGTTATTTTCTGCTTCTCCCCTGTTAGGAAAAAATGATGCTATCTTGTTGCTCATATCGGAGATAAGTTTTGATGCCTTATCAAAAAAATCCGAGATCACCCCGCCATTTTCTCCTATGCCGTCGGCGAGATTCCCGAGCTCGCTTATCAAGCGTTTGACGGTAAGAAAAAGTATTGCAATAAAAACGGCGAGAAGGAAAAGCAGAACGGCAAAGGATACTGTCTTTTTTGATGCTTGCGTATGTTTTTCGAGTTTTGCAGCAAGTGCCGATGACAGAATCCCTATTCCGGCTCCGAGCAAAAGCGGAAGCAAAAGCGCAAATAAATATTTGAAAGCAACGTAAGCCGCCGCCAAGGCTGCGATAACGCAGAATATCATTGAGGCGATCCTGACCCAATCCGGAGAGCGGGATAAGTTTGGCGATTTATTATTCATAGCTTATTCTCCTTTTTAAATAGATTTTATGCTCAAAAAATGATTGTTTATACAAAAAGTCTTTCAACTGATAATTCAGATTAAAATTTTTTTGAAAAAAAGGAACTTTTTTCGGTTTTGGTATTGACAAATCGCAAAATAGGGTGTATAATATTAAACTGCATTATAATCGCTTAATATGTCTAAAAATGGGTCGGGTTTGTTTCGTAACTGCGGTTTATATATTAATATTGTATGAAAATATTTTGTGGCCATCAGAGCCGAAAAAACTCGAAATGATGTTAAAAGCGAAAAATACTTGAATGGAGTGATTGAATTTATGGTCAATGTAACAGACCAGGTGCTCGGAAAGAATTTAAGAAAATCCTTTTCCAAAACCCGCACTACACTCGAAATCCCGAATCTTATTGAGATTCAGACAAATTCCTTCAAATGGTTCCTCGAGGAAGGACTTGCAGAGGTTCTCCGCGACGTATCGCCCATCGTGGACTACAGCGGAAATCTTTCTATCGAATTCGTTTCCTATTCGATAGACTCTAAGCCTAAATATCCCGTTGAGGAATGTAAGGAGAGAGACGTAAACTACGCGGCTCCCCTGAAGGTCAACGTACGTCTCAACAATAAGGAGACGGGAGAAGTCAAGCAGACCGATATTTATATGGGTGACTTCCCGATCATGACAGAAAACGGCACATTCGTTATCAACGGTGCCGAGCGTGTCATCGTCTCTCAGATCATTCGTTCGCCGGGTATGTACTACGCATCCGACATCGATAAGACGGGAAAGAAAACCTTTACCGCACAGATCATCCCCTACCGCGGTGCATGGCTTGAGTATGAGGTTGACAGCAACAACGTTATCTACGTCAGAATAGATAAGAACCGTAAGCTGCCCCTTACCATGTTTATCCGTGCCCTCGGTCTCAGCCTCGATCCCGAGACCGGCAATATGATTGCAGGTATCGAGAGCGCAGAGGATATTTTCAATATGTTCGGCGACGATATCCGTCTCCGCGCAACTCTTGAGAAGGACGAGTCGGAGGCTTCTGCTATCAACCGCCGTTCTAGCGCATCGGTCGAGTCTCTCCGCGAGATCTTCCGTAAGCTCCGTCCCGGCGAGCCTATTCAGGTCGACGCCGCTCTTACACTTATCAACAACTTCTTCTTCGATCCCAAGAGATACGATATCGCTCCCGTCGGACGCTATAAGTTCGATAAGAAGCTCGCTATCTCCGAGAGAATCGCAAACCGCCGTCTTGCTGCTCCCGTAGTAAGCACTATCAGCGGAGAGCTCCTCTTTGAGGAAGGCCACGTTATTACTCCTGAGGAAGCACTCGAGATCGAATACGCGGCTGTAAACGAGGTTGAGATCGCGCTCGATAACGGCGAGGTCATCAAGGTGTTCTCCAACCACACCTGCTGGCCCGAGAAGATCATTGGTGACAAGCTCCTCGACTGCGGAGTGCGCGAGAAGGTTTCCACTCCCGTTCTCCTTTCCATTATGGAAGAGTGCGGCGGCGACCTCGACGCTATCAAGGCTGCGTGCCGTGCGAGAATCAACGAGCTCTGCCCCAAGCACATCACCCGCGAGGATATCTTTGCAACCATCAACTATCTGCTTAACCTCGCTCACGATGTTGGAACAACCGACGATATCGACCACCTTGGCAACCGTCGTATTCGTTCCGTAGGCGAGCAGCTTCAGAACCAGATCAGAATCGGCTTCTCCCGTATGGAGAAGATCATCCGTGAGCGTATGACCACTCAGGATAACGAGAAGCTGACTCCTCAGGCTCTTATCAACATCAGACCCGTTGCAACCGTTATCCGTGAGTTCTTCGGCTCTTCTCAGCTTTCTCAGTTTATGGATCAGGCTAACCCCCTTTCCGAGCTGACTCATAAGCGTCGTCTTTCGGCGCTCGGTCCCGGCGGTCTTTCCCGTGACCGCGCTTCCTTCGACGTCCGTGACGTACACTACACCCACTACGGCCGTATGTGTCCCATCGAGACTCCCGAAGGTCCCAACATCGGTCTTATCTCCTATCTCGCAACCTACGCGCGCATCAGCGAGTACGGCTTCATCGAGGCTCCCTACCGCAAGGTAGACCGCGCAACCCGCCGCGTTACCGACGAGGTCGTTTATATGACCGCAGACGTTGAGGATAATTACATCATCGCGCAGGCTAACGAGCCTCTCGACGAGAACGGTTGCTTCATTAATAATACCGTTACCGCCCGCGATAAGAACGAGTTCCGCGAGGTTTCGGTCGATGAGATCGACTTCATGGACGTATCCCCCAAGATGGTAGTATCTGCAGCTACCGCAATGATCCCCTTCCTTGAGAACGATGATAACTCCCGTGCTCTTATGGGATCGAACATGCAGAAGCAGGCAGTTCCGCTTATGGTCACCGATTCACCCATTGTCGGTACCGGTATGGAATATAAGGTAGCGCGTGACTCGGGCGTCGTTGTTCTTGCTAAGAACGCAGGTGTCGTTGAGCACGTTGAGACCGCAAAGATCGTTATCCGCACCGATGACGGACGCAAGGATAGCTACGATCTTATCAAGTTTAAGCGTACCAACCAGGGTACTTGCTGTAACCAGAGACCTCTCGTTGTTCACGGCGAGAGAGTAGAGAAGGGACAGGTCATTGCTGACGGTCCCGCAACCTCGAAGGGCGAGATCGCTCTCGGTAAGAACGCTCTTATCGGATTTATGACCTGGGAAGGTTATAACTACGAGGACGCGGTCCTTCTCAATGAAAACCTTGTAAGAAACGACGTTTACACATCGCTTCATATCGAGGTATATACTCACGAGGCAAGAGATACCAAGCTCGGTAGCGAGGAGATCACCCGTGAGATCCAGAACGTAGGTGAAGATGCTCTCCGCAACCTCGATGCATACGGCGTTGTAAAGAAGGGTACCGAGGTTCATGCCGGCGATATCCTTGTAGGTAAGATCACTCCCAAGGGAGAGACCGACCTTACCGCAGAAGAGAGACTCCTCCGCGCGATTTTCGGTGAGAAGACCCGCGAGACCAGAGATACCTCGCTCAGACTGCCTCACGGCGAATCGGGTATCGTCGTTGACGTTCGCGTATTCTCTCATGAGCAGGGCGATGAGCTTCCCACCGGTGTAAACAAGGTCGTTCACGTTTATATCGCACAGAAGAGAAAGATCTCCGTAGGTGACAAGATGGCAGGTCGTCACGGTAATAAGGGTGTCGTTTCGCGCATCCTTCCTCCCGAGGATATGCCCTTCCTTCCCGACGGAACTCCTCTTGATATCGTTCTTAACCCCCTGGGCGTTCCTTCCCGAATGAACATCGGTCAGGTTCTTGAGGTTCACCTTGGAATCGCCGCTCGTAAGCTCGGCTGGAAGATCATGACTCCCGTATTCGACGGTGCAAACGAGAAGGACATTCTCGAGTGCATGAAGATGGCGAATATGTGGCGTGACGTATTCCCCGGAGAGAACGTGGACGGCAAGGAGACCCGCGAGATCACCGATCCCGTGACCGGCCAGACGAAGCGTCAGGTAATCGACGGTAAGACCGTGCTTTATGACGGACGTACCGGCGAGCCCTTCGATAACCCCGTAACCGTAGGTATCATGTACTACCTCAAGCTCCATCACCTCGTTGACGATAAGATCCACGCCCGTTCCAACGGTCCGTACTCTCTCGTTACACAGCAGCCTCTCGGCGGTAAGGCACAGTTCGGCGGCCAGCGTTTCGGAGAGATGGAGGTTTGGGCACTCGAGGCATACGGTGCAGCTTATACACTTCAGGAGATCCTGACCGTCAAGTCGGACGACGTCAACGGACGCCGCAAGGCATACGAGGCGATCATCCAGGGTCAGAATATCCCCACTCCCGGCGTTCCCGAGGCATTCAAGGTCCTTGTCAAGGAGCTTCAGTCGCTCTGTCTTGACATCCGAGTCCTTAATGAGCAGGGCGAGGAGATCAAGCTCTCTTCCGTTGTTGAAGAGGAGCAGCCTCAGTATCTCAGCCGCCGTGACAGCGACGCGATCGACGATGCAGTCGGTCAGACGGGCAGCGAGGATGAATACGGTCGCGGAGGATTCCTCTTTGCAGACGAGGACGGCGAGTTCGACCTCGGCGAGGATGAAGAGGATGAGAGCGACGACGAGTATACCGAGGAATATGAATATGAGTCCGAGGATGATTACGATTCCGAAGACGGATACGATAACTGATTTAAAGGAGAATAGCTATGGATAATAATGAATTTGCCTCTATAAAAATAGGTCTGGCGTCTCCGGATATGATCAGAGAATGGTCCTACGGCGAGGTAACCAAGCCGGAGACTATCAACTACCGTACACTTAAGGCTGAGGTTGGAGGTCTTTTCTGTGAAAAGATCTTTGGCCCGACAAAGGACGGCGCTTGTATGTGCGGTAAATATAAGAATTCCCACAACGTCCGCGAAAAGATCATTTGCGATAAGTGCGGCGTTGAGGTAACTACCAAGAGAGTACGCCGTGAAAGAATGGGTCACATCGAGCTTGCATGCCCTGTTTCCCATATCTGGTATTTCAAGGCGTCTCCCTCGAGAATGGCTCTCGTTCTCGATATCTCCTCAAAGCAGCTCGAGCAGGTCCTCTATTTCGCAGAAAACGTAGTTCTCGATCCCGGAAACACTCCCCTTGAAAAGGGTATGGTCCTTTCCGAGAAACAGTATCTCGAGTACCGCGAGATGTATGAGAACGAGTTCCGCGTCGGAATGGGTGCGGAGGCTATCAAGGAGCTCCTTGCAGGCATCGATATCGATGCTCTTGCGGCTCAGCTTCGCGAGGATCTCGCTATTACAACAAGCCAGAAGAAGGCAAGACTCATCAAGAGACTTGAGGTCATCGAGTCCTTCCGCCGCTCGGGCAATAAGCTCGAATGGATGGTTCTTGACGTTCTTCCCGTTCTTCCTCCCGATATCAGAGCGATGGTTCAGCTCGACGGCGGACGCTTTGCTTCCTCCGACCTTAATGAGCTCTATCGCCGCGTTATCAGCAGAAATAACCGTCTTAAGAAGCTGATCGAGATCTCGACTCCCGAGATCGTTATCCGTAACGAGAAGCGTATGCTTCAGGAAGCGGTCGACGCTCTTATCGACAACGGACGTCGCGGAAAGCCCGTAACCGGTCCTTCCAACCGTCCTCTCAAGTCACTCTCCGAGATGCTCCGCGGTAAGCAGGGACGCTTCCGTCAGAACCTTCTCGGTAAGCGTGTTGACTACTCCGGCCGTTCGGTTATCGTCGTAGGTCCTCAGCTGAAGATCTATCAGTGCGGTCTGCCTAAGGAAATGGCTCTCGAGCTGTTCAAGCCCTTCGTTATCAAGAGACTTGTCGAAATGGGCAAGGCTACCAACGTCAAGGAAGCTCAGAAGAAGATCGATCGCGCGCAGGTCAGCAACGACGAGGTTTGGGACGCACTCGAAAACGTAATCAAGGAGCATCCCGTACTTCTCAACCGTGCTCCTACACTCCACAGACTTTCCATTCAGGCATTCGAGCCCGTGCTCGTTGAGGGTAGAGCTATCAAGCTCCATCCCCTTGTATGTACCGCGTTCAACGCCGACTTCGACGGCGACCAGATGCCTGTACACGTACCGCTTTCCGCAGAGGCTCAGGCTGAGTCGAGATTCCTTATGCTCTCGGCTAACAACCTCTTAAAGCCCGTTGACGGACGCGCGGTCACTGTTCCTACCCAGGATATGATCCTCGGATCCTACTATCTCTCGATCGTTCGTAACGACGAGCCCGGAGCAGGAGGAATCTACCGTAACTTTGACGAGGCAAATATGGCTTACCTTAACGGTCAGCTCGGACTTCATGCTCCTATTGCCCTCAGAGTCAGCCGCAAGACCTCTTCGGGCGTTGAAGAGGGAATTATCGGTATCAAGAAGGGCGATAACGGCGAGCGCGGTGTAAATCGCGGCGCAGACGCAGTAACCCTCGGACGTCTTATCTTCAACCAGCACATTCCTCAGGATCTTGGCTTCGTTGACAGAAACGACCCCGAAAAGAAGCTTGATCTCGAGATCGCTTCTATTATTACAAAGAAGGAACTTGGCCAGATCATCAACGCGTGCATCAAGAGACACAACTCCGCGAAGACCGCTGAGATGCTTGATGCGATCAAGGAGATGGGCTATAAGTACTCCACAAGAGCATCCTTCTCAATCTCGGTATACGATATGACTATCCCGAAGGAGAAGAAGCAGCTCGTAAGCGATGCTGAGAAGGAAGTTGAAACTCTCGGCAAGTACTTCCAGAAGGGTCTTCTTTCTGAGCAGGAAAGATACGAGAAAGTCGTTGCAGTTTGGAACCGCACTACGAACGAAGTTACCGGTGCTCTCCAGGCAGGCTTCTCGACCTACAACCCGATCAAGATCATGTCGGACTCCGGAGCCCGTGGTTCGATAACCCAGATGCGTCAGCTCGCAGGTATGCGTGGACCTATGTTCGCTACCAACGGTAAGACCATGGAGATCCCGATCAAGTCGAACTTCCGCGAGGGTATGAAGATATTCGAGTACTTTATGGGTGCACGTTCCTCCCGTAAATCGCTTTCGGATACCGCTCTTCGTACAGCGGACTCGGGTTATCTTACCCGTCGTCTCGTTGACGTTTCGCAGGACGTTATCGTCCGCGAAGAGAAGTGCGGAACACAGCACGGCGCAATTATCAGAGCTATCACCGACGGTGATGCGACCAAACCCATCGAGCCGCTCGAGGACAGACTCGTCGGCAGATATACCATGGGCGACGTCATTAATCCCGAAAACGGTGAGATCCTCGTTCCCGATGACACCATGCTTACCGAGGCAATGGTCAAGAAGATCATCGCCGCAGGTATTACCGAGGTTCGCATAAGAACAGTTATCCATTGTCGCGCTCGTCACGGTATCTGCGCACATTGCTATGGCGCGGACCTTGCAAGCGGACGTAAGGTCAACGTCGGTGAGGCTGTCGGTATCATCGCTGCTCAGTCGATCGGTGAGCCCGGTACTCAGCTTACCATGCGTACCTTCCACTCGGGAGGCGTTGCAGGTGCCGATATTACCCAGGGTCTTCCCAGAGTTGAAGAACTCTTTGAAGCAAGAACACCTAAGAAGCCCGCTATCCTCAGCGCGCTTGACGGTGTTGCTCATATTCAGCCCGATGAGAATCCCAATATCCAGGACGTTGTCGTATTCAATGCCGAAACGGGCGAGTCTGCAACCTATCAGATCCCCTACGGCAGACGTATTTCGATCGCCGACGGTGCTGAGGTCAAGCGCGGAGACGCTCTTACCGAGGGTTCAAAGGCTCCCGCTGATATCATGGAATATCTCGGTCCGGATGCTGTGTATGATTATATCATCAGCGAAACACAGAAGGTTTACCGTTCTCAGTCGGTTAATATCAACGATAAGCATATCGAGGTTATCGCACGTCAGATGACTCGTAAGCTCCGTATTGAGGATACCGGTGATACGAATATGCTGGTTGGAACTCTCGTTTCCGTCAATGAATTCGATGACGAAAATGAAAAGGTCCGCGAGCGTATCGCAGCAGGTGAGACCGAGCTTCATGAAGCAACATGCTCGCCCGTCCTTCTCGGTATCTCAAAGGCAGCTCTCCAGACAGATTCCTTCTTGTCTGCAGCATCCTTCCAGGAGACCACAAAGGTCCTCACGGAGGCTGCTATCAAGGGTAAGGTCGATAATCTGCTCGGACTCAAGGAGAACGTTATTATCGGTAAGCTGATTCCCGCAGGTACGGGTATGGCTTGCTACAACAACGTAGACGTTCTTGCCGCAGAGGACACTGCTCCCACCTCTCCCGAGGGAGGCGACAGCATTATTTCCGTTGACGTAAACGATGACGATTCGTCTTCCGAGGAGATCGCTTCCGAGTCGGTTGCCGAATAATTTGTGAGCGATATAACAATTAATTAACATTTTACGCCTACTTCCGAAACAATTTCGGAAGTAGGCTGAATGTCTTTTTAGGTTTGTGCATTTTGACGGTAAAAATACTTGTTAAAAAGTGTGTAATTGTGCAAATGACAGAAAATTTATGCATTTTTTAAAGGGTATTGACAATCGATCGAAAAAATGCTATAATAATGCGAATTATGCTGAGGTTTTGTGGCTTCGGCTGAGTTTTTTGAAGGAAAAACACTCAAAGAGCTCGATTTTTGACAGTTTTGCGAGCCTTCCGTTCGCATCTGTATATAAACAATTCGGAAGAAAGGAGGATTAGCAGAAGGATGCCAACCTTTAACCAGCTTGTCAGACAGGGTCGTACAGACAAGGTGTACAAGTCCAAAGCAGCAGTGCTTCAGAAGGGCTTCAACACCATCAAGAACGAGAGCACCGATCTCCCCTCGCCCCAGAAGAGAGGCGTTTGCACCAAGGTAACCACCACAACCCCCAAGAAGCCTAACTCCGCGCTCCGTAAGATCGCAAGAGTTCGTCTTTCCAACGGTCTTGAGGCAACCACCTACATTCCCGGTGAAGGACACAACCTGCAGGAGCACTCCGTCGTTCTCATCAGAGGCGGTAGAGTAAGAGACCTGCCCGGTGTACGTTATCACATTATCCGCGGCACACTCGATACACAGGGTGTAGCAGCACGCAGACAGGCCCGTTCCAAGTACGGAACAAAGACACCGAAGGACGCAAAGAAATAATTCGGTGAAGGTATCAGCATGTTTTTAGCTACTCATTTCCGTTTGTTTATATACTGCGGACAGAAGAGCGCTAACAGGAGAATATGCTTTTGAGTACCTATGATTTCATTCAAAATTAATGAAGGAGGGAAGTACAGTGCCGAGAAGAGGTCGTATATCCAAGAGAGACGTATTGCCGGATCCTATTTACAAGTCCAAGCTCGTAACAAAGCTTGTTAACAATGTAATGCTCGACGGCAAGAAGGGTGTTGCTCAGACTATCGTTTACGATGCATTTGAGATCGTAGAAGCAAAGTCGGGAAAGAATGCCCTTGAAGTATTTGTCGAAGCTCTTGAAAACGTAATGCCGGTTCTTGAGGTTAAGGCTCGCCGTGTAGGCGGTTCTACCTATCAGGTTCCGCTTGAGGTTAGAGCAGACAGACGTCAGACCCTGGGTCTCCGCTGGATGGTAGGTTATGCCAGAAAGCGCGGCGAACGTACCATGGCAGAAAAGCTTGCAGGCGAGATCCTCGATGCAATCAACAATGCCGGCGGAGCGTTCAAGAAGAAGGAAGAGACTCACCGTATGGCTGAAGCAAACAAGGCGTTTGCTCACTACAGATATTAATTTATCTGAAAGAATTGATTATTTTAAAAAACTTATAAGAAATCGAACAATTAAGGAGACTATCTATGTCAAGAGAATATTCGCTCGAGTGTACTCGTAATATCGGTATCATGGCTCATATTGACGCCGGTAAGACGACTACAAGCGAAAGAATACTGTTCTATACGGGTGTTAACCACAAGCTGGGTGAAACACACGACGGCGATTCCACCATGGACTGGATGGCTCAGGAGAAGGAGAGAGGTATTACTATCACTTCTGCCGCAACCACCTGCCATTGGAAGAATACCCGTATTAATATCATCGATACTCCCGGCCACGTTGACTTTACCGTTGAGGTTGAGCGTTCGCTCAGAGTTCTTGACGGTGCAGTAGCAGTCTTCTGTGCTAAGGGAGGCGTTGAGCCCCAGTCTGAAACCGTTTGGAGACAGGCTACAAAATATAGTGTACCGCGTCTTGCGTACATTAACAAGATGGATATCACCGGTGCGGACTTCTACCGCGTTGTGGGTATGATGAGGGATAGACTGGGCGCAAACCCCGTTCCGATTCAGCTCCCGATTGGCAAGGAAGACAGTTTCCGTGGTATCATCGACCTCATGACTATGGAGGCAACCGTTTATTACGATGACCTCGGTAAGGACATGAGAATCGAGCCCATTCCCGCAGATATGCAGGAAATGGCTGAAGAATACCGTGAAAAGATGATCGAGTCTGCTGCAGAGGCTGACGAAGAGCTCATGATGAAGTACCTTGAGGGCGAGGACATCACCAACGAAGAGATCAAGGTCGCAATCAGAAAGGCAACCATTGAAAACCTTATGGTTCCCGTAGTTTGCGGTACTTCCTTCAGAAATAAGGGCGTTCAGAAGCTTCTTGACGCGATCGTTGACTATATGCCCGCACCTACAGACGTTCCCGATATCACCGGTGTCAACCCCGAGACCGGCGAAGACGACAGCCGTCCTTCGAGCGATGAAGCTCCTTTTGCGGCTCTCGCATTCAAGATCGCAACCGACCCCTTCGTAGGAAAGCTTTGCTTCTTCCGCGTATACTCCGGTTCGATCCACGCAGGCGACACTGTCTGGAACGCATCCAAGGGCAAGAGAGAAAGAATGGGTCGTATCGTTCAGATGCACGCTAACAACCGTAAGGATATCGACGTCGTTTACGCCGGCGATATCGCAGCAGTCGTTTCGGTAAAGAACACCGGTACCGGTGACTCTCTCTGTGACGACAAGCATCCCATCGTTCTCGAATCTATGGAATTCCCCGAGCCCGTTATCAGAGTTGCTATCGAGCCCAAGACCCGTGCAGGTCTTGAGAAGATGGGTATCGCTCTTGCTAAGCTCGCAGAGGAAGACCCCACGTTCAGAACCTACACCGACGATGAGACCGGTCAGACCATCATCGCAGGTATGGGTGAGCTCCACCTTGAAATTATCGTTGACAGACTTCTTCGTGAGTTCAAGGTAGAGGCAAACATCGGTAAGCCCCAGGTCGCTTACAAGGAGACTATCCGTAAGACAGTTGACCATGAGTGCAAGTATAAGAAGCAGTCCGGCGGTTCGGGTCAGTACGCTCACGTTAAGATCATCGTTGAGCCCAACGAGCCCGGCGCAGGTTACGAATTCGTTAACTCCGTTACCGGCGGTGCAGTTCCGAAGGAATTCATCGAGCCTGTTAACCAGGGTATCCAGGGCGCAATGCAGTGCGGTGTCCTTGCAGGCTACAACGTAGTTGACGTTAAGGTAACACTTTACGACGGTTCTTATCACGAGGTTGACTCCTCCGAAATGGCGTTCAAGATCTGCGGATCTATGGCGTTCAAGGAGGCTATGAGAAAGGCTGACCCCGTTCTTACCGAGCCTATTATGAAGGTAACCACCATTACTCCCAATGATTATCTTGGCGACGTAATCGGTGACTTCAACTCCCGCCGTGGTGCAATTCAGGCTATGAATGACGACGGTAAGGGATCTACCGAGATCATCGCAGACGTTCCGCTGTCCGAAATGTTCGGATATGCAACCGACCTGCGTTCCAAGTCTCAGGGACGTGCGCTCTATTCTATGGAGCCGCACAACTTTGCTCAGGTTCCCAAGAGCATCCAGGAGGGCATCGTAACTGCCCGCGCAAAGCAGAACTGATAGTTTCTTTGCACTAAATTTAAATTAAAATAAAAAAGAAATTTTTACGGAGGATTCCAAAATGGCTAAGTCTACGTTCGAAAGAACCAAACCGCACGTAAACATTGGTACCATCGGTCACGTTGACCATGGTAAGACCACCCTTACCGCTGCTATCACCAAGTACCTCTCCCTCGCACAGGGTAGCGTAGAGTTCCTGGCATACGACCAGATCGACAACGCTCCTGAGGAGAAGGCAAGAGGTATCACAATCAACACCCGTCACGTTGAGTACGAGACCGACGCTCGTCACTACGCACACGTTGACTGCCCCGGCCACGCTGACTATGTTAAGAACATGATCACAGGCGCAGCACAGATGGACGGTGCAATCCTCGTAGTATCAGCAGCAGACGGTCCGATGCCCCAGACAAGAGAGCATATCCTCTTGGCAAGACAGGTTGGTGTTCCTTACATCGTAGTATTCATGAACAAGACA
>JAFQPI010000034.1 GCA_017411805.1 Clostridia bacterium
GATCTTACCGAGACGGCCAACGGTGCCCATCATGTCGGGAGAAGCGATAACGGTATCGAACTCAAACCAGTTTTCCTTCTGGATCTTCTCAACAAACTCTGCGCCGCCAACGTAATCTGCGCCTGCTGCGGTAGCAGCCTCGATCTTAGCGGGATCCTTAACGAATACGAGAGTCTTAACAGTCTTACCGGTACCGTTAGGAAGAACTACGGCACCACGAACCTGCTGGTCTGCGTGACGGGAGTCAACGCCGAGGCGGATGTGGATCTCAACAGTCTCGTCGAACTTAGCCTTTGCGGTCTGGCAAACGAGAGCCATAGCCTCAGAGGGATCGTAAGCCTTCGAACGGTCGATGAGCTTAGCACTATCAGTATACTTCTTACCCATTTTAGCCATTTTAACTTACCTCCTCTTAGTCTTCTACGGTGATACCCATGGAACGAGCGGTACCTGCGATCATGCTCATAGCAGTCTCGATGGTAGCAGCGTTAAGGTCGGGCATCTTGGTCTCTGCGATCTTTCTTACCTGTTCACGGGTAAGCTTAGCAACCTTGTTCTTGTTGGGCTTATCGGAGCCCTTCTCAATGCCGCAAGCCTTGAGAATGAGAACGGGTGCGGGGGGAGTCTTGGTGATGAATGTGAAGGAACGGTCTGCATAAACTGTGATAACTACAGGGATGATGAGACCGATGTCATTCTTGGTTCTTTCGTTAAATTCCTTTGTGAAAACCGGAATTGCAACACCGTACTGACCGAGGGCGGGACCTACGGGGGGCTGAGGAGTTGCTCTGCCGGCGGGCAGCTGAAGCTTAATATAGCCCAATACTTTCTTTCCCATAAATAAATACCTCCATGTGGTTTTTGGCGGAAGAATTAGAAATTTTTCTTCCTCCCACTAAATTTATACCGGAACTACGTTTGCGGCGTCAAACTCAACCGGCATATCACGGCGTCCTCTCTTAACGAGAACGGTGATCTTCTTAGCGTCATCCGAAATTGACTGAACTGTTCCCTGATATCCATCGAACAGACCGCCCTTGATGACGACCTCGTCTCCAACGCCGACGGCGAGACGGGGAGCTTTCTTTTCTTCGATATTGAGGTCTTCGACCTCTTTATCGGTGAGGGGTGTGGGTTTGGATCCGGGGCCTACGAAGCCTGTAACGCCCGTAATGTTTCTTACGGCGTGCCATGACTCGTCGTTCATGATCATCTTGACCAGAACGTAGCAGGGGAAGAGCTTGTACTCTACTTCCTTTTCCTCGTCACCCTTCTTTTCCAGAACTGTTTCAACCGGGATCTTTGCCTCAAAGATCAAGTCTCCGAGACCGCGGTTTTCAACGATCTTCTGGATATTTGCCATAACCTTGTTTTCATAACCGGAGTACGTATGCACCACATACCAACGTACGCCAACATTCATTTCATTGATATCGCTCATCAGAATTCTTATCCAACCAGATGCTTCAAAGCCTCAATGCCGTTTAAGAAGATGAAGTCAAGTAATGCAATTACGATTACAAGTACGAGGATTATCACAATTACTGTGATAGTGTTCTTACGGACGTCATCCTTGGACGACCAAGTTATCTTATTAAGCTCACTCTTATAGTCACTGAAGAACTTCTGTACTCTTGCGCGGAACTTCGGAATAGCGAAGTAGCAGATAACGAACGCGAGAGCGAGGAGAACGATGATGGAAGCCGAAACGATAATATCAACCCAGTTGATTTCGTGATCGTGATCATCGTGATCGTGATCATCGTGATCGGAAGAGCTGCCCGTTGTGGTAGCTGTTGTTTCGCTATGATCGTGATCGTGTTCGTCTTCGGTGGAATCGCCTGTAACCTCGGTAGATTCGCCTGTAACCTCTGCGGTTGCGTCGGCGTTCTCTGCGGTTGTTTCATCGGCAAAGACAGTAGCGGTAAGGAGCGTGAGCATCAGAATTGCGGAAAGGATAACCGCAAGGATCTTTGATGTCTTCATGTCGACCCCCTTATTTAGTTTCTCTGTGAAGAGTGTGCTTACGGCAGAATTTGCAATACTTCTTCAGCTCAAGTCTGTCGGGCGTATTCTTCTTGTTCTTTTTTGTGTCGTAGTTTCTCTGCTTGCACTCGGTGCATGCAAGAGTAACCTTGACTCTGGAATCATTAGCCATATTGTCGGCACCTCCTGTGATAGTTTATTTGACCGCTTAGGTGCGGTCGGCGTACCTCCCTCCGAAGGCGGTGGATGGGTTGTGGTGAGACCTTGTCCCTTTTTTGCGGAAAATTCACACGAAAAAAGAGCCTCTGCCAACAGAGGTAGAAATATTATACATCTTTTGCCCGAAAAAGTCAATAGGTTTTTTGAAATATTTTTTGATTTTCAGAAGTTTTTTGCATAAAATTGCGGAAGATACATATTTTTCGCCAAAGTGAACAAAATAACGAGGGATGAACAGACCCAAAAACGAAATAAATAAGGAAGGAACTTTGAAATGAGCGAAAATAAAAAAAGAGTTCTTACGGTAGGCGGCGCGGCTATCAGTGCGCTTTCCATCGCGCTTGCGTTGCTCGCCTTCGTTTGCGTGAACGTATCGGCAGCGACGGGCACGGGTATGCCTGCGGTAAGCGACATCATACCGGGCGAGGACGGGACCTCCGCGCTGACCCTGCCCGAGGGCGGTAACGTGGACAGCGACGACGTTCTGACGCCCGACGATACCTCGCGCACTCCCGCTACGATACTCCCCGAGCCAACCACGCGCCCCGATGTAACCAATACGCCCGGCGCAACGAGCGGCCCCGACGGCACCGATACCGGTATGACAGATGAGGATGGCGGGGGAATCCTCGGCGCGATAATCGCCGTCATCGTTGTCGTGGCGATCATTCTTGTCGTTATCGCGCTGATACCGAGGAAGAAAAATTAAATGCTGAATGCAAAATGCTAAATGCAGAATTAAGGGAAATTTCCTCGCAATGCTCGGAAATTATTTACAGAATAATTTTGTTTCTGCTTGGTATTCCATTGCATTATTCTAACCTATAGTTTTGCAGAATTAGCAATTAATCAATTAATGTATAGCAAAATCGAGATGTTTTGAAGCTTTTGCTCCATTACACCTCGATTTTTCTATTTACTTGTTATATGTTTAAGGCTATCAAAGGATTATTAAGACGGAACAGAATTATTCCCGTATGCTTTTCGAGCAACGCGAGAAAAGCTACCTCAATTTTGCATTTAGCATTTTGCCTTTTGCATTCTTCTTGACAAACCGCCAAATTTAGGATATAATATATGCATAGACAGAAAAACAAAACCCACCGGGCTTCGCCTTGTGGGGCGTTCTGCTTTGCAATTTTTAGGCAAAACAGGCATGAAGGAGATAAAATGGCAGATATTTTTGATCTTTTTGCAAAGATCTCAAAAGAAAATACGGCGCGCGCGAAGGCGCCGATCGAGTGGCTCGTTGTCGGTCTCGGCAATCCCGGGCGTGATTACGTGACAACTCGCCACAACGCGGGATTTATGGCTATGGACGTTCTTGCGAGAAAGAAAGGAGTCCGGTGCGACCGTTCGCGCTTCAAGGCTCTGACGGCAGAATGCGAGATCGCGGGCAGAGGCGTGCTTATGATGCTCCCGCAGACTTATATGAATAACTCGGGCGAGGCTGTACGCGAGGCGGCGCAGTTTTATAAGATCGCGCCCGAGCATATACTTGTAATATCAGATGACATTAACCTCGATATCGGCAGAATGCGTCTGCGCGACAGCGGATCGGACGGCGGACAGCGCGGTCTGCGCAGCATCATCTATCTTATGGGCTTTGATAACTTCCCCCGCCTGCGCATCGGTGTTGGCAAGAAGCCGCATCCCGAGATGGAGCTGAGTGATTGGGTGC
This sequence comes from Clostridia bacterium, assembly GCA_017411805.1. GTDB lineage: Bacteria > Bacillota > Clostridia > Oscillospirales > CAG-272 > CAG-390. The sequence goes on from JAFQPI010000034.1 coordinate 3,887, forward strand.
TCTCGCGCTTTACCGAAGACGAGCTTGGGCAGCTTGAGAAGCTGATGGGCATCGCGGCTGAATGCGTCGAGCTCTATATCGGCGGCAAGCACGACGAGGCTGTCCGCCTATGCAACGCAAAGCATAGCTAATTGTAAAACTGACTTTTGCAATCAGCATTTGGGAGAATAAATGGAAACCAAAGCAAATAAAAGCTCGGCTCTTGTGCTGTCCGCGATCAGAAGCGACGCGGAATACAAGCAGCTGACCGATTCAGTCGATCTGCAAAGAAGATCGCGCCCGAAGCCGATCGTGGTCTCGGGACTTTGTGAGGGCGCGGGAGATGCGCTCAGCGCGGCACTCGTCCGTGATATGCCGGGCGGATGCCCCGTCCTGATGCTCTGTCCCGACGAGAAGACCGCGCGGAGAATGCGCGAGTCTTTGACCGCCTTCGGTCTTCGCGCGGCGTTCTATCCGAACCGCGATCTGAACATGTACAATATTTCAGCCTCGCGCGAGTTTGAGCAAGCGAGGCTTTCTCTGCTTGTCGCGCTTCGCCGCGGTGAGCTTGACGTTGTGACAACGACGCCCGAGGCTGCTCTCTCTTATACGATCCCGCAGGGAGTGCTTGCGGAAAATCTGATCCGCGTCGGTATGGACAGCGAGATTTCGCCCGCGGATCTTGTAAGCAGGCTCGTCAGCGCGGGTTATGTGCGCTCCTCTCTCGCCGAGGGTGCGGGTCAGTTCGCGCATCGCGGCGGCATCGTCGATATCTGCTATTCCTACGCGTGCGTGACGAACGCTGTCAGAATCGAGTTCTTCGGCGACGAGATCGACCGAATGGGATTCTATGACATCGCCACCCAGCGCGTCACCGAAAACGCGCAGAGTATATTGATCCCCCCCGCCCGTGAGATCGTTGCCGACGGGGAAAAGCTCTGCGCGATCAAGAAATCCATCTTGAATCTGCGCAAAAAATCGAAGGACGCTCATCTTTCCGAAACGCTTGAGGGTGAGGCGTCGGCTATCGACCTCGCGCTCACGGCGGGTACCGAGGTCAGATTCCTCGATAAATATATCTCGCTCATCTATCCCGAAAAGACTACCCTGACCGACTATTTTTCGCCGATGTCGCTCTGCATTATGCGCTCGGCGGCGTCTGCGGAGGATGCTTTCAAGAGTGCGGTATGGCATTCGGAGGAGCAAGTCAAGTCGATCGTTGAATCGGGATCGCTCGAGGCAAAGTACGCCGAATTTTCGGCACCTCTCGAAAAATGGAATGCCTTTACCGCATCGCATACGACGATAATGCTCGATTCGCTCGTCCAGGGACTTTCGGGTAAGGCGCTCGGCGGTCTTTTTGGCTTCAGAACCAAGCACGCGCTCTCGACCTCGGATAACGACGAGCTTCTCCGCGAGGAGCTTGAAGGTCTATCAAAGGGCGGATACCGCATGATCCTCATGGCTGGCGACGAGACGAAGGCGAAAAATTATGCGGGTCTTCTTTCCGAAAGCTGGGGTATCAAGGCGTATTATATTAATGATGAAGAGATCCCCGAGCTTTCAAAGCTTCCGCGCGGCGAGGCTTTTGTGATCGCTTCCGCGCCTACATCTCCCTTTGAGCTGCCCTCGCCGAGATGCGCGATCATCTCACTGACGATGAACGAGGGCTCAAGGGCGGAGAGAAAGAAGCGCGCGTCAAGGTCAAAGAGGGATTCAAGCGCGCAGCAGATCCTCTCATACGCCGACCTTTCCGAGGGCGACTACGTCGTCCACGAGGCGCACGGTATCGGTCAGTATATGGGACTTACGACCATGGAGGTCGACGGCATAACCCGAGACTATATCACCATTCAGTACGCGGGCAGCGACAAGCTCTTTATGCCCGTTGAAAAGCTTGATAAGGTATCAAAATATATCGGTGCGCATTCGGACGACGGCACGCTCCGTCTCTCTAAATTCGGAAGTACCGAATGGGGCAAGACGAAGGCGCGCGCAAAGGCGACTATGCGCGATATCGCAAAGGAGCTGATCGCGCTTTATGCCGAGCGTCAGCGCAGACCGGGATTTGCCTTCTTCCCCGATGACGATTTTCAGCGCGATTTCGAGGCGGCTTTTGAATTCGACGAGACCGACGCTCAGCTTGATGCGACCGAGGATATCAAGGCGGATATGCAAAAGGCAGTTCCCATGGACCGCCTGCTTTGCGGAGACGTCGGCTACGGCAAGACCGAGGTTGCCTTCCGCGCGATCTATAAGGCGATCCTCTCGGGCAAGCAGGTCGCGCTGCTCGTGCCGACAACGATCTTGGCACTTCAGCATTATCAATCGGCGCAGAGCCGTATGCGCGCTTTTCCCGTAAATATCGAAATGCTTTCGCGCTTCCGCAAGCCGAAGGAGCAGAGGAAGATCATCTCCGATCTCGAGAAGGGCGACATCGACCTCATCATCGGAACGCACAGTCTGCTTTCGCAGAACGTAAAATTCAAGGATCTCGGTCTTCTCGTCGTTGACGAGGAGCAGCGATTCGGCGTAGCGCAGAAAGAGAAGATCAAGCAGAGGGCAGGCAATATCGACGTTCTCTCGCTCTCGGCGACCCCCATTCCGCGAACGCTGAATATGGCAATGTCGGGTATCCGCGATATCTCGCTCCTCGACGAGGCTCCGGGCGACCGTCAGCCGGTTCAGAGTTACGTTCTCGAGCATGACGATCTCATTATAAACGACGCCATCCGCCGCGAACTTTCGCGCGGAGGTCAGGTCTTCTATCTTTATAATTTCGTTGAAACGATCAGCTACACCGCAGACAGGATCAGAAGCGCATTCCCCGAGGCGAACGTCGTCGTTGCGCACGGAAAGATGGATAAGGAGCAGCTTGAGGACATCTGGCGCGATATGATCACGGGCGAGATCGACGTTCTCGTTTCGACCACCATCATCGAGACGGGCGTTGACGTTCCGAACGCGAACACCTTGATCGTTGAGAATGCGCACAGAATGGGTCTCTCCCAGCTTCATCAGCTCCGCGGACGAGTCGGACGCTCGCCGAGACGTGCGTATGCATATTTCACCTTCCCGCGCGGACGCGCTCTGACCGAGATCGCGGAAAAAAGGCTTGAAGCTGTCCGCGAATATACCGAATTCGGCGCGGGCTTCCAGATCGCTCTGCGAGACCTTGAGATCCGCGGTGCGGGCAACGTACTCGGCGCGGAGCAGCACGGACATCTCGACGCGATAGGCTACGATCTTTATATCAAGCTGCTGAGCGAGGCGGTCCTTGAGGAGAGGGGAGAGAAGGTAGAGGAGAAGATCGATACGACGGTCAGCCTCAATATCAACGCATATATTCCCGATTCCTACGTCGCAAGCGCGTCTCAGAGAATGTCGCTTTATAAAAAGATCGCGCACGTTCGGAACGAGAGGGATACCGAGGACCTTTACGAGGAACTATCCGACCGCTACGGCGAGCCTCCCGAGCCGGTGCTTTATCTGCTTGACGTTGCGCTTCTGCGCGCTCTCGGCGAGAGATGCAAGATAGTTTCGCTGACTCAGGAGGGCAGGCAGGTGAGCATTCGTCCGAAGGAATTCGACCTTGACGTATGGCAGGAGATAGCCGATATGCCGGGGGTCCGTCTGCGAGTCGTTATTGCTGAAGAGCCCTATCTTGTGCTGACAATGCGCCCGAGTGACGATCCGCTTGCGATTCTTTGCGAAATATTTAAAAAATATCTCAAAATATCGGGAAATAAGGGATAGACAAATTCCCCAAAATAGTGTATAATATTTATTGCAATTGTAAAACTGCGTTTTTTGCTTGAAACGCGCGCTTGTCGCCGCCGAAAAAACGGATTTTGATTTAAAAATTATTTTAAGGGTATTGATAGTTAAAATGAAAAAATGCATTAGGATCGCCGCGTGCCTTTTAGCGGCAGTTATGATGATGATCTCGTTTGTTTCCTGCTCCGGCATGGGAACGCCGGTCATGGAGCTCGGAGGAACCGAGATCACGGGAAATATGATCGAATTCTGGCTCTCGCGCTATAAGGCTCAGTTCGTGTATTATTACGGCGACGCGGTCTGCGGACAGTATGATCTTGATAACGTTGATCAGTTCTGGGCGATCGTTGCGGATCAAGCTACGGGTCAGACCTACGATGACGTAATGTCTTCCTTTATTTATGAGAACGCGGAGACCTATCTCTGCTCGCTCTATCTCTTCGATCAGTTCGGTCTCTCGCTTCCCAAGGAGACGGTTGACGAGGTGGATACCTATATCGAGGAGCTCTGCCAGACTTACGCTTACGGCTCGAAGTCGGAGTTTAATTCGATACTTGAAAAGTACGGAGTAAACCGCAAGCTTCTCCGCGAGCTTTATCTCATCGATGAGAAGGTCGATTATCTTCAGGAATACCTTTTCGGCACAGGCGGAACCCTCGGCGTTACCAAGGTCGATAAGGAAGAGTACTATCAGGCAAATTACGTTCGCATGAGACAGATCTGTATCTTTATCAACGAATGTCCCGAGCTTGACGAGAAGGGCAATCCCGTTCTTGATAAGGACGGCTATACAAAATACCGCGACATGACGGCGGAGGAGACTCAGCAGGCGCGCGAGCGTGCCGCGGAGGCTCTCAAAAAGATCAACGGCGGAGATAGCTTCATGAGCGTTCTCAGCAAGTACGATGAAAATCCCTCGGATGATTCCTACGTAAACGGACTTTATATGAGCAAGGATTCGTCAATGGGAACCGACGAGGCACTCGAGAAGATCTATACCGAGCTTCAGAAGATGAAGGTCGGAGAGATCAAGCTTATTGAAACCGAAAACAACCTTCATATTATTGAAAAGCTTGAGCTCGACGAGGGAGCTTACGATAAGGAAACAAACGCCGACTTCTTTACCTTCTATGACCCCGAGCTTGAAAAGTACATGACCTTTGAGCACTATCTCAAAGAACCGCTTTTCCTTGAATATATCGCAGAAAGCCTTGAAAAATTCTCGGCAGACGTGAAGATCGACGAAGCAGAGCTTAAGAAGTATAAGCTCAGCACGGTTCAGGCGAACTATTATTATTGATCTGCGGAGCAGATCAAATGATGATCCGCCTTACGGCGGAATGATGATCGGCTGGCACCGAATGATGATCCGCCTTACGGCGGAATGAACAATGGAGGCGGATATGTCTTCGAATATACTAAAAGAAAAATCTGAAGCATTGAGTGATAGGGTTATTGCTTGTGCTAAAGTGTTGCAAGGGCGCCGGGCTCATCCGGCAATGATAAATCAATTGTTTCGCGCAGGAACTTCGGTAGGTGCAAATGTAGCCGAGGCACAATTTGCTCAAGGCAAAAAAGATTTTATATCCAAATTGGAGATTGCGCTCAAAGAGATAAACGAAACTATATTTTGGCTTGAACGCATATTTAAGTCCGGGAATCTTACCGAGCGAGAATTTAAATCTATGAGAAGCGATTCCATTGCAATCAAAAAGCTGTTGATCGCGTCTATTACCACCGTTAAAGCTAAACTTGACACAGAAAAAACAAAACGATGAGTTTTGCTTCATTTCGCGTAGCGAATCATCATTTTCGCGTAGCGGAACCATCATTTTCGCGAAGCAAAATCATCATTTCCGCCCTTCGGGTGGAACCTTCCCCTCTTCACCAAAAAACTGAATATCCCATACGGGGGTGCCGTGCGGCTGAGACGGTCTATGACCGAACCCTTTGAACCTGATACGGGTAATACCGGCGAAGGAAGTTTAAAATCTACCGATTGTTATCGGGGGTGCCGCACATTCACTGCAGAGGATGTGCGGCTCTCTTTTTTGGAAAAACTGATCACTTTTTCGAGAATTCCCGAAATTATCGGTTGATTAATACATCTCCGAAAGGAAAAAAGAAAATGAAAACGAAAAACACAAGACAAAACGTTCTCGCACTCGTCGAGACGGCAATGATGGTCGCGCTCGCGGTCGGACTTGAGCTGCTTTGCCAGTTCCTGCCACAGCCCTGGGCGTACGGAGGATCGATAAGCCTCGGTGCGATACCGATAATCTACCTTTCCTACCGCCGCGGCTGGAAATGGGGACTTTCCGCAGGCTTCGTTTACGCAAGCGTACAGATGCTCCTCGGACTCTCGCTTCCCCCCGCGAATACTTTTTGGGCAGTCACTCTCTGCATCCTTCTCGATTACGTCCTCGCTTTCACCGCACTCGGACTCGCTTCCGTCTTCTCGGCACCCTTTGAGAAGAGCGTCAAGCCCGTGACTCGCATCGCGGGTTACGTCGTCGGCGCGGTCGGCGCATCGTTTTTGCGCTTTATTTGCAGCTTTCTCTCGGGAATCATCCTTTGGGACAGCTATACTCCCGAGGGCATGAGCGTTTGGGTGTACTCCCTCGTTTACAACGGAAGTTATATGCTCGGAAACGCCGCGATCGCAGCGGTCGTTCTCGTGCTCCTTTGCTCTGCCGTCGACCCGAAGACGCTGAAGCCGATGAAAAAAATATAATGCATTTGCGCCCCGCTTTTGCGGGGCGTATTTTTTGAAAATCACTTGACAATATATCAAAATTATGATAAAATATGAGTATAATAATATTGGAGGTGAGTGTATGGCAACTATAAGACCAAGCTCCGATCTGAGAAATCGTTACAACGAAATATCCGAGTTTTGCAATACCTATAACGAACCCGTGTTTATAACCAAAAACGGCACGGGGGATCTTGTTGTTCTTTCTAATGCAGAGTACGAGCGTCTTTGCGGTCTCGCTGAACTTCACAGCAGACTTGATGCGGGACTCGAGGATCTGAAGCTCGGCAGAGTTAAAAAGGCAGAGGATGCTTTTGCTGAAATAGAAAGGAAGCTGAATCTTGACTGAATATGCTGTCCACATCGCCAGGTCGGCGGAACGCGATATATTCGAGGCGGTAGCATATATCAAAGAAATACTCTTTCAGCCGGAATCCGCGAGACGGATATATAATTCTATTAAAATGCAGATCTTGTCGCTTTCCGAGATGCCGCAAAGATTCGCTGTTATAGCGGAGGAGCCTTACCGCTCAATGGGTATGAGAAAGACATCGGCGGAGAATTATCTGATTTTTTATCTTGTAGACGAAAAGGAAAAAACAGTTTCTGTGGTGCGCGTGCTTTACAACAGGCGCGAATGGAAGAATCTGATATGAAAAGTACTCCTACGGGAGTACTTTTCTTTCAAAATTCAAAAAATCCTCTTGACTTTCCATATAAAAAAAGATATACTAATATAATGAGATATTATTTCTGCGATAGGAGAACCCCATGAAGATTCCGGAATACTTTGGATGTATGGTTTTTGATGACAGAGAGATGAAGGCGCGTTTGCCGAGGGAGGCATACGAGCGCATGCGCAAGACGATCGAGGACGGACGTTCGCTCGATATCAGCCTTGCGAATATCGTCGCGGAGGCGATGAAGGATTGGGCTGTCGAGCGCGGAGCTACGCATTTTACGCATTGGTTCCAGCCGATGACGGGCGTTACGGCAGAGAAGCACGATGCCTTTATCAGCCCCAATGCCGACGGAAGCGTCATACTGGAATTTTCGGGCAAGGAGCTCGTTTCGGGCGAGTCGGACGCTTCATCCTTCCCATCGGGCGGACTCCGCGCAACCTTTGAGGCGCGCGGATATACCGCGTGGGATCCCACGTCGTATGCATTTATAAAAGAAAAAACGCTCTGCATCCCGACGGCATTCTGCTCCTACGGCGGAGAGGCTCTCGATAAAAAGACGCCTCTTTTGCGCTCTATGGAGGCTCTAAACCGCCAGGCTATGCGAGTTCTGAGGCTCTTCGGAAACGATGACGTTACCTCGATCAAGGCTTGTGTCGGACCCGAGCAGGAGTATTTCCTTATCGACCGCGAGATGTTCGAGAAGAGATGCGACCTTATCTACACGGGGCGCACCCTCTTCGGCGCAAAGCCTCCGAAGCGTCAGGAGCTTTCCGATCACTATTACGGAATAATCAAGCCCCGAGTTGCCGCCTATATGGAGGAGGTCGACCGTGAGCTCTGGAAGCTCGGCGTTTCTGCCAAGACCGAGCATAACGAGGCCGCTCCCGCGCAGCACGAGCTTGCCCCGATATTTGCGAAGGCGAATATCGCCTGCGACCACAATCAGCTGACCATGGAGGTCATGCAGAGAGTCGCAAAGAAGCACGGAATGATCTGTCTGCTTCACGAAAAGCCCTTTGCGAACGTTTCGGGCTCGGGCAAGCACAACAATTGGTCGATCCAGACCAACACGGGCGTAAACCTTTTCAAGCCCGGCGACACGCCCGCAGAGAACGCGCAGTTCCTTCTTTTCCTCTGCGCGGTCATTCAGGCTGTTGACGACTACGCTGATCTGCTCCGTCTCTCGGTAGCGTCGCCCTCGAACGATCACCGTCTCGGCTCGCACGAGGCACCTCCGGCGGTCGTTTCGATCTTCCTTGGAACTGAGCTTGAGGAGATACTCGATGCGATCGAGAAGGATATTCCCTACAACGCGCAGGCGCAGGAGCCGCTCCGTCTCGGCGTGCATACTCTGCCAAAACTCCCCCGCGATAATACAGACCGCAACCGTACCTCGCCCTTTGCTTTCACGGGCAACAAGTTCGAGTTCCGTATGCTCGGTTCGTCGGACAGCATCGCATGTACTAATATTATGCTCAATACGTCGGTTGCCGAGTCGCTCCGCCTATTTGCGGACGAGCTTGAGGGCGCGGATGATTTCGAGAGCGCGCTCCATTCGCTCATCCGCCGCACAGTCTCCGAGCACAAGCGTATAATATTCAGCGGAAACGGCTACGATGAGGCTTGGGTGAAGGAAGCGACAGAGGTTCGCGGACTGCCGAATTATCCCTCGACCCCCGATTGCGTTCCTCTGCTGACATCGGAGAAGAATCTGAAGCTCTTCGCTCAGCATAAAATTTACACCCCCGTTGAGGCGGCGTCGAGAAGAGACGTTATTCTTGATAACTACTGCAAGGTCATCCATATAGAGGCTCTGACCATGATCGATATGGTACGCCGCGATATTCTTCCCGCAATCTCAAAATTCACGGGTGCGCTTGCCGAGTCGGGCAGACGTAAGCGCGAATTCTGCATCGGCATCGACACCGATTATGAGTTTGATACGATCCGCGATCTCTCCGAGCTGACGACAGCTATCGTGACACATACGGTCACGCTTGAAAACTTCCTTGAGAAGCTCTCAAAGGAAAGGGATATAGTCACTCTCGCGCACGGCTACCGCGATCTGATATTCGGAACAATGGAGCTTCTGCGCGCGGCGGTTGACGAGGCGGAAACTCTCACGGGCAGCGAGTATTGGCCCTACCCGACCTACGGCGACCTTATGTTCAGCGTAAAATGATCCCAAGTGTAAAACTGTGTTATACGGAGAAAATTTATGAAAAATATCAGAATTCTGAGTCTTTTTGCCGCGATCGTTATGATCCTTTCCTGTCTCGGCTGCAATTCAGAGCTTCCCGAGGAAACTACCGAAAAGATCGAAAATATTGAAAATACCGAAAGTCCCGAGTCGGGCACTGAGGGCACCGAGCTTCCCGAATCTACCGAGCCCGAGGTGACCGAGCCGCCCTTCCCGATATACGAGGGACCTTCTTCTGAATTCAAATTTACCGCAGAGAGCGTTCTGCCCTCGGTTTCCTATATCACATATACCGATTTTATCAGAAAAGCCGATAAATCCTATCTTGTTCCCGCGCTTGCCGGCAAGATGATCCCGCAGGGTATGGATATCTGGGAGGAGCGCGGATGGCTTCTCATATCGGGATATTTTCCGAGCACGGATATCTCGGATTGCTCGATCCTCGTTGCCGTTGATATGAATACCGGTGCATATGTCGGCGAATATTATCTGACAAATATGGACGGCACGCCTCATTCCTCGCATGCGGGCGGTGTTGCCGTTACCGATAAGAACGTATATATCGCAAACGGCTCAAAGCTCTATCGCGTTCCGCTGACCGAGCTGCTCAAAGCGGGTCAATGCGGTAAGATCACGATCGCGGACGAGATCTCCGTCCCCGTTCGCGCCTCCTTCTGCAATTATTCCGGCGGATATCTCTGGGTCGGAGATTTTCAGTACAGCACAAGCCATACCACCGATGAATACCGCCATATGACGAACCGCGAAGGTAAAAAGTATTACGCATGGACTGTCGGATACGAGCTTGACGAGAGCACCGAAAACGGCCTGAAGGCGGAGGCTATGGTCAAGGACAGCTTCGCAACGCCGGACGTCATCTTCTCGATGACCGAACGTATACAGGGCTTTGCGGCAACCGAAAATACCGTTGCGCTAAGCCAATCCTACGGCAGAACCAATAAATCCACCATCTTTCTCTACGAAAATCCGATCGGGGACAAGGCGCACAAGACCACGGAGCTGAACGGCAAGAGCGTGCCGGTTTATTTCCTTGATTCCAAGGTTCCTTCCGTGAGCGTAACGGCTCCTCCCATGAGCGAGGGACTTGCGGTTGCGGACGGAGATCTCTATATCCTCTTTGAGTCAGCCGCGGACAAATACGCGAACGGCGGAGGAAAGGACCCGACGGAAAACGTCTGGAAGATGCCCATCGATTGATAATATAAGGTGATTTCTATGGAATTTCTTGATAGTCTGCGAGGCGCAAGCCTCGCAGCACTTGTTATAAAACTTGTGCTTGCCGTCATTCTCGGCGGTTCGATAGGTCTCGAGAGAGGGCGAAAACGCCGTCCCGCGGGCTTCAGAACTCATATTCTCGTCTGCATGGGCGCGACGATGGCAATGTGCATCAGCCGCTATTGCATTGAAACTCTCGGTATTACCGTCGACGTCTCGCGTCTCGGCGCGCAGGTCATCAACGGCATCGGCTTCCTTGGCGCGGGCACGATCATAGTAACACGCCGCCAGGAGGTCAAGGGGCTTACGACAGCCGCGGGTCTCTGGGCTTGCGCCTGTATGGGTCTTGCCGTCGGCGCGGGATTTTTCGAGTGCGCGATCATCGCCTTTGCCGCGATCATCCTGTCGACGACCCTTCTCGATAAGATTGAAAAGTTGATCACCTCGCGCTCGAGGAATATGAATATCAACGTAATGGTGACCGAGACCGCGATCATTGCGAGCGTTCACGAGGTGCTCCGCGGAATGAACGTCAGAATTTTTGACTCGGAGATCACGAACGTCCGCGAGCTTGCAAACGAATCGCCGAACGTGGTGCTTGAAACTCAGCTCTCGCGCCGCCGTCCGCACGTTGAGATAATCGCCGCGCTTGCCGCCATTGAGGGCGTTATATCGGTGGAGGAGTTATAAAATGACATTTAATGAAATAATGGAAATGCTCCGCGACATCGGTGCGCCCGGAGTTGCACTCAGATTCGCGCTTGCGCTCCTTTGCGGAGGGATCATCGGTCTCGAGCGCGAGAGCAAGAGAAGAAGCGCGGGCTTCCGCACGCATACTCTCGTTTGCATCGGCGCAACTCTGACGACACTTGTAGGTCTTTATCTTTACAAATCGGGACTTTCGACCGATCCGACCCGTCTCGGCGCGCAGGTCATCTCGGGCATGGGCTTTATCGGCGCGGGAACGATAATCGTCACCACACGCCGTCAGGTCAAGGGGCTTACGACAGCCGCGGGCCTCTGGACCTCGGCTATCATCGGTCTCGCCATCGGTGCGGGATATTACGAAGCCGCGCTCATTGGAGTTGCGATCGTGCTTCTCGCCGCGCTCGTTCTCTCGAAGCTTGAATATTTTATCATGTCGAGCGCAAAGCGAATGAACATTTACGTTGAATTTGACTCCGCGGGAATGCTCGACAGACTCGTTGAACGGCTCGAGGGCAAAGGTATCCGTGTTATTGACATCGAGTTTACCAAGCAGCGCACAGTCTCGGGCGAGCGTTGTAGCGCGGTGCTGACTCTGATCTTCAAAAAGAGACAGAAGCACGAGAATATCCTCAGCGAAATGACGCAGTTTGACGGAGTTTACAGCGTTGAAGAACTTTGACGGCTGACGCCGTAGTGAAAAGTGTAAAGTGGAAAGTGAAAAGTTATGGAGAATTTCCGAGCCGATGGCTCGGAAATTTTCGATTAAAATAAGTGAAAAAGTTTGATCAAACTTTTCAAAGTTTGCGGATTCTCAAGGCAGAGCCTTGAGCCGCCCTCCGCAGAGGGCGGAATATTTATTGCGCCCGAAGCGGGTGCCGCCCTCGGTGCCCGCTTGGAAGGAGTAAAAACTTCCCTTGCGGGAGGTTTTTGCTCCTTCATTCTATTATGCTTTTCGCAGATTCCACTATCATCGAAGTGCCAAAACTCACGTTTACAAAAAATTTACAAAATAAATCCCCATATTATTATAGATATTATAGGAAAATTGTGCTATAATATATTGGATTTGGACACAAGTCCGATTTTGATTTTTGATAAAAATTTTATTTTCCATATAGGAGGAATTACAAATGGCAAAGAAGTATTGCTATCTCTTCTCCGAGGGTAACGCAAACATGCGTGAGATCCTTGGCGGTAAGGGCGCTAACCTCGCGGAAATGACCAACATCGGTCTTCCCGTTCCCCAGGGCTTCACTATTTCGACCGAAGCTTGCACACAGTATTACGAAGACGGCCGTCAGATCAATGACGAGATCATGGCAGAGATCATGGTTTACATTGAAAAGATGGAAGCGATCAACGGCAAGAAGTTCGGCGATCTTGAAAACCCCCTGCTCGTATCGGTTCGTTCCGGTGCGCGCGCATCC
>JAFQPI010000035.1 GCA_017411805.1 Clostridia bacterium
CGCGGGGGAGCGGTGGAAGGAGAACGCGATTGAACTTCTATGTGTTTTTCGTGCAAGATTCGGGCGGAGAGTGATGGTGTACGGCTTTCCGAAAATCTTACCGAATACATTCCTCATAGAAAACTTAAATGAGCCAGCCCCGTCTTTTTAATTAATTATCCTTGTTTTTGTTTTTACAGCAGAACCATATACCAACGGTCAGAGCGGTAAATACCGCGGAAAGAGAAAGTATTCCGCAGCCGCGGTCTTTGACGGGAGACGTGGTCGGCGTGCTATCGGCAGTACCTTCGGTAGTTTCCGCCGAGGATTCGGGCGGAGTGATCTCCTCCGTGGTTATCTCCTCCGTATCCGTTGTGTCATCCGCTCTCTCGGCGGTAACCTCCTCCGTAGTATCGGGGGGCAAAAGCTCCGAGGAATAGAGCGCTTTATATACGCAATTCGCAAAAGCATATTCAGAGACGACCGAATCCCATGCGACGAAGCTGTACTTATATACTCCGTCAGATTCTCTTTGCGGGTTTTCGGGGATCTCTATTTTTGTGCCGTGCGTATATTTTCCGCTGAAAATCTCGCGTCCGTCCCAATCGAGGAAGGAAACGGTATATTCATTGATCTGCCACACCGCATAAAGCTCGGCATCGGCATCGGCAGTATATACCGAATCGGGCAGATAAAGGATCTCTCCGTCCTTTTTATCCGACCATCCGAGGAAAACGTGACCGTCGCGCTCGGGAACGTATGAAATGAGTCCGATATCGTCTCCGGGGCTCCTTTGCAGCGTCACAGTACCACCCTCTCCTCCGTTCGGATCAAGTGTTACCGCATACGATGGCTTCGTATGTATCATGGATATCCAGCCTTGCGATCCGGCATAGTCAATAAGTCCCCAGCCTTGATCAATTAAAAGGACCTCAACAACGTCCCCTGCCTTAAGCTCGCCGAGAGGATTATCATAAACGCAAACACCCGTGCATACCTTCAGCGTTTCTGCGCTTACGAGCACTTTTCCGGGATGTCTTGTATCGTCGCGAAGCGGGAAATTATAATTAGTTCCCTCGTATACCTTATAATTCGGCACGGCGTATCCGACGACCTTTTCGCTGTTTCTGGGATACTTTTTCTGGCATACGCTATAATAATCCGTATTTCCCTCGATAGTATAAACGTATTCCTCATCCGCGCCGACGACCAGACCGACGTGGCTGGCAAAGAATCCCTGCGCCGCATACTCGGGCTTATTAAAGAAAATGATATCACCCGCGATCGGGGTATATCCGCTCGACGCCTCCTTGAACATTTTCAGACGTCGGCATTTTCTGACGGTATCCGAGCAGGCAATAAACGTCTCCATTGTTGCATCGGGTACTCTCGCCTGACGCAGACACCAGGAAACGAACATCGCGCACCAGGAATAACCGTAGCTGTTACCGTTGCCCGAGCCGTCATTGAGCTTTCCGTACAGGCGGTTATACTCGGCATAATTCTTGTAGCCGTCAAGGTTCATTCCATGCATATCCTCGTCGCTCGAGCCCTCGTGATATCCGTACTGAGTCAGCGCGATGGATACAACGTCGTATCTTTCGTCGCCCGTAAGGATATATTCCTCAAGCGCCGCATAATACTTACTTGATTTATATTCTTTGCTTACCTGATACGTAGGACTTACGGCATACGAATCGAGTGACAGAAGCGACACCGTTCCGATAAGCATCACCATAGCCAAGCCCATACATAATAATTTTTTAACGATACCGAAGATCGGCATTTTTATCCTCCAAAAATCTAATACGTATATTATATCAAAGACTAAAGAAAAAATAAATACGAAATTATTAATATTTTATCGCAAGAAGCCGAACCCCTCCGAAAAAATATGGAAGAGCTCGGCTTTTTTCACAGATCCTCCTCGTTATCCCCGTTTATAAGCCTTTCAAAGCAGGGATAAACGGGAAGCGTTCTCGCGCCGCCGATCGTGAGGGCGCGCTCGGAGGCATTATTGTAGCTCGAAAGCGGACGGTCAAGCGCATCGTCCGAATGAGCGCAGATATAGATCTCCCCGCTCTCGACCGCCGAAACTATGAGAGTATGGTAAAAATCTCCCGCCTCGTCGGCAAGCTGTATGACGTCGCCCGGCTGGACACGATCTATCGGTATCGGGAATCCAAAAGGCCCCGTTCCGCCGTTCTCAGCCGCAAATTCGGGCGCGCCCGTCATAAAATTATAGAAAAACTCCACACTCGTCCAGGCGGGCGCGCGGTTTTCGGGAGAAATAAAATACCATCCGTAGTCGCGCGAGTAATTCTGAACGCAGGTACCCGCAAAGATCGCCTGCGAAACGAAATTCGTACAGTCACCGCCGATCCCCGTATAGTCCTCGAAGATCGGATTGCGCTCAAGCGCCCATCTGCGCGCGTATTCGACCGCCTTTTGCCTGTCGTAAGGAATATAGGTAAACTTCGGCGCGCCGTTATTCATCTCCCGATACCTCCCGCATTCGCAATCTTGATGACACCGCAGAGCATTTCCGCCGCATCTGCGCGGTTCAGAATAGTATTGGAAGTAATATTTCCGCCGCCTACCGAAAATCCCGCACTGCAAAGCGCGGCGATCTCGTATTTTGCCCAACGAGCCTCACCGAATGATGCCGAAACCTCGACCGCACCCTCGTATTCGATATCAAGCAGACGGGCGGTCATGAAAGCCGCCTCGGCAATACCAATCTCCTCATCCGGCAAAAAGAGCTGCTCGCCGTTTCTGATCCAACCGTCGGTCAGCCCGAGCCTGTAAGCCATGGCAACGTATGGGCGCGCCGAGGCAGAGATCTCGGCATTGTCAGCAAAAACGGTATCTGATGCGCCTACGGGTTCGATCCCCGCCGCGATCAGAAGATTGACGGTAAATTCGCTCCTCGTCACGCCGCGATCGGGATAAAAATATTCCTCACCGCCGACAAGTGTACCGCTCATCAGCCCCTCGGATGTGACGATGCGTGCAAAAGTCTCAGCAGAGCCCGACATATCGGCAAAATCTGCCGCGCCGAAACGGCTGACCGTAACCTTTACCTCAGCCTCGCCCGCATATTCGCCCCATTCGTCGCGCACGGTATAGGAAAACGAATCCTTGCCCGTATAGCCCGCCGTCGGACGGTAGATATAACGCCCCGTTTCTCGATCGGAGATCATAACGCTTCCGTGCTTCGGATAGGATACTATCTCAAAGACGAGCCCGTCGCCGTCGGGGTCGTTTGCCGCGAGCCTGCCGCCGCACACGCCTCCTTCGGGGACCTTAGCGTAAAGCGCTGCCGCAGTTGCGCAATCGAGTGTTGGCGCGGTGTTCGTCTCGCCCGATCCGAGAAGGCGCACAAAGCAGGTGTAATCGTAGGGCGCGCCGTCGGCAGAAAAGCTGAAGCAAGCCGTATCCTCCGCAGGATTACCGCTCGGCATGAAGGATATCCGGTCGAGACTTGAGCCCGAAAGCGTCTGTCCCTCGGGGATCACCACGTTTCCGAGAGTAAGCTGACCGACAGATGAATCAGGGCGGCTTGTGATCGTTATCTTATCCGGCTCGTAGCCGACCGCGCGGACGAAATCCTCCTCGGTGATAATGACCTCACCGCCCGGCACGCCGGAGACAACCATCTCGCACCGCGCCGCAATCACGCAAAGCCCCGGAGACAGCAGCTCGCTCTCCGCCTCCTCGGCAAAACCCGATATCGCCAAAAACGCCGTCAACAGCCCAAAACAAATCAAGAAAACAAATAATTTCCTTCGCATAATCTCACCTCGCAAGTTTTTATTCAATAATTAATACGGCTGCGGGGTGGAAAATATGACAGATTAATTGCTTTGACAACCTGCTTGATATATGTTATAATATTCTTACACAATTTTTCAAAACCTTCCCAACCTTCAGTCGCTCATCCGACACTAACAGATGAACGTTCAAAAAGTGCCGATTTACGGCAAAGAAAGGAGAACGCGAAGTGAATTACAGAAATCAAAGCGACGAGACTCTCGTCCTGATGACGCTTGCGGGCGAAAAGGAAGCCTTCGAGGAGCTTGTCATACGTCACCGCAACACCGTCATCGCGGCGGCGGCATCGGTCACGCACAATCACTTTATGGCAGAGGACGCCTCGCAGGACGCATTCGTCACCGCCTGGATGAAGCTCGACACACTCGCCGAGCCCTCGAAATTCTTATCCTGGATCTGCAAGATCGCAATATTCTGCGCTAAGAACACCGTCCGCCGCTACCGTCCCTTTGCACCCATCGAGGACGTTGAAAAATACGCGGACGTCACCGACTACGAGCAGGATCCCGCCTCGCTTTACGCGGTCTCCGAGGAAAAGGAAGAGCTTCACCGCACCGTCCTCTCGCTTCCCGAGCGAGTGCGCCGCGTGATCACTCTTCATTACTTCGAGGAGCTTTCGGTCGCCGAAATCGCCGAGCAGATGAAAATTTCGGTCGGCACCGTCAAATCCCAGCTCCACGAAGGCAGAAAAAGGCTGAGAAAGGAACTTTGTGCAATGAATGAAAAGGCAAACGATACTCTCGTCGAGAGAGTAATGAAGAAGGTTGAAGAAATCAAGCTTTGGCAGATCAGAAATGATAAAAGCGGCTTCGACGCGGTCTACTCGGGCATTCTCGCCGAGGTCGAAGACCTTCCCGAATCAAAGAACAAATACCACGCCCTCGCCGACGTCCTCGCGCGCGGCTGGTGGTGGCTCCCCGGCAAAAAGAACGAGACCCTCTTTTCCCGCATCAAGGAAGCCGCGCTGATCGGTAAGAATGACGAAATAATGCGCTTCATAATCCTGCGCGAGGGATATAAACAGAGAGAGAGCCGGCGTGCGGATTTCATCCGCAACGAGCAGATCCCCGAGCTTGAACGCGCGGGATTTGTCGGCGCACTCGCATTCGCCCACCTCCGCCTCGGATACAGATACCTGATGGATAAGAAATACGATGAAAGCCGAGAGTCTTTCCTGAAGGCGCGCTCGCTCGTCTGCTCGGATGACATCGTACATTCGCTCTCCTCGAACGCGCTCGTATTCCTTGACAGAATGGCAGAAAGATTCTGGAATACCGGCAAAAGTGATTTCTGCATCAACGTCGTTGCAAACAAGCTGAAGATCATCGACGGTAAACCGAGATTCTGGAACAGCGAGGAGATCGGCGTGGGCTGGTTGAATTCGGGCGCAAATATGGATGGAATGCTTTTCGAGACCGCGGGTGCCTGCGACGGCTTCTTCTTCTCCGATCTTTCGGTCGGCGAGAGCTACACCGCAACCGACGGCTCGACGCTCACCTATCTTTCCGACAGCGAACGAGCCGAAACTCCCGCGGGCGTTTTCGAAAACTGCCAAGTCTGGGAATCCAAGGTATACAAAAGCTGGTGCGGAACGATATTTTTCAGGACCTTTTACAAGGAAGGCATCGGAATCGTCAAGTACGAGCGCAGGCTCGACGGCATCACCGACAAGGCTTACCTTACCTCTTTTGAAATAAAGGGCGGCTCGGGTATCCTTCCTCTCGCAGTCGGCAACAAGTGGGAATACTCGATCGATGCAAGTCCCGAGTATCTCAAAACGCTTAACCGCTACGAGGTCACGTACACGGACGGCACGAACTTAATTATCTCGGGCTACAATGAAACCGAACGCTTCGGCTACGATGAGTCATCCTGGCTCGAGATGATCGAATTCGTCAGAAATAACTATTTCAGGCAGGACGAAAAGGGCAACTTCCGCGTGTGCGATGTTTACCGTCAGATCGATCTGACCGAAAAGCTCGCCGCCACTCCTCTCGAAAAGCTTCACAGCCGTGTTGCCGCATCCGTCGCGCGTCGTATTCTTGACACCAATGACACCCTCCACCCCGACACGAAGGTCACGGGACATTGGAATTTTTTCAAGAAATCCGCTCTGCACGAGGCAAACGGCGAATTCAAGCTGACCTACGACAGCCGTTTCTCATTTGAATTGAAGCGCATAGACAGCGCTGCCGCCGACGGCCTTCTTTTCAACCATATGTACGGCATTTTGCAGGACGCAACCAAAACTCTCTGGTCGGATACCTGGGTAGTCGGCGCGACTCCCGTTGTAGAATACGACTCCTATGGGGACCGACACATCAGAACTGTCATATCGGTCGAGGACGGCGGAAGTGTCACAACAAAGGCGGGCACGTTTGACAACTGCCTCAAGCTCTCGCTCAAGATCGACGGTATGACCGAAGGCTTGGCTTACCGCGGCGGAAACAAGGAATATTATTTCGCAGAAGGTATCGGAATCGTCCGCACCGTCAACGAAATTGCAAGCGGAACCAGGACCGCGATCTACGAGCTTTCTTCCTACGTGGGTACGGGCAAGGGATATATGCCCTTCGAGGACGGACTTGTACGCTTTTACGAGGCGGTCAACCTCACCGACGGCTACTACGGTGCCGTTGAATACACATATATCCGAAACGAGGACGGCGGGATCAATATTTTCGAGAATATGACCGGAATCCGCAATATCCCCGCGCCGACGACGGAATACGAATTTGTCGAGCGCGAGATCATCGAAGACCGCATCTGGGACGAAAAGAAGCTCCCCGAAGCGCGCCTGCGTAATTCTGCAAACAATCTCCAGCTTATGCTTCACTTCCTTTCCCGAAACGGCAGATATTGGAAGTGCGCTCCGCGCGGAGTAGCGTGGTGTAAATACCGCATTAAGATGATCGAAAATATGCTCACAAACGAAAACGGCGAGATCGCACCCGCGTGGCTCGGCATTTATGCCGATATGCACCTCATCGCCGCGGTTGCCTCCTTCGGTCACAAGACTCCCGAGAAGAAGGAGGAGGGCTACGCGCTTCTCGAGCGTGCCTTTGAGCTTGCGCCGAAGTGGTTCGAGATCGCGGACGGCACGCTTCTTGACGTCGGAGACAGCGAGGTCTACGGCGGCATCAAGCTCGAAAAGGGCTCGGAGGGTACTCTGCATCTCCCCGACGGCACACGTGAATTCTACGACAGCGCGTGGTTTATCAATCTGATGTCACCCGCGCGCTTCTATAACGCCATGACCGCCAAGAAGGGCTGGGAATGGTTCAACTCCGTCCGCGATGAGGAGAGATTCAAGGAGTTCGTCAAGCGAGCGAGGGAGATGATGGAGAAGTTTTCAAATGCAAAATGATAAATGCAAAATTGAATAACAACTCATAAAACAGCAAAACGAGTCGACGGCAGTCGACTCGTTTTGTTGTTATTAATAACAAAAATGATTATTTATTCATTTTTCTCGCAAAAATATTCACCAAACCTATTGACCTTTATAGAATTTTGTAGTATAATATGTAACATATTTATAATGAGACAGTATTTCTTTTTGGAGACCAAACGTATGAAAAAAGTATTCATTGACGGACAAGCGGGGACGACGGGGCTTCGCATCAACGAGCGTCTTTCGGGGCGCGATGACATCGAGCTGATCACTCTTCCCGAAGAGCTTCGTAAGGATGAGGCTGCGCGGAGCGAGGCGATCTCATCCTCAGACGTGACCTTCCTCTGCCTTCCCGACGACGCAGCGCGCGAGGCTGTTACGCTTTGCCGCAATCCCGAAACCGTTATAATAGATTGCTCGACCGCCCACCGCACAAGCCCCGACTGGGCTTACGGTTTTCCCGAGCTTTCGCCCGAGCACGAGGCTAAGATAAAAGCCTCGAAACGAATCGCAAATCCCGGCTGTCATGCAAGCGGCGCGATCGCGATCCTCTACCCCCTCGTATCGCGCGGAATCCTTGACGCCGCCTATCCTTTCGCCATCCACAGCCTGACGGGTTATTCGGGCGGAGGTAAGAAAATGATCGCAGATTACGAGGCTGCGGGTCGCGACGTAAAATTCGACTCGCCTTGCCAATACGCGCTTACGGCTCAGCACAAGCATCTCCCCGAGATCAAGTCGGTCTGCGGACTTGATTTTGCTCCCGCGTTCAACCCGATCGTTTCGGATTTCTACTCGGGAATGTGCGTCTGCGTGCCCATCCAGATGAGGCTCGCCAAGAAGCCCTTGAGCGTTGCCGAGGTGCACGCTCTCTACTCGGAGCACTACGCGGACAGCGCGCTCATCTCTGTCGCTCCCCTCTGTGAGAAGGGCACGGCGGACGGGCTGATCTACTCAAACACCCTCTCGGGACGCGATTCGATGCAGCTGATCGTCTCGGGAAATGAATACACGGTGAATATTTATTCATTATTCTGCAACCTCGGAAAGGGCGCATCGGGCGCCGCTATCCAGAATATGAACATCGCAATCGGGCAGGACCCCGTGAAAGGACTCGAATTATGATAAAGTACGTTGAAGGCGGCGTTTGCGCCGCTCAAGGCTTCCGTGCCTCCGGCATTCATTGCGGCATCCGCAAGGGCAAGACGAAAAAGGACCTCTCCCTCATCGTCAGCGACCGCAAGTGCTCGGCGGCGGCAGTATACACCACCAACCTCGTCTGCGGCGCGCCCATCAAGGTCACCCGCGCAAACCTCGCCGACGGCTGCGCACGCGCCGTGATCTGCAACAGCGGCAACGCAAACACCTGCAACGCAGACGGCATCCAGATCGCGGAGTCTATGTGCGATCTCGTTTACAAGGCAACGGGCATCCCCGCGCGCGACGTCATCGTTGCTTCAACCGGCGTTATCGGTCAGAAGCTCGACGTCACCCCGATCCGGGACGGAATGGACGAGCTCGTTTCTTCCCTTTCCTATAACGGCTCGGACGAGGCGGCTTGGGGAATTATGACCACCGACACGAAGCTCAAGAGCGTCGCTGTGGAATTCGAGATCGGCGGCAAGGTATGCCGTATCGGCGGTATCGCAAAGGGCTCGGGAATGATCCATCCGAATATGGCAACTATGCTCGTTTTCGTCACAAGTGACGTTGCGATCACACCCGCGGCACTCGATCTTGCTCTCAAAGAAGACGTTAAGAATTCCTTCAATATGATCTCTGTCGACGGCGACACCTCGACCAACGACATGCTCTCGGTTATGGCAAACGGTATGGCGGGCAACAAGGAGATCGACGAAAACTCGCCCGATTTCGCAACCTTTAAGAAAGCTCTCTTTGCTGTCACCTCCAAGCTCTGCCGTGCGATCGCGGCTGACGGCGAGGGCGCGACAAAGCTCCTCGAATGTAACGTAAGCGGTGCGGCTGACAAGGAGACCGCTCGCACAGTCGCAAAATCCGTCATCTGCTCGAGCCTTTTCAAAGCGGCAATGTTCGGTGCCGACGCAAACTGGGGACGCGTCCTCTGCGCCATCGGATACTCGGGCGCGAAGATTAACGTCAACACCATCGGCGTTTCCTTTGCTTCGTCCGCGGGCGAGATCGAGGTCTGCCGCGGCGGCGCGGGAGTTGATTTCTCGGAGGAAAAAGCCAAGGAGATCCTTCTCTGCACCGAAATTGCGGTCAACATCACCCTCGGAATGGGCGAAGAGTCAGCAACCGCGTGGGGATGCGACCTGACATACGATTACGTCAAGATCAACGGAGACTACAGAACATGATGAATATTTCCAATGCCGACCGCGCGAAGGTGCTGGTCGAAGCGCTTCCATATATCAAAAAATACACCGACAAAATAATCGTCATCAAATACGGCGGCTCCTCGATGGTTGACGAAAGCCTCAAGGAGGACGTTATGCGCGACGTTGCGCTCCTCAACCTTATCGGAGTCAAGGTTGTTCTCGTCCACGGCGGCGGACCCGCTCTGACCGAAACGCTCAAGAGAATGAATATTGAGAGCAAATTCGAGAACGGTTTGCGCGTTACCGACGCCGAGACCGCGAAGGTCGCAACGATGGTTCTTGCGGGCAAGGTCAACAAGGGGCTTGTCGGACTTATCGGCTCTGTCGGCGGACTCGCCGTCGGACTTTCGGGCATCGACGCTAATATGATCCACGTCCGCGAGCTCGATCCCGCGCTCGGATACGTCGGCGAGATCACGAAGGTCAACACGGGGCTGATCACCGACGTCCTCGAGAAGGGTTACATCCCCGTAATCTCAAGCGTTGCCTGCGACAAAAACGGTGAAATTTACAATATCAACGCCGACACTATGGCGGGCGAGATCGCGGCGGCACTTGGTGCCGAGGCATTCATCTCACTGACCGACACCCCCGGCATTCTTGCCGACAAGGACGATCCCTCGACGCTCATCTCGCAGATCCACCTCAGCGAGATCGACGCCCTGATCGAAGACGGAACGATCTCGGGCGGTATGATCCCTAAAGTTACGGGCTGCGCCGACCTCGTCCGCGGCGGCGTAAAACGCGTATTCATCATCGACGGACGCGTTCCTCACTCGATCCTCATCGAAATTCTCACCGATGAGGGACTTGGTACTATGGTTTTAGCCTGAACATCAGACAAAGCGCGGCGGATAAGCTTTGGAAGATACTTAAGAAACTTTTCTCGAAAAGTTTCTTAAGTCGACCTCCGCAGAGGTCGAAACACTCCTTGCGCTTCGAACCGGCGGCGCCCCTGCCGACGGTTCGGAAGGAGTCAATCCTTTCCTTCAGGGAAGGATTGCGCTCCTTCACTCTCTTTCTGAATTTAATCACCAAAGGGTGACAGAGCGCAACACTTCCCTACAATCGGGAAGTATCGACTCTGTCCAAAATGTCGAAGCAAGCTTCGCCATTTTGAAGCACGATGGCGAAGGCTGAAGCCTTCGCATTAAAATGGGGCTCTGCCCCAAACCCCGCAAACTTTTGAAAAAGTTTGATCAAAACCTCCCGCTTATTAAAAAGGTACAAAAATGAACACATTCGAACTTGATTCAAAATACGTCGCGCAGACCTACCGTCGTTTTCCCGTTGAGATCGTCTCGGGCAAGGGCGCGGTAGCATATGACGTAAACGGCAAAAAATACATCGATATGGGCTCGGGAATTGCCACGAACACCTTCGGTTACGCCGACGACGAATGGATCGCGGCTGTAACGGCACAGCTTAATTCCTTCTCCCACACCTCGAACCTCTACTATACCTCGCCCTGCGCACGTCTTGCACAGCTTCTTTGCGAGCGCACGGGCATGTCCCGCGTCTTCTTCGGCAATTCGGGCGCCGAAGCAAACGAGGGCGCGATCAAGGCGGCGCGCAAATATTCCTTTGATAAATACGGCGAGGGCAGAAATAAGATCGTAACCCTCGTAAATTCCTTCCACGGCAGAACGATAACTACCCTTGCGGCAACGGGTCAGGACGTCTTCCACACTACCTTCATGCCCTTCACCGAGGGCTTCTGCCACGTCCCCGCAAACGACACAGACGCAATGCTTTCGGCTATGACTTCCGATGTCTGCGCGGTTATGATAGAGCTCGTTCAGGGCGAGGGCGGCGTCAATGCGCTTGACCGAGACTACGTTTCCGCGGTCGCCAAGGCTTGCGCGGAACGCGATATCCTCCTCATCATCGACGAGGTACAAACGGGCAACGGACGCACGGGTACCCTCTATGCCTTCGAGCAATTCGGAATCAAGCCCGATATCGTATCCACGGCAAAGGGTCTCGGCGGCGGTCTGCCGATCGGGGCTGTGATGCTCGGCGAAAAGGTAAAGGACACCCTTTCGGCAGGATCGCACGGCTCTACCTTCGGCGGAAATCCCGCTTGCGCGGCAGGTGCGCTGAACGTGATCAGCCGCCTCGATGAAGATTTTCTCGCCGAGGTCCGCAAAAAAAGTGAATATATATTCACAAAGCTCGGACAAATGAAGGGTGTGCTCTCCGTAAGCGGTCTCGGACTTATGATCGGAATCAAGGCAGAAAAGCCGACTCCCGAAATAATCTCCGAGGGTCTCTCTCGCGGCGTCCTCTTCCTTTCGGCAAAGGATAAGCTCCGCCTCCTCCCTCCGCTCAATATTTCATATACCGAGATCGATGAGGCACTATCCGTCCTTGAACAGATTTTGTCAAAATAAATGAAATAAAAAAACAAAAAATCACGATCCGCTTATTGAAATGAGCGGATCGTTATGGTATAATATATAGGCATTTTATTTAATATGAAAGGATTATCACCATGAAAAAAGCGTTAATCGCGATCTTGGCTCTCATTCTTGTGCTCTGCGCCTTTGCGGCGTGCGACGAGGATTCCAAGAGCTGCGACCATGATTTCAGTGACTGGAAGGTCACAAAAGAACCCACCTGCACAGAGCAGGGCATACGTTCACGCTCCTGCGACCTTTGTAATGAGCGCGAGCGCGAATACATTGATATGATTCCTCACACTGAGGAGGTTGTCGCAGGTTATGCTGCCACCTGCCAGTCCGAGGGTCTCTCGGACGGTAAGATTTGCACAGTTTGCAACACGGTCATTCTCGAGCAAACCGTCCTTCCCCTCGGCGCACACGTTGAAGGAACCACTCCCGGCTACGCGGCAACCTGCACAAGCCAGGGTCTCACCGAAGGAAAGTACTGCACTCTTTGCAACAAAACACTCGTCGAGCAGGTATATATCGAAAAGCTTCCCCATACCGAGATAACAATTCCCGGCACCGAGCCCACCTGCACGAAGAGCGGCTACGCGGACGGCAAGGAATGCTCTGTTTGCGGTACCATCACACTCAAGAGAGCATATCTTGATAAGCTCGGCCACAACTACGTAAACACCGAGATCGTTCCCTCCACCTGTGCCGTCAAGGGTCAGGGTGCCGCTGAGGTATGCTCGCGTTGCGATTACGTAAACAAAAAGTCCGAGGAGCTTCCCCTCACCGAGGATCACAGCTTTGTCGGCGGCCAATGCACGCTCTGCGGCGAATATGAAGGCGCGGATCACAACCTCTCCTTCAAGTTCTCCTCGTCTCTCAACGGCTATATGGTAACCGGCATCGGAAGCTCGACCGCCACCGAGATCATTATTCCCTCTACCTACAACGGCTCCTTCGTTTACGCCATTGATTCCAACGCATTCAAGAACAATACCTCTATCACAAGCGTTGTAATTCCCGACTGCATCACCAGAATCGGCAACGCATCCTTCAGAAGCTGTACTTCTCTCACCTCCGTAACCTTCGGAGATGGCATTACCAATATCGAATCGAACGCCTTCCGCGGATGCACAGCACTCGCATCCGTCTCCTACCCCGCAAGCGTCACAAAGGCGGGCGAATATATCTTTGAGGGCTGTATTTCTCTTCAGACCGCCATCATCGGTAACGATACCGTAAGCGAGACTCCTACAATTATGGGCAACTTGATCTTCTCGGGCTGTAAGGCTCTTACCTCGGTTAAGATCGGCAACAGCGTATCTGCAATTTCCGAGCGCGCGTTCAAAAACTGCTCTGCCCTCACCACAATTGACTTCGGCACCTCTGTCAAATCCATCGGATACGAAGGATTCTATGCCTGCACTTCTCTCACCGCGATCGTCATCCCCGACAGCGTTGAGCTGATCGACACCTACGCTTTCCAGAACTGTGAAAACGTAACAGCCGTCACCCTCGGCAAGAACCTCAAGACCATCAACGGCAGCGCCTTCAGATACTGCAAGGGCCTTAAAACTCTCGTTATCCCCGCAAGCGTCAAATCTATCGGAAGCTATGCATTTGCAAACATTTCGAAGCTTGAAACTCTTACTATCGGCGACTCGAGCGAGCAGACTGATCTTACCGTCATCGGCGACTATGCTTTCGCATCCTGCGAGGAGCTCAAGACCGTAGTGATCGGCGACAACGTAGCCTCTATCGGTAAGTATTCCTTCCAGGGCTGCCAGAGCCTTTCCACTCTCACTCTCGGCAAGAGAGTTGAGGTCATTTATGACGGTGCATTCAAAAACTGCATCCGCCTTACCGCGCTTGCGATCCCCGATTCGGTTGTAACCGTAGCTTACGAATCCTTCTCCGGCTGTAAAGCACTTGCATCCATAACCTTCGGAAGCGGAGTCAATACCATCGGATCAAGCGCATTCTACAACTGCATCTCTCTTAAAAACGTCGTTATCCCCGCAAACGTCAAGAAAATTGATTATCATGCATTCTATAACTGCTCCGGAATCGTAACCTTAACCGTCGGCGACGAAAACGAGCAGGCTGAGCTTACAGTCATCGGTGACGGCGCTTTCTCCAATTGCGCGGCTCTTTCTACCGTGTATATCGGCAACGGCGTTTCAGTTCTTGATGGAGATAGCTTCAGAAACTGCGACTCTCTCGTTTCCGTAACCCTCGGAAACAAGGTCGAAACACTCGGCGGTTACTGCTTCTACGACTGTGACTCTCTTCCCTCCATCACATTCCCCGACTCTCTCAAGACCATTGGTGGTTCCGCATTCTACGACTGTAACGCACTCTCCGAGATCAAATTCGGCACTTCTCTTACAAAGATAGACGGATATGCCTTTGAAAAGTGCACGTCCCTTGAGACCCTTGTTATTCCCTCGTCCGTAACCTTCATCGGAACCAGCTGCTTCTCGGGCTGCAGCAGCCTTACATCCGTCATCATCGCAGAAGGCGCAGAGCAGATAGAGTTCACGACCATAGGTCAGAGCGCATTCTACAACTGCGACGCACTTACCACCGTCGTTATCACCGATAACGTAAAGAGCATCGGAAGTCAGGCATTCCAGTCCTGCAACGCCCTCACCACAATCACCTTCGGCAAGAACCTCGAGGTCATCGGCAACCAGGCGTTCTACGATTGCAATGCACTCACCGCGATCGCGCTTGACGTCGACATCATATCTGTCGGAGACTACTGCTTCAACAACTGCACGTCTCTTACCTCGATCTCCTACAATGGCACAATGGCACAGCTGAGCCTCGTTTCCTTTGGCTCCAACGTGCTCAAGAAAGTTCCCGCAACATTCGTCAAGTGCATAGACGGAAACGTTCCCATCGCATAAATCCACGCACACCCGAAAGGAAATTACCATGAAACATCTTCTTAAACTCTCCGACCTTACAAAAGAAGAGCTTTATTCAATACTCGACCTCGCCGACGAGCTCAAGGCTGAGCGTCGCGCGGGCATCAAGAAGCCCTATCTTGCGGGCAAGACCCTCGGCATGATCTTCCGCAAGTCCTCGACAAGAACCCGCGTCTCCTTCGAGGTGGGTATCCACGAGCTCGGCGGAAAGGGTCTCTTCCTCTCCTCGAATGACCTGCAGATAGGTCGAGGAGAGGAGACCGCGGACACCATCCGTGTTCTCTCCCGCTACCTTGACGGCATTATGATCCGTACCTTCGATCAGAAGGAGGTCGAGGATATGGCAAAATTCGGCTCGATCCCGATCATCAACGGTCTTACCGACTATGCGCATCCCTGCCAGGTCCTTGCAGACCTCCAGACCATCCGTGAGCTTCGCGGCGATCTTGAGGGCAAGAAGCTCTGCTTCATCGGCGACGGCAACAATATGGCAAACTCCCTCATCGTCGGCTGTATACTTGCCGGAATGAGCGTTGCGATCGCTTGCCCCGCGAATTATAAGCCCGACGCCGAGATCATGAAGTGGGCGGAGGCAACCGGCAGATTCCTCTGCACCGAGTCGATCCCCGAGGCAGCCGCAGACGCCGACGCGCTCTACACCGACGTCTGGGCATCTATGGGTCAGGAGGGTGAAGCCGCCATCCGCCGCAAGGCTTTCGAGGGCTATCAGATCAATTCGACCGTTATGACCTACGCGAAACCCGACGCGCTCGTACTCCACTGTCTCCCCGCGCACCGCGAGGAGGAGATCACCGCGGAGGTCTTCGAGGCACACGCAGCCGAGATCTTCGAAGAAGCCGAAAACCGCCTCCACGCGCAGAAGGCTGTTATGGTAAAGCTGATGTCGTGAATATAAAAAATGCAAGTCACACGGGGCTTGCATTTTTTAGTTAATGTCACGCAAAGCGTGAGTTAATATCTCGCTTACGCGAGAGTTAAGATCGGCTTGCGCCGAGTTAATGTTCGCCTGAGGCGAAGCTTTTCTTCATCTCACTCTCAATCTCTCCTCCGCCCATTTTTCATATACCTTCACGCAAACGAATCTTTGATAAACAAAGTAGATCAATACGTTTATTACGTAAGTAACAAGTATCAGCACGATGCTGATCATGACAGATCCCCCTCCGATCAGCAATCCGAGCACGCTCGAAAGCATACTCTGCGAAAAAACGAGCATCAGGGAAAAGGGAACTCCGATCATCCGCGCGATCGTCAAAACCCCGCAGATCACAGAAAAATAAGTCAACATATATTTTCCTCTTTCCGAAAAATACCGACCCGAAAAATCCGCCTGATCAAATTTTTCCGTGCCGAGTGCGGCAAGAAAAACCCTCTTCTCTTCCGAATCGCGCCCCAACCTGACCATTGAATATACGTAGAATCCGACGAACGCGCCAAGCTGTAAAAGCGAATATAAAACGGTCAGAAAGACGTTCTGCTCCCCGCCCGTCGCAACGTCGGTTGCAAATTCAAGAGTCGCATTGCCGAAAAACATATTGACAAGCGTTGTTACCAAGAGATACGCGAAGTAAAATACCGCGTTTGGTATAAAAAAATCCTTCAAAAAGGCGGTGATCTTAATCTTTTTCATCGTTTTCCTCCATTCAAAAGCCGAGCAGATGCTTGAATTTCGAATCCGTCGGCACCAGATCCTTTATAATAATGTATCTGCGCTGTTTGTGCTGAAAAATATACTGATCCCGCGTGTTCCAGCTCTTCTCGATGCAGGTCATATCGATCCGCTCGTAAAGTCGAAGCTCGCCGAACGACGAATAGACCGAACAACATATTCCGCCGCCTACAACCTCGTAAACGTATTTTTCCTCTGCCATTCTCGAGTTGATCTTCGCGCGCTGGCTGAGGAAGCTGATCACCATACCGACTATTTTTACAATATTTATGATCAGATACACCCAGGCAAGCGAAACAGCAGTATTGGTTGATGCCGTCACTATTACCAAAACCATAAAAGCAACTCCGTACAAACACCAAGCAAACCGTTCCTTGGTCAACGTGATCATCGCCTTGTCGATATCACTTACGGAATATTCAAAACTATACCTCTCCTCCACCTCGGCAGGAGTGTTTTTCTCCGCGCACACGTTTTGCTCGAAAAAGTCGTTCATCGAAAGCTTGAATATCTCGCAAAGGCGCATAAGGTTTTCAACCGTGGGGATCGTTTGGTCATTCTCCCATTGGCTGACCGTCTGGCGAGTCACGAAAAGCTGCTGTCCGAGCTCCTCCTGCGACAGCTCCGCCCGTTTTCTGTAGTAAGCAATTTTCTCTCCGATGCTCATTTTACCACCTCCAAAGGTTTTTGTTGCCTCAATTCTATCACGCCGCCTGCGAAAAGTAAAGCAAAAATTGCTTTCTCCATGTCAAGCACGGCTTGACACGGGGTGAATTTCCTCAGGTCGGATGGTTTTGGCTGCTTTACTCCGCAATATTTTCCGTATTTATGTAAAATGAAGTTTTTTCTATTATATCATATTTTTTCTCAAAAAACCGATTTAGGGATAAATGGTATCATTTTAGGGATAAATGGTCATTCTTCGTTTCAAAAGCCACAAACCGTAAGGGGACGGCGCCTCGACGGTCCGAGCCCAATTAAAGTATTGATGTGTATTTAATCAAGAAAATATCATTATGTATTCTTAATTTAAGACACATATTTAATATAATGCCCACGGACCGCCGAGGACGTCGGTCCCTACTGTCTCGTAATAAAAATTTTGCATCACTATTGTTTTTTCACTCGAAAAACCGTTGCGATATTAGAACGCTGAATAAAAATCAGCCGTAGGCTGTATATCATCAACGCGTAGCGTTGTATATCATCAGCCGTAGGCTGTATATCATCAACGCAAAGCGTTGTATATCATCAGCCGTAGGCTGTATATCACCAACGCGAAGCGTTGCATCGGAAACGGGGTTCAGAAAGCTGAGCAAAGAAGTTCGATCACTCTGAACTCCTCCCTCCGGTTTACGGAGGGAGGGCGGGAGGGAGGTCCCTATTTGCAGATACAGAATTATGAGGATATCGGCAAAGACTCTATGCCGGCGCAAAAATACCTGCAGGCACCCGCAGTCGGAACAAAAAACGGACACGCCATCAAGACATGTCCGTTTTCTTAATAAAAATTCACTCGCCCTTCTTCAAGATCTCCTCGGGCAGCTCGATCTCACCCTCGCGGGTCTCAAAATCCTTGATACACTTACGGATAAGGTAAAGTACCTGCCCGTTCGCAGAACGACCCTCGTACTTCGAAATATAATGCAGCTTATAATGCAACTCGGGGTCAATTTCAAGTCCAAGATGCTTGTTGTTTTTGTTTCTCATATTTTATCTCCAAAATTAACTTAATTTAAGTATATTTTAAGATATTTTGGTGATATAATGTTGTAAGTATACTTGATTTAAGTATACTTTATTTGTTGACTTGGAGAAAAATATGAGAATTGCCGTTCTGACAACGTCAAAACTGACAGCCGCTTGCCCTGATAATACTATTCCCGAAAGCTGCACCGAAATACTGACAGATAACCATCGCATTCGCCAATTTGCAGAAAACAAGCATATAAGATGCTCCGAAGTACCGCCGGGCGACGCGGTGGAAAAAGCCGAATACGTGATTATCCTATGCAACAAAAAGGCAAGCCGACTCGGTTTACTAATTGGAAAGTGTAACAGATTCAAAAGATCATTTGAGGTTGTAATAATTGAATGATATCCGACGTCTTTTCGAGTATCAGAACGCTGAAGATTATTCTTCGCAGTCTTTAACTCCCCTTCCCGGTTCACGGGAAGGGGGCGGGGGATGGGTCCCGATTGAAGTGCGCGAGGAATTTTGATCAATATTGGGTGAAGGAGCGCGAGCCTTCCGCGAGGAAAGCCTCGACTCCTTCCAAACAGCCTGCGGGGCGCAGTCTGTTTGAAGCGCAAGTGCGGGGCTTTGCCCCGTACCCCACTAAAGAAACTTTTCGAGAAAAGTTTCTTTAGAATCTTCAAAAGCTTTTACTCTTTTATTAATTTTGAAGATTTCCGCTCGGCGGAAATTTTCCTTAAACTTCGCCAACGGCGAATCTTAACTTGCCGAAGGCAATCTTAACTCTCGCAAAGCGAGATCTTAACTGATAAGCCAAGCCGCCCTCTTTCGAGGACGGCTTGGCTTATCACTATTTATTTCGTCGCTTCTCTGACAAACTCAATCTGAGTTTTGACAGATTCCGCGGCGGGGCCTCCGGCGCTTGTTCGGCGGCAGAGGCAATTATCAAGGTTGACGGCATCGTAAACGTCGTCACCGATAATATCGGAATAATTTTTGTAGACCTCAAGCGGAAGATTCTCAAGAACCTTGCCCGTCTTTATGCATTCGGCAACGACCTGTCCCGAGATCTTATAAGCCGCGCGGAAGGGCAATCCTTTGCCGACGAGGTAGTCGGCAAGATCGGTGGCATTGATGAATCCGCCCTCGGCGGCGGCACGCATCTTCTGCACGCGCGCCGTCATCGTTGCCGTCATCGGGATGGCAACGTCAAGGCACATCTTAACTGTGTCAAGCGCGTCGAAAACGGTCTCCTTGTCCTCCTGCATATCCTTGTTGTACGCAAGCGGCAGACCCTTCATCACGGTCAGAAGCGAGGTCAGATCACCGTTGACGCGACCCGTCTTACCTCTGATAAGCTCTGCCATATCGGGATTTTTCTTCTGCGGCATGATCGACGAGCCGGTGGTATAAGCATCCGAAAGCTCAACGAAACCGAACTCCCAGCTTGACCAGAGGATAACTTCCTCGGCGTAGCGCGAGAGATGCGTCATTAAGATCGAGCAATTCGATAGGAATTCGAGCGCGAAATCACGGTCGGAAACGCCGTCGATCGAGTTGAGCGCGATCTTCGAGAAACCGAGCTTTTCAGCCTCGAAATATCTGTCTGTATCGTAGGTCGTGCCCGCGAGAGCGCAGGATCCGATCGGGCAGATGTCGATGCGCTTGAGGGTATCCTCAAATCTCTCAACGTCGCGCAGAAGCATCATGGCGTAGGCAAGCAGATGATGACCGAAGCTGATCGGCTGTGCGCGCTGGAGATGGGTATATCCGGGCATGATCGCGGTTGCGTACTCCTCCGCCTTATCGGCAAGGACCGAAGCCATCGCACGGATCTTCTCCACAACGACGCCGGTTTCCTCGCGCAGATACATACGGAAATCAAGCGCGACCTGATCGTTGCGGCTTCTCGCTGTATGGAGCTTCTTGCCAACGTCACCGAGACGCGCGGTAAGCACGCTTTCGACGAACATATGGATGTCCTCGGCGGTCGGATCGATCTCAAGCTTGCCCTCATCGAGGTCTGCAAGAATTCCGCCGAGGCCCTCGATGAGCTTCTCTGCCTCACCCGGCGCGATGATCCCCTGTTTTGCGAGCATAGCGGCGTGCGCCATGCTACCCGTGATATCTTCCTTATACATACGGCAGTCGACCGCGATCGACGAATTGAAATCGTCAGCGATCTTGTCGGTCGCCGCGCTCGTTCTGCCTTCCCAAAGTTTTGCCATAATTAATTCCTTTCAAAGGTTGAAAGTTTTGATCAAACTTTTTCAAAAGTTTGCGGATTCTTAAGGCAGAGCCTTAAGTCGCCCGCCGCAGCGGGCGAAAATCCCCCTTGCGCTTCGAACAGGCTCCGTGCCGGAGACTGTTCGGAAGGAGTCGAGCCTTTCCTCGCGGAAGGCTCGCGCTCCTTCACCCCATTTTATCATAAAATCCAAAAAGTTGACAGAGCACAATAGCCCCGCGTAGGGGGCTATTGACTCTGCCCGAGCTGCCTGCGGGACGCAGTCAGCTCGAAGCGCATAAGAGTGTTCCGTCCTCTGCGGAGGACGGCAAGGGCTACGCGCCCTTGACGGCGCCACCTTTTGAAAAAGGTGGACGAAAACTTCCCCTCTTTAGCTAATTTTGCATTTTGCATTTAGCATTTTGCATTCTTCTTGTCCACCATCGCCTTAACGGTAATGGGAAGTCCGAACAGATTGATGAATCCCGCTGCCTGCGATTGATCGTAGTCGGATTCGCCGAAGGTTGCAATCTCCTCGCTGTAGAGCGAATAGTCGCTCCATACGCCCGCGTTGATCATATTGCCCTTGTAGAGCTTGAGGCGAACCTTACCCGTCACGGTCTCCTGAGTCTTGTCAACGAACGCGGAGAGAGCCTCGCGCAGAGGTGTGAACCACTGACCGTTGTATACGAGCTCTCCGAAGGTGATCGCGAGCTTCTGCTTCTCGTGGAGCGTGTATTTGTCAAGGCAGATCGACTCGAGGACGCTGTGCGCCTTATAAAGGATCGCTCCGCCGGGAGTCTCGTAAACGCCGCGGCACTTCATGCCGACAAGTCTGTTTTCAACGATATCGAGCAGACCGATGCCGTTCTCGCCGCCGATCTTATTGAGGGCGAGGATGATGTCCTTTGCGCTCATCTTTTCGCCGTTCAGCGCTACGGGAGCACCCTCAACGAAATCGAGCTCAACGTATGTGGGCTTATCGGGAGCCATAATGGGCGAAACACCCATCTCGAGGAAGCCGGGCTTCTCGTACTGCGGCTCGTTGCCGGTGTCCTCAAGGTCGAGTCCCTCATGCGAAAGGTGCCAAAGGTTCTTGTCCTTCGAGTAGTTGGTCTCGCGATTGATCTTGAGCGGTACGCCATGCGCCTCGGCATAGTCGATCTCTTCCTCACGCGACTTGATATCCCACTCTCTCCAAGGAGCGATGATGGGCATATCGGGTGCGAACGCCTTGATGGTCAGCTCGAAACGGACCTGGTCGTTGCCCTTACCCGTGCAACCGTGGCAGATAGCGTCACAGCCTTCCTTGAGCGCGACCTCGACGAGAGCCTTTGCGATGCAGGGACGCGCGTGCGACGTTCCAAGGAGATATTCCTCATAGATTGCGCCCGCCTTCATTGTGGGGATGATGTAGTTGTCAACGTAATCGTCGCATAGGTCGAGGACGTAGAGCTTCGACGCGCCGGTCTTCAGCGCCTTTTCCTCGAGTCCTTCAAGCTCGTCAGCCTGACCGACGTTGCCCGAGATCGCGATGACCTCGCAGTTGTTGTAGTTTTCCTTAAGCCACGGGATAATGATCGATGTATCGAGACCGCCCGAATATGCAAGAGCGACTTTCTTTATCTTCTGTTTGTCAATAACTTTCATAATAAACTCCTTGTTTTGCATAAATATGCATGATTTTTGTGAATACCTGCATATTATACACCATTTTAATGAATATGTCAATACCTAAAATGAATAAAAATGCGTTTTTCATAAAAAATTTCAGTTGTCGACATTTTGTCGACAACTGAAATCTTTTTTATATATCAATCTTGTATAACGGTTTTATTCCATTGAATAGAAGCGACGTCGGATTTGTTGATTATTCCCATCAGGTATGCCTCATTAAGCCAATAAAAGATTCCGTCCTTGTAGATCCTGATATTCTGGCTATTGTTGTAGTAAAATTCATAACCCGCGACTCTTTCGGTTTCAAGTGCTTGCAAATACATATAAGGTCCGTCGACCATAACCGCGTACACACCGCCCTCAAACTTTCCAAAGCATCTGACACCGTGTGCGTACTTGAGATTCTTCTCGCTGTCGATATACTCCCACGCGATCTCTCGGATCTCGTCAACACTGAGCTCGATCGGAGACGTATATTTTTCGTCATACTCCATAATCTTAAGCTCATCGGGAATCGAGCCTTCCTTGCGTCCGCCCTCGAGATAATAGTAATACCCCAGATATCTTTCGTACATTTCGGCAAGCTCCGCATCACTCACAATACCCTTTCGGTAAGCCTCGGAAAGCTCGGTCACGACACCGTCCGCATAAACAAGCGGACCCGAGCTGTTTCCCGAATAGACGAATCTATAGCCTGCAATATCATATGCCGTGAAATACTTTGTATTCGTTTCAACCGCAATGAAAACCTTTCCGCCGATCTTTCCGTAATAATGATACTCCTCAAATTTGCTGTCGTTGAAAAACCTATGTGGATCGTAACCCATCAAGCGGTAGGCTTCCTTTATTGCCGCGGCGGCTTTATCCTCGCCGTAATGCGCTATATATGCGTCAAGATACCACTTCTCGTAAGCGTCGTTGATATCCTTCATCTCCTCCTCGGAGGGGATCTCAAGACCCGATATATACTCTAAGACGGCATATTCTTTACGAACAAGCGGAAGATAATTCGCAGCGTATGCATCATAAAAATCCTTTGCCTCTTCGGGAGTGAGGACGTCTTCGGGGAGATCGGTATTATCATACAGCTTGCCGCCATCAATGAAATAGGCGATCCCGATATAAAAATCAAAATCATATCCTTCTATGTTGAAACAGCACTTCGCATCCTGCGAGGTATTGTACCAGAGAATAAAAGTGTCGCCGTACTTACCGAAATAATACCAGCCGTACGTTTTTCTCGACATGGCTTCGTCAAGCGTAGTAAAAAGGCGGAAATTCTTTTGCTTCACGGCATATTTTTCGTTCCATGCCGAGTTTATTATGGCAAGATCTTCCTCGGTCAGGACGTAATCGTAACCGCTCGGCTCAGCGGGAGCATCAGTCTTCTCTTCGGATCCCACTGCTTGGCTCGAGGTATTTTCACCTTCGGGGACAAAGCAGGATGAAAAAACAACAGGCATAACGAGAATAAACGCAAATAAAACTAATAAAACTCTGATTCGCTCATATTTCATTGCAAACGACCTCCTTATTAGTATATCTCTGCTCTATATGACAGATTTTTCAGCTTAAGGTTTCACATAATGCGAGAAATTTACATTTTTTATATTTTACATAAAGATTTAATGTTTCCCCTTATACTCAATATATTTTTTGAGCGGTTTTTCTATAGGCTTTGAAATATTGTTCGGAATTCGATCAATTTCAAAAAAAACCAGATCATCAACCTCACCCTCTTGACAGCGAAGTTCTCCACTGTAATCTTTGCATATATATACAATATCAACATTTGAAACTTCATCACCATTTGGATATACATAATGAGTATCTATACCCGAAAATACTCCGAAAAGTTCCAAGCTGTTTGCAATCAATCCCGTTTCCTCGAACAATTCTCTCTTTGCGGCATCTTCTACTTTTTCGTCAAGCTCCACCGAGCCTCCGGCGTAACCCCAACAGTGGTTATCGCTTCGCAATTGGAGCAAGATTCTTCCGTCTTTATCTTCAACAATTACACTTGCCCCAACCTGCAACAGAGGTCTGTGACCCACGATCTTTCGCAAATCCATTATATAGCTTGACATAGATTTATCTCCTTGAACGCTAAGATATTTACATATACAATTATATCACATTAATACCACGGAATCAATATTTTCTCATTATTATGACGGTTTTTTATTCTCGAAAACGAGGTTTAGATAGCAAAACAAGAAAAGTTCACGCTCTGAAACTCCCCTTCCCGGTTTACGGGTAGCGAAGCGGCGCCGAGGTATTGAATGATTTTCAAGAATTCCGCCTCAATGTTCAGGAAGATAAATAAAAGGGCTCGCAGACTAAAGCTCCCCTTCCCGGTTTACGGGAAGGGGGCGGGGGATGGGTCCCGATTTGCAGATGCAGAATTATAGGATATCGTCCTCGGGCATATGCAGGCGCGAAATTACATGTATGAACCCGCAGGAAGACGAAATCTCTGTAGAAAAGCCGCGCGACGAAGTTGCGCGGAGAGTGAAGGAGCGAAAACCTCCCGCTAAGGGAGGTTTTACTCCTTCCAAGCGGTCGCCGGGGACGGCGCCCGCTTGAAGCGCAGGGGGTGAGCAAGCTTCGCTTGCGGGGTTGCCTTCGTCAACCGTTTTCGCGCTCTGCGGAGCGCGACTTAAGGCTCTGCCTTAAGAATCCGCGAACTTTGAAAAGTTCGATCAAACTTTACCGCTGTTTTCTTTTATTTAAAATGAAAATTTCCGCCCTTTCGGGCGGAAATTTACCTTAAACTTCGCCCATCGGGCGAATCTTAACTCGGCGCAAGCCGATCTTAACTTGCGCGAAGCGCAATCTTAACTCTCGCGAAGCGAGAACTTAACTCAATAATTCTGCGCGAGCTCCTGGA
This sequence comes from Clostridia bacterium, assembly GCA_017411805.1. Lineage (GTDB taxonomy): Bacteria > Bacillota > Clostridia > Oscillospirales > CAG-272 > CAG-390. The sequence continues at coordinate 25,077 of JAFQPI010000035.1, forward strand.
AATACGCCTGGGGATGATCGCATACGGGGCACTTAACCGGTGCCTTCTTGCCGATAACGATGTGTCCGCAGTTTGCGCACTGCCAAACGGTGTCGCCATCGCGGGAGAATACGAGGTCGCCCTCTACGTTCGCAAGAAGCTTGCGGTATCTCTCCTCGTGATGCTTCTCGATCTCGCCGACCTTCTCAAAGAGGAATGCGATGCGGGTGAAGCCCTCTTCCTTTGCTACGCGAGCAAACTCAGCATACATATCGGTCCACTCGTAGTTCTCGCCCTCAGCAGCGTCGAGAAGATTTACGGATGTGGTGGGAATCTCGCCGTCGTGAAGAAGCTTGAACCAGATCTTTGCATGCTCCTTCTCGTTGTTTGCGGTTTCCTCAAAGAGGTTAGCGATCTGAACGTAGCCCTCTTTTCTCGCCTTGGATGCGTAGTAAGTATACTTGTTTCTTGCCTGCGACTCGCCTGCGAAAGCGGCCTGAAGATTCTGCTCTGTTCTTGAACCCTTAAGTTCCATATTTGTGTCCTCCAAATATTTCATTTTTTTATTTTTTATTTATTAATTAATTCTGCCTCGCGGCATTTTTTACAGGTACAGTGCGCGGTCAGGAGATATGACGTTATCGTCTCGCCCGCGTCTCGCTCGATCCGCTCGATCGTCTCGCGATCCACGGGGATGTCCTTCACTGTTCCGCATCTGTCGCAGATGACGTGCCAATGCGCGTTGTCGGGCAGGTCGAAGCGGTCGGGAAGACCGGTGACCGAGAGGCGGACGATCGTCCCCTCGTCGACAAGCACGCCGAGATTGCGGTAGACCGTGCCGAGCGCGATGTTCGGCATTCGCTTGCGCGCCTCCTCGAAGATCTGCGAAGCGGTCGGATGCGCATACGACGCCGCAAGTATTTCCGTTATCAGCTTTTTCTGCTTTGACATATACGCACCCTCCCATGAAAAAGATTCTCCATCAAAGTAGGAATGTTTCCTACTGACATTATTATACCAAATAGGAATCATTCTTACATCAATAAACTATTAACTTTTTATGAATGTTTTGTAAATCGTGAATATGCAACCGCATCTTTCGCTGAGAAACACTCTATTGTTTGAGTTTGTTCGTAAATTTTTCATCATATCAAAAACCGCAGAGGACCGAAGCCCTCTGCGGTATAATATTTGATTATTCGGTAATCTCTGTCACAACGGTTCCTTCTCCGCCTTTTCCGATAAGGAGCGTGACGTCAACGAGTTCTTCTCCAACCTTCTTGCTCGCGCCCACGGCAATACCGCCGTCGGCACCCTGAAGGAAGGTAACGTTTTCGTATTTTTCACCGAGATCAACAGCTGTCATCGGCTTATAATCAAGCTCAAACGCGGGCAGGCGATAGATCATACTCGCACTCTGAGTTTCCGGATCGTTTGCCATATAGTAAATATACCCGTCCGAGACAATATAATCGCTTACGTTCTTGGCTCGGAGGACCTTTACCGTTTTTTCACCCTCTCGGCAGATATATTGGTAAAGCGAATAGCCGTGCTCGCTCTTGTCGTCCTTTTCCTCGCGGAAGAAATGCACGCCGCCGTCTTCGGCAACCTCAAGAAAAACTCGGGATTCTGCCAAAGCTCCGTCGCATACGTCCATAACGTCTTTACAAAGCAGTTTCTTTTTACCGTCGACTTTTTCTCTTGTAAGCTTTACGATTTTTGTAACTGCTCCGGCTTCATCGGTAACACCGAAATAACAATTGTTATCACTAAAGCCACTAAAGCCGGGATTGTCAGCGTAAAGAAATTTTGCACCCTCCGGCAAATGACTGAAGGCGGAAGGATACCCTACCTCACTATAACGGTCACCTTTTTCCGATAACTCAGAAAAATCCCAGATTGACATACCTTGATACGGCGCATCTTCACTTTTGGCATAGGCAATAAAACATGGAGTTCCGTCTATTGCATAATAATCGTACCACGACTCGTTGTGATGGCGAGAGTAAAGCGTATGCATGGTATATTTTACATTATCGGGATCCGAAAAGTCGTAAGCGCATGCCGCGATCACATTTTCGTTATTATGGATCAACCAAATGATTTGCGAGCCGCATATGGTAAGATTCTTACGCTCGGTGGGGTAACAATAACAAGGTTCGTTCTTGCACACGCAAATATCCAGCTTTTCGCCATCAATGGTATATACCTCACAGACAGGCTGCGGATAATCTTCCGTATTCATTACGGCGAAGAGCGGCGAGCCCTCAAAGGCATCTCCTGTTTGCTCCTTGACCTGCAGATCCTCTTCGATATAGAAAGTCGGTTCACTCTCGATGCTGTCACTGCCTGCCGCAGCCATACCCGAGGTGAGATTTCTAATCAGGCTGCCCGCCACGGGGATAGCCGCGCCGAGAATGAGTGCGCAGGCGGCGATGAGGGCGGCGTACTTTAGCGACGTTCTGATCGATCTTTTCGCCGCGGGAGCTGCAGCACTCTCCTTCGGCAGTCTCAGCCCCTCAACGAGCTCCGCCACGTACCGCCCGTCAATATGATCGAGCGCATCAAGCAGCCTTTTATTGTTGCTTTGTCTCTGAATGCTCATAAAATTATTCCTTCCTTTCTCAGTTCTTCATAGAGACGCTTGCGAAGACGCGCAAGCATCGATTTGATCTTTGAATGCGAAAATCCTGTCTGCAACGCGATCTGTTCGATGCCGGCATCGATCCAGTATCGCATCATAAAGACGCGTCGTTCGCCCTTCGAGAGCGTGCCGAGGAAGCGGTTTATGACCTCGCCCGCGCGGCGCGATTCGAATTCCGTAGAAAGATCGGCTCCGTCGGGGATCATCGAAAGAAATTCCTCGCCGACGACCTGCACCTGACCTCCGCGCTTCCAGGCACTCGCGTCACGCGTGCGCCTCTTTGCCGCGTTTCGCATAAGCACGGTCAGATATGCGGGCAGATTATCGGGTACCTCGGGCGGAATATGCTCCCAGACCGAAAGCAGCACGTCGTTTATACATTCCTCGACGTCCTCACGCGAGGCAAGCAGATTCGACGCCGCATACCGCAGAAGTCCCGAGTATTTTTCCTCAATCGCCGCGAGTGCGCGCTCGTCTCTGGCATTGAGCAGCTCGATTATTTTTTCGTCCGTCAAAGTCCCGCCTCCTTTCGTCTCGTTTTGCCCTTTCACTTATATAGATACACTTTTTCCGTTTCGGTCGCGCGTTTTTCGGAAAAAACTTTTATTTTGTAGACTTGCACAAACGGGAAGGAGCGTTTTTGTGCACTTCGCACTAATCATATCACACTTTTCCGACAAAGTCAATTATTTTTCTTGACAAACCGCGCATTTGGATATATAATTGATGTAGGAGAATATTTATCAGTACATATAATGACCGCGCGTAAAACGCGCGGAGGATGAAGGAGCAAAAACCACCCACGAGGGGCGGTTTTACTCCTTCCAAGCGGGAACCGAGGACGGCACCCGCTTGAAGCACGGAGAGTATTCCGACCTCTGCGGAGGTCGGCAAGGGCTCTGCCCCTTGACCCCGCAAACTTTGAAAAGTTTGATCAAACTTTTACTCTGTTTATAAATCGGAAAATTTCCGAGCTCCGCTCGGAAATTCACAACGACTCTGCACTCTGCATTCTGCACTCTGCACTTTTTATCATCCCAAACAAAATTCATTTGTACAAATATAATTCATTCGGAGGTCACACCATGGCACAGCTTTTCATGCGCTATCCCGGCGGTAAAGCAAAGGCTCTTACCTTCAGCTACGACGACGGAGTCGATCAGGACATCAGATTCATTGAAATTCTTGACAAAAACGGACTTAAAGGTACTTTTAACATCAACTCGGGCAGATTCGCTCCCGAGGGCAAAGTCTACGCGCCCGGTACGATCCACCGCCCGATGACCGAAAAACGCGTCTTCGAGCTTTACGCAGAGAGCGGTCACGAGGTCGCAGTCCACGCATTGACCCATCCCCGCCTCGAACAGATGCCCGCAGAGCGCATCGCCTACGAGATCGTCCGCGACCGCGAAAACCTCGAGAAGCTCTTCGGCACCATCATCCGCGGTATGGCGTACCCCTACGGCTCGCATAATCCGACAGTCGTTGACGTCCTCCGCGCCTGCGGAATCGTCTACGCGAGAACCACAGCCACCACGGGCAGATTCGATATCCCCACCGATTGGCTACGCATGCCCGCAACCTGCAAGCATACCGACCCTAAACTTATGGAGCTCGCGCGCAAATTCGCCGATATGAAGGTCACCAAGGACGGCGCAAAGCTCTTCTACGTCTGGGGTCACACCTACGAATTTGAGGGCGACGACAACTGGAACGTCATCGAGGAATTTGCCGAATATATGGGCGGCAGAGATGACATCTGGTACGCCACCAATATCGAAATTTACGAGTATATCAAGGACTTTGAAAGCCTTGTCTACTCTGTCGACGGCTCGATCGTCAAGAACCCGACCGCGCGCGAGATCTGGTATTACTACAACGGAGAGATCTGCTCGATCAAGCCCGGCGAGATCAAGAGAATCGATTGATTATTTCTTGGAGAGAATACAATGATTAACGTACAGGTATTATTAAACGGGAAACGGATAGAGTTCGGAGTTAAATCGATCGAAGGTTTATTCGCGCTTTGCATACGAAAAGATGTTATTATTCCTATCAAATCCGCAGATGATATCTACGGAATCAATATAACCAATGATCTAATAATACTCACAAAGGAGGATCGAGCATACCGAAAAGGCAAAAAATTACTCCGTGATGACGATTTCGGAGAAAGAGGCGTCAATAACATTGAGGCTTATGACTGGGACGGTAATCTCGTTTGGAATATCGGAGACATAGTAGGAGATATCAAAAAGCCGTTTTTCGGATGCAATGTCGTAACCGGAGAAATGATAAAAGATAATTCCACTATCAAAATTTCCGAATCTTCCTCGACTCACGATCTGCTTATCTGTAACGCCGGTTGGTTATTTGTGATCGACCTTAAAACGAACGAGCTTCTCGGAAAATTTCCGGGAGGACGATGATCAACTTCTCACCTTAACACATAATTACTAAGGAGAAAATATGAAGCTTTTATTCAAGCAAAGAGCATTCTCGTGGTTTGACAGCTACGACGTTTACGACGAGGCGGGCAACACCGTTTACACCGTCAAGGGTCAAATGGCTTGGGGAAAATGCCTCAAGATCTTTGACAGAAACGAAAACGAGGTCGCAACGGTGCATCAGCGCATATTCTCATGGCTCCCGACCTTTGAGGTCTATATCGGCGAAGACTATGCCGGCTGCGTCCGCAAGGAATTCTCCTTTTTCACCCCCAAATTCACGATCGACTTCAAAGATTGGTACGTCGACGGCGACTTTTTCGAGTGGGATTACTCGATCTACGAGGGCGACGGAGACTGCAAAGCCGTGATCTCGAAGGAGCTCTGGAAATGGACCGATACTTACTCCATCAACGTCAGCAACCCCGCCGACGCCCTCCCGGCACTCGCGCTCGTCATCGCGATAGATGCGGAGAAGGAACAGAGGGATTAAAATGCAAAATGCAGAATGCAAAATGCAAAATTGAGGTAGCTTTTCGAGCGTTGCTCGAAAAGCATATTACAATAATTCTGTTTTATCTTAATAATCCTTTGTCAGGTTTAAACCTATAATATGTAAATTGAAAAATCGAGATGTAATGAAGCATAACACTTCAAAGCATCTCGATTTTTTGTTAATTAATTCGTTTGACTAATGATTATGCAAGTCTTCGGATCAGCACTTTATAATAAGCTATCACGCAGAAACAAAATTATCGGTATAATAATTTCCTAGCGAAGCGACGGAAATTTTCCTTAATTTTGCATTTTGCATTCTGCATTTTGCATTTTTTCTGCCCTATTATATTCAGAAAGCTTAAGTATTATTCGATGCTAAATACCGTGCAACGCACACACCGCTCGCCGACGCCTGCGAGAGCGAGTGGGTCGTTCCGCCGCAGTCGCCGATTACAAAGAGGTTTTCGTGGCAGGTCTGAAGATGCTCGTCGGTGTCGACCTCCATATTGTAGAACTTGACCTCAACGCCGTAAAGCAGGGTATCGTCGTTCGCGGTACCGGGCGCGATCTTGTCAAGCGCGTAGATCATCTCGATGATTCCGTCGAGGATTCGCTTCGGAATGACGAGGGAGAGGTCGCCGGGAGTTGCCTGGAGAGTCGGACGGACAAAGGAATCTGCCATTCTCTTCTCATTCGAACGCTGACCGCGGATGAGGTCGCCGAAACGCTGAACCATAACTCCGCCGCCGAGCATATTCGAAAGACGCGCGATGCTTTCACCGTAACCGTTCGAGTCCTTGAAGGGATGCGAGAAATGCTTCGAGACGAGAAGGGCGAAGTTCGTGTTGCCCGTGTGCTTTGCGGGGTCCTCGTAGCTGTGGCCGTTTACGGTGACGATGCCGTTTGTGTTCTCGTTAACGACAGCTCCGCGCGGATTCATACAGAAGGTGCGGACGAGGTCGCGGAATTTCTCGGTTCTGTATACGATCTTCGACTCGTAAAGCTCGTCGGTCAGATGCGCGAAGATCTCATAGGGGAGCTCAACGCGAACGCCGATGTCAACGCGGTTCGACTTTGTGGGGATCTCAAGATCGTCGCAGACCTTCTCCATCCATTTGCTTCCCGAGCGTCCCGCCGAGATGATGCAGATGGGAGCCTCAAAGGTCTCGTTCTTCGAGTTCACGCGGTAGCCGCCCTCGATCTTCTCAACGTCGATCGCGGGTGTGCGGAAATAGAAATCAACCGAGGGGGAGAGCTCGTTATAGAGGTTCTCGAGGACGATGTAGTTGACGTCTGTGCCGAGATGGCGGACAGATGCATCGAGCAGATGAAGTCCGTTCTGGAGGCAACGAGTCTTGAGGCTGGTGTTAGCTGTGGTATAGAGCTTCGTGCCCTCGCCGCCGTGCGAGAGGTTAATGGTGTCGACGTAGTTCATAAGGTCGACAGCCGCCTCCTTGCCTATGTACTCGTGAAGAGTGCCGCCAAATTCTGTCGTGATATTATATTTGCCGTCCGAAAAAGCACCCGCGCCGCCGAAACCGTTCATGATCGCGCAGGTCTTGCATCCGATACAGGACTTTATCTTCTTGCCGTCGATGGGGCACTTGCGCTCAGCGAGGGGCGCGCCCGTCTCGAGAACGGCAACCTTCTTCTCGGGAGCGAGCTTATGAAGCTCATATACGGTGAAGATACCGCCGGGGCCCGCGCCGATGATTATAACGTCATAATTTTTCATAAGTTTTCTCCTTTTTGTAGAGTGCATATTTATCTGATTATATAATACCACATATTTGCGAGAAAATCAATTCTTTTTTTGAAATTTTCGTTGACTGGAAGTAAGAAATGTTATATAATATAATAAATATTTATTATTGTCTGAATTTTATTCAGTACAAACGATGCTCTCCTCATCCACCGCCCTTCGGCGGTCCCCCTTCCCCGCTGGGGAAGGCTAATTAATAGTCACGTTTACTGTTTCTAAACTCCGCGCAGTTTTAATTCTGTTGTTGGCTTTTTATCAAAAACAGATACGTGCTATTATATAGTGTGTGCGCACTCGCTCAAAATGCCTTCCCCAGCGGGGAAGGGGGACCGCCGAGCCGGGTTCCCGAAAATGCGCTCGCGCGTTTTTGGGGTTCGGGCGTGAGGCGGTGGATGAGGAGATTGCCGTCTGTACTACATAAAAGACAGGCACGATAATCCTAATTACGGAGGAAACCATGAAAAGAATTTTTGCATTGGCTTTATGCGTACTTATGCTCCTTCCTATGATCTTTATTGCGCCCGTTTCGGCGGCTGACGCGATCGAGATCGGTTATTCGAGCCCCGCGATCTGCACCGACGCGGGTAAGTCCGTTGATCTGACCACGGTCGGCGTACAGTTTACATACGGCGGCGAGGTCACACCCGCATCCGCGATCGTATGGAAGGACGGAAGCAACACCGTCACATCCTACACCCCCGCCGAAAAGGGCGTTTATCCGCTGACCGCGACAGCCGGCGGCAAGTCGAAGACTATATACGTTGTCGCCAAGAACGCGAACGAGACCGAGTACGTTCTCTATGAGGACGACTATTCGGTCGCTCCCGATCTTTCGCAGTTCCGCGTCATCCAGCAGCCCGCCGGCACAACCTTCGGCTACGACGAGGCAGAGGGCGCGATCTATCTCGACACCTCGAACGACGGCGCAAACCATATGCGAGTGCTCCTTCCCAAATATCTCGATGCCTTCGGCGACGCTATCTACTCTGCTCGCGTAAAGATCACCAAGCAGACCTCCACCAGCCGTTTCGGCGCAATGATCTTCCGCCTGCAGGATCCCTCGGGCAAGACCATTCCCTATATGCAGACCGCATTCAGATACAATATCGCCGCCGATAACGGTCTTGAGATAGCAGAACGCACCTCTGCTGACAAGTGGAGCGTAACCCAGAAGGGTCCCGTTTCGGGTATCAGCGGCGGCTCCTACTTTGACGTAACCGCAAACTTCTGCGGCAGCGTCAGCACTTCCACCGTAAACGGCAAGACATATCTTACCGAAAAGAACACACCCTACTCGTCGGGCGCAATGGGTCTCCAGGTGCGCGGCGCAAGACTTACGGTTGACAGCATCAAGATAACCGTCAACCCCGAAAGCAAGCCCTCAAAGCCCGAGCCTCAGCTTCACGACACCCGCGATCCCGAGTCCAACATCGCTCTTGAGCCCGCTCTCATCACGGAGGTCAAGACTTCGGCTGAGCTTAAGGCTCTCGAGACCACTCTCCCCGCAATTGCTGTTTTTGATGCCGCATACGAAAACAACGTCTTCGGCATTACCCTTGACGGAAAGTTTGCGAGCATCGCCGACGTATCGATCTGCGAGCGCGTCGTTCCGGCATTCAGAGTCGATTCTTCAAGCGAGGCTCTCGCTCTCGGTCAGTACGCGAAGAATCTCGAGCTTTGCGACGTGTACGTCATCGCATCCGATCCCAAGTTCATCACCGAGGCGCGCTCGAAATGCGATATGCTCTACGGCATGGTTGATGCCGCAAGCCTCAGCTATACCGATGACGAGGACCTCCGCGGTCAGCTCATCAAATGCGGCGCACGCGGCGCGATACTCCCTGCGGACAAGGCATCCCGCGAATTCGTCTCCTATCTCCAGGACAGATACCTCGCCGTCTGGCAGGCAGTAACAGAGAAGGACATCTCTGCCGTCAGCGCGATCAACAACGGCGTTCTCGGTCTGATCACTCCCGACGTTAAGGCGACCGAGGCATGCTTCACAAAATATTACGGCAAAAACACCCTCGTCCGCACTCCCGAGATCATCGGTCACCGCGGCGTTCCTTCCAAGGCTCAGGAAAATACAGTCGAGGGCTCGGTTGAGGCATTCAAGCTCGGCGCGACGATGGTTGAAAACGACATCTATCTGATGCGCGACGGCAACATCGTCGTTATGCATGACGGAACCATTGACCGCACGACGAACGGCGAGGGAAAGACCGTCGATCAGACCGCCGAAACGATCAAAAATTACGTGGTTGACGGCAACGCAAACGCTCCCACAGCTCCCATTCCTCTGCTTAAGGATTACTTTGAAAAATTCAAGGGCACGGGCGAGGTTCTTGTAGTCGAGCTCAAATCGAGCGATACAAAGATCGGCGCGCCTCTTGCAAAGCTTATCAAGGAATACGGCATGGAGCGTCAGGTCGTTATCATCGCTTTCAACAAAGATATGATCGCCTCTATCAGACGCGCAGATCCCGATATTTCGGTCAATTTCCTGACAAGCGGCATCACCGCCAACGAATCGAGAAGCCTTGAGGTTGCAAAGGAGATTCTCGGCAACGTCATCCCGATAAACACCGCATATTCGCCCTCTCACTCTGCAGGCACTCTCGGTCCGAATCTCTATGCCGACCTTGCAGTCCGCGGCGTGACCCTCTGGAACTGGACCGTCAACGACGAGGCAAAGTTCAATTCCTTCTTCATAAGCGGTATCAGAGGCATCACCACCAACTATTCGCAGTGGGCAGGCACTTACGTTGAAGATTTCGCGATGAATCTCTCGGCAGACGGCGTCATCGAGCTGAAAGCCATGACCTACAACGGCGGTTCTTCGAGCACAAAAGCTGCCGAGCTCGTCGTTATCGGTGGTACAGGCACGTACGAAAACGGCGTAGTCACCCTCTCCGAAGGTGCTGAAGGCTTCTTCTTCAGGCTCAAGAAGTCTCTCTCAAACGGCACGGCTTACTACGTTGTAACTCCCGTTATGCTTAGCGAGAATTACCATCCCGCATCTCCCCTGCCCGAGACCACCGTTGAGGCAACAACCGACGCGCCCGAAGCAAGCACACCCGTAACAGATCCCGTAACGGATCCCTCGGACGAGCCCGCTCACGAAGAAAAGAATGGCTGCGGCAGCATGATCTCGCTCGCGCTCATCGCTCTCATTCCCGCGGCTGTGCTCGTAATCAAGAAAAAGGAAAACTAATAATGAAGGAATATAAATTTGATCCCATCCGCGCGACCGAGGAATGTGTCGCATGGATCAGGGACTGGTTTGAAAAAAACGGACCCGGTTGCCGCGCCGTCGTCGGCATTTCCGGAGGAAAGGATTCCTCCATCGTTGCCGCGCTCTGCGTCAAGGCACTCGGCAGAGATCGCGTTTTTGGGGTTCTGATGCCCCGCGGAGAGCAATTTGACATCTCCTGCTCGCATCAGCTCGTTGATCACCTCGGAATCGAGCACGTCGTCGTCAACATCAAGGAGACGGCGGACGCTATGGATGCCGCAGTAGCAAATGCTCTCGGCAAGACGCTGACTCCCCAATCGCTCCAGAATATCCCGCCGAGGATCAGAATGACCACCCTCTACGCCGTTTCCCAGTCGGTAAACGGCAGAGTCGCCAACACCTGCAACCTCTCGGAGGACTTTGTAGGCTACTCGACACGCTACGGCGACAGCGCAGGCGACTTTTCGCCGATCTCCTGCTTCACCGTAACAGAGCTTAAGCAGATCGGACGCTATCTCGGGCTGCCAATCGAGCTCGTTGACAAGACCCCGATCGACGGTCTTTGCGGCAGGACCGACGAGGACAACCTCGGCTTTACCTACGCCGAGCTCGACCGCTATATCCGCGAGGGCATCGAGCCCACGCCCGAGAAGAAGGCTCTGATCGACCGCAAGCATGCGATCAACCTCTTCAAGCTCCGCTATATGGACTGCTTTGTATATGAGAATGAAGAAGTATAAAGCCGTCATAACCGATTTTGACCTCACTATTGCCGATACCGCCGCGCTTATCGAGGAATGTCTCTACACGAACGCCGCGCGCTATGGCTACGATCTTGACCGTAAGATCCTCCGCGGCGGCATCGGAATGACAGCCGAGTCGATCTATCTCGATGCGGGCTGCAGTGCGCCTGAGGCAAAAAGGCTCCACGACGAGTACATCCCCTACTCCGCCGACATTATGTGCGAGAGGACGGAATTATTCGATGGAGTTGCCGAGGGTCTTCGATATCTAAACGAAGCGGGCATCCTTATCGCCGTGCTTTCGCTCAAAGAGGCGCGTCAGATATGGGCTCCCCTGAAGAGACACGGTCTCGACGGACATATTTCCTACGTGATCGGACCCGATGAGGTCGAAAACCACAAGCCCGCGCCCGACGGGATCTTCTTCCTCTCGGGAAAGACGGGTATCGCGCTCGAGGATATTCTCTACGTCGGCGACAGCGTCACCGATATGAAAACGGCTCTTGCCGCGGGCGTTGATTTCGCCGCCGTCTGCACGGGCGCGGTCACATCCGAACAATTCGCCGAAATGGGCGCGGAGATGATTTATCCCACCTTTGCGGATCTATGCCGCGCGATACAAAATAATCAGCACCTTGTTCGCACAAATTAATTAGCGAGCGCTCACGTTTGCAAAGCAAACATATCGTATGCGCCCCGCGCATATATCGTATTCATATATCACATGAGCGAAGCGAATATATCGTGTTTACACCTTTGGTCTTCGACACGATATGCCTACGGCACGATATATCCTGCGGATACGATATGTTTCACACGATATGTCGGCTGCGCCGACGTAATATCTATTTGAAAAAACACTTTTTTACATAGAAAGGTACGACAAAATGAGCAACATTCCGAAGGAACTTGACAAGAACATGATCGTTTCCGCAGATGCGGAGGGCTTCGTCTGGTACGACGCCGCAAATCTCGATCTTTACGGCTTCGCGGGAATCGAGGGCGAACCTTATCGCCGTCTGCCCCGTGAAGTCGCCGAGGCGACAAATCCCGGCACGGCAAGAAACGCCTCCCATACCTGCGGCGGCAGAGTCCGTTTTTCGACCGATTCGAAGCGCATCGCCATCCGTGTCAAAATGCCCTACATGACAAAGTACGACCATATGCCTATGACGGGCGCGGCGGCTTTCGATATGTATGAGGATTTTCCGAATTCTCACCACTACGTCTGCACCTTCCGCTGTCAGATGACGGATACCGTCGGTTACACCTCGAAGAAGGCTGTCCTCGGTGGCAAGATGCGCAATTATACGATCAATTTTCCCCTCTACAGCCCCGTTTCCCATCTCGAGATCGGTATCGACGAGGGTGCGGCAATTGGTGAGGGCGCAAAATACCGCGATCTGCCCCCCATCCTTTACTACGGCTCCTCGATCACGCAGGGTGCCTGCGCGAGCCGTCCCGGAATTGCTTATCAGTCGATCATCTGCCGCCGCAATGAGATCGACTTCATCAACCTCGGCTTTTCGGGCAACGCGCGCGGCGAGCAGGCCATGGCTGACTACATAGCCTCCATCCCCATGACCGCTTTCGTCTGCGACTACGATCACAACGCTCCCACCGCCGAGCACCTCGAGGCAACTCACTACAATTTCTACAAGACCGTCCGCGAGGCTCAGCCGAAGCTCCCCATCATCTTCGTCTCCAAGCCCGACTTTGACAACGGCTACGAGCAGAGCGTCGATCGCCGCCGCGTCATCGAAGACACCTTCTACCGCGCACGCGAGGAGGGCGACCGTAACGTCTTCTACATCGACGGTCAGGGTCTCTACCGCGGCTACCACAAGGAAGAATGCTCAACCGACGGCTCGCATCCAAACGACATCGGTATGCTGAAGATGGCTGAATCGATCGGTCAGATGCTCACGCGCGTTCTTCGCAGCCGTATCTGAGGTGGAAATATGAAAAAGATCATTCTTATCGGCGACTCGATCCGTATGGGCTACGACAAATACGTAAAGGAAGCCCTCTCGGAGAGCGCAGAGGTATATTATCCCTCCGAAAACTGCAGATTTGCAACCTACATCATCCGTTTCGCTCACGAATGGAAGAAGAAGGGCGAATGGCCCGAGGATGCCGATCTCGTCCATTGGAACGCGGGTCTCTGGGACCTTCCCGAGATAATGGACGACGGCACCGTCACCCCCATCGAGCATTACGCCGTACAGATCGCGCGCATAGACCGCCGTCTGCGTATGCTCTTCCCCCGTGCCAAAATGGTTTTTGCTACCTCGACGGCTGTTGAGGAGGAAAAGTACGGCAAGGTCTTCAAGCGCCGCAACTGCACCATCGAAGCGTTCAACGCCGCCGCAATCAAGGCTCTCGAGGGCACAGACACCGTCATCGACGATCTTTACGCGGTAACGAAGGACTGTCCCGCCGAATGTCACAGCGATATGACGCACTATTCTACCCCCGCGGGCATCGAGCTCGTAGGCGGCAAAGTAATCGACGTTATCACCTCGGAGCTTTCGATCGAAGCAAAGACCGTCGATATGGACACCTTCTATCCCGAAGCATATCCCAAAAAAATGATCGGTAACTAAAAGGAGACTAAAAATGAGCGACATCAAAAAAGAAGCTTACGTAGAAGTTGATAAAAATCTGATAGTTGAGACCGTCTTCCCCGACACCGAGGACGTAAAATTCCATAACGTAAGAAACGCTCCCTTCGAGCTTTACAATCTTTACGGCGAGCAGGACGAGATCTACCGCCGCCTCCCCAAGGCTGTTGCCGAGGCAACAAGCGCGGGCGTAAATAAGCTTGCCAAGGAGACCGCGGGCGTTCGCGTTCGCTTCTCCACCGACTCGGGCTACATCCTCATCAAGACGAAGATGCCCGTCATCGCAAGAAACTCGCATATGACCCTGCTTATGTCAGGCGGATTTGACCTTTACGAGGACACCCCGACGGGCAGCCGTTTCGTCAAGGCATTCATGCCTCCCTACAAGATGGAGGACGGCTACGAGCAGATCATCCGCCTCGGCAGCCGCAAGCTGCGTTATTTCACCATCAATTTCCCGCTCCATTCGGTAGTTTCCGAATTTTACGTGGGGCTCCAGGAGGATTCCGTGATCGGCGCGGGCAAGCCCTACAAAAACAAGAAGCCGATCATCATCTACGGCTCCTCGATCGTTCACGGCACCGGTGCCAGCCGCCCCGGACTCGCATATTCGAACATCATCAGCCGCAAGCTTGATATGGACGTTGTAAACCTCGGTTTTTCGGGCAACGCGAAGGCGGAACTGCCGATAATGAATTACCTCGCGTCCCTCGAAATGAGCCTCTTCGTTTACGACTACGACCACAACGCGCCGAATCCCGAATATCTCGCTGAAACTCACAAGCGCGGCTACGACATTATGCGCGCATCTCACCCAGATATCCCGATAATCCTCATCAGCCGCCCAAACGTGGCGACCAATCCCTCGAAGGCTGAGGAGCGTAAGAAGGTCATCATCGACACCTACCGCTCGGCTCTCGACGCGGGCGACCGCAACGTATACTACATCGACGGCGAGTCCTTCTTCCTCGGAATGGACGGCGAGAGCGATTTCGTAATCGACGGCGTTCACCCCAACGACGTTGGCTACTATCTGATGGCTGAGGGCATCGGCAACACTATCGTTCAGGCTATCGAACGTATGGGAGGCTCCCTTGAGTGAGCCGGGCGGCGCGATCGCCGTTGAAGCGCTTGCCTACCTCGGCGACGCGGCAATGGAGGTGCTGATCCGTGAGCGGCTCGTCCGTTCGGGTCTCTGCTCCTCGAAAAGGCTCAACTCAGCCGCCCTCGACTACGTCAAGGCAACGGCGCAAAGCGAGGCTCTCGAGCGGATGCTTCCGCATCTGACCGAGGAAGAGGAAGCAACCTACAAGCGCGGCAGAAACGCGGGACACGGCAAAAACACGCCAAAAAGCGCGAGCATGAGCGAATATCGCCGCGCCACGGGACTTGAGACCTTGTTTGGACAGTTGTATTTAGATGGCGACACGCGGAGAATGAACGAGCTTCTCGACATTGGGTACCCCGACCTGCGGTAGTGAAAAGTGTAAAGTGAAAAGTGCAAAGTTAAGGTGAATTTTCGCCAAGGCGAAAATTTTCCTATTAACAAATACGTTCGCGAAGCGAACATATCGTATCCGTAGGATATATCGTGTGAAACATATCGTGCGAAGCATCTCGTGTCGAAGACCAATATACAAGAGATTATAATTTAACAAAATTCAGAACGCTGAACTATAAAGTTCGCTCTCTCTAACTCCCCTTCCCGGTTGACGGTGAAGTCATGCAACTCTCACAAGCGAGAGTTGCTGGGGGATGGGTCCCTATTTATAAAATGCAAAATTATTGGATACCGTCCTCGGACAGAAGTGGGCGCGAAATTTTTGCATACACCCGCAGATGGAAGATACGAAAGGAGTTCAAATGAAAATACTGCTGAAAATTTCAAAGATTCTCATAGTGCTTAATATAGTAGGCTTGATTCTGTGCAATGTAGGAGTGCCGCTGATCAGCACCTTCACGACAAACGACAAATCCGCATCACTTGAGTTCTTCTTTGAAATATTTTGCGAGTTTGCTCCAATGGCGTCATTCTGGCTTTCGTTGCTCTTTCTGCTGTTGGCAATCAAAAGTTACGCCTCATTCAAGCTCGACCTGATCTCCCGCGAAGAAATGAAAAAACTCCTGACCGCATATCTTATCGCAGAAATCGTATCAATAATCGCAATCTCTCTAATAATCTCCTTCGTCCTCGACTCAAACCATCAATCTCTAACTCAAATTTAATAAGATTACTTTTCGCCGCGGCGAAAAGTTACCTATTAGAAAATGTTCGCGTAGCTAACATATCGTTATCGTTATCGAAGGATATATCGTGTCGGAGACCTTATCTACTATATTCAGAACGCTGAACAACAAAGTCTGTACTCTCAAGCTCCCCTTCCCTGTTCAAGGGAAGGGGGTGGGGGATGGGTCCCGATTTATAAAATGCAAAATTATCGGATACCGTCCTCGGACAGAAAGAGGCGCGAGAATTTTGCATATAACCGCAGAAAACACGAACACTCTATAGCCATCCCGCGCTCGAAGAGGGCGGGGAGTGAAGGAGCGAAAATCTCCCCTGAAGGGAAGATTTTACTCCTTCCAAACAGTCGGCAGGGGCGCCGCCTGTTTGAAGTGCAATTACGGGGCTTTGCCCCGCACCCCAATAAAGAAACTTTTTGAAAAAAGTTTCTTTATAATCTTCAAAAACTTCCAGCTATTAATTTCCATTCGCGCATCGCGCGACAGAACAATCAAAGAAAAGGAACAAAATAATAATG
This sequence comes from Clostridia bacterium, assembly GCA_017411805.1. Classification (GTDB taxonomy): domain Bacteria; phylum Bacillota; class Clostridia; order Oscillospirales; family CAG-272; genus CAG-390. The sequence goes on from JAFQPI010000035.1 coordinate 41,771, forward strand.
GCAAATCCTATTATCGAAATCAAAGTAACAAACTTTGGCACCATGAAGGCTGAGCTTTATCCCAAGCTCGCGCCCAAGACCGTTGAAAACTTCCTCAAGCTGATTGAAGAAAAGTTCTTCGACGGACTCATCTTCCACCGCGTTATCAAGGGCTTTATGATCCAGGGCGGCGGCTACAACGCGCAGTTTGACCACAAGGAAGCCCCCTCCATCAAGGGTGAATTCGCGGCAAACGGCTGGGTTCAGAATGACCTCAAGCACACCGCGGGCGTTCTCTCAATGGCTCGCACCAACGATCCCGACTCCGCTTCCTCGCAGTTCTTCATTATGCACAAGGATTCCCCCCACCTCGACGCTCAGTACGCAGGCTTCGGCAAGGTCATCGAGGGTCTCGAGGTCGTCGACGCCATCGCATCGGTCAAGACCGGCAGACTCGGCTACTATATGGCTGACGTCCCCCGCGAGAGCGTTGTTATTGAGAGTATCAGAGTGGTTGAATAACGGTTGCCTCTAAAAGCTGAAAATCCCGCGCAAACGCGCGGGATTTTTGATGTTATAATATTTAATCGCCTCAGAGCTTATGTATTAGAGTTATAGAACTCCATAGTCTTGGCAAGGCCTGCCTCTATGATCTTCTTATTCTTTGTTATATTTGAAAGATATCCCGAGGGATTAACGGACAGAGCGCTTGTTCTGAATCCGTTTGCAGTTGTATTGCCAAGGCTTTCTGCATAGATATTACCGATATCGAAGGTAATATTCTCCTTGAGAATATCGAACATCTCGGAAGCCTGAGGATCGTCCTGATATCTTACCTTCTTCTGGATCCAGGAATTCATCTTAGTTGACGCTCCCTTCTCCTCCACGAAAACGATCTCGATCCCAAGACGGTTTGCGACTCTGTTGTTACGCGAATAGATAGACTCATCTATCAAATTGCCGTTTTCTTCCGCATGGAATTCTCTCATTGTGTAATCAGACCAGATGAAAAACGTAACGGTCTCGCCAAAGTTCATACTTTCGGGAAGATCGTCGTGAACGAAATCAGTTGCTTCCTCGGTCGTCTCTGCCGCGGGAGCGGACGTGGATGCAACGCCGTTGTCTTCGGTCGTTACTTCAGGCTCATTCGGATTTGAGCAGGCGACTGCCATACCCGAAATGGTAAGAAGTGCAAGAAAAAGCGCAATGATCCTGATAATCTTTTTCATAACCTCAATCTTTTTATCTTTTTTATTTTATGGCAGTAACTCACTGATTCGTGGCATCATACTTGAATACAATGATTCGCTCAAACTGCCGAGCCGCCTTTTCTAAGTGTTTCGCTGACCAGCCGCCCGTCGAGCGACTGAAGCGATGTATTGTACTCACAGCATAACGCCGCCGCGACTCCTGCAGCCTCGCCAAGCTGGTTAAGATTGACCATAACACGCAGAGCACCGTATGCGCCTGCGTCGGCGTTGAGCATACGCCCCGCCGCGATAAAGTTTTCATACCGCTCACCCACAAGCACGTCAAACGGGATCTGATAATACTTTGCCGACTCGCCGCTGAGCCCCATTTCCTCACGCCAGTTGCTGATTTCTGTTCGCGTACCCTTGCCCCATTTGGTGCGGCGTGTACCGTCAAGGTACTTGATTGTGATACCGCCGTCTCCGTGATGATGGATATCGATCGGGTAGGTACCCTTCAGTATCGGCGCGTCATAGCGTTCTCCCGTAAGAAGTGCAATTTCTTTTGCCTGCATACGTGTCCGATAGTGCACGGTTTCACGTAATCCGAGCGAGGAGCAGAGATTCGTGATGGCATAATTTTCTTCGGGATCGCCATATTTCTGCAAAAGTGATAGCATGGCGCGTGCCTGACGGCGGCCCTCCATCTCGGCACGAGTCAGATCCTCCGCACGGTCACACCTCACGTCGAAAATATGCATATCCGCGCGCATGGTGATTCCGCTGAGACCCGCGACTCGTGCACTCCAGCCCCAGTCGTCGGTCAGACCGAATTCAGCACCGTGCTCTTTCCATATCCCTTTTAGATCCGAACCGGCAATATTTCCTTGAAGATTGAAACATGCCGTTGGCGGCTGGATGTAATCCGATACGTACTGCTCAATACCGAGATCGCGGCAGACGTAGCCGTCTCCCGTCGCGTCGATGAAGAATTTCGCGCGGACAGCTCCGCGGCCGTCCTGATTTTCCACGATAACGGCATCCAAACGCCCGTCTTCCGCCACTACAGCAGAATAATAGGTATGGAGCATAAGGCGGATGCCGTGCTCACGGATCATTTCATCAAGTATGATCGTAAGCTCCATCGGGTTGAAATTATAGGTAGAACTTCGATTGTTCTTAACTGTCAGAGCACCTCGGGCATTCAGTACCGTAATGACCTCATCGGTCAGACCGGCAATGATCTGTTCCCGATCGTCCATATCCTGAAGCGTATGCCAGATATTTACAAGTCCCGCCGTTGCAACACCGCCGAGACGATTTAGCCGCTCGATCAGAACAACGCGCATACCGAGTCTTGCGGCACGCACGGCGGCAAACACACCGGTACAGCTTCCTCCGAGAACGCAAACGTCAGCCTCTGCGATCACGGAGATCTTTTTTTGCGGTTCGATAATAGTCTGCATAGAACGCACCTTCCTTTTTTACTGTTCAAAGGTATTATATCATAAATATTCGCCAAAATCAATAGTTCAAAATACAAACTCTTCAGATATGGAATATCCACTCATAAACACCGTTTTCCTTTTCCTTCTCTTCCACCGTAATATCAAGATAATTATAAATATCAACGTTGCTACAAGAACGTCCGGTATAAACGCGTATGATATTCTCTCCCAAATAACCATTTCTGTCGTAAGGAGTCCATTTTTCTCCCGCACCGTTGGGATTTTTTACCTCGATTTTTATTCCTCCATATTCCTTTTCAACGGAAAAGAATTCAATGAATGAAGCATCTCCCTCTATATCGAGTCGGGCATTCTCGTTTTCGCCATCGATCACTTCGATCCGACAGAGATTTCCGACTCGAATTTCGATATTTGTCAGTTGTTCAAAAACGAAAGTTCGTTCGTGAACAGAGCAATTTTTCATATTATCCTCACTGACAAGCGTTTCCCCGAAAAGCACAGCGACCGAAACTCCGAAAAGCTCGGCAATAACGGGGAACAGAGTAACGTCGGGGTATCCGATGCCGCACTCCCATTTTGACACGGACTGTGAGGAAATTCCGAGTTTTTTTGCCAAAGACGTCTGTGTCCAGCCTTTTTCTTTTCGCAAATTTGATACTATTATGCAAAATTTGTTTAAGTTGTTCATTTTATCCCTCCTTGATAGAATTATAGCATAATCGGGGCGATATTTCAATAACTGCAAAGTTGTAAAAGTTGCTACGTTGATTAACAAAATTATCAAAAAGCTGAACAAATGAGCTCGCGCTTTTAAGCTCCTCCCTTCGGTTTACGAAGGGAGGGTGGGAGGGATGTCCCGATCTACAACGCAAAATTATCAGGATATCGGCAAAATCTCTATGCGGGCGCAAAATTACCTGTATGCACCCGTAGTAAGCACAAAATCTCCATAGAAATTGCGCGACCGAAGGTCGCGCAGGGTGAAGGAGCGCATACTTGCCTACGGCAAGTTGCAACTCTTGCTTCTCGGCTTACGCCTCCATTTTCCTTCGGAAAACCACAAGAGCTGCACTTCCCTACACTCGGGAAGTATTGACTCTGTCCAAACAGCCGGCAGGGGCGCCGTCTGTTTGAAGCGCAGGGGTATTTCGACCTCTGCGGAGGTCGACTTAAGGCGCTGCCTTAAGAATCTGCCACCTTTTGAAAAAGGTGGACGAAAACTTTCCCGCTGCTACCCACTTTTATTTGATCGAAAATTTCCGCTTGCGGAAATTCACCTTAAACTTTGCCGCAGGCAAACATTAACTCGCGCGAAGCGCGACCTTAACTTCGCCGCAGGCGAATCTTAACTCATAAAAAGCAGGAAGCTCTCGCTCCCTGCTTTTTATGATATTACTGCTCAATTTCTTCCATAACGAATGCTTCGAGTACGTCGCCGATCTTGAGGTCATTGAACTTCTCAAGTCCGACACCGCATTCGTAGCCCTGCGCGACTTCGCTTACGTCGTCCTTGAAACGGCGGAGAGAGGAGATCTTATCCTCGTAAACCACGATACCGTCGCGGACTACGCGGATCTGCGCCTTACGGGTGATCTTACCGTCCTGAACGTAAGAGCCCGCAATGAAGCCGACGTTCGGAACGTGGATGACCTGACGGACCTCGATATGGCCGAGCAGCTTCTCCTGGAATTTGGGAGCAAGCATACCCTTCATAGCCGCGGTGATCTCGTTGATGCAATCATAGATGATACGGTAGGTTCTGATATCAACGCCCTGACGCTCCGCGGAATCGAGCGCGGTACGGTCGGGACGGGTGTTGAATCCGACGATGATGGCGTTGGATGCCGCCGCGAACATAACGTCGCCCTCGGTGATACCGCCGGCTGCGGCGTGGATAACGCGAACGCGAACCTCCTCGTTCGTGAGCTTCTCAAGCGACTGCTTGACTGCCTCTGCAGAGCCCGCAACGTCCGCCTTGATGATGACGTTGAGCTCCTTGACACCTTCCTGGATCTGTGCAAAGAGGTCGTTGAGGTTGGTTCTTGCGTTTGCCTTGAATTCCTCTTCCTTTGCCTGAGCGCGTCTCTGCTCTGCAAGCTCTCTTGCCATTCTCTCGTCAACGACTGCGTTGACCTCGTCACCTGCCTGCGGTACGTCCGCAAGACCCGTGATCTCAACGGGCATTGAGGGAGGAGCAACCTTTACGGTTCTGCCGGTGTGGTCGGTCATAGCTCTTACACGTCCGACCGAAGTACCCGCGATAACGATGTCGCCTGCGCGCAAAGTACCGTTCTGGATGAGGACGGTTGCAACAGGTCCGCGTCCGCGGTCGAGCTTCGACTCGATGACGATACCCTTTGCGCGTCTGTTGGGGTTAGCCTTATATTCCTGCATCTCGGCGATGAGAAGGATCGATTCAAGAAGATCGTCGATACCCTCTCTCTTGAGAGCGGATACGGGAACGCACATTACGTCGCCGCCCCATTCCTCGGGAATGAGCTCGTACTGCGTAAGCGCGGTCTTGATATTATCGGGATTTGCGGTGGGCTTATCCATCTTGTTGATCGCAACGATGATCTGAACGCCCGCTGCCTTCGCGTGGTTGATAGCCTCAACGGTCTGGGGCATAATGCCGTCGTCCGCCGCTACAACGAGAATCGCGATATCGGTAGCCTGTGCGCCGCGGGCACGCATTGCGGTGAACGCCTCGTGACCGGGGGTGTCAAGGAAGGTGATCTCCTTGCCGTTGATCTTGACGCGGTATGCACCAATATGCTGGGTAATTCCGCCCGCCTCGCCTGCGGTCACTCGGGTATTTCTGATCGCGTCGAGAAGCGAGGTCTTACCGTGGTCAACGTGACCCATTACACAAACGACGGGAGCACGCTCAACGAGGTTCTCGGGAGAATCCTCTTCCTCCTCGAAGAGTCTGTCCTCGATGCTGACGACAACTTCCTTTGTGACCTCTGCGCCGAGTTCGTCCGCGATAAGGTATGCGGTATCAAAGTCGATGGTCTGGTTGAGCGTGACCATCATTCCCATAAGCATAAGTCTCTTGATGACCTCGCCCGCGGAGACCTTGATGCGCGATGCGAATTCTCCGACGGTGATCTCGTCCGGGATCTCTGCCTTGACGGGAGCCTTCTTTACGGGAGCGGGTGCGGGCGCGGGAGTAAATCCGCCCTTCTTGCCGTTCTTGCCGTTTTTATTATTATTGTTCTTATCGTTCTTGCCCTGCTGACGGTTATCCTTGCCGTTCCTCTGATCGCGGCGGTTATCGTTCTTGCCGCCCTGATTCTGGTTCTTCTGACCCTTTTGGTTTCCGCCTTCCTTTTCGGCATTCTGAGCCGCGGGAGACTTCTTTACCTTCTGGTTTCCGCCTCTGTCATCGCGGACGTTCTCGGGCACGAAATTATCAAGAGTGTCGTCGTACTTGGAAAGGTCAACGGCGCCGCTTCCTCTGGTATCAACAACGCGGGTTGCAGCCTTGGGGCTGACAGTTACGACCTCGCGCTCGCCCTCGGGACGTGCCGATGCACGCATATCAATAGCAGTTCTGCCCGACTTCTTCTCCGCGGGCTTCTCCTGCTTCTTTTCCTGCTTGGATTTTTCGCTCGAAGCACTCATACGAGACTCAAAACGCTCGCCCGCACTGCGCGCGACGTTCTGCTTCTCCTGAGTTTTATCTTGAGGCTTCTTTTCGGCAGGCTTTACTTCAACCTTTTCCTCTGCGGGCTTTGCCTCTGCCTTCTTTTCCTCAGACTTGGCTTCAACCTTCTTCTCAGGCTTGGGCTCAGCCTTTTCCGCCGGTTTTGCAGACTTCGCCTCCTTCGCGGGAGCGGGCTTTTCTGCCTTCACCTTCGCTTCGGGCTTCGTCTCTGCGGCTTTTTTCCGCAAAGAGGGTATGCCTGTCACGCCGTCGATATAATCCTCGATTCCCACTATCTGATTCGACGTGGTGAGAGTTTCCCAAATCACATCGAGCTCGAATGTTTCGAGGGCTTTTTGTGTTTTGACCTCAAGTCCTGCCGCCGCCATGATATCTGTAAGCTCCTTAGGCTTGAGCGACAAATCCTTTGCCAATTGATTCACTTTATACTGAGAGCCGACTGCCATATTATCTGTCTTCCTCCTTAACGGATACGTAATAGTTCTTTTTTGAAATTAGTTATTGGTCGCGGACGCTTCCTCCGCAAGTCTTTCAACCGCCGACGCCATTGAATCGTCACATATTGCCATGGCAGCAACGAGAGGTTTTCCCGTAGCCGCTCCTATCTCGGCGGATGTAAGAGTTGTTTTGATTATTTTGATGCCGTAATAGCCCGCACGGTCGAAAAGACGCTTTTCGGTTCCTGCGGAATTATCCGATGCGGCAACCACGAGGCGCGCCTTGCCCGCCTTCAGCGACTCGCATACGTTAACCGTTCCGCATACGGCGCGACGCGCGCGGATGCAGAGACCGAGCATGCCGAGAAGCCTCTCCTTTGGTGTGTTACCCATCAGTTTTCCTCCGCCATTGCCGCCTCGAGCGCGTCCCATACCTCTTCGGGGATCGCAACACCGAGATTCGCCTCGGCGCGGCGGCTTCGGCGCAGCTTCTTCAGACACGCGGGATCTTTGCAAAGATACGCGCCGCGTCCCGACTTCTTGCCGGTAAGGTCGAGAGTGATCTCGCCCTCGGGAGTGCGGAGGATGCGGACAAGCTCGATCTTCGGCTTATGCTCGTTGCATCCGAGACACTGACGCATCGGTATCTTTCTCTGTGGCACTGACTGTTGTTTCTTTGCCATCTTTTTTATGTTGAATTATTCGGGCTTGATATCGATCTTGCAGCCCGTGAGTCTTGCTGCGAGACGCGCGTTCTGTCCCTCGCGTCCGATCGCAAGAGAGAGCTGATCGGGTCTTACGACAACGTGCGCAGTCTTCTCGCCGAGCATTGTTACCGACTCAACGGTTGCGGGGGCGAGAGATGCCGCGATATATTCCGCAGGATCTTCGCTGTACTTGATGATATCGACCTTCTCTCCGTCAAGCTCGCTGAGGATGGTGTTGATTCTCATTCCCTTTGCGCCAACGCAGGAACCAACGGGATCAACGCTCTCGTCGTTCGAGAATACCGCGATCTTGGTTCTCGAGCCTGCCTCGCGGGCAATACCCTTGATGGAAACGATTCCCTCCTGAATCTCGGGAACCTCAAGCTCAAACATGCGGCGAACGAGTCCGGGATGCGCTCTGGAGATTGTGATCAGCGGACCTCTTGCCTCGCGGTTGACCTCGGAAATGTATATCTTGATCTTCTGACCGATGAAGAATTCCTCTCCGGGGATCTGCTCGGACTGGCGCAGACGCGCATTGCCGTTTCCGGTGAAGATGATAACGTCTCCGGTCTCCTCGTCGATCTTCGATACCGTAGCGGTGATGATCTCCTCGCGCTTAGCCTCGTAAGCCTCTTGCGCGATCTTTCTCTCCGCCTCGCGGATAGCCTGGATGATAACAGAGCGTGCCGCACCTGCCGAAAGACGGCGGAAATTCTTGGGCTTTACCTCTGTCTCAAGGATCTTGCCGACTGTCATGCGCTTGTTATGCGACTTTGCATCCTCAAGCGAGATCTGGGTCTCGGGATCCTCAACCTCAGCAACGACCTCCTTCTGCTGATAGACGCGAACGTCCTTCTTATTCTGGTCGATGTTTATGCGAACGTTGGTATTGTTGCCGTATTCCTTTTTGTACGCCGCAACGAGTGCTGCCTCGATCTTCTCAAGCATGTACTCCTTTGATATACCGCGCTTCTGCTCAAGCTCGTCAAGAGCGGCGAAAAATTCCGAATTCATTTTTCAAGTTATCCTTTCTGAATATATGTGGGGGATTTATATACTGTCAAAATCAAACAAAGTTTTCATCTTCGAGATCGCCTCATACTCGATCGCGATAGTCTTCTCTCCGATATCTATAAGAACGGGGCACGCGGGATCGGTCTCTCCGCCCTCAAATCCGAGGAGGATGCCGTCATACTTACGGCTTCCGTCAAGGGGAGCAAAAAGCCTTACCTCTACTCTCTCTCCCGCGCACGCTGTAATGTGCCAAGGAAGAGTGATATCCCTCTCGATTCCCGGAGAGGATACCTGAAGATAATAGGAAGTGTCGATTGGGTCTTCCTCGTCGAGAATGGGATCAACGGCACGGTTTACGCGCTCGCAATCCTCAATTCCGATTCCGCCCTCGCGGTCTGTATCGATCGTAATACGGAGTATTCTGTCCGCGCCTTCCTTGACGAATTCAAGATCCCAGATCTCGCATCCGCATTCGTGAACGGTGTTCTCGATCAGGGGATAAACGCGCGCGGCAACTCCCGAAAGCTCTTTTTTCATTTTTTCTTTTTCTCTTTTTTCTTTTGTTTTTTCAGTTTCTTGAGATTTTTCTTCTCTTTTTTGACCCATTTGAGGGTAGCCTTTGCCGTCTTCTCCTCTTTTTTGAGAGTCTTCTTGAAGTTTTTGAGCTCGCGCTTCAGCCTTCTTTTATTTTCGATATGCTCCGCGATCAGCTCGGGAAGAGTTACGAGGGGACGCAGAGGCTTCTGCGGAGGCTGAGGGGACTGAGGCGGTTGCACCGGATGCGGCTCGATAGGCTTTTGCGGCTTTTGCGGCTTTTGTGCCTTTTGAGGCTTCATATTTACCTCCGGACAAAAAATTTATTCGTAAAAATGAGAGTGGACTTGGCGCCCACTCTCAGTCTCTCTAATACTTCCGTATATATTATATCACAATAAAAGTCAAATTGCAATAGGTTTTTGAAAAAAATGTTCCTGTATTTTCAAGTTTTTAAGCTCGAGTTTGCATTTTGCGCTTATTATTGCCTTCTTTCACCCAAAATTCATTACATATTCAATATTTTACTATTTACAAATATAAAAAAATATGATACAATATTATAATGTAATATTATAATTGGATAAATCTCGCTTGAAAATAAAGAAAGGAATACCCCAAATGGATAAAAGCGCACGAGACAACAGAATATTTGCGAATTTTTCGCCGCGCGCTGCCACAGTGATCTTGTTTGCGCTCGCGGCACTTCTCGGCGCACTTTCCTGCGTTCTTGCAGAAGTACCGGCATTTGCGGGAATTTCTGTGTTCCTTCTCGCCGCGACCGTATTTATGCTCGCGCGGGATGTTCTACCCCTCTGCGGTATACTTCTTCCCTGCTTTTTTGAGCTTATGATGACGGGAAATCTCACTCTGCCCGCGATATATCTGGGATTCACCTTCTGCATCGGTGCCGTAGCATATCTCGCAATCGGCAAAAAGATCGCCGCCGCCGTTATCGTCGCGCTCCTCTCTTATACCGCGGCGGCTGTCGTACGCGATCCCATAACCGCGATCATCGTCCTCATTCCCGTCGCGCTCGGTCTGCTCGCGGCTCTTATGCTCCCGCGCCTCCCGCTCTCCGAGACGGTCTCCTCCATGACCATCCTCCTCCTTTCGGGCGGCGTGATCGCCTTCCTTGCCATGGGCGGAGATCTTTCCGCAACCGCCGAAAGCCTTCGCGCCTCGATCCTCGAGCTCTACCGCCAAATGAACGACAAGATCTTCATCATTGAAGAAAGTTCGGCGGAAATACTCGCGGCTTACTTTATAAATATTCTCCCCGGCGTCATCTTCGCGGCGGTCTCTGCCGTCTGCTTTGTTTCCTGCGCGCTGACAGTCTCGCTTCTGCGCACCTCGGGGCTCGGCGGAGATATTCCCGATAACATGCAAAAGCTCACGCTCTCTCCGATAAGCGGCTCGATCTTCATTATCTGCTTCTTCCTGTCTGCTGCCTTTTCCATCGAGGGAGGCGAGCTTGAGATAGTTTCAGCCGTGGCTGACAACGTCCTCATTGCCCTCGTCTTCCCCTTCCTGGTCGTTGGCTGCACGGCAGCAAAAGATCATCTTTCAAACCGCGTATTCTCCGCATCTCTGCGCCGCGGCAATATTTCGTTTGCGGCAATCGCTCTGCTTTTTATCATCTCGCCCTCGATAGCCGTTGTCGTATTCACCTGCTTCGGCATCCTGGATTCCTTCCGACCCATAATCGACTCTGCGATCAAGAAGATCAGATCCTACGGGAAAAAACAGTAATTCCCCAAGATTCAAGTAAAGGAGCTCCCAAAGATGTCTTCAAACAAAAATTACGATATCAGTTCATTCGATCTGACGCTGATGAGCGCGGCAACGGGACTCGTCCTGCTTGTCGTTGCGCTTGCAACAGCCGCCCTGACCGAGATTCCCAAAGCGACGATCACGCTCGTTTTCATATTGGTGCTCGTGCTTTTTGAAGCAGTGATATGCTATTTTGCTTTTATAATTCACAAGAAAAACAAGACCGAGGAAACAGCGAAATCGCTCGAACACCTCATAAGCGAGGTCGTGCGCCAACTCGATTTTCCTTCCGTAATCACCACCGCGGACGGAAAGATCCTCTGGGCAAACAAAAAAATGCTTGAGCTTTGCGGCGCGCAGAATCAGATGGCTCTCTCGGGCAAGAATTTCTCGATCCTCTCGGGAGTTCCGATGAGTGAGATCATCACCGCCACCGGCAAGAAGGTCATAACCGTCTCGGATTCCAATTTTTACGCATCCTCATATCTTATGGAGGCGGCTGACCGCGACTATTGGATGACGACCCTCGAGGATCGCACCGAGATCGATCTCCTTGAGAAGCAGATCAACAGCGAAAGCCCTGTCGTCACCTATATTTCGGTTGACAATCTTGAGGAGCTTATCCAGCACGTCCAGGGCTCTTACAGAGAGGCTGCTGCGGAGGTTGACGAGATCGTTACAAGCTGGGCTCAGTCGATCGGCGCACTCATACGCGAATACGACCGCGAAAAATATCTCGTTATCTTCCCCAAGGCTCGCCTTGAGGAATGTATAGAAAGCAAGTTCGACATTCTCGACCGCGTCCGCGAGGTCCGCTTCGGCGACGGAAGCATGTCCGTCACCGTTTCAATGGGAATCAGCGCCGTCGGCAAGGATATAAACGAACGAAGCCGAAACGCGCAGACCGCGCTCGAGACCGCGCTTCAACGCGGCGGAGACCAGGCAGCTCTCAGAACCGCAAACGGCATCGAATACTTCGGCGGAAAAACAAAGATCAGCCAGAAGAGGACCAAGATCCGATCCAGAGTCATCGCGGACAAGCTGATCGGTCATATATCCGAGGCGGGTAACGTCCTCATCATGGGACATAAGAATCCCGACTTCGACTCTATCGGCTCCTGCATCGGTCTTGCAAGACTCGCGCTTGCCTACAATCCGAACGTAAAGATCGTCGTTGATTCGAACAATTCCAACTTTAAATGCTCAACGGCACAGCTTATCTCGGCTATGCCAGAATACGAGGATATCTTTATCGGCGCGGCACGCGGACTCGATCTCATCCGTTCGGACACCCTCCTGATCATGTCCGACGTCAACAACCTCAAGATCGTTGAGTCCTCCGATATCGCCGCAAACGTATTCAATACTGTAATAATCGACCATCACCGCAAGATCGCGGAATTTGAGCGCGAGCCCCTCATAGCATATATCGAGCCCTCAGCTTCCTCCGCAAGCGAGCTTGTCAGCGAGCTTATCGAGATCTGCTCCATGGGCTCCTCCGCATCCGACGCCGCAAGGCTTTCGCGCCACGAGGCAAACGTCATGCTCGCGGGAATCATGCTCGATACGAAGAATTTCACTCGCACAACCTCCGAGCGCACCTTCTCGGCGGCACTCTACCTCCGCGCGGCCGGCGCGGATCCCGAATACGCGCGAACCTTCTTCTTCGCCGACCTTTCAAGCTTCGTTACCGAATCCAAGCTCGGCAGCGAGGTCAGACTCTATCGAGAACGCATCGCTATCACCGTCTGCGAGGGCAACGGAACTCCCGACGACCGTATTGCCGCCTCCAAAACGGCGGATACTCTTCTTACGGTCCAGAATATCGACGCCGCATTCGTACTTATCCGCACCGACGATGCCATAGCGATCTCGGCGCGCTCGAACGGCAAAATAAACGTACAGCTCATACTTGAGAAGATCGGCGGCGGCGGTCACTTTGACGCGGCAGGCGCGCAGATCAAGAATACAGTCTCGCGCGAGGTCCTCGAGCAGCTCCGCGGAGCGATCGACTCCTACCTTGACGGAGATAGCCGCTTGTAAAACGCAGTTTTACAAGCGAGATACGCGCGCTTATCGCCGCGAACCAAAATCGTTGATTTTGATTCGCTCCCCTCGGCGCGCGGACTCGCTTTGCTCGTCAGGGCGGTGTTTTTTCGGAGGCAAAGCCACCGAAAAAACGGATCTTATTGAATTTTTTCGAAATTTGACAATCAATTAACAGTACATTATTCTAAGGAGATATAACAAATGAAGGTAATTCTGACACAGGACGTAAAGGCTCAGGGCAAAAAAGGCGACATCATAGAAGTTTCCGACGGCTACGCGCGCAACTTTCTTCTTGCACGCAAGCTCGCTATCATTGCCGACGCCAAAGCACTCAACGAAGCAAAGAACAAGGAAGCATCCAGACTCCATAAGATCGAAACAGAGCGCGCGGCTGCAGCCGAGATCGCATCAAAGCTCGAGAGCGCACTCGTAAAGATCGCAGCTCCCTCGGGAGCAGACGACCGTCTCTACGGATCGATCACCGCAAAGGACATCGCAGAGGCACTCAAGGCTCAGCACGGCATCGACATCGACCGCCGCAAGATGGTTCTCGACCATCCCATCCGCTCCTACGGCTCATACACCGTTGACGCGAAGCTCTACACAGACGTTACCGCTCACGTAAACGTGCTCGTCTGCAAAAAGTAATCAATAAATGAATCAGGACATTATCAAAAAGCTGCCCTTTTCAATGCTGGCAGAGCAGGCTCTCCTCGGCTCGATCCTTATCGACCCACCCGCTCTGACGCAGATCTCGGACACGGTACGCGCCGAGGATTTCCATCTCTCGGAGCACCGCCAGATCTACACCGCAATGAAGCAGCTCTCACTTCTCAATCACGACATCGACCATATCACCCTTCTCGACGAGCTTGAGAAGGAAAAGGTATATAACCGCGACGAGGCGGAGATCTATCTGCGCACCCTCGCGGACGCCGTCCCGAACGCGCTCAATATCAAGGACTATGCCCGCATCGTTCTTGAAAAGAGCCTTATGCGCCGTCTGATCGAGACCTGCTCGAAGATCAGCGAGCGCGCCTACTCGGAGCAGGAAAACGTCGGCGAGCTTATAGAATACGCCGCCGCGCAGATGTCCGAGATCGCCATGGGACGCGACAGCCGCGGATTTGTCACCATGACCTCAATGCTCGAGGTCATCTTCCGCAATCTTTCGATCCTCTATGACGACCCGACCGCCTTCGACGGCATCCAGACGGGATACAGCGACCTTGATAACACCCTCGCGGGTATCGGTCAGAGTGACCTCGTTCTCGTCGGTGCGCGTCCCGGTATGGGTAAGACCTCCTTCTGTCTCAATATCGCGCTCAATTACGCGAGAAGAACGAAAGAGAAGGTTGCCATATTCTCGCTCGAGATGTCATCGGAGCAGCTCGTTACACGTATGCTCTCCTCCTACGCGATGGTTGACAGCTACAATATGCGTACCGGACGCCTCTCGACGCAGGACTGGCAGAAGCTTGCAAACTCTGTGGTCGACCTTGCGGGCGTAAACGTCCTCATCGACGACACGCCGAACATCACCGTCTCGGGAATGAAGGCAAAGCTCCGCCGCGAGGGCAAGATCGGTCTTGTCGTTATCGACTACCTCCAGCTTATGCAGGGCGATAAGCATACCGACAACCGCGTTCAAGAGGTTGCCGATATCTCGCGTAACCTCAAGCTCATGGCAAAGGAGCTCCACGTTCCGATAATCTGCTGCTCACAGCTCTCGCGTGGAACCGAGGGACGTACCTCTAAGCGTCCCATGCTCTCCGACCTTCGTGAATCGGGATCGATCGAGCAGGACGCCGACACCGTAATCTTCATCTACCGCGATGAGTATTATATGGACGCAAGCGACAAAAAGAATATCGACATTACCAAGGCACCCGTCGCCGAGATCATAGTTGCAAAGAACCGTCACGGCTCGACGGGCACCGTCAAGCTCAACTGGATCGGACGCTACACCACCTTCTATTCGATCGAAGAAAAGCACGGAGACGATGCACCGCCCGATTACGGCGCACCTCCTCCCATGGCACCTCCCCCGGGAATGTAAAATGAAGAATTTCACTCTGTCGCTCGACCGAGGACAAAAATATCTGCTCGGCTTTTCGGGCGGTGCGGATTCGGTTTGCCTTTTTCATCTGCTGAGGACGCAGGGCTACTCGTTCTCTGCAGCTCACGTCAACCACGGCATCCGAGGAGACGAAGCCGACCGCGATGAGCAATTCTGCCGCGCGCTTGCCGATAGGTACGGCATCGAATTTCACGTTCTGCGCGTAAACGTCCCCGCCATTGCAAACGAATCGGGCGAAAGCCTTGAGGAAGCCGCGAGGAAGGTAAGATATTCCTTTTTCGGGGAAATTATGAGGGAAGGATCCATCGACGTCCTTCTGACGGCGCACAACGCCGATGATAACGCCGAAACCCTGCTTCTCTCGCTCGCAAGAGGTTGCTCGCCTTCAGGTGCATGCGGCATCGCTCCCGTCCGTCGGCTCGATTTCGGCGAGGTGAGAAGACCCATCCTCTCCCTCTCCAAAAAGGAGATCTTTGAGTTTTGTCACGAAAATTCATTCGATTTTGTGACCGACAGCACGAACTCGGATATCTCGTACCCCCGAAACCGCATAAGGCAAAATATCCTACCCGAGCTCGATGCGATCAACCCGCAGTTTCTCGCCGCGATCGCAAGATTTACCGAGACACAGCGCGAGGATTGCATCTACCTCGACTCTTTGGCTGAGCAATACGCCGAAAATCTCGATTGCGCCGCCCTGCGCTCACTCCCGAGGCCGATCGCCTCTCGCGCGCTGGCTCTTGCCGCATATCGCAGCGGAGCATCGCCCGAGGGACGGCATATCGAAAAAATGCTTGAAATGGCAAAAGGAGATCTCTCATCCCTTTCCTTGCCGGGCGGGGTGATTGCATTCTGCGAGGGTGGCAGAATATCCTTCAGGCGAGAATGCCGAGAACCGAAAAAGGAAGCCTCTATTTATCCCGTATACGAGCCTGTCGCGCTCGGAATCGGCGAAAATCGACTACCTCAAGGAAAATTGATACTTGTTAGCGGCGAATTGACAAATGATTACGCACAAGTTTACAATTTATCAACATCCGCGATTATTAATCTTGATAGAATAAAGGGAAGACTTTGCGCCCGACCGAGGCGCGAGGGCGACCGTATCCTGATCGGCGGTATTCACAAGAGCGTAAAGAAGCTGATATCGGAAAAATTATCCGCTCTGCCTCTGAAGATGCGCCGCTCCCTCCCCGTCGTCTGCGACGGAGACGAGATCGTGTGGATTCCGGGACTCGAGGCTTCAGACCATTATCGCGGCACTAACCTAACTGTATATTATATAATGGAGGCAACAAAGTGAAGCTCACTCTTGATCAGGTAAAACAGATAACAGCAGGCGCACTCGAGATCGCAGAGCTCAACGGAGAATTCGTCTTCTACCGCTTTGAGAAAGACGCCCGCGAGTATTACTCTGCCAAAACACCGTCATTAGACGCCAAGGCACAGGCAAGCGCAAGCATTCGCCTCGACTTTATTACCGACTCGGACAGATTTGACGCAGATTTTTCCGTCACATACGGCTCGAGCCGCACATATTATTATTTTGATATCTGTATCGACGGTATCATTCGCAAACACGTCGGTGAGGAAAACGCCTGGATCAAAAAGGGTCACCTCTCGCTCAAGCTCTCCGACTTTGTCGATGGCGGAGAACACAGAGTCACCCTCTGGCTTCCCAACCTCGCAACAACAAGGCTCTCAAATATCGAGCTTGATAACGGCGCAACACTTCGCCCGATCGAGTACAAGAAAAAATTCCTATGCTTTGGCGACTCGATCACCCATGGATACGACGCCGCATTCCCCTCGAAATCCTACGTCAACCGTATCACCACGCATTTCGAAGCTCATACCGTAAATCAGGCTATCGGCGGCGAGAGATTCGTTCCCGAGATACTGCTTGAAAACACCGCATACATGCCCGACGTTGTCACCGTCGCTTACGGCACGAACGATTGGTCCGGAACAAAGAAGGAGTATTTCCACCCGCGTTGCGAGGAATTCTTCGCAAAGGCGAGTCGTATTTATCCCGGCGCGCTGAAATTTGCGATCCTTCCCATCTGGCGTGCAGATGCAAAATCGGGTAAGCAAAAGTACGAGGGTACTCTCGACGAGGCATGCGAGTTTATTGCCGAGACCGCAAAGAAGTACGGCTTCAATATCATAGATGCGCGCCCCTTCCTGCCGCAGTCTCCGGAGTTTTTCTGGGATGGCAGACTCCATCCGAACGATCTCGGCTTTGCCGACTACGCCGCAGGCGTTATCAAAGAGATCGAAAAACACATCTGATAATCCGTCCTATATATTATAATGAAGAAAACAGGAGAAAACTCATGAAAAACGATATTGCTTACACCCTCGTCTCCGAAGAAGAAATCAGCTCTACCGTAACCCGCATCGCCGCCGAGATCGACCGCGATTATCCCGACCGTTCCAAGGGACTTCTGCTCCTCTGCATCCTTAAAGGAAGCGTAGTTTTCATGGGCGATCTTATGAAAAAGATCGAACGCCCCGTTGAGATCGACTTTATGAAGGTCTCCTCCTACGGAAGCGGAACCTCCTCCTCAGGCAAGATCAATATCATGCTCGACCTTCACCGCGCTGACATGGCTAACCTCGACGTTATCGTTATCGAGGATATCATCGACAGCGGACGTACCCTTGCGTACCTCGTTGACTATCTCAAGCTGACCGGCGCTCGCAGCGTCCGTACCTGCACCATGCTCGATAAGCCCGACCGCCGTGTCGTTGACTTTACCCCCGACTACGTCGGCAAGATCATCCCCGATGAATTCGTCGTCGGCTACGGTCTTGATTACGATGAAAAATACCGCACTCTTCCCTTTATCGGAGTGCTTAAAAAAGAAGTATATTCGCACTAATACGAAAGTTTACAGGAAAGGTACCATACCCAAATGAACAAACGCTCAGGCAATTTTCGCACGATTATGATCTATATCCTGGTCGTTGTCGTTCTGATCGTAATGCTGTCCTCCCTCTTTATGGGAACAGGTCAGAAGGCAACAAAGTACAGCGATATAGTGTCTCACTTTGAAAAAGAAGAGGTCAAAGAGTTTTTCGTTGACAACGACGGCACGATCAAGCTGACGCTGCAGGACGACAAGACTGTTACCTATAGGCTCGCCAGCATCTCCTATTTCCGCGAGGATCTCGGAGATCTTATCGAAGAGCAGCACGCGGCAGGTATAATCACCTCTTATGAATACAAGCCCGCCACGGTCTGGCCATGGTGGGTATCAATTCTGCCCTACGTCGGAATGCTCATCCTCTTTGCCGTCCTCTGGATCTTCATGATGGGTCAGATAGGCGGCAAGAACGGAAAGCCCGGCAGCTTTGCCAAGGCTCGCGTCAAAACCCCCGCTGACACAAAGCAGAGAGTTCTCTTCTCCGACGTTGCAGGCGCAGAGGAAGAAAAGGAAGAGCTTCAGGAGATCGTTGAATTCCTTAAGAATCCCGAAAAATTCGCCCGTCTCGGCGCAAAGATCCCCCACGGCGTACTGCTGATGGGCCCTCCCGGCACGGGTAAGACCCTGCTTGCAAAGGCTGTTGCGGGCGAGGCTGACGTTCCCTTCTTCTCGATCTCGGGCTCGGATTTCGTTGAGATGTACGTCGGTGTCGGCGCATCGCGTGTCCGCGACCTCTTTGAGACGGCTCGCAAGGCTCCCGCTTCCATCGTCTTCATCGACGAGATCGACGCTGTCGGACGTCACCGCGGCGCGGGTCTCGGCGGCGGTCACGACGAGCGCGAGCAGACCCTCAACCAGCTTCTCGTTGAGATGGACGGTTTTGGCGCGCACGAGGGAATCATCGTCATGGCGGCAACGAACCGTCCCGACATCCTTGACCCCGCGCTCCTCCGCCCCGGACGTTTCGACAGACAGATCACGGTTAATTATCCCGACATCAAGGGCCGCGAGGAGATCCTCAAGGTCCACGCACGCGGCAAGAAATTCGAGGATGAAGTAAACTTCGAGAGAATCGCTCAGACAACCGCCGGATTCACGGGCGCAGATCTGCAGAATCTTCTCAACGAGGCGGCTCTCCTTGCGGTACGCCGCGGCAAGTCGCTGATCGGCATGGAGGACATCGAGGATTCCTTCATCAAGGTCATTGCAGGCCCGCAGAAGAAGTCCATGAAGCGCAATCCCAAGGAGCTGCGCAAGACAGCATACCATGAGGCAGGCCACGCTCTCGTTTCCTATCTCTTACCCACCCCCGACCCCGTTCACCAGATCTCTATCATCCCCGCAGGCCGTGCGCTCGGTTACACCCTCAACGTACCTCAAGAGGATAAGCAGAGCGAATACCGCGAGGAGCTTAAAGAGGAGATCAGCGTTCTGCTTGCGGGACGCGCCGCAGAGGTTCTGACCTTCGGCGATTTTTCGGGCGGCGCATCAAACGACATCGAGCGCGCGACAAATATCGCAAGAAAGATGGTAACACAACTCGGTATGTCTGATGAGCTCGGACCGATCCGTTACGGTCAGGGCGGCGGCGACGTATTCCTCGGCAGAGATTTCTCCGCCCGTCAGGACTACTCGGGCGCGACAGCCGCAAAGATCGACGCAGAGATCCACAAGATCGTCACCGAGGCATACGAAGTTGCAAAGAAGCTTCTCACGGAAAATGCCGCAAAGCTTGAGTTCGTAGCCGAATATCTCTTCACGCATGAGATCATGGACGGTGATCAGTTCAAGTGCGCTATGGAGGCGGTTGAGCCGACCGTAGAGGCACTCGAGGAGATCGCCGCAGAGAAGAAGCGCAAGAGCGAGGAAGCCAACGCACGCCGCCGCGAACAGGAAAAGCGCGAGGCTGAGGAAGAGGCACGCCGCCAGCGCGAGATACTCGACCGCATCTATAACGACGACCTCGACAACGATAAAAAGATAGACTCCGACAAACCCTCCAACGGCTCGGGCGAGGTCAAACACTAAATATAAAATACCGCTTGTGGCACCTGCAGTAAAGCAGGTGCCACAGTTATATTCGCCTGCGGCAAGTTATATTGTTTCGCAGTAGTTAGATATTATTTAACTTAACCATAAAAATATGTAATAATAGGAAGAAAATCGTCAAAAAATGCACTTGAAGCCGTGGGCGAAAAGTGATAAAATATTGTGGTTGTTTTTATTATTATAAAATAGGAAAGAAGGCTAAAAAATGGATTCACTCATTTTTGCTCTCAGCGCTGTCGCTCCAATCGTTCTGAGCGTTATCGTAGGATATTTTTTCAAGAAGATCGGCATGATGGACGAAAGCTTTGCCAAGAAGGCGAACAAGCTCGTCTTCCGCGCGTTTAT
This sequence comes from Clostridia bacterium, assembly GCA_017411805.1. Classification (GTDB taxonomy): domain Bacteria; phylum Bacillota; class Clostridia; order Oscillospirales; family CAG-272; genus CAG-390. Next base: position 62,000 of record JAFQPI010000035.1, read on the forward strand.
GCCCGTTATGCTCTTCGTAAACATATATAAGATGTCGCTCTCCGACGTCGATCTCGGCTTCATCGGCTATTGTCTCATCGCGCTTTTCGTCATCTTCGCGCTCTCGATCCCCGCTTGTATGGCTATCGCCGGCAAGAAGGACCGCGTCGGCGTTCTCGTTCAGGCTATTTTCAGATCGGGATACTCGCTTATCGGTATTCCGCTTGCGGGCTCGCTCTACGGAGACGAAGGTATGATGGCGGCGACCATCCTTTCCGCGGCTCTCATCCCCTGCTTCAACGTTCTTGCCGTAATCAGCCTTTCCGCCCTCGGCGGAGAGAAGGGCGAGAAGATATCGGTCAAGAAGATCCTCCTCGATATCGTCAAGAACCCCCTCATCATCGGTATCTTCGCCGCTCTCGTTTGCGTTGCGATCCGCACCTTTGTTTTTGAAAAGGTCGGCATCGAGTTCAGACTCTCGAATATCGGTCCCCTCTTCGTTGTTCTCCAGTACCTTGCTAACCTCGCGATCCCGCTCGCTCTCCTCGTTCTCGGCGCGCAGTTTGAGTTTTCCGCAGTTGCGGCACTCAAAAAGGAGATCATTTTCGGTACTGTTACACGTACCGTCATCGTTCCCGCGCTCGTTCTCGGAATTGCCTTCATCTTCTTCCGCGATCGCTTCAGCCCCGCTCACTTCGCTACCCTCGTTGCCGCTTTTGCGACACCCGTAGCAGTCCCGAGCGTGCCTATGGTTCAGGAAATGGGCGGCGACGTCACTCTCGCGGGTCAGCTCGTCGTCTGGTCCACACTCGTCTCCGCACTTACGGTATTCCTTGTAACCTTCTTGCTTCGTATGGGAGGAGCGTTTTAAGTGCAAAATGCTAAATGCAAAATGCAAAATGAACCGATAATTTTATTTTAAAGTTCTATATAAACAAAGGACTGAATCAAAGGCGTGCAAAATTAGCGGAAAAATTATGGTCAGTTGGTTAATAATTGCCTCGATGTAAACAAATAAGTAACCCCGACAGATTTTTCAAAAGTCTGTCGGGGTTACTTTATGTATTAGTTTGTTCGGGGAAATTTGCAGAAAAAGACAATTCCAAGATTGGACTCGGGAAGTTTTTTTCTATCCACCCCATTCTATTACTATCATCGTCAAACCAAACTATAAAATCTACAGTTTTATCGGGAATAAATGCATTTGAACTATCATAA
>JAFQPI010000036.1 GCA_017411805.1 Clostridia bacterium
CTCTGCGCGACAGCTTGTATATTATACCACTTTCATTTCCATTTGTCAACCCTTTTTTCAAACTTTTTTTCACTTTTTTTCGTTTTGTACCTTTGGTGGCACTTCTTACAATTTTATGGCCTCTGTTTTGTGCAGTTTGACTACATTTATTCAAATTAAGAGCCCTCAGAGGTCGAACGAAGGTCTCTGAGGGCAAATTTTGTATTATAATCAACTTCTGAAATACTCTTCGGGAACAGACCAAGCCATCTTCTTTGCGCCGGCAAGCGATGGATGGAGATGGTCCCCGCTATCGTATTCCGGGATCATCTGCTGAGGATCATCATCGCGGCGGACAGCGGCTTCAAAGTCAACAACACCGTCGTGCTCGTCCGTGTTTCTGATCCAATCATTTGCAGCAAGTCTTATCTCTTCTCTGTATCCGCCGTCATTGAGACAGCGAGGGCAAGGAAGAAGAGTTGCAAAGTAGATTTTGAGTCCGAGCTTGTGCGCGATAGAGATATACGTTCTGTATCCCTCTATAAGTTCTTCCGCAGTAGGGAGCTCGCTCATAGGGCAGATAGGATTATTAACACCGGGATGAATAATATCATTGATACCGTGAAGGACAATGACCGCTTCAGCACCCACAGCTGTATCGAGAGTATGCTCGAATCGTTTGATGCCCGCTTCTCCCCAATGCTTTTTGATCCTGAATTTATAATCACGGAGCACTCGATTTCCGCCGATACCTCTGCGGATAACAGCGCGGTTGTCGATACCGAGCTCTGTAAGTCTGCGGGCAAAGCAGTCGGGCCAAGGCTGAGCAGTAATGGAATCACCGTACGCGACAATTCCGCTGCAATCCTCGCGCGTAAGATAATCTATAGAATGAATAAACACGTAAGGTCCGCCGTCGCCGACCGTGAGCCACGGGATATCATCAGCGCACGCATAGTCGCCCTGAGAATAATACTTTGTTATATAATGTCCGCTGTTCCAGTGTCCGCTTCGAAGCTCGGTTCTTTCCTTAATATATAAGCTGACGAAATATTCCTCAGCGGGCGCAAGTTCAAAATCAGCGGAATCGCTTACACATTCTGATCCGGGAGCGAGAGTGAAACCGGATTTTCCCTCAAACAGAACCTCAACCGCCGTTCCGGGTTTGGCTTCCTTGCCGGCAGAGCGCTTTGCAACGTATACTTTATCCACTCTAACAGATTCGGTGCCGTAGAGATTTGAAAAATGAAGTCTTACTGCACTCGAGGGCATCGTCGGATAAATAACGTATCTGAACGTGATATCCTCGACGTAATCAGTGATCGTCTGTGTTGTTGTATCGATTGCGGTACCCCAACCGCAGACCCATTTGGAATTTGCCATAATTTATATTCCTTTCAAATTAATTTGTATTGTCTCTGAAGCCCTTGCCCATGATCTCACTGGTTTTGGTAATAATAACGAAGGCATTGGGATCTATTTCATAAACTTTTTTTCGCAGTCTTATCGCCTCGGAACGGCGGCAGACGGTCATGAGGACGGTCTTATCCTCTCCCGTATATGCTCCATGTGCGGAAATCACCGTAACGCCATGTTTGATTTCCTTTAATATATAATTGTTTACTTCGCCGGGTCTTGATGTAATGATAGTAAAAGATTTACAGAGGTTTATCGAGTCGATGATATCGTCAACGACAAAGACCTTAGCAAAGAGACCAAGCATTGAAAAGAGACCGGTTTGGGGATCGAAGGCAACGCCCGCTTCTGTAAATTTCATGAAAGTCATCGCTGCAATGATAAAGTCTGTGCAAAGCAAAGCGGTGCCGACGTTCATGCTCGTGTGCTTTTTAAGTATAAGCGCAACGATATCGGTTCCTCCGGAAGAAGCTTTACATTTGAATATTATAGCGGCGCCTATTCCTGTGAGAAGCACGGCATAGACCAACTCAAGCAGCGGATATGACGTAAGCGGCTCTGTAAGCGGAAAAAGCATTTCAAAAAGCCAGTTCTCAAAGGAAAGCATCAAAGAGCAGAATATTGTAAGCAATCCGCATTCTTTGCCGAGGATAAGCACGCCTATTATCAGCAAGATCACGTTGATTATCATCATATATACCGATTGAGTCATTACGGGAAATATCTGCGATAAGATGATGGCTACACCGCTGACGCCTCCGGTTGCAAATCCGTTCGGCGCTTTGAAGAAATATATACCGATTGCCATAAGAAGAACGCCGAGATTCAGAAAAGACCAATATTTAATCGACGACAACGTAATCTTCTTCATAATTATACATACCGCCTGTTCGTAGTTTTGAAATGATACGATCACGCGTATATTATATCATTAATTAGAAGAAGAATCAAGAGTTTTATCAAAAAGGTGTTGAAAAACGACGAAAATATGATATAATTAATGAAGCGACGAAAGGAGTTTTTTTATGAAACCAAATAAAAAATGCATTGCTATTATTTTAGCAGTTTCAGTCGTATTATTGACCTGCACACTTATAGTTTCAATATTAATATATTTCGGTGTGATCCTCTTGAACAATCCGTCACGCGAGGAATATCCCGTCACGGGAGTTGACGTTTCAACCTACCAGGGATCTATTGACTGGGAAACGCTATCTTCTCAAGAAATAGATTTTGTTTTCATCAAGGCTACCGAAGGCAGTTCGCTCGTCGATCCGCGCTTTTCCGAAAATTTTGCTAAAGCGCAGGAACAAGATCTTGCGGTCGGTGCATATCATTTTTTCAGTTATGACAGTTCCGCTGAGGCTCAGGCACAGAATTTCATTAACACCGTAATTCCTTTTGACGGAATGCTCCCTCCGGTTATAGACCTTGAATTCTACGGTAAATACGACAAAGAGCCCGCCGGCAGAAGCTTTGTAGACGAACAGCTCGGCTTATTCATCAAAGCCATAGAAGATCATTTTGGCATGAACCCCATCATTTATGCGACAGAAAGATCATACGACCTTTATTTATCCGGCGCATATGAAAAGTACGATATCTGGATTCGTGACGTTTATTTTGATCCTGCTCTTTCGGATGGTCGAGAATGGACCTTCTGGCAATTTACTAACCGCGGGCGTCTTAAAGGTTACAGCGGAAAAGAAAAGTATATCGATATGAACGTATTCAACGGAACCCGCGACGAATTTGATGAATATCCGCGATATAAAAAGAATTAGTATTGAATTATCTATCAAAAACTACAATAAATTGTATTTATTTTTTAAAAACCTATTGACAAATCAAGAAGTATGTGATATAATATTGTTTCGGTACGGGAAAATTTTTGAATCCCGTCTCCTTGGTACAGGCAGGACCTGTATCCGGATGTCCATAAGGAGGTAAAAATATGGATAACAAGATCACTAATGCATATGAGCTTCTGTTCATCGTTGACCTTGCAGGCGGCATTGAGGCTGCTGAGGCTACCGCGAACAAGTTCGTAGCACGCGTCGAGAAGAACGGCGAAATCATCGACGTAACCACATGGGGCAAGCGCCGTCTCGAGTACCCCATCAATGACAAGAACGAGGGCTACTACACCATCATCACCTTCCGTTCCGCTCCCGAGTATCCCCACGAGCTCGAAAGACGTCTCAACATCGATGAGACTGTAATGCGTAGCCTTATCCTCAAGCTCGACGAAGCTGAGGCTGAAAAGGTTGCTCGCCGCGCTGCCGACAAGGCTGCTGCTGCAGCTGCAGCTCCCGTTGAGGAAGCAGCACCCGTAGTTGAGGAAGCTCCCGCTGAGGAAGCTGCTCCCGCTGACGCTGAGTAATCACGTCGCAACAAAGCAGGAGTTAGACTATGGCAAATCTCAGTCTTAACAAGGTTGTTCTCTGCGGTCGACTCACAAGCGACCCCGAACTCAAAACAACCGCTACAGGCATTTCTGTCGTTTCCTTCACTCTTGCCGTCAATCGTCCCTACCGCAACACCGAGGCTAACTCGAATCAGCCTTCCGCTGACTTTATCAACCTCGTAGCTTGGAGGCAGAGAGCTGAGTTTATCGCTCGCTACTTCAAGAAGGGCTCTTCCCTTTGCGTTACCGGTTCGATCCAGACAAGAAAGTGGACCGACCAGAACGGTCAGAATCGCTACGCTACCGAAGTTGTTGTAGACGATGCAATGTTCGTTGATTCCCGCAATGAGGGTCCGGCAAGAGACGTTGCTCCCGCCGCACCCTATTCCGCCGAGCCTTATGCAACACCCGGCGCAGCAGAAAGCTTTGACATCATCAAAGACGATGATGATCTTCCTTTCTGATCAATTAATCAAAATATAAAGGAGTAAAAATTATGGATAGACAGCCCGCACAGGAGCGCGCACCTCGCGCAGCTCGTCCCGCAAACGCTAACCGTCGCCGCAGAAAGGTTTGTATCTTCTGCGAGGAAAATATCAGCTACATCGATTACAAGGATGCATCCCGTCTTCGCAAGTTCATCAGCGAGCGCGGCAAGATCCTTCCCCGCCGTGTTTCCGGCGCATGTGCAAAGCATCAGAGAGAGCTTCAGACCGCTATCAAGCGCGCTCGCCACGCAGCTCTTCTGCCTTTCGTAGATGACTGATCGAAATAACTGATCAATAAAAATCCTTCCGAATTTTCGGAAGGATTTTTTCGTTATTATTATACAAAGAATCGCTTTTTGAGAGACTCGCGAAGAGGCTTGGCGATGGCTATCACTATCAGCATCATTCCGCAGATGAAACAAGACATAAGCGGGATTATCGACCAAAAGAAATCAAAGAGGGGCTTTTCAAAGAACGTCATGTTCATAAAAAATTCGATCAGGACACAGAGCATTCCTACGGCAATGAAGGACGCGCCTGCGATATACAGCCTTCCGCCTCTTGTATATCTCAGCAGAGTAATAACAGTGCACACGCAAACAGCGACATATATCAGTATAGGGAAAGCAAAGGTCAAGAACCATGCGCCGTTTGTTGCGTAATCAATATAAAGCAGATAGGCACCGAGAACAGAAAAAGTAATCGGGCAGAATATGACAGGATTGGGACGATAGAACCATTGCGGAAGGACAAGCATGGTATAAAACAGGATGATTCCACCTATGGGATATCCAGCCCAAGTCAATCCGTTACCGTAATAGAGATCGCAAAACAGTGTCACCGCGATCGGGATCGAAGCCAATACTGTCAGTATAAACAGAATTCCTTGCGGACGCATGTTGGGGGATTCTTTTACGTAATTGGGATAATTCGGCTTTGCCGGCTCTCGATGAATATCTGGATGATATACAACAGTGCCGCAAAGCGGGCATTTATTTTCGGTATCGGCAAGTTCAACGCCGCATTTAACACAATACATTTCAGTTCTCCTTAGGTGCGCTGATTACTCTCTACCTTAACGTGCACTCCGAGCGCACGCAGCTGTTCAAAGAACGCAAGCTCAAGCTCCGGCTTACGGACGTTTCTGACAAAGCTGATATTTACTTTACCGTTATAAGTTATAACAGCGCAATTATAGGGTGTTTCGGGAAGGGGACCTATGATAAAATCAAACCGGTCAACGTACCTCTTCATTTCTTCCGGCAAAGTTACAATACCGAGATTCGACATATCAAGGCATGCTTTTTTCTCACCGACCGCGTTATACACCATCTTCATGGCGATATTTTTGATAAACAGCGGCATGACTCTGAGGATCATTGCCTTTTCGCTGTTGACGTTTTTGGTCATTCGCGCAGTCATTTCCTTCTTTGTTATACCGTATCCCATCTGATGATATATCGTCTTGCAAACTTCGTCAAACTCCCATTTACCCAAGCGGGGATCGATTCCCGGAGTGATATAAAGAGAGAAATTGCGAAGAGTTTTGCTGCCGTATATTTTTCTCAGATCAACGGGAAGAAGGATCTTTACAGGCTTTTGAGCGCGTCTCGGAAGCTGTCTGTTCTGTATTTCCGCAATTGCACAGATCAGAGCCGAGGCAAGGAAAGCCGTAACCGTAACTCCGTGCTCTTTTGCCTTGGTGCGAAGCTCATCGGAATCAACGATCATCGTTGTAAGATTGATAAATCCGTCCTTTTCGGGGATTCCCGAGAGGCGATAGGAATTCGGTTCAGAACGGCTTTTAGATACGTCTCCGCTATTCTTAAGGAAGCTGTCCTCAAGCTCTTCCGGAGAAGGATCTTCGCTTCTGTCAAGTACACCGTCGGTAGTGGGGATCTTTATGCCGTATCTGCGTTCAAGATACTCAGCCACGAGCGACTTTAAAAATATCAATCCGCCGTTACCATCGGTCAAAGCATGATAGAACTCTATTGCCAAGCGATTATTATAAACAAGAATGCGAAGCGCACACTTGCGAATATCTTCGATCGGCATATGCACAAGCGGAGAGTGCATTTCATCAACGATATCGGGGGCGCGGGAAAGTTCTTCAAGATAATACCAGAAGGTACCTCTTCTCAGCTTTGCGGCAATAGAGGGAAATCTATGAATCGTAGTATCAAGCGCAACTCGAAGGATATCACGATTGATAGGTTCGCTCAAGGTCGCCGAAAGGCGGAAGGTGTTGTTCCAATTCCTTCTCTTGGCGGCAGGATATATTTTGGCGGCATTATCGAGCTTCATCCAACGAAGCTTTCGTGGCAGCGGAACGACTCTGTCAATAAAAGCTTCCATTTCGATAAAGTCGGATTTATGCTCGTTGAGGCTGTAGATCGAATAAGCGTGCCACATATTCTCGCCGACGATCATTTTACATTCACGTCCTGCGTATACAAGCTTACGCTCAAGGATCTGAGCATCATCAAAAAGGAGCTCGTCAGAACCGACAAAAATCAGTGACGGGGGCATAATCGTAACATCGGCAAAAATCGGAGATATCTCGGGATTTTCGGGATCATTATTTCCGACGTAAGCATCGGCAAAAAACGCCAGTCGCTCTTGGGTAAGCGCGATATCCTTTGCGGCATGCATCTTAATACTGTCACCGGAAAGAGTAAGATCTACCCAAGGAGAAATCGCAATTATACCGGACGGGAGTTCAATATCCATCTTCGAAAGCCTCAGACAAAGAGCATATGATAACCCTCCGCCCGCACTTTCTCCGCAAAGAATAATGGATTTTGGCGACAAACCGCACTCTAAAAGATACAAATACGCTTTAAAAGCGTCTTCGACAGCCGCGGGATATGGTGCCTCGGGTGCCAATCTGTATGCAGGTGCAAACACTCTCAGCCCGAGATTTTTTGCCAACGTCGAGCCAAAACCGATCGCAAAATCAATATTACCGCAGGTGTATCCTCCGCCGTGCAGATATAGGATCACGGCATCGCTTTTTCTTGCCTCGGGGTGTATCCACGCGCCTTCGAATGCGCCAAGGGATTTATATTCTACTTCAAGCGATCTTCCCGCAAGTCTTCTCATGAAGGATCCGGTATGATCCTGAGCAGAACGAAGCTGTTCGATAGAGTAATTTTCAATTTTTGGAAAAATGATCTGTAACTGTTTTCGAACGAATTTCTCCGAGAATCCCATTTTCTACTCCTATTACAAAGATACTTATATTATACAAAAAAAGAAACGGTCTGTCAAGTATGCCCGAGGCAATTCAACAAACCGTTAAAATATTATTTTCTCTTTTTTTGCAAAAATACCGCACAATCGGCAATGGGAAATAACAGCAAGAAGAGCCCACACGCGGACAGAAATACCGAATTGAGAATCCTTGAATCACCCGTAGGCTCATTGAGCTCAACGTCTCCTATTACCATACCTTTAACAAGAGGCTCAAGGCTTTCGGTAACAACTCCGTCCTCGGTAATAATTGCAGAAATTCCCGTATTACCCGAACGGACAAGAGGAAGACCTGTTTCTATGGCACGCAGACGGCTTTGGTCACAATGCATATATACCGCCCGCGAATCCTCAAACCAAGAGTCATTGGTGGAAACACACAAAATATCAGCACCATCCGCAGACGACGAATAGGCAAGGGATTCATATATAGAATCAAAGCATATAAGACCGCCAAGCTTAATTTCCATGCCGTTACGCTCAATGGTAAACAGCTCACTTCCATTACCGGCAACAAGATCCTCAGAGAGCATACCTATCTCGGCAAGCGGAGGAAATACCGTCATCACAAAGTCTCTCATGGGAACGTATTCGCCGAACGGAACGAGGTGGCGTTTTATATATATCGTTTCGGAAAGCTCGCCGTTTGCGTCTATCAGCATCAAAATATTTCGCGGAGAGCCTTGCTCGTCTTCATCCAAAAAGCCGAACAGCAAATTTGTATCATAATCCTTGCATATGGAGGACAATTCCTTTAACTCTCGAGAATTGAGCGAAAGTAATGCAGTCTCCGACCACACGATAAGATCGACGTCTTCCTTTGCCGCTTCAAGCGTCAGCTTGCTGTGGATCTCAAAGCTCGTAAGCCTCTCGCCCGTGTCTTCCTCCCATTTCTCGCGCGAGCTGATATTGCCTTGTATAGCGGCAACGCGAACGGTATCGACTTCGCGATCCGGAATATTATACAGTATGATACCGAAAAGCAAATTTGACGCGACAAGAGAAAGTGCGAGAATCGTTCTGAGCTTAAAGCTTCCCATGTATATAGCTTGCGCCAAAAGGAAGGACACCAGCACGATCAAAAACGTGACAAAATACGATCCGAACACCGATGCCGGCAAGACCGTATAAGGCACCCCGTCGGTAAGCTGTCCGAGTGGCAGTCTGCTCCACGGCACGCCAAACCAAAACTGAGTTCTGATCCATTCGCTCAGCACGTATGAGCATGAAGCCGCAAACGGAATCAGCAGGCTGTACTTCTTTGCAAGACGCGATCTTGAAGCAAGCAGAGTGATCAGTCCCGCAACACCGCCAAACAGAGCAGCAAGAAGGGCAAGTCCGAATATCGCAACCACGACAACGCTCGCGGCGGCAAGTTTGGTCATACCCGTAAATTCAAGCGGATAAAAGCTGATAAACCAATGATAAACAATTACGTTTTGCGAATAGATCAGCCAGAATCCGCCAAAATAGGCAGCCTTCAGAGTGCATTTCTTTTCGAATGCGGCAAATATGGCAAGCGCAGCAGGAATAAAGCACAGCCATTCAATGATCGAGCCTATGACAGACGGAAAAGCCATACAAAATCCCGAAGCCAGTCCGCTAAAAGTAAGATATAGGAACTGCAATTTCTTAGTTTCGGGACGAAGCCAAAACTTAAGCGCCGTCATCGCTTGCCACCGTCAAAATCCGCGCAAAACCAAACGCTGTCGCGGGGCAGACGATATTCCTTACCGGATAGGTAATCGAGCACGTCTCCACTCTTCTCAAAGTCAAATCTTAGCCTGTATGAATATAGAGCCTGATAATGATACCCCTTCTTCTTGTCGTCGCGGTTTATACCGTATTTACCGTCGCCGAGCAGGGGATGTCCGATATGAGAAAGGTGGGCACGGATCTGATGGGTCCTGCCTGTGAAAAGCTCAACCTCAAGCAGACTGCATCCGTTCTTGAACGCTTCAACGCGATATCCTGTTACGATCTCCCTCCACCCCGGCTTTTGAGTATCCGACACCTCAACCGTATTGGTCTTTTCATTTTTCTTCAAAAAGCCTTTGAGAACGTCTGCCTTTTTCGGCATACTACCATGAACGGCGCAGAGATAAAACTTACTGACCTGTCCCGATTTTATGCGATAATTCATATCACGCAGTGCCGCAGCGTTTTTTGCAGCAATTACGATACCGCCCGTGTTGCGATCTATTCGATTACACAGTGCGGGAGCAAAGGATTGCTCGGAGCGGGGATCATATTCCCCCTTGCGATAAAGATAGCTCTGAAGATGCATAAGTAGGGTATTATCTCTTCCCTCTTCATCTTCGTGAACGAGTACTCCGGGACGCTTATTCATCAAAATGATATTTTCGTCCTCATAAACAATATCGAGCTTCGGTTCTATTCTGGCAATCGCTCCGATATCTTGCTCAGGAGAATCAAAAAACTCATCCCTGATAAATAGCTGAAGCTCGTCGCCCTCGGTCAACATCACCTCAGGCTGTGTTCGTGCACGATTGAGCTTGATCTTCTTTGTTCGTATATATTTATACATCAGTGACTTGGGAAGACCCTTGACAGCCTTTGTGAGAAACTTATCAAGCCTCTGTCCCGCATCATTCTTTTCTATTTTTATAATTCTCATAATTTACAAAGCGGGGCTGAGCGCAATAGCGGACCAGCCCCATAGTTGAACTTATTTAGTGCCAAAAATTCTGTCGCCCGCGTCTCCGAGACCGGGAACGATATAAGCGTGATCGTTAAGCTTTTCGTCAAGAGCTGCTACGAAGATATCAACGTCGGGATGATCCTGCTGTACCTTCTTAACGCCCTCGGGAGCGGCAACGAGCGCCATAAACTTAATGTTCTTGCAACCATACTTATTCTTAAGTATTGTAAGTGCGTCGCAAGCGGAACCGCCTGTTGCAAGCATCGGGTCAACAAGAATAACTATTCTATCATCGATATCGGGCGGCATCTTGCAATAGTATTCAACGGGAAGATGGGTATCGGGATCGCGGTAAAGACCGATATGTCCTACCTTGGCTACGGGCACGAGTCTTTGAAGTCCGTCTACCATACCAAGACCGGCACGAAGGATCGGAACGATTGCAAGCTTTTTACCCGAAATTCTCTTGGCTGTCATCTTGCACAGAGGCGTTTCGATAACGTATTCCTCAAGAGGAAGATCGCGGGTCAGCTCATATCCCATAAGCATTGCGATCTCATCAAGAAGCTCACGGAAATCCTTAGATCCCGTCCTTTTGTTTCTCATGATCGACAGCTTGTGTGTAATAAGAGGGTGGTCAACGATATGCAGTATGCTCATTTTCAGCTCTCCTCATTTTTAATTTTAATGTCATTGGTTTTTAACTATAATAATTATACTCCTATTTATGATATTTTTCAAGACAATTTTTCAATTATTTCGTCAAAATAATAAAAAGTCGATATTTTTTATAGTTTTTCGTGTTTTTTTACATACAAGATGTTTACTTTTGAAAAACAAAATGATAAAATATAATGAAAAACATCGGAGGATGCCGCGTTTATGAAAACCATCGGAATAATCACTCTCGGCTGCAAGGTAAATCAATATGAAAGCGAAGCTTTTGCCGAGGCATTGCGTGAGCGCGGATATGCTGTTCTCGACCCATCGAAAGAATGCGACGGCTATATCGTCAACACATGCACGGTGACTGCCGAGGCTGACAGAAAATCGAGACAGATGATCAGGCGTGCGGCAAGACTTAATCCATCTGCGCCAATAGTTGTTACCGGTTGTACCGCAGAATATTTTGCCAAAGAACTTTCATCAATCGCTGGAGTAATTGCCGTATGCGGTAATTCCAAGAAGCTTGACTGCGTTGATATTCTTGATAATTATTTTTTGAGAACAGAAGCGAAATATCCGGTAATAAGCGTACCCCCGATAGATGATGCGAAATTTGAGCCAATGCATCTGAGCGGTTTCCCCAGAACAAGAGTTTATATAAAGATCGAGGACGGTTGTGAAAACAAATGCGCCTACTGCGCTATTCCCGGTGCACGCGGAAAAGTCAGATCTAAAGATCCTACCGACATATTGAGTGAAGTTTGCGGATTCATCTCTGCAGGATGCCGTGAGATAGTACTTACAGGCATCGAAACCGCTTCTTACGGAAAAGATCTCAAAGGTATCACACTCGGCAAGCTTTTGCGCGACGTTGATGCCATCGCTTCAGATTGCAAGATAAGACTCGGCTCACTTGATCCCTCGTTATTCCGACAAAGCTTTGTCGATGAAATAAAGGACCTCAAGTCCTTGGCACCGCACTTTCACATTTCTCTTCAAAGCGGATCATCCTCGGTACTCGCCGCAATGCGCAGAAAGTATAATGCAGACGGCGCACGAGCCGCTATGATAAGAATAAGAGAAGCCATTCCGGACGTAATGTTTACGACCGATATAATCGTCGGTTTCCCCGGTGAGAGTGAGGAAAATTTCCTTGAAACCGTTGAATTTGTCAAGGAAGCTGAATTCCTCGACGCGCATATATTCCCTTACTCGGAGCGCGAAGGCACGGAAGCCGCAACAATGATAAACAAAGTGCCGGTTGACATCAGACGCGCAAGAGCGGCTCAGCTCATCGATATACAAAACGCGGTTCGTGATAAGATTCTCGACCGTGAGATTACCCGACGCCCCATCAGAGAGGTTCTGTTTGAGACCTATTCACAAGGAATGGCTTCCGGACATACAGACTCATTTCTCGAGATATGCGTTGATTCCGAGAGAGATATGCACGGCGAGCTCCACCGTGTCTGTATCACACATCATTCAAACGGAATTTGTTATGGCAAATTATGTGAGGACAAGTAATGAACAATACAATAAATGAAGCAATTGATTCTGTACCGACTCCCGCAAGAAAAAACGGAATAGTAGCGGATTTCCGAATATGCTCGGATAATTATCTTTCGCTGATCTCCGAGGATCTTGGACTTGGTGCAACTGCCGATCAAATGAAAATACTGCAAAACGCTTTCAAATCTCTTAACCGCGATCCCTCTGTATCAGAACTGTATTTTTCTTACGCCGCACTATTGCGTTCGCAAAAGAATGCCGCAGAAGAGATCGGAATGAGCCATGCCGAAAACTGCACGGATGCGATGACCGAGCTGCTTGAGGCATTTATACGAAGATATTTGAGAGCCTGCGGAACCGAAGTTGAATATCCGCCTCTCGTGAAGCTCGCTGAATTTGCCGCAACAGGTAAAATGACACAAGACCTCTGCGGAATATGCGTTTGCGAAACTAATGAGCTTATGTCTCCTGACGTTTACAGCGGCAGACTCGAACGCGTCACGGCAGGAGAATTCACTGTCGCTTTCTCCGGCGGCAAACATATCTCGGGAAACACCTCGGGCGACGTATGCGTTCTGATTTCTCCGAAGCCCGGGGATGATATTGATACATTTATCAAAAACGTTCAGGATATCTGCAAAAGGTATTTGAGCGAATATCCGCAAACAAAAATTTTTCCCGCTTCGGCAAGAAGCCTGCTTGACGATCTCTTTGACGTTCCCGAAGGTTGGCTCATTGATACTTCTCTATATCCCATGCCGTCACAATTCGCAGAATCAGTATTCTTGACGTTCAATCCGTCGATGATTCTTCTTCCCTCGAGAACGAATCTGCAGAGGCTTTGGGAAATTGCTTTCGAATACGGCATAACGCCGCACGCTCCGGCTGCAACGAGGGCAAAAACGATATCTGTCAAAGCCTCCGGGGGATCTGTTGAATTTGACAAAAGCTTCTTTGAGCTCATCAAGCCCGCGTCAGCATTTCCGATACGTCATATTGATAACGCTTATATCGAGGATGTGGGCGATGTTGCTATCAACGAAAGCTTCAGCGAATACATACTATCAGTTTCTCCTCATACCCTGACCGCACGCAAGGTAGGCGGATGCAATCTCTACGAGGACCTTTCGGATGCAATGAAAGATACCGAAGCCACATACGCGATCATCGGAACCATTGATCCGCAAGACGGATGCTTCCTCAGCTCAGTACTTACTATTGACAGCTTTAGACGTAATAACTCGCCGCGTATCGTTTATTCCCGCTTTTTCATCAGCAACCACAGCACGATAACGGTACTCAAACTAAAATGCGAAAAATAATCCGAAAAAACTTTATTTTTTCAAAAAAATATTTCAAAAACTATTGCATTTTTCAGAGTTTTGTGGTATAATATCGGGTGTTGTATGTAATTTGGCTTAATTGTCCTAAGGAGGTGCTTATAATGGCAAAATGCAGTGTATGCGGCAAGGGCGTTGTCTTCGGTCATCAGGTTTCTCACTCTAACCGCAAGACCAACAGAGCTTGGAAGCCTAATATCCGTAAGGTAAAGGTTAGCGTTGACGGAACAGTTAAGACCGTTCCTATGTGTGCTCGTTGTCTCCGCACTATGAAAAAGGCTGAAAACGCCTAATTCAATTAATGAAAAACAGCCACCTGTGGCTGTTTTTCTGTTTATTGGTGAAATATGATTTGTGTTTGTGATATCAGAACTCCGCGGTCTGTTCTTGATCAACTAAAGGAGCGCGGATTTGAAATTATTCATTTGCCCCCGGATACTTCCCTGCCCCATCCCGTATGCGGACACAGCGATCTTTTGGTTTTCATAATCTACGGCTATCTGCTTACGCGGGAAGATTATTATCATCAAGCATATGTCGAGATCGACAGATTATGCAAAAAAGCAAGGCTTAAGCGAATGATCACTACGGAGAAAGCAGGGGCAAAGTATCCGCTTGACTGCGGACTTTGCGCGGCAATATCGGGAAGAAATATATTATACTGCGAAAAAAGCGCGGACAGAAAATTACTACGGATGGGAACAGCTTACGGTTATGCTTTGTTGAGCGTACCTCAAGGTTACACCAAATGCTCCTGCGCAATTCTTGCGGATGGCGCAATAATTACTTCGGACGAAGGAATTGCAAACATAACAAGAAAAGCGGGTATTGATACTTTGATCATTTCCGCAGGTCACGTCGATCTTCCCGGTTACGATTACGGCTTCATAGGCGGTGCTTCGGGACTCTGCGGCAACACCTTGTATTTTGCCGGTCGGATCGAAGATCATCCCAATTATGAGACGATCAGGGAATTTTCACGGAAGCACGGAACTGAACTCGTCTCGCTTGGAAAGGGAAAGCTTTACGATGTCGGAAGCCTATTTTTCATATAAAAAGATGACTCAAAGCGAGTCATCTTTTTTTACCCGTTCCGGGGAGAATGATCTGCACTCCGAACATATCTCCTTCCTCGAAATAGTCGATCATACCCTTATGTTCCTTGACTATGCGCTCAACGATCTTGTGACCGTAGCCGTGAGATGAGCTGTCCGTCTTTGTGGACTTGAGTTCGGGATTGTATTTGAGGACGGGGCGACCGATCGTATTCTTGAAGATGATCATTCTGCTCGAATTTTCAAGCGAGAAATGGATCTCGATACGCTTTTCCTCAAGATTGGAGATCGCCTCGATCGCGTTATCGAGAATATTACCGAAAAGGCAAGCGAGGTCGCGATCCTCTATATCGGAAAAATCACCTATCAGTCCCGTAATAACGATCTGTGTGTTTTGCAACGGACTGAGTTTGGAATTGATTATATAGTCGATCGTCTTATTTTCTGATCGGATGACTCTTCCCATTGATTCGATCTCGGGCAACAGCTTATGAAGATAATCAAGACTTTCATCAACGCTTCCCGATTCAAGTTGCGCGTTAATTACAGAGAGATGATGCTTCATATCGTGCTGAATGCGGCGGACATTCTGCCAAACGGACGTTGTTTCCTCGTGGCGTGCGCTGTCAAAAGCCGTCTTTTCCTCAAGGAGCTTCAATTCATATTCCCGCCTTTGCAGCCTTTGTATCTGTGCGAGCATAAAATAGAGAATGACGTTTACCAAGAGGAATGAGACGATCAGGATCGCGATCTGCGCGCCGAGCGTGCTCGCCATATCCGAGGTTGCGATCACCATCGTTGCTCCCAGACCAAGGATAGAAATCATTGAGATCGTAAAGGTAAGAATCGTATTGAGCCTGCCAAGCTTACCGTCCACGTTTACAAACGCAAGTATAACGCGCAGAAGCGTAAAGAGAACTACTTTATGAAGGATCACGTAAATATAACGAACGATTGTATCGTTTCCCATAAGGTGCGATTCAAAATCCTGCGTTATCATGGAGATCGTGATAAAAAGTATACTGCTTACGGCAATAAGAGAAAGCCAAAACAGGCAGGAGGCAAGGATCTGCCTGAACGTGATTCCGTAATTTGCGGCAACGGTATAGAGGATCGTAACAACCGTCAAAAGTACCGCGCTGAGGGTACTGAAGGAAGCGAGGTAATGATCGCCGAAAACCGTCACGCAAAACAGGAGAATTACTGCCGCGATCTGATACATTCTTTTGTTTTGCAGTTTACAGAATTTAGTTACAAACCAGATGGCGAGGATAGAGTCAAAGAGTGTGGCGCAGACCTCAAAAATCTCGCGGGTCATCTTGAATACCTCCTGCGTATATACTGCATATAGGCATCCTTAAACTCCTTTCGGCGCGGCTGAGCCACGCTGATAGTTGTACCGTCGCGCATAATAACACGCGCACCTTCATCGACCTCCGCGACGTGTTCAATATTGATTATGTATGCGGAATGGACCTTGAAGAAGCGTTTATCGGTACAAATACTCTCAAGTGCCTTGATAGTACCGCGGCATTTATACGTTACACCGCTATCGCAACAGATGTTATAATAGTTTTTGTTATTCTCGAAATATAGTATTTCGCTCGGTCGGAGTGTAATGTAGCCAGAGGTAGAGTTAAAGGACAACCCCTGCGTTTCGCTGACGCACTTCTCTATCGCTTTTTCGAGTGCCGACGGCAATTCCTCCTTAAGATGAAGCTTTCGAAGGAAACGGAAGGGACTGTAGGTGAATGAATTGTAGACAAAATTATCGTATGCGGAAACGAATATTATAATGGTCTTCGGGTACTTCTCGGCAATAATTCCCGCAAGCTCAAAACCGCTCATTCCGGGCATATCGATGTCGAGAAATATCATGTCTATGGTATTCGATTCGAGGAAGGAAAGAACAAGTTGCGCAGAGGTAAATATGGGTCCGACCCGGCAATCAAGATCGTCATCCGCATAGCGTGCGCAAAGCTCGCTGAGGTTATCCGACAGCGTGGCGGCGAAGGATGGATCGTCGTCACAAACAGCAATTCTGATCATGTCATTTCTCCTTTTTCTGTTGACATTAGTATATCATATAATTTGCCGAAAGTAAAGAATTATTTTTCGATAATATTATATCATATAATTTACGTACGTGCGGATTTTGGGATAAAAAGATGATTTTCTGGGATAAATCATAGAAAAACAACAATTTATCCCTAAAATCATACGTTTTATCCCACTTTTTGCATTTTTGAAATTTTTGTGGTATAATATAAATGCGTCAGAGAAAAGACTCGAAAGGAGAACATCATGTTAAAAACAGACGCAGCAAACTATGAACTGTGGCAGGCAGTATATAATTGGATAGTATTTCTCGGACAGATGGTTTTGATTGTCATCGGACTTGTGCTTTTATATTATCTGTACAGATATCTCAGAGCTTTAAGAAAGAGATTGAGAGCAGTAAAGCAGCTCAAGGCATCGGCAAAAAAAGCCGGATTCAGATGTGTGAAGACAAGCGCGAGTCACATAAACTTTGATGCTCATAATATGGAGACTTGTTTTGTGCTGACTAAAGGGCTCACGCAGTATAACGTGAGATTTCTTGCGACTATCGGGAAGAACCGCATTCTGCGTTTTCTTTCGCCCGATTCTTACGTAAGCGAGAAGAATTTCGGATACATTATATTGAACACGAGAAGCGTGATAAGCATAATGATGGCAAAGATGTTCAAGCC
The DNA here is from genome assembly GCA_017411805.1 of Clostridia bacterium. Taxonomy (GTDB): domain Bacteria; phylum Bacillota; class Clostridia; order Oscillospirales; family CAG-272; genus CAG-390. Next base: position 17,513 of record JAFQPI010000036.1, read on the forward strand.
TAAAAACATTCCCGGAAATCTGCTCAAATGGGTGCACACGGAGAACGTTACGTTTCCGAGTAACACGATCCACACAAAAGGCGTTGAAGTCCTGCAGGAGGGCAACGTACACGAGATAGTTATTCTCAATCCCGTGCCGCTGAAGGTATTCTTGCTTGATAAGACCACCTGGAAGCAAGTCATCGGCGGCGAGACCTGGCAAAAGCTCAGCTTTCACGATATTTCAAGCTTTTGCTCGATGATCGAAAGATCTTGATTTTGAAACTTGCGCATGAGTTTCCCCGTGGCATTCGGGTTCATAATTGGGAGTGAACCGACATACATCCTTTCAGCGAATGCCATGCGGGAAGCCGAAACCGACCGAGCGTCATAAACGATCGGTCGGTTTTAAGTTATAAGTAATAGTGAAGAAGTAAGAAGTGAGAAAGATTTTAGCTGAAGCGAAAATCAAATTACTTTTTTATAATCCTTCCTTCTCTTCTCGGTTTGGGAGCAGGATAATCGCAATCGCGGTAGCCAAGGATGCAATGGCCGATGCCGATATAGTTATCTCCAAGTCCCCATTTTGCCTTGAGTGCCCGTCCTTCCTCGGTCTCGAAAACCTCGCGGGCGCGGTGGATCCAGCAGGAGTCAACTCCAAGGCTATATGCGGCGAGCATCATATTGCCGATGACGAGGCTGCCGTCCTCGACGTATGTGAATCTTTCGCTATCGGAAAGCACTGCAACGACTACGGGCGCACCGTAAAAGGGGTCAGCATCGGGATTTCCGAGGATCTCGGCATTGAGTCGGCGAAGAGTCTCACGTGTCTCGGGGTCGGTCACGGCTACCATAACGGGTGCCTGCCAAGCCTTGCCGTTTGCCGCCCAGGAGCCTGCCTTGAGTATTTCATCAAGGAGCTCTGCGGGGACTGGCTTATCAGTGTATTTCTTTACGCTTCTTCTGTCATATATTGCTCTCAAAACTTCGTTAGTCATTATTTAATCCTCCTTTTTCTTTATTGTACCATATTTTTGCCGCCGATGCAAGAGTTTTTCTTGACAAGTTTTGCTATAGGTGATATAATTGACGCAGAGGTGATAACATGAGAAAGGCAATTTTTATCGGCAATTCGTTTATTTATTACGGCGGTTGCGTTTACACGGGCAAAACATGGAAGCTTGATGAGACCGATTCGATCAACTATGAAAAAAGAAGCGACGACCGCGCATACTTCTATCAGATCTGCAAGCAGTACGGAATTGACGTGAGCGTGACCGATGCGACACACGGAGGCCGTATTCTAGCTAATTTTACGCCCGCGGGTGACGGCGAGGAATATCCGACGGCGGGGATCGATCTGCTCGGCGGTTATGATCTCGGCTCTTACACAGACGTTTTCATATCCGAGGCCGGGCGAAATAACGCGAATTTCATCCGCGATATCGAGGCGGTTATGAGCCGCTTTTCGCCTAATGCGAATTTCTATTATCTGATACATAACTATACCGTTTCGCAGAAGCACGATGAGATCTACAAGGCTCTTCCCTATCTGCGAAACAGGGGCGTTAAGATCATTCCCTGGGGTGAGCTTGTTTATGACATATGGATCGGTGACGCGGAGATCGTCGATGCCGAATGCAAGTACAACAAGAATTCCTTTATCGTCAAGCAAAGCGCGCGTGACGGTTTCCACGAGAATCCACTATGCGGTTACATAACGGCGCAGATGTGCTTTACCGCAATGACGGGTATCGGCGCGGCTGATACTGATCTGTCATTCTGCTCAGAAGTCATTGATTTTGACAAATACGTTGCCGATCATTACGGATTTGAGGACTCGACTACGAATTTCCCCGAAATTCTCAAAAGCCGTGATATTGAACAGATTAAGAAATACTGCGACGAATATCTTAAAAAGTTTAACTAAAAAAGCAAAGCTGTTGCGAGGCAACATCTTTGCTTTTTTATTATGATCGGCTTTGGGATTCGTCAAAAGCTTATGAAAGGCTGTCCTTTGAGAAGGAATAAGGCAAAAGCGCGGAAAGCGGATAGATATAAGGCTCTCGGGCATTTCCTGTTACAACAAGAAGATCGCCGTCCGGGCTGAACTCCGCCATAAACTGACGGCATGTACCGCAAGGGAGACATTCCTCGATCGTATCATGTTTTCCACCGCTGATCGCGATTGCCGTGAATTCACGTTCACCCGCGGCAATTGCCGTTGTCATAGCATTACGTTCTGCGCAGATCGTTCCGCCGTAAGCTGCGTTTTCCACGTTGCATCCAAGGAAAATATTCCCCGACTTACAAAGCAGCGCTGCACCGACTTTAAAGTCCGAATATGGCGCATACGCATTCTCGCGCGATTTTTCAGCGAGTGTGAGGAGTTCTGCCACGGACGGTTCAGAACCCTCGCAAACAAGTCCGGCAACCCCGGGAGCTTTGTAGAAGGTCTCAGAGCCAAGCAAGGCACATACAGTCGCCGCCACGGTGTCAAATCCGTCGATAGTGCCGAGATCTATCGGAGCAATATGCTTGCCCGTAATGATCATCGGAACGTATTCACGCGTGTGATCCGTTGTCTTGGTGTATGCAGGGTCACATCCGTGATCCGCGGTTATGATGAGGACGTCATCATCACGCATCTGCGGGAGAAAATCCCCAAGCCAAGCATCGAACTCTGAAATTGCGGCGGCATAACCGTCGATATCTCTGCGGTGTCCGAATTTCGAATCAAAATCAACGAGATTGGTATAGCAAAGTCCGCGGAAGTCTCGCCCCGCGATCTCGATCGTTTTCTTCATTCCGTCGGCGTTACTTTCGCTGTAGGCGTAATCGGTAAGTCCTCTGCCTGCGAAAATATCGTGAATTTTTCCGACACCGATAACGTCGAAACCCTCTGCTTTAAGCGAGTCAAGCATTGTATCCTCCGTGGGCTCGAGTGAAAAATCGTGGCGTCTGGAGGTGCGGGTAAAATTCGGTGCGTCGCCCTCAAAAGGACGCGCTATAACTCTGCCGACGGCGTGATCACCGACGAGGATACTTCTCGCTATCCTACAGTATTCATAAAGCTGTTCCGGGGGAACAAGAGACTCGTGAGCCGCGATCTGAAATACGCTGTCCGAGGAAGTATATACGATAAGGTCACCCGTTCTCATATGCTCCTCACCGAAATCGGTAAGCGCCTGAGTGCCCGAGTACGGAAGATTGCAGAGCACGCCTCTGCCCGTTGCCTTCTTGAATTCATCGATGACCTCATCCGGAAATCCGTTCGGATAAGTCGGAAGCGGCTTTTCGGATATGATTCCCGCCATTTCCCAATGTCCGATCGTGGTATCCTTGCCGTTTGAAAGCTCGCAGAGTCTTGCAACCGCGGCATTCATTTCAATTTTGGTTCCCTCGGGGGCTTTTTCTTTTTGTCCGTCAATAGCAAACAGTCCAAGCTTAGAAAGATTCGGCGCGTTGAAGGCTCTCGATTTAACGATCGAGCCGAGAGTGTCGGAACCGCCGTCACCGAAAGCCTCTGCATCGGGAGCAGAACCTATGCCAAAGCTATCAAGGACAACTACAAATACGCGATTGATATTATTCTCTTTCATTCAGTTTCCTCAATTCATTGCGACAGCAATCTCGAGAGCGACCTCCATCATCTGAGTAAAGGAGTTCTGTCTCTCCTCGGCTGTTGTAAGCTCGCCGGTAAGAAGGTGGTCGGAGATGGTACAGATAGCAAGCGCGTTTTTGCCTGCTCTTGCGGCGTTCATATAAAGTGCCGCGGCTTCCATTTCGACCGCGAGACATCCAAGCTTCGCCCATTTAGCGGACGCGGTGGAATCGTCACAATAGAAAGTATCAGACGAATAGAGATTGCCAACGTGATATCTTGCCCCCTTTGCCTCACAAGCCTTTACAGCCTCGCGAAGAAGCTCATAGCTCGAAATCGCAGAAAAACTGCCGGGTATGCAATACTGGGAAGCAAAATTCGAGTTTGTGCATGCACCCTGACCGATTACGATATCACGGACACGGAGCTTTTCCTGCATTGCACCCGCAGAGCCGACGCGGATAATGTTCTCTACACCAAAGAAATTATAAAGCTCATAGCTATAGATGCCGATAGAAGGCATGCCCATACCGGATGCCATCACCGAAACGGGAACGCCTTTATAAGTTCCGGTATATCCGTGTACGCCGCGGACGTTGTTTACGAGACGAGCGTTCTCAAGGAAGTTTTCAGCAATAAACTTAGATCGAAGCGGATCGCCCGGCATAAGGACTGTTTTGGCAAAGTCCTCGGGAGTTGCGTTAATATGTGGGGTGGGATAAGGTTTATTCATTTCAGTATTCCTCCAATTTCAGGGTATTTATGTATTCATAATTATTAATTCCGACCGTGTTTTCCGGTGAGTTAGGAGCGGTAGTTACAGCAGGTTCTGTAGCTGGAAGCTCGAAGGAGGGCAAGAATATTCCGTTTCTCTCAAAAAGCAATACCACAACGATCAGCGTAAGGATCGACAGAATCAACAGCGCCGCAAGCGGTATTCCGATTTTTCTTAAAAGATACATTCGTTTTCTCCTAATTGATTATTCATACATAAATAGTATATCACACTGTTTCGTTTTTTTCAAGTTTTTTCGAAAAAATTCAAAAAAATCGTTTGAACCTCTATTTGCGCACGCTTCGACAGCATTCACGCATTTAAAATGATAAAATAAAATCAAAAAACGAAAGGAAAAAACAAATGATTAAAAGCAATTGCCGATACCGCTTTACTGCGACTCCGGAAGGACTTGTCGTAAGCGTTTCGGGTGAAATTGATCATCATTCGGCCTCCGGCATGAGACGAGAGGTTGACAACATAATCTGGAATCGTACGCCGACACATCTTATTCTCGATATGTCCGAGGTTGAGTTTATGGACAGTTCCGGACTTGGCTTCATCATGGGCAGATACGCTTTGATGCGTGAGATAGGCGGCTCCCTCTCTCTGAGGAATCCCTCTCCCGTTGTCATGAAGATGCTTACAATGACGGGCTTTGACAAAAAAGTCCGCATCATTAACACCGTATTCAATTAAAAAGGAGTTAAAAAATGAAAGACAAAAAACACGGAGGCAGACCAAGACTTTCTCCAATCTGCAACGAAATGAAGCTTGACTTCCCTTCTCATTCCAAAAACGAATCCTTTGCACGCGCCGCGGCAGGAGCCTTTATTGCTTCGCTTGACCCAACGGCATCAGAGCTTTCGGATATCAAATGCGCTCTGTCTGAGGCAGTAACAAACTGTACAGTACACGCCTATCCCGATAAAATCGGGACTATCAGACTCGAAATTAAACTGCGCGAAGATGGGACAGTAATACTGACCGTAAAGGACAAGGGCGTGGGTATTTCCGACATAGCCAAGGCACGTGAGCCCCTCTTTACAACCGATGCTGCCGGCGAAAGAAGCGGAATGGGATTTACGGTAATGGAAGGTTTTTCGGACTCTATAAAGATCTCCTCAAAGCCCGGCAAGGGAACGACCGTTACGCTTACGCGGAAACTATCGGGAAAGCGCACCTCTTGATTACATATCAAACATTTTGGGGGCGATTGGAATGAATGCATATTCCGGTGAAAACAACAGAAAACTTATCGAGCTCGCGCAAAACAGCGAAGGCGAGGAATGTGAGAAAGCTACTGAAAAGCTGATCTGCGACAATATGGGTCTTGTCCGACATATTGCTCTGAAATTCTGCGGCAGAGGATGTGAATATGAGGACCTTGTTCAGATCGGCACGATCGGCATGCTTAAGGCTATACGATCTTTCGATCTTGAACGCGGAACAGCTTTCTCTACTTATGCCGTACCCCTGATACTCGGGGAGATAAAACGTCATCTGCGGGATGACGGTCCTATAAAGGTAGGACGCGCTGTCAAAAAGCTTGGAGCAGAGCTTATGCGCGAGCAGACAAGAATCATTACCGAAACAGGAAAAGAACCGCATCTTTCCGAGCTTGCGGAAAGATGCGGTGTATCGCCCGAGGAGGCTGCGGCTGCCCTCGATGCCATAAGCCCCGTTGCTTCGCTTTCCGAAAGCCACGGTGAAGACGGCGAGGGGCTTTGTCTTTACGACCGAATTCCGGATGGAGACGGTCTGCTTGAAATCGAACATGCCCGAGACAGGATCGCTCTCGGTCAAGCCATCAGGCTTCTGCCTCCGTTCTGGAGACAAATAATTGTTTTGAGGTATTTCAAGGATATGACTCAGCAAAAAACCGCTGAGGCACTCGGCGTCACGCAGGTCAAGGTGTCGCGCGAGGAAAAAAAGATCGTTGAATTCTTACGTGCCGAACTGACAAAATAGCTTATTTAATGATCACAATGGTAATTATATATAAATTCTCGTCTATCATATCAGTATAAAACGTCGCACCGGCAACGATGCTCAAATCATCAATCTTGCCAAAAGTGAGCAGATCCAGAACGGCATCATCCATCGCTTCCTCCGTCTTGAATCTGATAGCAAAAACACTCTCTCCTGCTCTTTCGGCGGATTTTGTGTTAATTGCATCGAAATCGTACTCGTCAAAATAAAGCGATTCATAAACGAAATAGTTGTATTTTTCGCCATTTGCCTTAATGTAGCGGTATTCCTTGTCTATCGTATGAGTCTTCGAGATATCCTCATCGGTTACGCAGAAGTAATTATAAAGAACGTTATCATTTTCACCGTCGCTGTCATCCCAAGTAAGGTCAACGTGATAGTACTCTCCTTCAAGCCTTATTACGTTCCATGCATGAGGCCCGTCGTTCGCCTTTCCGGTAACGTATTCACACTCGATACCCATCCTATGCATAAGCAGCGAAAAGGCTTTCGCGTAACCTCCGCAGAGTGCTTTACCGTCGGTAAGCGCACCGTAAACGCTATTTGTAAAGGCATCGGATCTTGAATCTATACTGTCTCCTTTATCGTAACTCTCGATATCGTATTCGACCGAGTTTACTATCAGATGATGTGCGAGCTTTGCCTTTTCATAGTCGTTCCCGGGATTATTTTTCTCAATTTCATAAAGAATCGAATCGATTTTTGCTTCGAGTTCTTCAGCGGCATCGGAGATATTTTTATTTTTCCAATAATCGTATACCCCCATAGTAAAGGTCACGTTGCCTACGTCGCTGTTGCTCAAATATTCGGCGTTTGCCTCGACATATCCGTTGAGCCAGAAGAATTCGGGGAAATCGTTTATAAGCGCGGTCAATACTTCCGCATACTCATCCATATATTCTTCGTAATCAATACCGGTTATCTTGAATTCGTTATGCATTCCGCTGAGCGCTGTATATGCCGCGCAGTAGAGATTCTGCTGCATTTTGTCGAAGGACGTAAAGATATCCGATTTATATTCGGGCTCGATCGTATTTGTGAGCTTACCGTCGATGTATACTCCACCCTTATCGCCGTTGCCGGGATTGATAATGGATGGCATATCGGAAGCAATGCCTTGAAGATCACAGGAGCTCAAAGACAGCAAACAGCAAATAAACAACAGACACAGGGCTGCACAAGCCCTTATTTTTTTATTAATCATAGTATTAATCCTCTTCATAATTTATTTCCGAGTGCCTCTTCCGTGCAATCTCTGAGAGAACTCGGATCTATAGCAAGCTTTCTCTCGCCGCCTCCCTCGGAGACGATGACCAAGGAAGTTGTCGGTCTCATAGATATTTCAAAGCGTGTATAAGCTTTGCCGAAAACAGAAACGTACTCGTATTTCTCATGCCATTTTCCTCCCGTTTCGGGATTGTAACAGGTAGGCACGTGCGTGCCTCTCAGGAAAACGGGTGTGCGGCAGACTCGATTAGTCGTATTGGCAAAATAGTATATATCCTTTTCGCCCGCTCTCTTATGTATATGATTGAACATTCCGCCGTCCGGAAGATGCTTGAGAAGTCCAAGGCGGGTGTATTCATTAAAGCTTGCATTGAGCGCACCCGTAGTTTCATATTTAGGCATTTGGGGAGCAAACACGTCAAATCCTATTTTAAAGGATGCAAGCGCGCGGCGCAAGTCAAGACTGCTTACCATGCTGACACCGTCGATTCCTGTTTTTGAGAAGTATAGAAATAAAGCTGTTCCGCCCGACTCAGATGTATTTTTGCAATACGTCTTCATAACAGAGCTGTCAAGAGCATCCTTGCCGAAAATATGCTCGGAGATCGCAACCATCTCCTTATCGTTTTTATCGGCATCGGAAGGATCGAATTCAAACGCCTTTGTGGGAAGTTCTCCGGTTGCAATAATACGCCCCCCGGCATCGAAATAGTCGCGAAGGACTCTCATACAAGCAAGAGAAGCAACACGCTGAGCGGGAAGAACAATTATTCTGAATCCACCCTCGTCACTCATACCCACCAAACGGAGTCGGTCGGATTCTGCATGCGCGCTTCTTGCAATAACGTCCGGATGAAGCAAAGTAACGTCATGACCGGCGCAAAGGCATATGCTGTTGATTACCGACATATAGTCCGCGTCGGCGGGAGTATCGGAATACTCAAATCCCGAAATATCTGCGCTGTACATATTTACTCTTGAATGAAGATAATAAATCGGGTAGACGACCGCGATGTCCGAGACCTGTCTGCCGTTCTCAAGACAGGTACGCATAGCTCCGGTAAAGCGCAGGAGCCTTGATGCAAGCTCCTGATTTGATTCACTCGGCTTTGGAAGATGAAGCGCGGGAAGGTTGGCTCCTCTGGCAAACGCATGCGCAGCATCGCGCATCATTATCTCGTATGATTTGTCCTTGTATCCACGGTAGAGCTCAACAAAGATATCTCGCTTAGCTCTTCCGAACGCCGCACCGGCGGCAACCTTTACAGAATTGATACCGTATAGATATCCGCGGTCGAGAACAGCGCCGGGTGTTGCTGTATTATTTAAAAGAGCGTCGCCCATAATGGGAGAGCACTGTGTAGACTTGGATTCCGAAAGAGTACCTATCAGCGACAGTCCTTTTTTCTTTGCAAAATCTTCAACAGCGGCAATATAACCGTCGCGGAGCATTCTCGCGCGGCAATCCGAGAAGAGCGCCTTATATCTTGGCGCGTTATTACCGTCGGTCGTGAAAAGATAGGGATAATAAGGCGAGGGATCAAAGCCGTACCTCGTCTCAAAAACTTCATTGAACGAGTCGCACCAATCGTGGCGATTTACTGCTTTAAAAGCAAGGTTTGCATAATATACATGAGTTATGGTGCTTCCGATATAGCAATCAAAAAGATCGGCGAACATTGAATACGCTGCTTCAAGATAGCTTTCACTCGCCTCGCGTGAGAGTATATTCGGGCGGTCGGAATCGTGATCGGGCAGAGATACGTACTGAACTATTCGCCAGTTTCCGCGCGGAAGCTTGTAAACGACGTTTTCGTTTTCAATGTGATCTCTCAGGTCGATCACCTCGTCTCTCTCTTCGTTATATGCAATTACAGACAAAAGCTTACCGGGAAAGACCTGCCACTTGACGTTTTCATCCTGGGCGCAATAGTGAATATGACGCACAAGCTTTCTTGAACGGATATCGTCCTCCCATAAGTTATCTTCGGCGCGCACGACAGTCTGCTCGATACATTCATCGAGAGTGAAGGCAACCGCGAGCCCGAATTCTGCTGAGGCAGGCAAAAGCTTTTCATAGAAACGCTTTAAGCTTTCGCATTTTTCTTCGGACTCCATGCTCTTATCGTTCACGGGGATCGGAATAAAGCCGCCCACACCGGCTACGGCAGACAGTCTCACCTGCTCGTATACCTCGTCCGCGCTTTGTCCCGAGTCGCGCCAATAAACAAACGGACGGTACTTTTCGATACTGTTAAAATTGCTGTTTTCGCCGTACATTTCATTCACCTCGCACTCATTTATATGTAAATTATATCACAAAGGAGGACGAAAGTAAAGATTTCTATTGCAGATTTTATTTTTTTGTGATATAATTCATACAGAACTGTCCGGGAGGAACGATATGAAAAAACGGATACTTATAACCGGTGGCTCGCGCGGTATCGGCGCGGCTTGCGTAAGATATTTTGCGGGACTCGGAGACAAGATAGCCTTCATTTACCACAACGCCGAAAAAGCTGCCGAGGAGATCGCAAACGAAACCTGCGCATTCCCTGTCAAAGCTGACGTTTCGGATGCTGAGAGCGCAAAAACGGCGTTCAGAGAAGCCATTGATTTTCTCGGTGGCATTGACGTACTGATCAATTGCGCGGGGATCGCGGGATTTTCGCTATTTACCGAAATCAGCGATGATGATTGGAAACATATGCTTGACACTAATCTGACCTCAGCGTTTATTCTCTCACGAGAGGCGGCTAAGATTATGATCTCGCAGAAGAGCGGCAGGATCATAAACGTAGGCTCTGTATGGGGACGCATGGGTTCCTCCTGCGAGGTTCATTATTCGGCTTCAAAGGCGGGTATGCGCGGTATGACACAGGCACTTGCAAAGGAGCTCGGACCTTCCGGAATTACAGTCAACTGCGTTGAGCCCGGAGTTATCGACACGGATATGAACTCAATGCTTAACGATACTGCTATAAAGGAACTTGCAGACGCTACTCCCCTTTGCAGGATCGGTACGGCTGACGAGGTTGCTGCAGTTATTAGATTTCTTGCTTCGGATGATGCTTCTTTCATCACGGGTGCTTGTATTCCCGTTGACGGAGGATTTCCGGTATAGGAGGTAGACAATGATTGCTTTTCTTTCTTACTTTTTGCCGTTTGTGCCGATGATTAGTAAATATTGTGATAAAGCGCTATGTTAGTAGTTATAGAGGCAGAATATAGAGTGCTTTTTATGTTTTGTCTTTTGACAACGCAAACATATTTATTTGACTAAACTGTTACGGTTATTCACATCAAACTTCCTCGTACCGGTTCCGCACCGCCCTTGTAAATGGGGGCGGCACGAGATTCTTCGGCGCCAAGAGGCCTGCGGGCGCGCCTCAGAATGACATCGTTTCTTTTTATGGGGGACACCCCCATACCCCCGTTTTGTTTGTGCTAACATAGCTTTCTATATAATGTCAAGTTTTAGATGAAACAAGGTACTACAGGCTCGTAATATTATTCCAATATAAACCGTTATATAATTCTCGTTTTAAATTAATACAAAGAGGATGCCGCACGTTTTTTAGTGCGGCATCCTTTTTGTTATATTAATTTAAGACTTAAGCGCAATTCCCTTATTTTCGAGATCTGCGATCACCTTTTGAGCAACGATCATAACCTCGTCACGGGTGAGGGTTCTTGTCTTATCCGCGAAGGTGATGCGGATGGTAAGCGACTTGCCCGACTCATCGGAATATCTGTCAACGACCTTGATATTCTTAACGAGAGCACCGCCGTGTGCGGCTACAGCCTCGCCTACGGGAGCATAGATTTCGGTCATAAAGGTAAGGTCGATATCCATCTCGGGGTACTTGGAGGGCTCGTCATATACGAGAGCGAGCTTTGCGCAGTTAGCGAATGCCTCTACGTCGATCTCGGCATAGACAATGGATGCCTTCTTATCGATCTTCTTGGATACGGTGGGATATACGATTCCGATCTCACCGATCTCGGTCTCACCGCAGCAGATCGCATTGAGGTTTCTGGGATGCTGATAAGAATGAGTTGCTTCCTTCTTTACGAACTTTACGGAGGTATGCTTGATGTCATCAGCGAGAACCGCGATGATATTGCAGAGCTTGCCGTAAACTGTTTCCATGCTCTCGGTCTTCGAGAAGAGGGTAAGTGCGAGCTTCTTCTTTTCGTTGCAGAGTCCGTCTTCCTTGAGTCCGTCAACTACGCAACCTATCTCGAACACTCCGAATTCGGGAGCGTACGCGGTGTTATACTTGACCTGGCAAAGCTGGGTAGGGATAATGGACTTACGGAGAGTCTCGATATTGGGGTTAGCTGCGCCCGCGATCTTTACGTTGTCCTCAACCTCGATGCCGAGCTCACGGTATTCATCATTGTAGGTCCAGATATAGGAATGAAGCTCGTGGCAGGAGAATCTCTTAACGAGAAGATCCTTGATCTGCTCCTCGACGCTCTTCTTGATGCTTGCGCGGATGGGATAGGAGGGAGCATAAACCGTGTTGATATCGAAATTATCGTAGCCGTAGATACGGGTGATCTCCTCGATGATATCAGCCTTCATAGTTACGTCCTTGGTGCTTCTCCAGGAAGGAACGGTTACGGTGAAAGTGGTGCCTTCAAGAGAAATACCGAAGCCGAGAGCAGAGAGAGTGGTAAGGATATGCTCGTCCGAGATCTCGATACCGGTATAGCGGTTTACGAAAGCACGGTCAAAGGAGAAGGTGATGGTGGGGTACTTATAAGCCTGCTCGTCGGTGAGAGAGGAAACGACCTTTGCTCCCTCGTCTGCGTCCTGCATGATCTTGACGAAACGAGCTACAGCGGTGGGAGTCATCTCGGGGTCGAGGCACTTCTCGTAACGCTGGGAAGCATCGGTTCTGTGAGCGAGACGAACTGTGGTCTTACGAACAGAAACTGCATCGAAGGTTGCGCACTCGAGAGTGAGCTTGGTGGTGTCCTCAACGATCTCGGAATCGAGTCCGCCCATAACGCCCGCGATACAAACGGGGATATCGCCGTTACAGATCATAAGCATATCCTCGTCGATATTGCGGTCAACTCCGTCGAGGGTCTTGAAGGAGAACTTATGGTCATATCTCTTGATGCGGAGCTTTTCAACCTTGCGCGAGTCGAATGCATGCATGGGCTGTCCCATCTCGAGCATGATGTAGTTGGTGATATCGGTAAGGAAGTTGATAGCGCGCATACCGCAGTAATAGAGGCGGATACGCATATTTACGGGGCTGACGGTGCGGGTGATATTCTCAACCTGGAGGCAGGAATATCTCTGGCAGAGCGGATCCTCGATCTTCATATCAACTGCGGGAAGATCATTGTACTTTGTAAGATCTGCGCAATCGAGGGGCTTGAGCTTTCTGCCCGAAATAGCGGCGAACTCACGAGCGATTCCATAGTGACCCCAAAGGTCCGGGCGGTTAGTCAGAGATTTGTTATCAACCTCGAAGATGATATCGTCGATGTCGAAGAGGGTCTTGATGTCTGTACCGTTTACGAAAGAGGGATCGAGGATCATAAGACCGTCGTTGTTGTCGCTGATGCCGAGTTCCTTTTCGGAGCAGCACATACCGTTCGAGGTGTAGCCTGCAAGCTTACGGGGAGCGATGGTGATATCACCGATCTGCGCGCCGAGCTTTGCGAAGGGAACCTTGAGTCCAACAGCAACGTTGGGTGCGCCGCAGACAACGTCAACGAGCTCGTCCGCGCCGATATCGACCTTGAGAAGATGGAGCTTTCTCGATTCGGGATGCTCCTCTACCGACTTGATCTCGGCAACGACGATACCGTTGATATCGCTACCCTTCATGAATATTTCGTTTTCAACCTCTGCGGTCGAGAGAGAGAATCTGTGGATAAGCGAAAGCTTGTCAAGACCGGAAAGGTCAACGTAATCGCATATCCAATTCATAGATAAAAACATTTTTCTTTCCGTCCTTTCTTATTTGTCTTCCTTGAACTGCGAAAGAACCTTGAGGCTTCCGCTGTTGAGGTCTCTGATGTCCTTTACGCCGTAACGCATCATTGCAAGTCTGGTAAGTCCGAGACCAAATGCAAAGCCTGTGTACTCCTCGGGGTCGATTCCGCCAGCCTTAAGTACCTCGGGATGGATCATACCGCAGGGACAAAGTTCGAGCCATCCGCTGTGCTTGCAGGAGGGACAGCCCTCTCCGCCGCAGATAGCGCAGGAAATATCAAGCTCAAAGCCGGGCTCGACGAAGGGGAAGAATCCAGGACGGAGACGAACCTTTACGTCTCTCCTGAACACCTCGGAGAGCATCGTCTTCATAAAGAAGATGAGGTTCGAGATCGAGATATCCTTATCTACCATAACGCCTTCCATCTGGAAGAAGGTATTTTCGTGGCAAGCGTCGGTTGCCTCGTTTCTGAAGCAACGTCCGGGGAAGATTGCCTTGATCGGCACGCCGTTGTTTACAAGGTCATCGCGGTACTTCTTATAGATAGCATTCTGTGCGGCGCTGGTATGAGTCTTAAGAAGCTGACCGTTTGTGAGATAGTAGGTATCCTGCATATCTCTTGCGGGGTGGTGCTTGGGGATATTGAGAGCCTCGAAGCATTCGTAATCGCTTACGATCTCGGCGTAGTCCTCAACGTGGAAGCCCATCGACTTGAAGATGTTCTCGCATTCGCGCTGAACGAGAGTGATGGGATGGAAGGATCCGCGATCGAGCTCTGCGGGCATCGAAACGTCAAACTCGGGCATGGATGCGACCTCGCGCTCAAGCTCTGCGCGGCGAAGCTCTTCACCCTTAGCTGCGATAGCCTGTGCGAGCTCGTTCTTGAGCACGTTTACTTCCTGACCGAAGTTCTTCTTTTCTTCGGGGGACATGTCCTTCATGGACTTGAGAAGCTCTGTTACACTTCCCTTCTTGCCAAGGAAATCAACTCGGATCTCCTCGAGCGTCTGCATAGATTCTGCGGCAGAAAGCTTCTGCGCAAATTCCTGCTTCAGTTCTGCGATATTCTGTGACATTGTTGTCATCCTTTCTCGGAATATATTATCAGATAATTTTTTTCAGTTCGAGCAGATTCTCGATTCTGTAATCGACGTCTGCGCTGTCGTAATAATGCTCGGGATCAAAGAGGCAGCCCTTCATTCCCGCGTTGCGTCCGCAATCGGTATCGATATCGCGGTCGCCGATCATAATACAATCCTTCTTGTCAAGTCCGTGCTTTGCGCAAAGATAATTGAGCGCGTCGGGGGCGGGCTTTGTCGGAAAGGACATTGTCGAATCTATGATGTCCTCAAAACAATCGGCAATTCCCCACTGTTCAAGCAGGACCTTCACGATCTTTCCGGAATGGGTGTAAAGATAGTTCTTATGACCGTTTGCCATAGCGTAGCGAAGGATCTCCTCTGCCTCGGGATAGGGCTTCTGGATCTTTGGCGCGAGCTCGTTATGTATATCGTGGAAATACTTTCTTGCCGCCGCGGGATCCATGCCGAAATCGTAGCAACGCATCGTGTAACCAACTGAGACCTTAAGCTTTGCATAGACGCTTTCATAAGTATCCGACATACCAAAATCCTTCAGAGTCCTGAGCACTGCCTCAGTAAAGCATGGATAGGTATCTGAAAGAGTTCCGTCGAAGTCATAGATCAAGTGCTTGTAATTCATTCTTCTTTATTCCTTGCTTTCTTCTTTTCTCTTCTTATCTCAGCTTCTTCGGGGTTTTCGGGAACCATAAGCTTTGTAAAATGGTATCCCTTTGTTCCGAAATAATAAGCTAAAGCAGACGTAATGATCGCGGGAATGGTTATTACGAAATAGGAAATTCCAAAGCTGTTAAGAGGCAGCTCTCCGATCTTTATCGCAAGGATACCCGAATACATACCCTCAATAAAGATCGCAATACTGCCCGCAACCCCGCCGATAGCAGAAATTACTCCGCCGTCGGGGAATGTCTTGCACACGGCAATAATGATCGCCAGCAGAAAATTGAGACTGTTTGCCAATAAAGCTATATAAAGACCCGTGAGTGGTTTTGCCTCAAACTTTCCGTATTCGATTCCGAACTTGTCCTTTGAACCGACCTCCCACATCGAGGTATAGATAAGGAAAAGATAAAATACTACCGCTCCGCAACTGGATACGATCTGCATCGTACTGCCAATGCTCGCGCAGGCAATAGCAAGTCCCAGCCCAAACACTGATATCGCCATTTGGCTTACAAAAAGCTTCATGGCACTGTATGAATATTTTTTCATAAAATCACTCAATGATATTGTCCTCCGAATAATTTAAAGTGGTTTATAACGCAATTGTTTAAATTATATACTTTTATCTAATAATATTCAACACAAAAAACTGAAAATTTACATTTTATCCACTAAAATCTTGCGAAATGTTGTATAATATTATATATAATCAAAACGAGGTGAGCAAATGGCAACCGAATACAATCCCCGGGAGTACTCCCCCGCGCTCCGCGAATTTGCAAGCTATAAGCAATCTATCGCGGGCTGCTCTCCGAAAACACTAAACGAATATATGCTGGATCTGCGAACCTTTTTCAAGTTTATCATCGCAGACAGGACAGGCATAGCTTACGGAACTCCCGAGTATGATCAGATACGGCTTGACAAGGTAGACGTACCTTTTCTCCGCTCCGTTGAAACATCCGAAATATATAACTTCCTTTTCTTTTGCGACAGTGTCCTCGGTAACGCCGCAAACGCGAGAGCGAGGAAACTCTCCGCAATCAAAGGATTGTATAAGTTTTATACAAAGAATAAAATGGTGCTTGAAAGCAATCCCGCAGAGATCGTTGAATCACCGAAAAAGTCAAAAACGCTTCCCAAGCATATGTCTCTTGAGGATGCGGTTATGTTTATCGACACGGTAAGAAACGACACCTCCAAAAAGGAGCATATACGTATACAGAACTATTGCATAGTCACACTGTTTCTCAATTGCGGAATGCGACTATCCGAGCTTGTGGGAATCGATTTGAACGATATTGACAGATTCCTACGCTCGGTAAGGATACTCGGTAAAGGCAGCAAAGAAAGGATCATTTATTTCAATGACGCCTGCCGCTCCGCTCTTGAAGAATTCATTCCGATCCGCGAAAAGCAGAAGACGGCAACCGAGAATGAAAACGCGCTCTTTCTCTCCACTCACGGGCAACGAATAAATAACAGGACCGTGCAGAAAATGGTTGAGCATTACCTTGAGCTCTCGGGACTCGGAAACCGCGGGCTTTCGGTACATAAGCTGAGGCATACGGCGGCAACTCTCATGTATTCCAAGGGCGGAGTTGACGTAAGAGTGCTCAAGGAGATACTCGGACACGAACAGCTCAACACGACACAGATCTACACTCACGTTTCAAACGGTGAGATCGAAGCCGCAATGGCAAAGAATCCGCTTGCTCTGATCTCGCCAACGGAATTATCGGCAGAAAGCAAAGAAGAGCCTGCCGTTTCCGGAACCGTCAATGCAAGCGAGAAAAAAAGCAACTAATTTACATTTTGATATTTATTTTGTGCAAAAACTATGATATAATGTTATATTGACAAAACCGATATGAAAGGAAAAATCAGTTTTGGATCTTACTAATTTTTCATTGCTTTATCCGAACGCCGAGAGCATCAGCAGTCATCATTCCGAAAGCGGAAGACCCGATATCTCGGATTTTACACTTGATGAAATGGGGTTTTCTCAGATCTTTGATCTGAAAAACGGTTCCCTTTCCGAATTCTTTACATCCGACGTGGACGTAATCAACTACCGCCGCGAGACATTTGCGGACATGCTCGATAACCCCGAGCTCATACGCACTCTCAACGATCTTCTTCCCATCCTCTCGGATATCATGGAGCTTCGCCGTCTTGAAGCTGACAGCGGCGACCCCAACGATTATCTTTCAAGTATAACCGAGATCGAACTTTACATCTCTTGCGTTGATACGCTTGACGACGGTCTCAATGCCGTACGCGACAAGCTCAAGGGCAAGGCGTTTAAAACGCTCTGTGACCGCATCAGCGAGCTTGCAGAGAGCGATTACTATGCTCAGCTAAACGAGAAGCTCTGTGAGCTTACAAAGCGTGTGCGGGAAATCAAGAGTGTGACGATGGGTGTCAACCTTGACGCGCAGCTCCGTCCCTCCTCCGCCGGTGTTCTTTCGATCAACCCCGAGCCATTCCGCTCCGGCGAGGTCCTTGAAAAGATCCTGCGCCTCAATTTCAAGGATGATGAATACACATGTATCGCAAGCCTCGTCCCCTTCGGAAAAAGGCAGTCCGAAAGCCAGAAGACCGCGCTATCGCTTGCATTCAATACAGCAATAAACGAGGTATACAAATCCTCGCTTCGCTCATGGAAGAAGATCGTTCAGCAATACGTTCTCGAGAACACGGACTTTCTTCTCAACCTTATGCCCGAGATCGAATTTCTCATCAAGGGAACGAGACTTATGAGCCGTCTGCGCGAGAAGGGATGCGATCTTTGCGTACCCACCATCGCTTCCGCCGATGACCGCGCGTTCAATGCGATCGGGCTCTATAACCCCGCAGTTGCGCTAAAGATCGACGACGAGATCGTTGCAAACGATCTTATTTTCGACGAGAAGGCTACGATCTACGTCCTCTCGGGTCCCAACCGAGGCGGCAAATCTGTAATCACCTGTGCGCTCGGTATGGCTCAGGTAATGCTTCAGCTCGGTCTTTTCGTTCCCGCAAAGAGCGCGACGATCTCGCCCGTTGACGCTATCTACACCCACTTCCCCACCGGTGCAGACGACACGATCGATAAGGGACGTCTCGGTGAGGAATGCGCTCGCCTCGGAGAGATCTTCGATTGCGTTACCTCGCACTCTCTCGTTCTGCTTGACGAGTCCCTCTCGTCCACGGGCTCTTACGAGGCTTCCTACATTGCGGCAGAGATCCTTGCGGGATTTGCCGCTGTAAAGTGCCGCACACTCTTCTCCACCCACCTTCACGAGCTTGCGGCTATGATCGACGATATCAACGCCAAGGGCGGCGCGCCGATCGACACTCTCGTTGCCGGAATCGACGAGGGCAAGAGATCCTTCAAGATCTTCCGCGCAAAACCCGACGGTAAGAGCTACGCCCGCGATATAGCTAACAAGTACGGTCTGTCGCTTGATTCTATTATGAAAAAAATCAACAGATAAAAAAGATCCGCAGAGATTCAAGTCTCTGCGGATTTTTAATCATCGGGAGTTTGTGCAATAGCATCAACAGCGTGCACAAATTCAACCGAGCCAACGGATGCCGATTCAATAGTAAACAAGTCCTGCCACAAGCCGCGTTTATTCTTTATTGAAAAATAAATTGTGCCTCTAAAACTGTGAATCCTTTCGATTTGTGCCGCATCAAACGTCTTATGTTTAAAGCAATTATGCACTATAATCGTTCTCTCACCGTCAAAAGCAACATATCTGCAACAGTCCAACAAACATTCGCATACAAGCGCTATCGCACATAACAGACCAAAAAAGTAAAAGACTATGCTATCGGAAAGGCTTCTACTTTGAATATATATAAGGGCTGCAAATCCACAAAATATAATTGTTATTGTATAAAAGACATATGTATAAATAATTGTCTTTTTAGAAGTTACAATAATATATTTATATACTGGAAAGCAAAATCTTCTGTTTATAATTGCTGTTGTAATCAATACAGCCGTGGTTATGGCAAATGTAGCAATTATTGTTATAAGCATATTTACACCCCCTCTTGGATAAATTATATCATAAAATCCGCAGAGATTCAAGTCTCTGCGGATCTGTTTTTTATAAAGTAATATCTACGGTTACGATCTTTCCGTCTCTCCAGACTTCGATTGTTACAGTATCGCCGACCTTATGCTTAAAGAGCTCGGCTCGCATCTTCTCGATTGTAGGCGTCTCGACGCCGCCGAAGGAAACGATGATATCCAAGGGATTGAGCTTTCCGTACGCGGAATATCCCTCATTGACCATGATAACGAGTACGCCGTCAGCCTCGGGAGTGAACTTTGTGTTCTCGTCGATCTCAATCTCGATGCCCTTATATACTGTCAAGCATTGGATTCCGAGCTGTACGCCCTGGGTAGAGCTGCCCTTATCGCCGGAATACTTGCCGTCCTCAATTATGTCATCCGCGATCTCAACAGCATCGTTAATCGGGATTGAGAAATAGAGCGTATCTCCTGCATCGGATGCGTAATACTTCATCGTATTGATTCCGATGACCTCGCCTCGCATATTGATCAAGGGGCCGCCCGAGTTGCCGTGGTTGAGAGTGGTATCGGTCTGGATCATCTCCATTGTCTTGCTTAGGTAGCCTTCCTCCTCATAGACACGTACCTTACGCTTTACGCCCGAGATGATGCCCTTGGTTACCGTACCCGCATATTCTATATCATTCGGAGTACCGATCGCAATAACGTCCTCTCCGACTCGCAGCTTATCCGAATCACCTACAGGGAGGCGCGTGATACCGAGATTTTTAACGAATATTACCGCAACGTCGGAAAGCTCGTCGCCGTCGATAAGCTTGGCTTCAAGCTCTCTGCCGTCAGTGCAGATAACGGTGATCTTCTTTGCTCCGTCGATTACGTGATAGTTGGTAATTATATAACCGCTGTTCGTATACACAAATCCGGTACCGAAGCCCTTATCGGTATAAACAGTCACGACACCGTCCTTGACGCTATCAACCAGTTCAACAAGGTTAGAGCTATCAACGACAACATGGTCATTATTGCTTGAATTTTCCGAACCCTTATTACCAAAATCCGTAATCAGCAGCAGTGCCAGCACAGCAAAGCATACCGCAAAAAGACAGGTCATGATTATTGCGTAAACCAAGGCACCCCGCATACCGCGTTTCTTTGCTGCGGCGCGGTCTGCTTCAACCTGCGCGGCAAAGCTCCATATAGGTCTTTCCTCGGGTTGCTCCGTGGGAGCGGGAGCTTCAACGGGTATTTCGGGTTCAACTTCCACCGGAGTTAGGTTTTCTTCTGTATTATCCTGTATTTCGGTTATTTCCTGAGCCTCGGGAAGGTTTTCCTTATTATCCTCGGATTCGGGAATCATTTCAAGTTCGTTGTTCTGTTCGTTCATTTATTATCCTCATTCACGTGTCTGGCGGGGTTTCTTGTCATCGGGAGTGACAGGAAGGGTGAAATAGAATTCACAATACTTGCCGGGTTCACTCTCAAGCGCGATGACCTCTTTATGCGCTTCAATTATTGTTTTGGCGATAAACATACCAAGTCCGACCCCCGTCTTATCCTTGCCGCGGCTGCGGTCGCTCTTATAGAATCGCTCGAAAATATAGGGTTGGTCGTCATAGGGAATTCCGTCGCCTTCATTGTATACCGAAACCCGCACCTTTTTGTCCGCGCGCGTCAGCGACAATCTGAGTATACCCTCCTCACGGGCAAATTTAACAGCGTTATCGGTAATATTATAAAAAATCTGATAGATAGCGTCGTGGTCGCCCGTGACGAACATATTGTCATCGTCGCAAATGAATTCGACCTCGAGGCGTTTTTTGTCGATCTTCTGTTCAAACGAGATAAGAACCTGACGTCCCATCTCGCAGATATCAAATGGTTCCATAACGAATTTTCTGTCGCCCGCCTGGATTCTTGAGATATCAAGAAGGCTGGCAACAAGTCTTGAAAGACGCAGGACCTCATCGCGGATTATCTTCAGATAATACTCATGCTTTTCCGGTGGTATCGCGCCGCTGAGAATACAGTCGATAAAGCCCGAGATGGTCGTCATGGGGGTTCTCATGTCATGCGAAACGCTCGACATGAAGTTGTTTCTCATTTCATCGAGAGACTCGAGGTTTTGCGCCATATTATTGAACGCGGATGCAAGCTGCGCGACCTCGTCGCTTCCGACAACGGGGACTCGCACGCTGAATTCTCCCTTAGCAAAGCTCTTTGCCGCCTGGCTCATACCGCGCAGCGGGCTTATGATCCTTTCGCTGATAAAGAAAATCGCAATAAGTGCCGCGAGCATGACCCAAAGGCTTGAGATCGCAACCGTCTTGATGAGCACCTCGGAAAAATCATTTATCGAGCCCATATCACAGCAAACTATGACCGTTCCGCAAATATAATTGTTTCGCAGATATACCGGAGTTGCGCTGACAACGTGAGGGGTGTCGAAAATCCCCTCAAGATTATTTAGCACGGAAAGCTCGATTCCGTTATTGATCTCGTCCATAAGTGAACGAGGTATCTGAGAACCGTTTTTGAAATCGCAATTCTCATCGGGACGCGCGACAAGAATATTGCCCTCGCTGTCTGCAATAAAGACGGTAACGGGAAAGCTTGCCATAGCCTTGACCGCATTGATCTGCGCGTCAATATCGATCAGATAATCGTCGCAATAGGATTTAAAATTTCCGCTTGATCCGTAGGTTTCAAGCTTTGCGGTTATTCCGCTTCCAAGCGCGCTTGCTGCTGCGGAAACAGATTCATTTTTCGAATTCTCAGAATAATCATCAACAAGAGTACCGATTATCGCAAGAAGAAGGATAAGGCTGGTTACAATAATGATCATAAAAGTGACTATATACTTTACGTATATGCTCTTAAACATATTCCCTTCTCCTTTCATTATTTAAAAGCATACGCCCGGGGAAACCCTCGGGCGTATGTTAGGTTGGCGATCAATTGCCGGTCAGTTCAAACTTGTAGCCAACGCCCCAAACTGTTTTAAGCACCCATTTATCGGATACGCCTTCAAGCTTTTCGCGGAGGCGCTTTACATGTACATCGACGGTACGGGAGTCGCCGAGATAATCAAATCCCCATACCTTATCGAGGAGCTGATCTCTGGTAAATACACGGTTGTAATTCGAAGCCAGGAAATAGAGAAGCTCGAGCTCCTTGGGGGGGATATCTACGCTCTTGCCGTTCAGCTTGAGCTCATACTTCTGCTTGCTGATCTCGATATTCTCAAACTTGATAACTTCATCATCATCGGGATCATCATGAGTATTGCAACGGCGAAGAACAGCCTTGATGCGCGCGAAAAGCTCGCTCATATCAAAAGGCTTTACAACGAAGTCGTCGGCGCCAAGCTCAAGGCATACGACCTTATCGACTACCTCGCCCTTAGCTGTGATCATAATAATAGGCTTGTTTGTGAATTTGCGAAGCTCGGTGCAAACGTCCTTTCCGTTTTTACCGGGGAGCATGATATCAAGAAGAACGAGATCGGGCTCGTATTTCTTGAATACATCAATAGCCTGGTAGCCGTCGGGAGCGGTACGTACCTCGTATCCTTCCTTTTCAAGAGAAGTTTTCAGAAGGTCGCAAATATAACTGTCATCATCGACAACGAGAATTTTGGTATACATTTTTTCCTCCTCAATGCATTTTGCTCAGTCTCGCCTGTCTTTTCTCCGAGGCTATTAATACCGTCATGAGGGCAGACTGCGACATTTTTATATTTTCCCTTATATTATATCACATTATTTTCATTTTGCAAAGGGTTTTTTTGAAAAAATGTTCATATTTTTCGCAAAAATTTAGTATTTTTTGCTCTTTTGCTTGAATTCTTCATAATTTTATTATATAATAGATAGGCTAATACAAATAATGACTATTTTTTATCGGAGAAACAAATGAAACTTGGTATTGTTGGACTGCCCAACGTGGGCAAAAGCACGCTTTTTAACGCCCTTTGCGGCGGAGGCGCAGACTCGGCTAACTACCCCTTCTGCACCATAGAACCGAACGTCGGAGTCGTTCCCGTTCCCGATTCCAGACTTGATGCGCTGGCTGAGATGTATAACCCCGAGAAGTACACTCCCGCAGTCGTTGAATTCTTTGATATTGCAGGTCTCGTCAAAGGCGCATCGCAGGGCGAAGGTCTCGGCAACAAATTCCTTTCCCACATCCGCGAATGTGACGCCATCCTCCACGTTGTCCGTTGCTTTGAGGACGATAACATTATTCACGTTGACGGAAGAGTAAACCCCATTTCAGACGTTGAAACGATCAATTACGAACTTATCCTTTCCGACATAGAGGTTGCCGAACGCAGACTCGACCGTACACGCAAGGCGATGAAGGCAGATAAGTCTCTCGCTCCCGAGGCGGCATTCCTTGAGAGACTCATTGAGCATCTCGGTGAAGGCAAATCGGCTCGCGGAATCGACATGAACGATGACGAACGCGCGATGCTTGCGGACATGCCTCTTCTTTCCGCAAAGCCCATCATCTACGTTGCAAACGTTGACGAGAACAGCCTTGACGAGGATCCCGTTCAGAATCCCCACTATGCGGCACTCAAGGAATTTGCGGCAAGCGAGAACTCGGGTATCGTATCCATCTGCGGAGGTCTCGAGGCTGAGCTTGCAGAGCTTGACGGTGAGGAAAAGCAGATGTTCCTTGATGATCTCGGACTTGCAGAATCGGGTCTTAACAGACTTATCCGCGCGGGCTACGATCTTCTCGGTCTTATCAGCTTCCTGACAGCAGGTCCCAAGGAGGTTCGTGCCTGGACCATCCGCAAGGGCACGAAGGCTCCCGGAGCCGCAGGAAAGATCCACAGCGATTTTGAGCGCGGCTTCATTCGCGCCGAGATCGTTGCCTTCGACGATCTTATGCGCCTCGGATCTATGACAGCCGCTAAGGAAGCGGGTCTTGTTCGAAGCGAGGGCAAGGAATACGTCATGAAGGACGGAGACGTTACGCTCTTCAGATTTAACGTATAACGAATAATATTTAAGGCTGTTTCACCCAAAGTCGGGCGGAACAGCCTTGTTATTTGAGGTAATAAGTAATAGTGAAGAAGGAGGAAGTATGGTATTTTTTCTCGCAAGCTCGAAAAACATTTAAATGAAAATTTCCGAACTCAGTGAGTAAAATCACCTCACTTCTTACCTATCCACTTTTAACTTTTACTTAACTTCTATCTTACCGTCGGCGATAATGATGGTAAGCGAATTTGCGGGGATGGTAATCGAAGAGTTGTTTTCTTCCTCCTCGAGATCGCCTATATCCTCCGGCTTGGTCGTTTCTTCCTCTTCGGCAGTCGTATCATCGCCCTCTTCTCCGCCCTCGGGTGCCGTAGTCTCTTCTTCCGGGGACGTAGTATCCTCGGGCACAGGATCGGTATCGGGGGTGGGCTCGGGGTCTGTATCCGGATTCTGATCGGGGTTTTCTTCTCCGTCAACGGGAGCATTAAACTCTACGTAGCTGTCCGAGTAATTTTCTCCGAAAACGCTGATGGTATTTCCGAGTGCCTCAAATTTTACGTCTAGACCCGCAAAATCCTCCTCAACTCGATCGTATACGATATCGCCGGATTTCGCCTCAACGTACATAGCGCGAGAAAAAGTGGTCTCGGAAATGTTTATAAAGCATTCGCTCTCGGGTGACACGATACGAATCTCGTCAGTATACACGTTATTGATCTCGATATTCGAGCTTTCCGTGGATTCGATCTGAATTGAAGAATCGGTATTTACGTTATTGATATCGACAACTCCGCTGTCAATAACTATCTTATAATCGCAATCTGTCGTCATATTGGAAATCGTTATATCTCCGTCTCCAACGGTTATATTGAAGTTTACAAGATCGGCTTCATCGGTCAGATATACGTTAAGCACCTGGTCTTTCTGAGGTCTGCCTGCAATATAGTCGAAAAGATAGTGCAGATAATCGCGGAAGCCGTGGAAGTTTATCTTGAAATTATCGATATCTATAATGCCGGTAATTCCCGAGTTATCCGAGATCTGAAGGGTTGAACGTCCTGCCTGGATCTGATAGGAGTTGTTCATAAAATTGACAAGCTCGATTCGGCTTTCGTCTGCACCGCCGATGATATTGACGCGGACGTTACTGACCTTTACAACGATCTTTTTAAGTTCTTCCTCTGTAAAGGTCTCGGTTGCGATATAGTTATCATCGTCATCACCGATCTGTGTAAAAAGACCGATTCCCTGCTCGGTGGCAAGCGAAGTAGCTGTCATACAAAGCAGAAATCCGACGCTTGCAAGCAATATTGATACTATCAAAAAAATTACTGATGTTGGTTTCATATACTCTCAACAGCTCCTTTCAGGGATTGATATCCGCTTCTGATCGCGCGGAAGCCGGCACCGAAGAGCTTCGCAAGAAGTCTCATGCCAAACGGAATAAAGCGAACGGCAAAATTATATACAAGAATGCCTACAAACATAACCGCAGAGCCAACAATAACACCGAGGCCTACCTCAAACAATCCGACGGGGATCTGTCCGGTGATCAATTGAACCACTCCGTATACTATGCCTACAAGCGATACGATCGCGCCGACCGTTACAAATACTATAAGCACGGCAATGCAAGCTATCATAGCAAGAGCCAGAACTACCCAGAATCCGAGGTAAAGAACCATGGCGATAAGTACAAGCGCAATTACTATCGGTATCGTTATCACGAGAAGAGCGACGTAAAGCCACTCATTCCCGGGTTTTTTAACTGAGTCCTTATTTTTCATTTTTCTCTTTTTGTCGTATGGAATAAACTCTTCGATTTCCGCCACCTCGTCTTCAGCAAATATTGGTGCGGAAGCAGGCTGGTCGGTCTGTTTCGGCTGAAGTTGCTGTTCTTCGGTTTGCGTATCCGCTTGCGGCTCAATCTCCGCTATCTCATCGGGTATTACAGAGACCGGAGCTTCGTTTACTTCGGGCTCTGGGGCAGGATAGTTCTCGCCCTCAGGCTGAATCAAAACGCTTTCCTCGATTACCTCATCGGAACTGTCTTCGGTATTGATACCGGACTCATCAACTTCTTCTTCCGTCTCAATAAATATCGGTATTTCGGTTAAAGGCAAAACTTCGCCTTCCGAGAGTTCTTCTTCGGATTTTTCGGGTTCTTCCGATACTTCGGGTTCTTCCGTATTATTATCCTGCAATTCGGTATCCGCTTCAAAGGCGGCAATTGCTGCCTCAAGCTCATCGGAAACGCTTTCTCCCTCGGAATCGGATGAGGATGATATCGGAATAATTACATCCGCCTTTGGCTTTTCCGAATCGGATGTGTCGTTAAGCATTGAAATAATGCCGTCCGCCATCTCATCTACAGAAATATCGAGTTCCTCCATACCGGATTCCGAAAGATAGGTACGGACGTGTTCGGTTTCTTTTTTCGCGCTATCCTCAGGCACGCCGCGCTCAATGAGTCTGGCCAACAATATTGTCAAAAATTCTTCTTTTTTCATTATGATCTCCGGATCTTTGAATATTTTTTGGCAGTTTCAAAAAAATGTGTGTTTTTGTTAAAAAAGTAGTGAAAAATTCAAAAATATGTGATATAATATATGCGTGTTACGCGGAAAATCCGCATTTGAACATACTTATATTATATTATAGCAGATTTTAAGAGAGATTTCAAGATGAGAATGAGAAAAAAGAAGCATTCGGCTGAAAGAATTGAAGCATGCGCCGAATTTTTGCTTAAAAATCCCATAGAATGCTTCGGACACGAGGACGAGATTTTCGGGAAGAAGCTTCCCCTGCTTCTCGAGATCGGATGCGGCAAGGGTGACTTTGCCCGCGGACTCAGCAAGATGCACCGGGATCACGGTATTATTGCGCTTGAGAGAGTTCCGGACGTTGCTATGTTTGCGCTCGAGAAGGCAAAGGCGACTCTCGGAGAACGTCCCGACAACGTAAGATTCATCATTGGAAACGCGGAGTATCTGACAGATTGGTTTGCGCCCCATACATTTGAGTGCATTTATGCTAACTTCTCGGATCCATGGCCTAAGAAGGGGCAGCATAAGCGCAGACTCACGGCGCCCGGATTCCTTAAAATGTACGAAAAGCTCCTCGTACCCGGAGGCGAGCTTCACTTCAAGACCGACAACGAGGATCTCTTCGATTGGTCGGTTGAGCAATTCAAGGAATACGGTCTTGAGACGGTCTTCTATACCCGCGACTTGCACGCAAGCGAGCTTGCCGAGACGAATATCGTGACCGAGTATGAAAAGAGATTCACCGACCTCGGACAGAAGATCTTCTCCGCGCACGTAAGATTCCCCGTAAAGGAAGAAGAACAATAATGGCAGAGATCATAAACGAACCCTGCGGTGTGCTTATCGTAAACAAGCCCGAGGGTCCTACTTCTCACGATATTGTCAACAAAATCAGACGGCTTTATTCGACAAAAAAGGTCGGGCATACCGGCACGCTCGATCCGTTGGCAACGGGTGTTCTCGTGGTCCTTATCGGCCGCGCGGCAAAGGCTTGCGAGTATTCTCTCTCGGATAGAAAAAAATATACCGCAACGCTTCGTCTCGGAATCGAAACAGATACGGAGGACACGACGGGAAATATTCTCAGGGGAACTGATGTCAGCGTATCAGAAAGCGACGTACAGGCGATCCTCGGGCGTTTCAGCGGCAGAATAATGCAGATTCCTCCCATGTATAGTGCGCTAAAGGTCGGCGGCAAGAAGCTTTGCGACATCGCACGCGAGGGCGGTACGGTTGAGCGTCAGGCACGCCCGGTTGATATCTATTCAATTTCGGCTGAACATATCGTGAGAAACGACTACAAGCTTATCGTAGAATGTTCCGCGGGAACTTACATCCGTACGCTTTGTTCCGATATTGGAAAAGCTCTCGGGTGCGGAGGTACGATGGCAACACTCGAACGAAGCGCGGCATGCGGTTTTTCAATAGAAGACGCCCACACGATCGAGGAGATCGAGCTTCTTTCCTCAGAGGAAAGACTCGCGCTTCTCCGCCCCGTTGAGGAAATATTCTGCGGGCTTGATGCAGTTAAGCTACCCGCGTTTTATGAAAAGCTCTTCCGTTCGGGATGCGAAATATATCTAAAAAGAGCCAAGCTCCCCGAGTATCCCGTAGGTACGAGACTCAGAGTGCTTGACTCTAAAGGCGATTTCTTTGCTCTCGGAGAGGTCAAGGAGTATGAGAACGGACTTGCGGTAAAGTCGATCAAGCTGTTTTCGCTTAATTGAACTCACGCATCAGTTTTCTTCTTGCCGAGATCTTTAAAGCTATCGGTGGAATAAAGAATATCAACGTACAGATCAACATTCCGAGAACGCCGATCCATTCATAGCTACCGAAAAGATAGGCAAAGCCGTAAAAGGGAGATACGAAAAGCATAACTCCGTATCCGAGGACGGTACCGATAAAACCGCCGATCTCAAAATCTGCAGAGGTTGCTATCAGCGCGGCAAAAGACATAAGAAAAGAAGCTATAAGCCATCCCCTGGCTCCGATTGCGAGCGGGGGATGCCTTTTTATTACCGAAAAGATATAAAATGCGGTAAATACGGCAATAAAAAATACCGTCGCGAATAAATTGCCCGACGTTATCTCGCGCGATGCATAATTCAATATTATTGTTGAAATATACACCGAAAGCATCAGCGAGATCGCAATTATCCGTGTTATTCCTATCTTTGTAAAGGCAAAGAATTTCATCAGAACCTCAAATTCGATCGGGGCTGTTTTGAACAGCCCCGATGATTAATTATAGTTAAATTATGCGAGAGATTTCTTGTATTCCTCAACGATCTTAGCAGAGATGTTGCCGGGAACTACAGCGTAATCGGTTACGTTGAACTCGAAGGAGCCGCGGCCCTGCGACATAGCGCGGAGAGCGATGGGATAGTCAACGAGCTCGGACTTGGGAGCTGTTGCGTGAACTACAGTGTAGCCCTTCTTAGCAGCGGGATCCATACCCATGATGCTTCCGCGGCGCTTATTAAGGTCACCCATAACGTCACCAACGAGATCCTCGGGAACGGTGATATCGAGATCGCCGACAGGCTCCATGAGAACGGGAGCCGCCTGCTCGAGACACTGCTTGTAAGCCATGATAGCAGCGGTCTTGAAGGACATTTCATCAGAGTCTACGGGGTGGTAAGAACCGTCGTGGAGGTCTGCTGCAAGATAGGTCATGGGGAAGCCTGCAACGCCCTTAACCATACCCTCGAGAATACCCTTCTCTACTGCGGGGTTAAAGTTCTTGGGAACTACGCCGCCGACAACCGATACTGTGAAGGTGAGACCGGGATCTTCGCCGGGACCGAACTTGATCCAAACGTCACCGAACTGACCGGAACCGCCGTTCTGCTTCTTATGACGTGCGTGGATATCAACGGTCTTGGTGATCTTCTCACGGTAGGGGATCTTGGGAGTCTCAAGGTTGATGGTTACGCCATAGCGAGCCTTGAGCTTAGCGGAAAGAACTGCGAGGTGCATGTCGCCGATACCGGAGAGAACCATCTGATGGGTCTCGGAGTCGGTAACATACTTGAGAGTGAGATCTTCCTCGAGCATACGAGCCATGGACTGGGAAATCTTGCTCTCGTCCTTAGCGGTAGCGGGAACCATAGCCTGGCTCATATAAGGAGTGGGATATGTGATCTTAGCGTAAGCTACATCGGAGCCATCGGTAAGAGTATCGTTGGTGTTGGTGTTAGCAAGCTTTGCGATCATACCGATATCGCCGCAAGCGAGCTCTTCAACTTCGGTCTGAACCTTGCCCTTAACGGTGTAGATGTGAGCCATCTTCTCGGAGGTACCGTTTGTAAGGTTCTTGAGGGTCATATCCTTCTTGAGAGTACCGTTCATAACCTTGAAGAAGGACATCTTACCTACGAACGGGTCAGCAACGGTCTTAAATACGAAGATGCTTGCAGTACCTGCGGGATCGATCTCGATGTCATCACCATCAACAGACTTCTCTACCTTCTTAGCGGTATGTCTGGGGAAGGACTCAACGATAGCGTCGAGAATAGCGATAACGCCCCACATATTAACAGCAGAACCGCAATATACGGGAGTGATAGTGCCCTCGAAGATACCCTGGTGAAGAGCCTCTGCAGCTTCTTCCTTGGTGATCTCTTCGCCGTCAAAATACTTCATCATGAGATCGTCGGAGGTACCTGCGACAGCCTCATTGAAAGCTTCCTTATAATCGCCTGCGATAGACTCGAGCTCAGCGGTCATGGGGATCTCGCTTCTCTTGCCCTTTGCGTCATAATCGAAAGCCTTCATTTCAACAAGGTCGATCATTGTGACCTTGGAACCGTGCTTAACGGGAACGAATACGGGGCAGAGGGTATTGCCGAAAGTATCGTGAAGCTCGTTGAATACCTTTTCGAAGTCAGCGTCATTATCGTCGCACTTGTTTACGAAGAATGCCTTGGGAAGACCTGCAGCGGTTGCATAGTCCCAAGCAAGCTCTGTTCCAACCTCAACACCCGACTTTGCGTCAACGCAAATAAGTGCGCTGTCCGCAACGCGGAGAGACTGGCGAACTTCGCCTACGAAATCGAGATAACCGGGGGTATCGAAAACGTTGATCTTCATATTCTTCCAAGTTACGGGAGCGAGAGACGCGGAAATAGAGAAGCCTCTCTTGACCTCCTCGGGATCATAGTCGCAAACAGTGTTGCCGTCGCTTGTCTTACCGAGACGGTCTGTTCCGCCTGTAAGATAGAGCATAGCCTCAGCGATGGAGGTCTTACCGCAGCCGCCGTGTCCAAGCAGAGCTACGTTTCTCAGGGATTTGGTGTCGATTGTTGCCATGTGGGGATTCCTTCCTCGCCCCATCCGCGGACGGGGCATTTATGTTTTTTTAATTTACCTTATTTGTGGGGGCGTTTTGGCACGCCCAATGTTTATTATACAACAAATCAGAAACTATTTCAAGTACTTTTTCGTCATTTTTGACGATTTTATCATAATTTTTTGTAAATATTATTGTATTCCGAACAATTTGCATGCATTTTCGTTTGTTTTGTCACGCATTTCGTCCTCGGATACCTCATGCAGCTCAGAAAGTGTACGTATTGTATACTCTATATAATCGCTTCTGTTAGTCTTTCCTCTATAGGGCACGGGAGTAAGATAGGGCGCATCCGTCTCTACAAGTATGCGATCGAGAGGTACCGACTTTGCCGACGCCTGAACGACGGGGGCATTTTTGTAGGTTACGACTCCGGTGAAAGAAATATACCAGCCGCGCCTAACAAGGTCCTTTGCCATTTCGGGGCTGCCCGAATAACAATGGAACACGCCGCGGATCTTCGGGCGTTTTATGACGGTCTCGAAGCAATCGCCGTGTGCCTCGCGGTCGTGGATAACAACGGGAATATCGTATTCCTCAGCAAGGTCGAGCTGTGCCTCGAAAAACTGCTTCTGACGCACCTTGTTATCCTGTCTCCAGTAATAATCGAGTCCGATCTCGCCAAGCGCGACGATCTTATACTCTTCTCTTTTATCAAGAAGTGAGCGGAGCTTTGTCATTGCATCCTCGAGAGATATCTCTTCATCGATATCCGATGGGTGGATTCCGGCGGCGACGTACATATTCTCGAATTCACGAGCCATCTCGACTGCCTTTGCGCTGTTTGCGGTGTTGGTGCCCACGTTGATGATCTTGTCAACACCGTTTGCAAAAAGCGCAGAGAGCAGCGCCGAAGCGCCGCCCTCAAACATTGTTTCAAATCTTTCGTCGGTATAGTGGGCGTGTGTATCAAATATGCCGCTCATCAGCGTACACGCTCGCCAAGGGGTGTTGCGGGATCAAGGAATATTACGCGAACTTCTTCCTCTCCCGAAGCGAGAAGCATGCCCTCGGATTCAACTCCGCAGAGCTTAGCGGGCGCGAGATTTGCAACGAGAATGATCTTCTTGCCGATAAGGTCCTCGGGCTTATAGAACTTTGCGATTCCCGATACGACCTGACGAGTCTCATATCCGAGATCTACCTTGAGCTTGAGCAGTTTCTTCGCCTTCGGTACGGGCTCGCATTCGGTGATCTGTGCTGTGCGGAGCTCAACCTTCATAAAGTCATCAAAGCCGATTATAGCGCATCCCTCGGGCTTTTCTATCTTGGGAGCCTCTGCCGCCTTGCGAGCCGCTTCGATCTCCGCGTAGATCGCCTCAAGGGTCTTCTGTTCGTCGATTCTTGCGAAGAGGACCGCGGAATCGTTGACGGATGCGCCTGCGGTCATGCCGTCAAACGCGCCGCCGATGCTCTCAAAGGAAGTATTATCTGTTCCGAGCTGTGCGAAAATCGTATTAGCGGTCTCGGGGATCATGGGAGCGAGGAGTACTGCGCCCCAACGGATAGCCTCGAGGAGGTTATAAAGAACGGTTGCAAGACGCGCGCGGCTTTCCTCGTTCTTTGCGAGGACCCAAGGCTGGGTCTCATCGATATACTTATTTGCGCGGCGCAACAGAGTGAGCGTTGCGTCGATCGCATCTGCGATATGATAGCTGTCCATTGCCTCGTAATAGGTCTTTACAGCCTCGGCGCAAACAGACTTGAACTCGTCGTCAAGTGCTTCGGGTGCCGAGGGAGCCTCGATCTTCTTGTCGAAATACTTCTTCTGCATATCGAGAGTTCTCTTGACGAGATTGCCGAGGGTGTTTACGAGATCTGTATTAAAGCGCGCGAGAACGCTGTCCCAGGTGATGGATCCGTCGGATGCGAAGGGCATCTCGGCGAGGGCATAGTAACGTACGCCGTCAACGCCAACGTACTCGGCAAGCTTATCGGCATAAATTACGTTACCACGGGACTTGGACATCTTATCGGTTCCGAAGTTGAACCAGGGATGACCGAAGATCTTCTCGGGAAGAGGAAGATCGAGAGCCATAAGGAAGATGGGCCAATAGATCGAATGGAATCTGACGATATCCTTACCGATCATATGGACGTCCGCGGGCCAGAGCTTACGGAACTGCTCCGACTGCTCTTCGTACGACTTATCGGGGTCGTAGCCGATGGCAGTGATGTAGTTTACAAGTGCATCGAGCCATACGTAAACGACGTGCTTGGGATCCGAGGGAACCTGGATACCCCAAGTGAATGAGGTACGCGAAACGCAGAGGTCCTGCAGTCCCGAAAGGAGGAAGTTATTGAGCATTTCCTTCTTTCTTGCCTCGGGCTCGAGGAAACCGGGATGAGTCTCGAAATATTCGATAAGACGGGGAGCGTACTTCTGCATATTGAAGAAGTATGCCTCTTCTCTTGCCTGCTTTACGGGTCTGCCGCAATCGGGGCACTTACCGTCAGTTACCTGTGTGTCGGTAAAAAACGACTCGCAGGGAGTGCAATACCAACCCTCGTAATATCCCTTATAGATATCGCCTTGCTTAAGGAAACGCTCGAAGATCTTCTGAATAGTCTTTACGTGATAATCATCGGTGGTACGGATGAAGTAGTCGTAGCTGACGTTCATCTTATCCCACATTTCCTTAATAACGCCTGCGACGTTATCAACGTACGCCTGGGGAGCAATACCTGCGGCTGCAGCGCAGTTTTCGATCTTCTGACCGTGCTCGTCTGTGCCCGTGCAGAAGAATACGTCATAGCCCTTCGCTCTCTTGTAGCGGGCAATGGCATCGGTCGCGATAGCTTCATAGGTATTGCCGATATGGGGCTTTGCCGAAGCATACGCGATTGCTGTTGTTATATAATATTTAGGTTTAGTCATTTATCCTGACCGTCCTTTCGTGATTTTTCAGAATGTAATTTTTTCAATATTTCTTCGCTTCTTTGAACAGTGATCTCATACTGAACCGCCCATACGGGTCCCGTATAAAACACAAGGATAATAAACATCGTTACCAACGTAAGAAATACGTATAGAGTATTTTTGCCCGAAATCGTGAGAACGACGTGTTTTCCCTTATATGACTCGCATATTGCCTTCAAGAAGGGTAATCTGCAGCTCCAAAGGCAATGAGGAAGCCTTGCGAGTCTTGCGGTAATGAAGTACCAAACAAAAAACGCAATCATTGCAACGATAAAACATACCGGATAATATGCCGCCGTAATTCCATCACCGTTATCAAAGAATCCGATGAGCAGATCGGGAATATACAGCAGCGCAAGAAAACCGGCGTATCTCAAGCAAACAATGAGTGTCCCAAGATAGGCTGACAAAAAAGCGCCGGGGCTTGAAAAAGCAACGAATAAGCCCGAAAGATCATTCTCTCCTCTGCATACCGAGCCGGTTACGGTAAACAGTCCCGCTAAAGCCGGAGCGATAAATATAAAAATTAAGATTAAAGTGACAGCATTGGCAATAGTATCATTAACCGGCAGAGAAAAATGCTGAAGTACTCCGAACAAAAGAGATGAGATCAGTATTCCGATGCCCGTCGAAGCGATAAAGTAGAGAAAGGCATAGATCATAGAATATCTCGCGCCCTCTTTTGAAAGGATAACGTCAGCCTCTTTTGCGATCTCTTCATTAATGCCCTTTATAATGCTGCGATCGATTTTTTTGATCTTCATAGTCTCAAAGAACAGCGTCGCCCGCGACGAATACTTGGTCGATCTCGATCTTCTTACCGCCAACCGTACCGATTATAAAATCAGCCCTGTTTCCGACAGCAAGCTTGCCGACCTTATGATCAAGCCCTACGGCACGCGCGGGAGTCAGGGTGGCGCAGATCAAAGCGTCCTCAATCGGAATACCCGCGAATTCAGCAAGATTCTCAACGCCCTTTACAAGTGACAGCGTGCTGCCCGCAAGATTTCCACCCGCGGTGCGTGCGATACCGTCAACTACGGTAACGGGATTGCCGGCGATCTCATATTCACCGTCCGGTGATGCGGTTGCCGCCATGGAATCGCTGATAAGGACCAGACGATCCATGCCTATCATTCTGTAAGTGAATGCAACCATTTCACGGGAGATATGGAGGCCGTCGCAGATAAGCTCGCAAAATCCGCCCGATTCGAGCGCGGCAAGGACAGTTCCGCCGTCTCTGTGATGAAGCGGAGACATTGCGTTATATAGATGTGTAAATGCTACTTTGTGCTTGCGGTAGATATCGGTTGCCTCCGCATACGACGCATTTGTGTGACCAAGAGAGAGCGTAACGCCGAGAGCCTTTGCACGGCTTGCAAAAGCATCTGCGCCTTCAAGCTCCCATGCCGCACTTATACGCAAGGGTGTACTTGAAGATGCCGCGAATTCATCAAGTTCGGACACGTTCGGCAGCGCAAGCATTTCAAGGTTATGTGCGCCCGCCTTGGCGGGATTCAGATATCTTCCCTCAAGATGAACACCGAGAAATTCAGCACCGTCGGTATCACCCTTAAGCGAATCTATCAGCTTTGCCTGCGCACAGAGGCTATCAAAATCAGCAGAAGCGAGAGTTGGGAAAAGAGACGTAACACCGTAGTCGGAATAAGATTTTGCCATAGCGCGCATATCATCGGCATCGGCTGTATTGAAGTCGCCGCATGCCCTTCCGTGAGTATGGATGTCAACAAGTCCGGGGATGACCTGTCTGCCGCCGCAATCTATGACCGAGTCAACGTCGAAGCAATGATCCGTGTTGCGTAAAATATCAAGTATGATTCCATCGCCGACAAGCATCGACCTGCTTTTGAATATTCTGTTATGGCTTTCAAACAGCTTGCAATTTTCAAACAGTATCTTCATATGATCACTCCTTGATGCAGTTATACATTATATTATTATATCAAATAAAACTATTTTTTTCAATAGGTAATAAGAATTTTATCGGCATTAATTGCATAATTTGCGTCAATAATGAAAATAAAAACCATTTTGGAGGTCAATATGCCCAATATAAAGCCAGAAAAAGCAAGCGGAATTACTTTTTTTCTCTCAACGCCTCGCGGCGAGTTCATCACCATTGTTGCTGTGGGTGCACTATTATACACCTTGGCAGTTTCGCTTATAGGTTTGACCTTCAGATTTGTTTCTGAAACGATATACCCTTTTTCCTATCCTTTTCTTTCTTCCCCTCTGCATTCCTTTCTGCCGACGATCATTATATCTCCGCCGCTTTTTTCTTCTCTGCTCTTCGGCGGAGCAATTACCACCGCAATATATTATTTCGAAAAAAACATCTTTTACCGCAGGTTTCATATTACCATAAAGACCGCATTTTCAGCTATTGCCGCATGTGCCGCTGTTTTTATATCGAGCATTATTCTTTATCTTTCAGAAATAATAAGCTTTAATGTGTTTGTCCCTGTTTTATATTCCGCCGAGGCACACGAGCTTCCGATTCTTTTTATTTATTATTACATTTTATCGTATCCGATATTTAGCCTTTGCGACGCGTTAAGGCGAAGGCTATTCGGATTTCCGTAACAAAAATACAGACCGAAGACGATGTGCTCACAAGGACACAACACCTTCGGTCTGCGGACTTATATTACATGATCTGTTCTCTGTCGTATGGGGTCGTCTGATAGACAAAATAATTCAGCCAATTCGAATAAAGGAGATTTGCACAGCTTCTCCAAGTAACGAGGGGTTCGAGGGTGTCGTCGTCATTCGGGAAATAGTTTACGGGAATATCGATGGGAAGACCCGCATTCTTATCGCGCAAGTACTCAGCTCTGAGTGTTCCCGCGTCATATTCCGAATGTCCCGTGATATAGATCTGTCTGCCGCGGTCTGTTGCGCAGGCATACAGCCCCGCAACCGGCGAGGTCGAGAGGATCTTGAGTTCGGGGCAAGCCTCGACATCCTCCAGGCGCACGGTCGTATGGCGCGAATGAGGAACGAAGAATTTATCGTCAAAGCCTCTGAAAAGCATCGAAGAACGGCGGTCAACCGTATGCTCAAAAACACCGAAGAGCTTTGATTCAAGGGGGTACTTTTTGATTCCGTAATGGTAGTAGAGACCTGCTTGCGCGCCCCAGCAGATATGGAACGTAGACGTTACGTTGGTCTTTGACCACTCCATGATCTCGCAGAGTTCATCCCAATACGTGACCTCCTCAAAGGGGATCTGCTCAACCGGAGCTCCCGTAATGATCATTCCGTCATATTTTTTATGTCTGACCTCGTCGAAGGTCTTATAGAAAGCAAGCATATGCTCAGCCGAGGTATGAGTTGCCTTATGTGTCGCGGTCTGAAGCAATTCGAGCTCTACCTGAAGCGGTGTGTTTCCGATAAGTCTTGCGATCTGCGTTTCAGTTGTGATCTTCTGCGGCATCAGATTGAGCATCAGGATATGCAGAGGTCTGATATCCTGCGTGATCGCGCGGGTCTCTGTCATGACGAAGATATTCTCGTCAAGCAAAGTCTGTGTCGCGGGAAGAAGGTTAGGAATTTTGATCGGCATTTCTGTCTCCTGTCAATCAGGCATTTGCAAGTGCCTGCTCAATATCTGCAATGATATCGTCAATATTCTCGGTTCCCACCGAAAGTCTTACGAGACCTGCGGGGATACCTGCGGCAACGAGCTGTTCATCGGTCAGCTGACGGTGGGTCGTGGAGGCTGGATTGAGGACGCTTGTACGCGAGTCTGCTACGTGAACCACGATTGCGGCAAGCTTCAAGGAATCCATAAACTTGACTGCTGCGTCACGTCCGCCCTTGATTACGAAGGAGATTACGCCCGCGCAACCCTTGGGAAGATATTTCTGTGCAAGCTCATACTGAGAATCGCCCTTGAGTCCGGGATAAGAAACGCTCTCGACCTTCTCGTGCGCCGAGAGATACTCGGAAACCGAGAGCGCGTTCGAGCAATGTCTTTCCATACGGAGATGGAGGGTCTCAAGTCCGAGGTTGAGAAGGAACGCGCTCATTGCGGTCATGGGAATACCCATATCGCGGACAAGCTGAACACGAGCCTTGGTTATATATGCAACGTCGTTACCAAACTGCTTAACGTATGCAACTCCGTGGTAGGAGGGATCGGGATCGTTGAGTTCGGACCACTTTTTCGGGTCTGCGGACCAATCGAATTTACCGCCGTCAACAACGCAACCGCCGACAACGGTAGCATGTCCGTCCATATACTTTGTTGTGGAATGAACGATAATATCGCATCCGTGCTCAAAGGGACGGCAAAGAATGGGGGTCGGGAAGGTATTGTCAACAACGAAGGGGATTCCGTTCTTGTGTGCGATAGCGGCAAAACGGTCGAAGTCAAGAACGTCGAGCGCGGGATTTGCGATAGTTTCGCCGAAGAGCATACGAGTGTTTTCATCGATAAGAGATTCGATCTCCTCATCGCTCATGGCGGATGTAGCAAATCTTACCTCGATACCGAAGCGTTTGAGAGTCACCGC
The DNA here is from genome assembly GCA_017411805.1 of Clostridia bacterium. Classification (GTDB taxonomy): domain Bacteria; phylum Bacillota; class Clostridia; order Oscillospirales; family CAG-272; genus CAG-390. The sequence continues at coordinate 56,198 of JAFQPI010000036.1, forward strand.
AAAGAGGTTGACAGTACCGCCGTAGATAGCCGAGAGAGAAACGATATTCTGACCCGCCTTGGTGATATTGAGAACAGCAAGAAGGATCGCGGACATACCCGAGGAGGTAAGGATCGCGCCGGTGCCGCCCTCGAGATCTGTGATCTTCTTCTCAACTTCCGCAACCGTAGGGTTGGAGATTCGGGAATACATATGACCGTCAGCCTTGAGGTCAAAGAGGTCTCCGACTTCTTCGGATGAGCAGTACTTATACGTAGTACTCTGATATATCGGCAGAACGCGCGGCTCTCCGTTACCGGGATTATAACCCGACTGTATACATTTTGTTTCGATCTTGTAATCAGACATTTTATCCTCACTTTCGCGCCGAAGCGCAAACAAAATTAATTCAGTATAATTATATCACACAGGCGATCGAAATTCAATAGATAAATCAAAAAATCCTTCCCTGCTTTCGCAGAGAAGGAAAAATTTTATATATTATTCAAGAAAAAGCGGTCGCAATTGTTCCCTTCTGATAGCGGCTGCGACCGCTTCCGGAAGCTTTTCGAAATCGCTTACAAGCGAATGCGGCTTCTTTTGCGGATCATCCTGCCTCATAGGCAAAAAGTATACGCTCTTGCGCTTTTGCATTGCATTGAGATTTGACAAATTAGCGGATAGCCCGTCGTTTGTTGCCAATGCGATCAGAAGCGGTCGGTCTCCGCGCAGATGAGCCTTCGCCGCCATGGTTACGGGTGTGTCCGTAATTCCCGCCGCAAGCTTTGCAAGCGTATTTCCGGTACAGGGGCAAATAATCAGAAGGTCAAGCTTTTCTTTAGGGCCGAGCGGTTCGGCATCTTCGATCGTTCTGATTACCTTTCGCTCGCAAATCGCTTCGATATGAGCGAGATGTTCCGCAGCCTTTCCAAATCTTGTATCGATAGACGAAGCGTTAAAGCTCATTATCGGAACGAGCTCATGCTCGGCATCTCGCAAGATCGATAATTGCTCGAAAGCAGGAGCAAAGGTACAAAATGAGCCGCACATTGCAAATCCTATCTTCATATTATTCCCTCTCTTTCAAATAATTCTATAAGCGTGTTGCCGATAATCTTTCCCGCAGTTTCGGGAGCGTATTTCCCCGGCAAAGACAATGCCCATATAGCCTTTATTCCCCTCTCCTTTGCCGCACCGAAATCCACGCCGCCGGGAACCGACGATAGATCGATGAGCATTACCGAGTCGGGCAAAGCTTTTATAACCGAGGAATCAAACAGACGTGCAGGCACAGTATTAAATATGATATCAAATCTACCATTTTCACAAACAGGTTCAAGGCCTCCGAGCAAAAGCTCATTCGAGAGCCTCACAGTATCGTATCCGAGCGATTCTGCTTGCGCCAATTGCTTTAAATTTCTTGCGGCAACGCTTACCCTTGCGCCCATTTTTGCAAGCAAGTGGGCAAGCATCTGACCTATCCTCCCGTATCCGATTACTGCAACGGCACAACCGCAAATAGTTTTATTCAAATGCTGCATTGCTATAGATACAGCTCCTTCCGCAGTCGGCGCGGCATTTCTTATCTGCAAGCTTTCGGATTCAAAATAGTCAATTAGCCTCTTATTTTTCTTGTTCGCTAAACTAAAAAAGGATTCATCGAGTCTTCCTCCGAAAATCGGTACATCCGTAATATCAAGCAAAGCTGAAAGCTTGAATTTTTCCTCATACAAAGCGAATGGACAATTGATACTCATGCCGTCAGCGGATGCGGGCAAGGGTAAAACAACAGCGGATGCTCCTGCAATAGCGCTGATGATATCCTTGCATCTTACAGCTTCCCCGATGTTTTGATCACCAAGCCCCCATACTGCAGTCTCAAAGCCTCTTTTTGCCATATCTGCCGCGAGATAACCCTGCCTTGCGTCGCCTCCGAGCAGAGCGATCTTTATATTATTCTCCATCGTCATTTCCTCTTGATCAGTATTCTCATACTACATAATATGACATATCAGAGTCATATGTTAAAAGCCGAAGAGCGATAAATGCTCTTCGGCTTTATAATTATAGGATTATGAGTCCCGCGGTTGTATTGGTAAACTCGGGGCGTTTACCTTCAACCGAAAAGATCAGCGAAAAATCGGACGCTATACTGAGAGCGGTTCCGCAACGTCCGTCGGGAAGCATAATACTTCTGCCCGGCGTTGTACAGTACTTAACGTAATTGTTATACAGCACGTCCTCTTTGACCTCGGGAAGATCGTTGCATAGTCTGTCCGCGATCTCGATCATAAGCTTTTCCGTATCGGCAGGGTCAAGCCCCAGGGTCGTCACTCTTCCACGGAGCTCATCAGGCATATCGGCATATCCCGTATTAAGTCCATAACCGATCCTGATGGTCGTAAGCTTCCCTTGTTTTACCGTAACAGCCGTGATAACGCCGCCGTACTTTTTATTATCAAGCAAAAGATCGTTGACCCACTTGATACCCAGCCTTTGATCGAAATCCGAGCAGGCATCAAGGACCGCCTCGGTCACAGTCAAAGTGGCAAAGGGTCCGAGCTTTGATGAAAACGTAGGCGCGCAAACGTCTGCATATTCACCGACAAGAAGAAGGGTCGCATAAATACCGTTATCCTTCGGAGAATAAAACGAATGGGTACCCTGTCCTCTGCCCGCGGTCTGTTCTCGCGCTGTGAAAAGATATGCGCCCGTGGGAAGCTCGTTCATTCTTCTGCCGGCTTCTACAAAGGTGGAATCTATAGTATCAAATCTGAATATTTCCATGCAAACAATTATCTTTCTTCTCGGAAATAAGACTGACCGAGCGCGGCGGGAGGCTGATGCTCGCGCTTCTTACGAGAGCTTGTAAACACCAGAACTATAATGGTTACAAGGTACGGAAGCATCTTGATGAGTTCCTTTGTGCTTCCCGAAAGTCCCGAGATAAATACGCTGGCAATATAAAGACCGCCGAAAATATATGAGCTGAAGATAGCCGATCTCGGCTTCCAAAGCGCGAAGATTACGATCGCGATAGCAAGCCATCCGCGGTCGCCAAAGCCGTTGTTAGTCCATGCGCCTGTAGTATAATCCATTACGAAGTAGAGTCCGCCAAGACCCGCGATCGCTCCTCCGACGCATGTGGCAACGTATTTATAGAGTGCTACGTTGATTCCTGCGGCATCTGCTGTAGCGGGATTCTCACCAACAGCGCGAAGATTAAGGCCCACGCGAGTCTTGTTAATGAACCACTGAGAAAGGATCGCAATAATTATCGCAACGTAAACCAGGAATCCAAACGAGAAGAAGGTCTCGCCAACGATTCCGAGATGATCGGAAATAAAGGGGATCTTGGTCTTATAGGCGTTACCCGTTGTAAGAAGCGAGATAGAACCGCTCTCGCCGAAGAATTTAAGAAGAGAGCCGCCGTAGAAATTACCCAAACCAACGCCGAGGGTAGTCAGCGCGAGACCCACGACGTTTTGGTTTGCCTTAAGCGTGATCGTAAGGAAGCTGTAGATAAAGGCAATGAAAGTCGAGCCTACGAGTGAAGTGAGAAGCGAAATCAGTACGCAAAGAAGCGGTATGGGCTCTGCGCTGAAATGCTCGTAGAGATAACCGCCGATAATGCCTGAGATACCGCCGATATACATGATACCCGGGATACCGAGATTAAGGTTACCGCTCTTCTCTGTTATTATCTCACCCGTAGCACCAAAAAGCAGAGGCGTTCCCTGAACTATCGCTGCGGCGATAAATGCCATGATCTTTGCAAAGAAATCCATTATTTTGCAGTCTCCTTTCTCTCATTTTTGCGGAAATGAATCTGATAGTTAACGAAGAATTCACTGCTGACGATAAAGAGGATCATAATACCCGTCAGTACCTCACCGACGCTCGAGTTAAGACCGAGATTCGATGCGATCTCGCCCGCGCCCTTCTGCAGGAAGCAGACGAGGATCGAGGAAAAGATCATTGTTATAGGATTGAACTTGGACATCCAGGAAACCATGATCGCGGTAAAGCCGTTACCGCCGACCGCGTTTGAAGTGATAGAATGGTCTGTACCGCATGCAAGTATCCATCCCATTACGCCGCAGAGCGCTCCGGAGATGATAACGGTTCGGATAATAACATTTTTTACGTTGATACCGATATATCTCGCAGTATTCTCGCTTTCTCCGACGACCGCTATCTCATATCCCTGTTTACTCTTCTTGAGGTAAATATGAACTACAACGGTAAGGAGAGCAACGATAAGAATATTGAGCAAATATTTCTGTCCGAGGATCGAGGGGAACCATCCGTTCTTTCCTTCGGAGTTCACAAGACCGAGAACCATTGAACCGCTGGGTACCCAGAACATGATAAGAAGCGAAACGAGCTGTGCCGCAACGTAGTTCATCATGAGTGTAAATAGTGTTTCGTTCGTGTTCCAGATAGCCTTGAAGAATCCGGGTATTCCCGCCCAGACCGAGCCTGCAATAACGCTCGCAAAAAAGGAAATAACGATCAAAAGCCAAGAAGGAACAGAGTCACCGATATAAAACATACAGGTTATGCTGGCAAGCATACCGACGAGTACCTGACCCTCGGCACCCGTATTCCAGAAACGCATTTTGAATGCGGGCGTGACGGCAAGCGAGATACCGAGAAGGATTGCCGATGCCTGAAGGAGGTTCCATATCTTTCTGGGAGTTCCGAAGCTTCCGTCAAACATTGCCTTGAAGACCTTGAGAGGATTTTCGCTTGTCAGAAGTACTGTCACTAAGGCGCAGAAAAGAACGCCTACTAAAATTACGGCAGCCTTTATCAGCATAGCCTTAAGCTTGGGCATTTCTCCGCGCTTGGTAATATAAACAAGCGGGTCTTTGTGTGTCTTATGCTTATTATTCTGCATTTTCTGCATCCTCCTCTCTGTCAGTTTTTGTCATAAGATAGCCGACCTCATTCTTTGTTGCGGTGCGAGCGTCAAGAACACCCGTAATACGTCCGCTTCCTATAACGAGAATTCTGTCGCAAAGATCGAGAAGTACGTCAAGGTCCTCGCCGACAAAAATAACGGCAACGCCCTTCTTCTTCTGATCGTTGAGAAGATCGTATATCAAATAAGACGAGTTGATATCAAGTCCTCTTACGGGGTACGCAGCCATAAGGAGCGTGGGGGACGACGAGATCTCACGTCCAAGCAGGATCTTCTGTACGTTACCGCCCGAAAGACGGCGAACGGGAATATCGGCATCGGGTGTGGCGACCTCGAGATCCTTGATGATCTTATGCGCCAACTCTTCGGGGCCGTGTCTTTCAACGAAGACTGAATGTCCCCTTCTATAGCTTCGGAGCATCATATTGTCAACGACGCTCATATTTCCGACAAGACCCATTCCGAGTCTGTCCTCGGGAACGAAGGAAAGTCTTACGCCGAGCTCACGAATCTCCATGGGAGTTTTATCGCGGAGATTTTCAGCCTTGCCGTTTTTGGGATTATGATAAATGATGGATCCGCCGTCAAGCTTCTGAAGTCCCGCTATAGCCTCAAGAAGCTCACGCTGACCGCTTCCGGCAATTCCCGCAATACCCAGGATCTCGCCGGAGCGAGCAACGAAGCTTACGTCGTCAAGAAGCTTTACGCCCTCTCGGCTCATGCAGTCGATGTGTTCGACAACGAGTCTGTCCTGCGGATCTACGGGCTCAGGACGGTCGATATTGAGCTCGACCTTCTTACCAACCATCATTTCGGTAAGAATATTTTCGTCCGCATCCTTAGTCGCAATTGTTCCAACGTACTCTCCGTGACGAAGAACCGCTACCTTGTCGGATAGATCAAGCACCTCGTGAAGCTTATGAGTGATTATGATAATTGCCTTACCGTCGTCTCTCATTCGGCGGAGGATATCAAAAAGCTTACGAGTCTCCTGAGGGGTGAGAACGGCTGTAGGCTCATCGAGTATCAGAATATCCGCGCCTCGGTAAAGCACCTTGATGATCTCAACCGTCTGCTTTTCAGAAACAGACATCTCATAGATCTTTTTCGCGGGATCTATTTCAAATCCGTATTTCGAGCTGATCTCAGAGACCTTGCCCGAAACCGCCTTTATATCAAATTTTCCCTTTTCATCAAGACCGAGAATGATATTTTCTGCCGCGGTAAACAGATCAACAAGCTTGAAATGCTGATGGATCATACCGATCTTGTAATTGAATGCATCGTGCGGAGAATTAATGGAAACAGCCTCGCCACCGATAATGATCTGTCCTTCATCGGGGTGATAGATTCCCGAGATCATGTTCATAAGCGTTGTTTTTCCGCTTCCGTTTTCTCCGAGCAGAGAGAGTATCTCGCCGCTGCAAACCGTCAAATTAACGTCCTTGTTAGCAACAACGTTGCCGAATCTTTTGGTTATGCCGCGGAGTTCGATTGCTACGTTACTCATACCGTATCTTCCCTTTCTTATCCGTGAATTCCGAAACTATCATCCCAAAGCAGAATTTCATTCTGCCCTCGCATGATAAATCCGAATAGAAAAACGCCCATGGGGGATGCCGATAAATCGGCATCCCCAATAGGCTTTAAGAATGTATTTTACTGTTTAGCTTCGATTCCGTCGATGATGAGATCGAAGTAAGGAGCGGAACGGAATCCATCAGCGGACTCGTTGAAGTAACCGTCCGTGATAACCTCGGTATCGGGAGTGAAGTTAGCATCGGAGTCAACGTCTGCCTTGTAGGAATCGAGCTTTGCACCATTTACAGTGAACTTGGAGGTATCGAATACCTTGAGAGTACCTGCCTTGAAAGCTGCGATAGCTGCATCGATAGCTTCCTGAGTGCCGGGAGCTGCAACCTTGGAGTTGAGCTCGGTAAGCTGTACGGAGCCTTCCTCAATACCGCCGCACCAGTCGTAGGGGATATCAGCGCCCTTGCCTTCCATGGTCTTGGTGATGATCAGCTGCATGTAGGGCTGCCAGTTGATCTTGGAAGAAATGAGAGCGGTGTTGGGAGCGATGCTGATGGTGCTGATATTGTAAGCAACGTTGGGAACGCCTGCATCCTCGCATGCCTTGGGAGCACCCTCGGAGTCAGCGTGCTGAGAAATGAGTACGCAACCGTCATTGATGAGCTTCTCTGCTGCGCTCTTCTCAAGAGCGATATCAAACCAAGAGTTGGTGTATTCAACCTTCATGGTAGCGGTGGGGCATACGGAGCGAGCACCGAGGAAGAAGGATGTGTATCCGGACTTAACCTCTGCGTAGGCCCATGCGCCAACGTAACCGATAACAGCCTTATCAGCGGTGATCTTGCCTTCGGAGATCATCTGGTTGAGCTTCATACCTGCAGCGATACCTGCAAGGTAACGGCCTTCATAAATGGAAGCAAATGCATTGTGGAAGTTGGGGAGCTTTTCAGTGTGCGCCTTTGTACCGGTAGCGTGGCAGAACTGAACATCCGGAAATTCCTTAGCTGCCTGGATCATGAAATCCTCATGGCCGAAAGAATCAGCGAAAACGAGGTCACAGCCGGCATCAACGAGCTCGCAAGCTGCGTCGTAGCACTCGGATCCCTCGGGGATGTTAACCTTCATAATGATCTGGCTTTCGGTGAGACCGAGAGCTGCACATGCAGCGTTAGCAGCATCGATGAAGTTCTTGTCATAGGTGGAGTTCTCATCATGCAGGAAAATGAAGCCGACCTTGAAGTCGTCTTTTGCATCTCCGCAAGAAGCGAACGCGGTGGTGAGAGTAAGGAGCATCAGAACTGCGAGAATAAGCGACAGTACTTTTTTCATGGTTTCCTCCATAAATAATAATGAAAATTTATTCACAGCACTTCGTGCCGAAATACAAAATCGGGAGACGGCTGGTCCGACACGTCTCCCGAAAAAACACTTATGGTGTATTGAATGGGGGGCTTATAGTCGGATAATTTACGGTTTCCGGTAGAGACTTTCTGACCTTATTACAGATGATATATAAGCGAATATTAGCAAAGCATGTCCAAAGAAGAACAATACGAATATATTATATCAATTTTATCTCTTTTTGTCAACAGATTTTTTCACAAAATATTGCTTTTTAAGTCAAAAAGATATAACATATTACACAAAACCAAGCTTTTGTCAGCCCGACGTTACGCCAAAAACGCATTTATATGCTCCCTCTCCCGTATACACTTCCGATCCGTTTTCAAACGCTTTTGCAATTGATGAGAGGGGATGTGCCAGATATTCGAGTTGAGTTTTATCAAAAACTACGTATTCTTTTTCCGTGTTCAGCGGAATGTCAAATACGTTTTTCGCAACAGGTCCGTGCGCCCCGAAGAAAAGCATATCGCTCTCCTCTGCCGCTTTGCGTAATTTTTCTTCATATTCATCGGAAGCATCCCATGATGACGCGGATAAGTACGTAAACGATCCCTCATTATCCGAAAAGGTCAGATAGAGTATTGGATGTGCGGAACGGTCGATACGTGTAATCCCGGACATGAGCATTTCGGTATCGCCCACAAGTCTGAATTTCTCGTCCGGCGAGATGATCTCGCATGCCACTCCGGAAGATTGGACGGTATCTGCCAATTGAGCCATTATCCACGCATCGGTATCTGTCTCGGGATATGGCAAGATCACGCGTCTCACTCTTTCGCTCGCAATAAATCTGGAAACCGATGAAAGATGCCTTGTATGATAATGTGTAAGAACAAGCGTATCATATTCCGTAACGCCTTCCTCGTGCGCGATCATAGAAATATGATTAAAGCGAGTGAGCGAGCCGTCCGAAATATCTATGATAGCGGTTTCTCCGTCATACCGAGCCAGAATCATCTCGTCGCCTTTAAGTGAAACGAACGTCAGCTCTGTATTCCCCGGCAGCGACGAAAGCACCGAGATAGTTATAGCTAAAATAACCAACGGATACAGAGCAGGCAGGATCAAGAGAAGATGCTTTCGCTTGATCTTGATTACCAACGCAATCAGAATGATTACGGTAAATGCAATGATTATTTTTCTCGCCTCATCGGAAGATAAGGAAACGAGAGCATTACGTTCCTCCGAAAGACTTGATGCAAGATCGATCATTCCGCGAGCCAACCTGACGATCACCCATTCAACTGCTTCGCCCAGATAAGGAATATCTCCAACAAAGATAAACAAGAGAGACGAAGCGAGAAGAGGTGCCGCTACCAGCGAAGACATTAAATTTGATTTGAAACCGAGCACCGAAGCCTCACCGAAGAAAAATCCCGTCGGCAAGAGCGTCAGTGAAAGCGCGGCGGCGACACTCATCAAAGTTCCGAAAACAAACGAAATGATCTTTTTCGTTATCACCAACCATTTGGGCGCATTCTGTTCTACCTCATTGTATTTAAAGATTCTCTTCTTAAAGAGCTTATCCAGTAAGTCGCCGAACGAAGGCATAAAGCTGACGATTCCGAGCGTTGCGCAAAACGAGAGGATAAAGCTCCTGTCAAATACGGCGGTAGGGCTCACAAACACTATCATCATCGCTGCAATGCCGAGAGCATTTAAAGAATCCGAAACATCGCCCATGGAATACGCAAGAAAAACCGTCAGAAGCATAATAACCGCTCTGATCGCACTGACGGGAAAGCCAAGAAGGCAAAGATATCCGACGGAAAACAGGGTAATCAACAGATTTCTTGCTGAGCGTCTGATCCTTAATTTTGAGAGAAGAAATGATACGATTCCGGTTATTATCGAAACGTGCAAGCCGCTTACCGCAAGATAATGAGACAGACCCGATCTTGAAAAATCGCGGTAGGTTTCATTAGTTAATGCAGATTTGTCGCCGAGAAGCATTGCCGCAACCAGCCTTCCCTCCTCTCCCTTGATATCATTCCTGATCTTTGCGCTGAGATAGGAATTCAAGCTGTCCGCTCTGTCTTTGAGAGAAAGGTTATTTTCTGAAAGGATCGCATAATCTTCGGCTTCAATGGAATTGACCGAAAGAAAAATTCCGTCTGCAATAAGGGAAGTCGCCTCATCGTCTTCAAGATCCGCTACAAATATGACCTCGGAATTGCGCAGCACAAATTCATACCCTTTCTGCAGCTCCGAGGTATATTCGCAATTCAGCTTGGCCTTCCTATCACATTCGGCTCCATTGATCGAATGAACACGGACGATAAAAGTTGAATAATGATCATCGCTTGAAAGACGCTTGATCACGGTGCCGTGAAGATACCTTTCGCTTCCGCAAAGCTCAAGCAGATCGGGCTCGATCCTGTAAAAAACGTAAAGTCCGCGCAGAAGAGACGCGCTGAACACGGCTATCAGTAACAGAATAACGAATAATCTGTAGGGCTTGATACGTCCACGCAATGAAAAGACAATAGATATGACAGCAAGAATGACGCCGAGCACAAGTAAAGCGACGTTCACCTGCAATATACAAAAAGCGGCGGCGAGGATGGCTGTGACCGCCAGAACTCCCGCCGCAATTCCCGGTCTTCCACCGAAAATATTCATAAATCACCTAAAATGAAAAAATTCATACTTCCTCTGCGTCGTACTTTTTAAAGCCTTGACCAAAAACGGAAGTTGCGTTTGTAACGATCATAAATGCTCTATCGTCGACCTGCTTTACCACGTCGCGCGCCTGCGGAAGAAGCTTGGCTCTCATAACGACCATCAAAACCTCGAACTCATTTCCCGTGTAAGCACCGTTGCCGTGAACGAATGTGGCGCCAACGTCCACTTCTTTCATAAGCCTTGAGGCGATCTCGCTGTTTTTCTTGCTGATAACGTAGATCATTCTCGCGCTGTCACCGCCATACAGTACCTTATTCATTATCATGCTTTGAAGCATCAGAGCTATGCCCGCATATATCATCAGCTCAATATTACCGAAAACGATACCGGACATAACGCAAACGCATCCGTCCACGAAGCTGAAAACGAATCCCGTGGGCATATGACGCCATTTTGTGCGCAGCAGCTTAACGATTACGTCGGTGCCGCCCGTGGTGGCGCCCGTTCTGAAAACGAGACCTACTCCGGTTCCCACAAGAACCGCTCCTCCAACCGCGGCAAGGAGCAGGTTATCGGTCAGAGGTCCTATAAGCGCGCCGATCGTATTGACGGCAATTGACGAAACTATTACCGCATATATTGTTGACGCCAGAAACTTGATGCCGAATTTCCAGGTTCCGATAAGAAGTATCGGTACGTTTATCAAAGCAATAAGTGTACCCGTCGGTATAATATCAATGAATTTCGTAATAATTATCGCGATACCGGAAACGCCTCCGGGAGCTATACTGTTGGGATCGAGAAAGCAAGCGACGCCGGTTGCAAATATGATCGAACCGAGAGTCAAAGTTATGAGATCTAAGATGATCTTACGAAGTTTTTTATTATCAATCTTTGCCATATTAAGTCTCCAAATTTTATCTCTATTTATTTTACCACGAAGTAGAAAAATAATCAACTCAATTTTTGAAAAAACTCGTCATTATTGGAAAAAAGTCTTGAAGAGGATCGAAAAATAGTGTATAATGTAATAAAAAAGGAGATTATTTATGGCAAGAAAAAGGAAAAGAAATAAAAAAATAAATCCGGCTGTGATGCTGGTTATTCTGATATTGGTCTTGATCGCTTATATCGTGATGGCTTATTTTGAATCGCTGAACAACGGTGAAAGCACTCAAGATTCACACGCACCTTCATCGACCTCCGAGACGGTAAGCTCGGGTGAAATCACGGTAAGTTCGGGCGAGCTTGGCGAGGTCGAATATCACTTTATTGACGTATGTCAGGGCGATGCGACGTTGATACGGACTCCCGAAGGAGACATACTAATCGACACGGGTGAGAACAGCGCAGAGGAAGATCTGAAGAATTACCTCGACATTTGCGGTGTTGACGTGCTTCAATATGCGGTATTCACTCATCCCGATTCCGACCATATAGGCGGCGCGGATATGGTGCTTGCGGAATACGAGGTACTGAACGTTATCAAGCCCGATTTTGAAAAGGATACGCAGGTTTACAAGCGTATGATGGAAGGAATTGAGGCGGAGGGGTGCAAGGTCTACAATGCTCTTCCGGGTGAGACCTATTCTCTCGGTGAGTTTGATATGTTCGTTCTCGGTCCCGATCCCGAATCACAATCCAAATTCGGCATCAAGCTCGATTCAAACAACTCATCCATCGTCATCCGCGCAACTTGGGGCAGTACGACCGCTCTTCTCACAGGCGACGCTGAAGAACCCGAGGAAAAATCAATAATGATGACTTACACCGCCGCCGATCTCGGCTCGATGCTTCTCAAGGTAGGGCATCACGGTTCAAGAACCTCGTCAACCGAAGGATGGCTTGCTGCAGTCAATCCCAAGATCGCGGTCATATCCTGCGGTCTTGATAACAAATACGGTCATCCGCATGCCGAAGTACTTGCCAAGCTTGAAGCTTACGTCGGAGACAAAATATACCGAACGGATAAGCTCGGAAACATTGTCTTTGTGACGGATGGAAAAGCATTTACTTATCAGGAATAAACTAAGCCCCTCCGAATTGGAGGGGCTTTTAGTAATAACTTATCAGTTAAAAGATCTCTTCTTAATAACTACAGCCGCAAGAGCGATGGTGCAAACAGCTGCTGCTACAACTGCGAAGGATGCATCGCCGGTTTCGGGAGTCTGGGAAGGAGCAGTGGTCTCGGGAGCGGGCTCGGTAGTCTCGGGAGCGGGCTCGGTGGTCTCGGGAGCGGGCTCTGTGGTTTCGGGAGCTGCAACAGGGCTCTTGAGAGTTACTACGGGACGATCTGCATCTGCAATGGGAGCATCTGCCTTTTCACCGGAGTTGTAGCAAAGGATTACGAGCTCGTTGTCCTTGGTGGAGGTGTAGGAATAGGGCTGAACCGCATCGGTATACTCGGCCTGTCCGCCGCGGATGCCGCTTGCGAACTGCCATTCCTCACCGGACTTAGTCCAGGTAGAGAAAACGTACGCGCTGTTGGAGCAGAAGCCTGTACCGTTCTTGTTGGTATCGGTAAAGGTTACCTTGCTGCCTGCATTGGGAACAACGATAACGTCGGTATAGGAATACTGTCCGCCGGTGGGATTGATCTTGTCAGCCCAGCTTGCGTTGGAGGAGGATCCAACGTATCCGAAGTTCCAATTTACGTCAACCTTAACGCCGTCAACGTATACGTCCTCGTATTCGGGGGTAAAGGAAGCAGTCTGCTCGGAGCGGTAGCAAACGCGGATAGCCTGATTTGCCTCGGTTGTGGTAAAGGTGTAGGATCTTGCAGTACCGCCGAAGCCGCCGGGAATGCTGGTAGCTTCAGCATCGAATACGTACTCGTCGCCATTCTTGGTCCAGAAGGAGAATACGTATGCAGAGGCGGAAGCGAATCCGGACGCAGAGTCAGCAAAGGTAATGGTGGAGCCTGCGGGACCCATGTCGATAACGTCAGAGTAAGAATAGTTAGCACCGGCGGGGTTGATCTTGTTAGCCCAGTTTGCATTGGTGGAAGATCCAACGTAACCGAAGTTCCACTTTACGTCAACAGTTTTTTCCTCGTAATTCTCAGCCGAAACGCCGAGAGCGCAAACGGAAAGAAGCATTACGAGTGCGAGTGCAAGAGATAAAAACTTTTTCATTGTCTGATTTCCTTTCAGAATATTGATAATATTAATATAACACAAAACAATTGATTTGTCAATACTTTTTTCATTTTTTAACACATTACATATAAAAAAACGACACAGCCCGCGAGGAACTGTGTCGTTCTTTGATTAGTAATCAATATACTCTGACTTCGTAAACCTTGATGTTCTCTGCACCGTTGGTTGCAAGAACGTGGATCTTGACTTCGTCAGCCTCTGTGGGTTCGAGGTCGCATACTGCAAGACGGAGGTAGTTACCGCGGATCTCCTTCTTTGCGACTTCCTTGCCGTCCTTGTAAAGAACGACATCGAAATCCTTGAGGAGCTCGGGAGCGATACCTATTCTCTGCTGTGCCTGTCTGTTTGCGGACATTGTGACACGGATCGGGTATGCGAAGTTCGAATCGGAGGTTACTCTTACCTGGCTTACAGTCTTTGCGCCGTCGAGCTTGAGGGTAAGGGTCTCGCCGCCCTCGGAGATAGAATCGGTCATCCAAGCGTTATGCTCCTCGCCGATCTTTCTCGATACGCCGTTGATGACCTTTTCGGGCTCGCCGCCTGCGATAAAGGAGGATGCGGTAACGGTTGCGTTGCGTGCAAAGTCCTTTTCGTCCTCGTTCTTGAAAGGCAGGGGGAGATAGCCGTCCTCACGGAGCATGATCTGCTGGAGCTCGGTGATGTGCTCGCCTACGCCGCGGGGATCGCAGCCGTACTTCTCGCAGAGAGATGCGGCTACGCCGACAGCCTGACCGCCATTTGCACAGCATGCGATGATTCTGGTCGAAGCAAGTCCGAGCTTGGTGGTGGAAATATTTCTACCCGCCATAAAGAGGTTCTTGATATTCTTCGAATAGTAGCAACGGTAAGGAATGGTATAGATGCCCTCAAAGTGGTTGCAATCGGAGGGAAGGAGATCAAAATCAAGCAGGCCGTGTGGAGCATGAAGGTCAACACACCAGCCGGCATGGATAACTGCGTCGTCGAATACCTTGTGGTCAAGGATATCGGTCTCGCTGAGGATGTAGTCACCCATAAGTCTGCGGCTCTCTCTCATTCCGGGGAGTGCGCCGACCCAGATGAGCTCAAAATTATCTGCGCCGTGGTCGCCGCCGTTCTTGATGTGATCCCAAAGTCCGTATGCATATGCATAGAGGTCGTCACGGATCTTTTCGTAGTCCTCGATGATGTCCTCGCCGTCTCCCATAAGCTCGAGCCACCAATAGCCGTAGTCAACTGCAGCGCAGGAGGTTGCGGAAAGGCGGAGCCATTCCTCGGGATCGGGAGCCATGCTCGCATCGACCTTCATGGTTCTGGAGTGAACTCTGTAACGGAGCTGATGCTCGGTAAGGGTCTTGGCAAATGCGGGAGGTGTGAATTTAACGGGCTTGCCGGTATCGACAGCCTTCATAAGGATGGTATTACCCATTCTCTCGTTGTTTGCCTTTTCGGGAGCATGGGGCTCGCCGGTCTCGCCCTTGGATTCGCTTCCCTGTCTGAACTCTGCGCCCGCGAAATAGCCGAGAGTACCGTTACCGGTGCAGTCTGCGAAGAGGGGGGCTGTGATACGGAGACGAAGCTCGGTGGTCTCCTGGAAGCAGGAGATCGCGACGATGCGGTCATCCTCAACCTCGCAATCATACATTGCGGTGTTGAAATATGTAGTCAGATTGGGCTCTTCCTTTGCCTTGCGGAAAAGTACCATGTCCCAAGTAGAATAGCTGAATGAATCGTTGCAAGCCTTGTTTTCAAGCATAAGCTCGTAAACAAGTCCGCTCTCTGCGTAGTCGGGCTGACGAAGGCTCTGGTCTGCGCCCGAGATATGTATTCTGATCTCGCTCGATGCGTTACCGCCGAGAACGGGACGCGCGTGGATAAGCGCGGTCTTGACTCCCTCACGTGCAGCCGCGATTGCTGCACAAAGGCCCGACATACCTCCGCCGACAACGACGAAAGAATAATGTTCTTCTCTGAATCTCTTCATTTTTCTGGTTTCCTCCAAAGATTTTTTCATACAGATTAATTATACTATATTTTACCGAAAAGGTCAAGACTTTTTTCTCTTTGGCGAATGATTATCTGTTAATTTTCGTTGAATATTCGAAAAAATTTCATTTTTCTATTGACACACGACGTAAATAGTTTTATAATTATTACATACTGTACATAAACACGGAGGTTTATTATGGCAAAGAAAAAAAGCACGTTTGGTGCGGATTTCAAAAAGTTTATTTCCCGCGGTAATGTAGTTGATATGGCTGTCGGTGTTGTTGTCGGCGGCGCGTTCAGCAAGATCGTAACCGGTTTTGTTAATTACATTATCAATCCCTTTGTTGGTATCTTCCTCAAGAGCGGCAGCCTTGATTCGATCAAGACTGTCATCACTCCCGAAGAGCTTGATCCCGAGACGGGCGAAGTTCTCACCAAAGAGGTCGCTATCCTTTGGGGCACTTGGGCGCAGACGATCATTGACTTTCTTATTATCGCGTTCTGTATCTTCTTCGTTGTCAGAATAATCAATAAGATCCGCGACAAGGCAAACGAAAAAGAGCTTCTCGCAAAGGCTGAAGCAGATGCCGCAGCTAAGAAGGCAGCCGATGAAAAGGCAGCTGCTGATGCTGAAGCAGCCAAGGCTAAGGCCGAGGAAGAGGCAGCTTTCCGCGCGTCTCTTATGCAGCAGACCGCGCTTCTCTCCGAGATCCGCGATTCTCTCAAGAAATAAGCTTACATCTTAGGGACGGCTAAAGCCGTCCCTGATCATTAAAGGAGGTATACATGATGAAAAATAAAACACCTTTTCGCGAGCGTTTCTGGCGTTTTATGCAAGGTCGCAACGGCGTTGACGCACTTTACAATTTTCAGATCATTCTCTCCGTTATCCTCATCACTGTAAACTTCTTTTTGAAAGGTATTCCCGAGTTGATTGTCAGTGCTGTTTATTTTTCAATGATCAGCTGGGCACTTTTTCGCTATTTTTCAAAGAATTTATATAAGAGGCGTAAAGAAAACGACGATTTCTTGCGATTTATCAAGAGCATCAAGGGATTCTTCCGTCTTCAGCGCGACCGTATCCGCGACAGAAAAACACACGTTTACCGCAAGTGCAAAAACTGCAAGAATATTCTGAGACTTCCGAAAAAGCCGGGGCAACATAAGGTTTGCTGTCCCTGTTGCTCACACAGATTTAACGTATATATTGCGGGTTTTGCAGAAAAAGATGATAAAAAATAACCGAAAGCCGAGGCTTTCGGTTATTTTTATATAACGTGGATCCCTTTTTCGGGATCCGAATGGATAAGATCGATATTGTATTTTTTTGCTTTTCGCCTCTCAAAATAATCAACGGCTCTGTTATCGAAAAGCGCGTACGTGAGAATATCCTCGCCTTGCTCAAACCAAGGAGAAACAGCATCTCTGAATACATGGTATTCAGGTTCAAGCATATCCGCCGGACGAACAAGAACAAGCGGCTCGCTTCCGCATATCTTATTAACGAACTCATGCGAGACGGGAGACGGAGTTTTTCCGTACTTGCCGAGGATCAGTGAACGAAATTCTTCTGTTACTATGGAATATCTTTCATCAGAATTACAATTTATCCTCGCCTGCTCGGAAATAATTTCCGATATAGGGTATGCCATAGGCGGGCTTCCGGCATCATCGCGTATATGAGCAATTTCCTGCAACAAATCGGCGGACCGGTCTGCGACATCATATACGTCCACAGCCACCGAGCCCGAATCGTCTGCAATATCCGCGATCCTCTCCGAGGATGCCGAAACAGCTACGGGAAGCGAGGAAGATGCTGCAACCGCGCTTACGAGATCGCGGCAAGAATATTCATTTGACATTCCGCATATACAGATCGAATCCGCGCCCATTGCGGCAAGCTGAGCGGCGTATCCCGCAAAGAATGAGACGGAATGAGCCGAGCTTTCACTGTATATCATCGAAGCCTGAAGATGCGCTCCATACTTTTTTACCGCCCGTGCCGCCGTCTCAAGGTTTCTAGCGTCGCCGAGAGCGTCATAAATTCTGAAAATATCAATTCCGTTTTCATATGCAGCCGCAATAAAAAATTCAACTATCTCATCCGAATAATGCCTCATACCAAGAAGGCTTTGACCGCTCAAGGTCAGCATCAAACGAGCTCCATGGTAATACTCACGCAGAGATTGCATTGTCTCCCATGGGTCGAATTCGAGGTTTCCGAAACAGATCTCCGTCACATCGATCGCATAACAGCCGTCAAAGCTATCCGAAAAAGCAATTGAATCATTCAGGCGGATCACTTTCTTTGAAATATCCATCATTTATTATCGTCTTCGGTCTTGGCTTCTTCTTTTTTGTCCTCGGTCTTCTCTTCCGAGGTGGAAACCTCGGCTTTGATCTCTTCGATCTCTACCTCGTATTCCTTACCATTTACTTTAACTTTGAATTTTCTCATAACAATTCCTCATTCACCCGCCGATTAGGCGGTTATTTGTTCTTTTAAACGCAACGACTCTAAAGCACGGCGGAGCTTTATCCTCCGCCTTGGCTTCTTCTTCAAGTATCACGGTTATCGCAGCCGTAATCGCGGAAAGGACCTCGCCTTCATCGTCAGACTCTTGCAGAACAAAGCACTCGGGCTTCTTTTTGCTCTTTATCGAACGCAGGATGACGTAGATCAAAGAAAGCAGCGCGACACCTACAATTACGAATATCCCCTCGCGTGGGAGAGTCGGCGCGGTATTTGTCAGACAGATCATTTTAGGTCACCTCTTTCGGCGGACAGGCTCAAAATTCGTCTTTCCAAGAAGCATGTGAAGTGCGGATACGAGTCTCGGACGAAGTTCTGACGGGGTAAGTATATCGTCGATCTCTCCGCAGAGTGCAGCTTCATTGGGGGAGGCATGTTTTTCACGCCATTCGGCTTCAAGCACTTCGCGGCTTGACGTAAGGTCGCCCTCTTTGACGCGGTTGTTCCATACGAAAGCCACCGACGATTCGGGAGAGAGCGCGCTTATACATGATTCGGTCAAAGCAAAGGATACGTCGAAGCCGCATGACTTTGACGCCATATAGACAAATCCCGGGCCGTATGCTCTGCCAACAACAACAGAAATCTTCGGATTTCTCGAAAAGCATATTGAATCCGACATTGAAGCAGCCGCGTCGAGATAAAGCGCATTGTCGGTTACGGAATTATCAAATCCGGGGCAATCAACAAACGTCAGAAGAGGAATTGAAAAAGCATCGGCAAATTTCTGAATTTTAGTTATAACTCTGCAAGCCGCAGGGGTTAACGCGCCTTCGATATTTGTACGTTCAGAGGCAATATATGCGCATCCGATACCGCCGATCAGAGCAAATCCCGCCGCAATTTCGGGTGCGTATTCGGAAAAGAGTCTGATATATTCCTTCTTATCCGCTATCTCGGCAACAAGAGCTTCGCCACCAAGCCCGCGTAGACTCGGTGCACGCTGAAGCTCGTAATCGGGAACCTCGGAATCATATGCAGTACCTTCCTTATTGTTGGACGGCAGGAAGGATATCAGCTTGCGAGCAAAGTGATAGAGTTCGGCTTCGTCCTCTGCCTCATAAGCCGAAATACCGTCGCGCGCCGGGTTGATTTTCGCTTCATTAACAAAGGGAGAAACGGCATAGATCTCGCTTCTGCTCTTCTCCGCGGGTTTGAGTGAAATCAAGAAATCAAAGGAAGACGCAAGCACCGCGTTGATACCACCGCAAACGCCGGGCACAAGAGCTATGCGCGGTATAACGCCAACGGCAGAGCTGTTAGATTTCATTGTTCTGCCAAGCGAGGCAAGCATTCTTACACCTTCATAAACGCAGGCTCCGTCCGAATCAAAGATTCCGACCAGAGGGGCACCGTTGCGCTCAGCCATAGAGTAAAGATCACAGATAAGCTTACCGGATGCTGTGTCAAACGCACCGCTCATTCTCGCACGATCCTGAACGAATGCATAAACAAGTCTGCCGCCGACAGCACCGTATCCGCAGATAACGCCGGCGGGCTCGTCGGGTTCGAACGAGCGATTGACATATGCGCCGACTCGCGAAAACGTGCCGTGATCGAAAAGCGCGGTGATCCTTGCCTGCGCGGTGTACTCGCCCGAGCTTTCAACAGCAGCTGAGATGTCGATCTCACGCAGCATTTCGGTCAGCTTCTCCGCCGTCATCGCGCGGCGCAGACTCTTATTTTTTTCTTTAGAGTTGTTATCCATAGATTATCTCCAAAAAGTAGTTATCAATTTATTATATCATAAATTCCTCTTTTTTACAATAGGTAATTTGTTTTCTGAATAAAAACAAGAAATAATAGTTCAATGTCCTTTGGCACATACGATATCCTGTCTAAAAAAATAAAAAATAGAATGAAAAGCTATTGCATTATTTCAGTTCATGTGATATAATGTAATCACTCGGGGCATTAGCGCAGTTGGGAGCGCACAACACTGGCAGTGTTGGGGTCAGGGGTTCGAATCCCCTATGCTCCACCAAAAGGACGGGTACGGCTTTTGCCGTACCCGTCCTTTTGCTGAATCATATGATTCGAACCCACGAATGATCGGACAGCTTTTGTCATTCAGAGGCAGAGATTTCACCTCCGATCATTCAATGGTTCGCGCTACCGCCTTATTATGTTCTCGCTGCGCATTATGCGCGAACTGTGGGTTCTGAATCCCCGGCGAGGTCAGTCAAACCGTCTTTTCCATTATTCTGCGCTGACACAGTATAATTTCTTAAGTCTTACGGTAACATACATCTATAATTATGTTCCGGCACCGCGCCGCCCTTGTAAATTGGGGCGGCACGAGATCCTTCGGGTGCAAAGCGGTCTGCGGACGCACCCTCAGGATGACAACGTCAGGTGCGCGAACTGCGGGTTCTGAATCCCCGGTAAGGTCGGGAAAAATATCTTTTTATTTATTCTGCTATATCTTGATTCTAATGTAAAAATGTGATATAATTTGTTTATTAATAAGAAAAGTTATTCCATTAAGCAAATAACCCAAAGGAGAAAAGCACCATGAAAAAAACCGTATCACTTGTAGCCATATTGGCAGTATTCGCTATGTTTCTTGTTGGCTGTGCCGGTAAATTCGATATGGATAAAAGTATCGAAAAGCTCAAGGATAAGGGCTTGACCGAAGGCATGTGCTACATCACCGAGGAAGAATGCGAACGTGCAACCTCGCTTACAAACAGCGAAATTGCGTTTCTGGGGGGCGACTTTACCGTTGAAATCGTTAAGAAGTATGATTTGATTGAAAACGGCGACCATTCCAAGTCTTGCACATTTATTACATTCGCTACCGAAGAACAGGCCACCAATTTTGCAGAATTGAACATTGAATATTTTGCAAA
>JAFQPI010000037.1 GCA_017411805.1 Clostridia bacterium
CGCGGGGGAGCGGTGGAAGGAGAACGCGATTGAACTTCTATGTGTTTTTCGTGCAAGATTCGGGCGGAGAGTGATGGTGTACGGCTTTCCGAAAATCTTACCGAATACATTCCTCATAGAAAACTTAAATGAGCCAGCCCCTTGTTTTTTAATTATACGGTTTCTTTTCTTGAGTTAACCCCAAAATATAGTCTGTTGAGGTATTATAAAGTCTTGCCAATGCAATCAGAAAATCCAAAGGAAGTTGTCGCTGACCTGTTTCGTATTGGGAATAAGTATTTTGTTTTATATGAAGATAATCGGCAACTTCTGCTTGCGTTAAATCATGATCTTCTCTCAAATCTTTAATACGCATTATTTGCTCCTTGATTTTGATATAATAATTATACAACATCACAAATTGAGATATTGACAAATATCTCAATTTGTGATATAATAAATTTAAAATGTAAAAAACAAGGAGTAAAACCATGAAAAGCATACTTGAAGAGCTGCGTTTGGGGAACATATGCCAAGAAATGAAGATGAGTGCGGAGGAGAGGGAGCTTGCGGGGTATATTTCCAAGCATTATGATGCGCTTGTTGCAAGCATGAGCGACGAGCAAAAGGAAGTGTTTGAAAAGTTTAATGACTGTCAGACCGAGATCTCGTATATTCAGGACAAAGAACTTTTCGCCTATGCTTTCAGGCTCGGTGCGAGGATGATGCTTGAGGTGATGGAGGAGGAAAATGAATAATAAAAGCCTCGCCGCGGCGAGGCTTTTATTATTCCAAACTGACGGCGGGGACACCGTCAGTTTGAATCTCAGTATGCAGGGCGTTGTCCCGCACCCTACAAGAAAAACTTTTTGAAAAAAAGCATTTCTTGACTTTTCAAAAACTTTTATAAGTTACAGTTTGATGTGAGAGTATGATTTTTTCTCGTTTTCGAGGATCTCGCTTTCGCGCGAATGGCAGGTGAGGACGATGACCTGCGATTCTTCTGCGATCTTTGAGAGAAGATTGAGAAGTGCCGCGGCGCGGCTGTCATCGAGCTGTGCGAAGACCTCGTCGAGGATCATCGGCGGGCGTTCGTTGGGGAAGAGCATCGTGGAGAGCGCGGTGCGGAGCGAGAAATACGCCGCGTCGCGTGTTCCCGCGCTGAGCGAGGAGACGGATTTCGTTCCGCTGTCGGTCAGTATCGAGAGCGCGAAATCCTCGGAAATGCCAAAATCATAGTATTTTCCGTCCGTCAGATGCTTCATCAGCGCGCCCGCGTTTGCGCGGAGTCGGGGAGTTACGTTTCGGCGGAGGCTATCGCCCGCGTTCGAGATCGATTCGTAAGCCAGAACGATTGCGGCGTGCTTCTTTTCTGCTTCATAGAGCGCGATCTCGGCTTCCTCGAGCTCGGCGGCAATACGGTTGGGGCTCTCGCACGTGCCCTCGATTATGCCGAGATTTTTTTCGGAATCGAGAAGACGAGTCCTCGCCGCATCAAGGCGCGCGGCATATTCGTCGCGTTCCTGTTTGAGGGTCGTAAGGTTAGCAAGATCGAGCATAGCCTTTGCGGCGGGTGTGATATGCGCGCGGAGCGATGCCTCGTCCTCGCCCTCAAGCTTAGAGCGAGAATCTTCAACCGAGAGATTGTATTTTTCGATATCCGAATCAAGCGCGGCGGCTCGTTCTGCAACCTTTGCGGCGTGCTCGGCAGTCTCGGCGAGAAGAAGGGAGATATTATGATTGTCGCCGTCGATCCCAAAGCGTGCGAGAGTGGCTTTTGCCTGATCTACGATCTCAAGGACTGCGGCATTTTTCTTGGCATGCGACTGCTCAAGCGTGCCGAGCTTTTTTGAAAAATCGTCTATCTGCGCTTTTGCCTCGAGGCAAGCGGCGGCGTGGGAGACGATGGTTTTTCTGTCAACTCTGCCATCTTGTTCAATTCCGAGCTCAAAAAGGTAGGAGGCGGCGCGTTTTTTCGCCTTTGATGCTGTAAGTGCGAGCGAAAGACCTATCAGAGCGAGCAGAAGTCCGCCGACGGTGATTCCCGAGGAAACAGCCATGTCGATCGCAGGAATGAGCTTCATGAAATAAACTGCGAGCGAACCGCCCATCAGCGCAATGCCGAGGATCACGAGAATGATTCCCCAAGCAAGCCGGGCGCAGACGGAGGAGCGGAGCTTTTTGTACTTATCGGCAACCGCCTCGGGTCCTCCTGTGTGCTCGATGTCATCGGCACGTGCGGCAAGATTGGTATCGCCCGTCTGCTCACCTCGCAGACCTGCGAGCTCACCGGCACTTTTTGCCGCCTCGGATTCGGCTGTCGCAAGTCTGCGCGAGAGCGAATCAAGCTCGGCGACGTACGCGCGGTCGGGGAGCTTGCCTTCGTGACCGAATTCGCCGAGAAGCTTTTCGCGCTCCTCGGTGAGGGCGGCGACCTTCGCCTCGCCCGCGTGTAGCATGTCAAAACGCTTGAGCGTCTGTATCGTCTCGAACGCGCGGAGACGGTCCTCCGCTACGGTCAGCTTTGCGCGGAGCTCTGCCGTCAGTTTTCTCGCGCGTTCAACTGTGGATTTGAGCGCGAGTACGTTCTTTGACGCCTCTTCCGCCTCGATAAGTCTTCGGCTCAGATTATCGCGTACCGCGGTAAGCTCTGCAATCTTGCCGCCGTTTCCGCGCTGAAGACGGAATTGACGGCGCGCGGTGTTGAGACGTGTCAGGGCGCGTTCGGTGTAGATTGCCTCGTCGGCGGAGAAGAGAATATTTTCGATCGATGAGCCGATCTCGCCGCCCGAAAGCGAGGAGAGAGCCTGCTGCTTGACCGATGAAGTCGAGTCGTAAACGCCCGAGGGCACTCCGAAGAAGTACTGCCCGGGGACCTCGCCCTTGAGCACCGCGCTGCCCGTCGAGAGGTCGATGATCTGGCATTTTTCGCTGTAGCCGTCGCGGTTGTCTGCGCGGATGCCGCGGCGTTCGATGCGGAAGGAGCCCTTATCGCATTCGATCTCGATGCTGCCCTCGGCAACACCGTCCTGCCAGGAAAGAGCGCGATCGTGCTCGAGAACTCCCTCCTCACTTCTGCGCGAGGGGAGTCCGTAAAATATGAATCGGATGAAAGAAAGAATCGTGCTCTTGCCTGATTCGTTCGCGCCCGAAATTATGTTGATGCCGTTCGAAAGCTCGGCTGAAAAATCTCGAAGCGTTCCGAAGGAGACGATATTTATCTTCTTTATTATCATAATATCCCCTCCTTACATAAACGCGCGTCCGTCGAGTGCGAGGAGACCTATGCGGAGCGCGTCCGCGGCGATCTCACGCTCATCGGCGTCGGGCGAGGAGAGACGGGGAAGGAGCGCACGGTAGAGCTCACCCTTGATCGTCATATCGTCCGCGAGATACTCTGCGCCGAAGACGGGGGAGGTGCGGTCGCGGAGCTTGAGCGAGCAGAGTTTGAGGTTTGCAAGAAGCTCGATCTGTGAGGCATTGGGCGCATAATCGGGAGGGATCGAGCCCTCGAGATAGACCTTGAGCGAAATGCTTGAATTGCAATTTTCCTTTTTGGCAAGCTCAATGATGCGTGCGGCAACCTCGGAGTCGCTTCCCGCACCCGTGATATCGAGGTGACGGGTGAGGTATTTATGATTTGAAGTAATAATCTTCTTGATCTCGGGATCCTTTCCGTCCTCAAGAGTGACCGAAAGCACACCGCCCTCGCCCTCCTCGTCATAGGAACGACCCTCGGGGAAGCCGCAGTATGCAACGGTCGTGCGACCCGCAAGCGCGATCTCAGGCGTCTTATGGATGTGTCCGAGCGCGGCATAAGCGCACCCCGATGCCGCAAAGAGCGAGAGCGGCGTCGGCGCGTAGCGCGAGATCGGAGAGACTGTGTCGGCGTGTGCGCAGATGAGATTGACCGCGTCCGCATCGGGCAGAAGACCGTCCGAAAGCGGCGAACGCTCGAGCGCAGGTGACGTAAAGCCCCATCCGTGCACGGCAACAGAGACCTCGCCGATATTGAATCGGAAGGTCGAAAGCTCGTCGGTATCGAAAATATATACGTTCTCTGGCCAGGCGGTCGCGGTCCAGACGCTTCCCGCAGAGTAGGGATCGTGATTTCCCGGCGCGATTACAACGGGTTTGGAGTAAGCCTCGAGCGAGTCGCGGACGAGCGAGAGCGTTTCGGGACTGACGTAACCGCAGTCGAAAAGGTCGCCCGCGATCAGCATCATATCGTGCTCGCCCGCAAGCTCGACAACGTCGATGAATATTTTACGGAGTTCATCGCGGAGCCGCTCGCCCGTGGCGAGATCGACTCCGGTAAAGGGCGAATCGAGATGGAAATCGCCTGTGTGGAGGATTTTGAGCATATGTTTGTCCTTTGTTTGGAGTTGTAATTTTGTTTGTGCGTTTGACTTTTGTGAGCGATAAGTGGCTAGTGAATAGGAAATTTTCGCTACGCGAAAATATTTATATCAAAACAACAGCAGCGGGAAGTTTTCGTCCACCTTTTTCAAAAGGTGGCAGAGCTCGAGACAGCGTCTCGATTCAATGCGAAAGCTTCAGCTTTCGCTTCTGCGCTTCAAAGTGGCGGCGTTTCCGCCGACATTTTGGACAGAGTCAATACTTCCCGAATGTAGGGAAGTATTGACTCTGTCACCTCGCGCGCAGAGCGCGCAAAATGTCAATCTTCTTTGTGTATTACATTGATTTTCAGATTTCCAAAGAAATCAAAAAGAATCGGATCATCTTTTATATAGAAATAATCCCTGCCTTCGGCATCTGAAACGCCATAGGTCTTGCGCTCGTAAGCGTCATTCTTGCCATAATGCGTAACCGGACCTTTTTCCTTGTTTGCGTTAACCTTGCGCGAAACCAGAGCAATGTCACGAATTGGTATACGCTTTGGTTCTTGATGAATCAGTTTGAGGATGATTTCCTCATTCTTTTCATCATAATAAAAGCGGTTTGCCAAGCCGAAATAAAGCGTTATTGCGATCACCGCAACGGCGAGAATGGCGCAACCCAAGGTCGGAATTGCCATATTATCCGAGAACATGCACCACCAGACACAAATGATCGTCCAAACAAACGGTACACATATAATCAATACAGGAATATAGACCAGATCGATCAGAATTTTCCAACCGTTATACCAATTAATATTGTAGCGTTTCATTTGTACTCCTTTCTTGATTATGGGACGAGCTGATTACAATACTATAATACTAAACTTAATTACGAGTCTGTAGGGACCGACGTCCTCTGCGGTCCGTGGGCATAAAATTATATATTTGGTTAAATGCAGAAGATGCAATTATATTTTTTCTTGGTTTAATGCACAGCTATAATTACATTGGGCTCGGACCGCCGAGGACGTCGGTCCCTACAGACTCGTAATAATAATATTATGATAACAGAGTTCGTCCCTCGTGCTTTATCGCAACTTTCTGATCACTGATCACTGATCACTGACCACTGATCACTTATTACCGCCTGCAAACTCGACGAATTTCATCATCGCGCTTCTGCCCTCGTCGGTCGCCTTATAAACCCCCGCGTCCTCGAGGACTGCGGTGAAGGTCTTGCCGATTTCTTCGTAGAGTATGGATTCGACGTTTTCAGGCGTGAAAGTGTAGTTATCCTTGAAGCTGTTAAGCCACGCGACGTGCTTTTCGCAGTCGGGATCGAGCGCGGGATCGCCGCCCGCGATGATGATCTCGCCGAGGCGCGCCATCTCCTTTTTGAGTCGCGCGGGAAGGATCGCAAGTCCCATGACCTCGATAAGACCGATGTTTTCCTTCTTTATATTATGCTTGTCCGCGTGCGGATGGTAGATTCCCATCGGGAACTCCTCGCTTGTCAGATTGTTGCGGAGGACGAGATCGAGCTCAAAGTCCTCCCCGCGGCGGCGCGCGATCGGAGTGATGGCGTTGTGTGGAACGTCGTCGGTGTAAGCGATGATGCCGTTTTCCTCGTCGGAATAGCCCGACCAGGCGGTACGGATGTGCTCGGCAAGCTCAACGAGAGCGGTCTTCGACTTCGAGCGCAGACGGAGTACCGACATCGGCCAGTTGACGATGCCCGCCTCGATCTCGGAAAATTTTTCGAATTTTACGGGGAGGATGATCTCGGCACGCTCCATCGGGAAGGTGTAGCAACCGCCCTGCATATGGTCGTGCGAGAGGATCGAGCCGCCGACGATCGGAATATCCGCGTTCGAGCCGATAAAGTAGTGGGGAAGCTCGGTGACGAAGTCAAGCTGACGCGCAAAAGTCTCGCGGCAGATCTTCATCGGCACGTGAGCTTTTGAGAGTGCGATGCAATGCTCGTTGTAATAAACGTAGGGCGAATATTGGAGATACCACTCGTCACCGCCAAGGGTGAAGGGGATCTGACGGAGATTCTGTCGCGCGGGTGCGTTCGCGTGACCCGCGTAGCCGACGTTCTCGGGGCAGAGCAGACATTTCGGATAACCCGACTGAGGCGCAAGCTTTGCCGCCGCGATGTCCTTCGGGTCCTTCTCGGGCTTCGAGAGGTTTATCGAGATATCGATGCTTCCGTATTTCGAATCGACAGACCAACGGCGGTCCTTCGCGACACGGTCGGCGCGTATGTAGTTAGAGTCGATCGAGAGACGGTAGAAATAGTCACTCGCCTTCTTGGGATCTTCTTTGTATAGCTCAAAGAATTTTGCGGTGACCTCGCTCGGACGGGGCATAAGAAGCCCCATAAGCTTGGTGTCGAAGAGGTCGTGCGCGGTAATTCCTTCATTAATTATATTGTTGGCAACCGCGTAGTCGCAGATCGCGTCGAGGATCTCGTGAAGCTTAAGACTCTTTTCCTCGTCGGAAACGTGATCTTCAAAAGCCGTGAGATGAAGCTCGGTGCAGAGCATATTTGCGACGTAAATGCGGTCTGCGGGGTCGAGCATACCGCAGTTTTCTGCGTGGTTAAGTAAAGCCGAGATAAGTCGGAAGATTTTGTTATCTGTCATTTTTGTACCTCAATATAATAAGGAAGTTAAATTCTGATCGCTTTTTCGTCGATGAAGCGTTCGACCATCGCCTCGGTGGGGAGAGAGGGAAGCGCACCCTTCTTGCTGACCGCGAGCGCGCCGACGACGTTTGCGTAGCGTCCCGCGCGGACGATGTCGCCCGAACGGAGATACTCGAGGGTCAGAGCGGCGGTGAATGCGTCACCCGCGGCGGTCGTGTCAACTGCGTTTACGCCGTAAGCGGGGAGGCAATGATAATATTTTCCGTCGTAAATATAGCATCCGCGTCCGCCGAGCTTGATGACGATGTATTTCGCGGTGACGAGCTTCTGAAGCTCCATAGCCGCGCGCAGACAGTTGTCGGGATTCGTGGGATTGATGCCCGTGAAGATCTCGGTCTCGGTCTCATTGGGTGAGAAAATCTCAAGCGGAGGAAGATCTTCAAGCGGAAAATCGGGATTTGCGGGTCCCGCGTCGAGAATGATCGGAATCTCCTTTTCATTTGCGGTCCAAGCCGCGTACATAACGGCGTCCTGCGGGATCTCAAGCTGCATAAGAAGCGCATCGGGACGGCTGATGAAGGAGGCATCAATGTCTTCGCGGGTGATACGTGCGTTTGCGCCGGGGTAGAGAATGATTCGATTCTGACCGCTCGGCTCAACCATAATGGTCGCAAGACCTGTGACGGTTTTGGGGTCAACTGTGATAAATCGCGTGTCAAGCCCTTCCTTTTTATATATATTAGCAAGAATCGAGCCGTTGGCGTCTTTGCCGAGCCTGCAACAAAAAATACTGTCGCCGCCAAGGCGTCTCACAGCCACCGCGGAATTCGCGCCCTTTCCGCCGGGAACAAATTGATATGTGCCGTTCTCAAGTTGAGTTTCGCCGCCCTGAGGGATCTTGCTGACACTCATAACAAAGTCCATGTTTGCAGAACTAACGGTTAAAATTCTTTTAGGAATCAACATTTTTCTACCTCCGAATTTAAGAAAATTTTTGCCGTCGGATACATTACCATCTTATATTATACTATATAATAATCAAGAAATCAAGGGGAAAATTGCGATTTGGGTCGATTTCTTTCGTCAAACTGCACAAAACAGAGGCCATAAAATTGTAAGAAGTGCCACCAAAGGTACAAAACGAAAAAAAGTGAAAAAAAGTTTGAAAAAAGGGTTGACAAATGGAAATGAAAGTGGTATAATATACAAGCTGTCGCGCAGAG
>JAFQPI010000038.1 GCA_017411805.1 Clostridia bacterium
GAGCATTACTGCGCCGTAAACAAAGAGCGCGATCGATGCGATCTCACAGAGGATGCAGAGAATGAGCACGAGCATGCCGTTTTTCTTGCCGTTTAAAACTTTTTCATTCATAATAATAACTCCTTTTGAATTATTTGCTATCAATATGATATCATAAAGATATCAGAATGTCAATAGGTTTTAGAAATATTATTATATTTTTTATCGACTATAATCGAAACTCGCGGCGAAATTGAGGAAAGTTTCGATTATAGTCGATAAAAGCTCGAAAAACGGGCGCAATTTCGATTATAGTCGATAAAAATACGTTACAGATACAAGAATATAAGGTGGTGCTCTCAAATGCAAAAACTTTATGAAAATCCGAAGTTTTTGCAGTCGAAAACCGTTTTTCTGCCTCTTTTTGAACGATAAACCAACAAGACCATCGCGAAAGCGGTGCGGTTCTTCGGGTTGCTGACACAAAACGCACCGCTTTTGCGGTGCGTTTTGTGTTTTATATCTTACTCAAAGAGCTTGCCGTACTTGACAAGTCTTGCGTATTTTTCCTTAGCTGCGTTCTCAGCCTTAGCGAAGAGGGTCTCTGCTCTCTCGGGGAACTGCTGTGCCAGACGGCTGTAACGAGTCTCGGAGGTGATGAACTCGCGGTAGTCACCGGTGGGTTCCTTGGAGTCGATGGTAAGAGGATTCTTGCCCTCTGCCTTGAGCGCGGGATTGTAGCGGAACATCTGCCAGTAACCTGCGTCAACCGCTCTCTTCATCTCGAGCTGGCAGTTGAACATGCCGCCCTTGATACCGTGCATCTCACAAGGAGCGTAGCCGATAACGAGAGAAGGTCCGTGGTATGCCTCAGCCTCGGAGAGAGCCTTCAGCAGCTGGTTCATGTCAGCGCCCATAGCAACCTGTGCTACGTATACGTAACCGTAGGACATTGCGATCTCTGCAAGATTCTTCTTGCCGATTGCCTTACCTGCGGCTGCGAACTGTGCGACCTGACCGATCTGGGAAGCCTTGGAAGCCTGTCCGCCGGTGTTGGAGTAAACCTCGGTATCGAATACCATTACGTTTACATCCTCGCCCGATGCGAGAACGTGGTCGAGACCACCGAATCCGATGTCGTATGCCCAACCGTCGCCGCCGAAGATCCATACCGACTTCTTAGCGAGGTATTCCTTCTCGGCGAGAATTTCCTTCGATGCCTCACAGCCCTTCTCTGCCCAGCCCTCAAGGAGCTCAACAAGTGCTGCGGTTGCGGAAGCATTAGCCTCACCGTCGTCAAGGGTGTTGAGATAAGCGTCGATTACGGACTTGCAGTGCTCGCAAGGAGTCTCGAGAGCGCGAACCTTATTGATGAGCTTCTCGCGGATGGTCTTCTGACCGATCGAGATACCGAGACCGTGCTCAGCGTTGTCCTCGAAGAGAGAGTTGCCCCAAGCGGGACCGCGGCCGCTCTCGCGGTTAACGGTGTAAGGAGTTGCAGGTGCGGAGCCGCCCCAGATAGAGGAGCATCCGGTTGCGTTGGAGATGTACATTCTCTCACCGAAGAGCTGGGTGATGAGACGTGCGTAAGAGGTCTCGGCACAGCCTGCGCAAGAGCCGGAGAACTCGAGGAGGGGCTGCTTGAACTGGCTGCCCTTGATGGTGTTGATTCCGTAGGGAAGTTCCTTCTCGGAAACGTTAGCTACGCAGTAGTCGAATGCCTTCTGCTGATCGAGAACGGTGTAGGAGGGAACCATGGTAAGGCATCCGACCTTGCAAGCCTTAACGCAGAGGGTACAACCCATACAGTCAAGGGTGGAGATGCCGATGGTGAACTTGTAGTTCGTCTTCATAGCAGGCTTTGCAGTGTACTTGGTATCTGCGGGAGCAGCTGCTGCCTCTGCCTCATCGAGAGCGTAGGGTCTGATTGCGGCGTGAGGACATACGAAGGAACACATGTTACACTGTACGCACTTGGTGGGATCCCAGGTAGGAACGCTTACTGCAACGCCGCGCTTCTCGAAAGCTGCGGAGCCCTGCGGGAAGGTACCGTCTGCCATACCTGCAAATGCGGAAACGGGGAGGGAATCGCCTCTCATATGACCAACGGGAACTGCTACCTTGTTTACGAAGTCAACAAGCTCGGGGCGGTCGCCGGTCTTCGGTGCCTCGGGAGCGTCGTCTGCGCAGTCAGCCCACTCAGCGGGAACGTCTACTTTAACGAATGCGTCAGCACCCGCGTCGATAGCGTTGTAGTTGAGGTCAACGATAGCCTGACCCTTCTTGATATAGGACTTGTATGCCATCTTCTTCATATACTCGATAGCGTCTTCCTTGGGAAGAATGCCTGCGAGCGAGAAGAACGCGGACTGAAGAACGGTGTTCTTAACCTTACCGTTGCCGATGCGGTTGAGAGCGATACCGGTACCGTCGATGATGTAGAAGTTGATGTTGTTCTGAGCGATGTACTTCTTAACTGCTGCGGGGAGGTTTGCGTCGAGCTGGTCTGCGGTCCAGTCGCAGTCAAGGAGGAAGGTTCCGCCGGGCTTAACGTCCTGAACCATATCGTACTTAGCGAGGTATGCCTTGTTGTGGCAAGCTACGAAGTTCGCCTTGTTGATGTAGTAGGGGCTCTTGATGGGAGCATCGCCGAAGCGGAGGTGAGAGATGGTGATACCCGAGGTCTTCTTCGAGTCATACTGGAAGTAAGCCTGGATGTACTTGTCGGTGTGGTCACCGATGATCTTGATGGAGTTCTTGTTTGCGCCAACGGTACCGTCGCCGCCGAGACCCCAGAACTTACAAGCAACGGTGCCTGCAGCAGCGGTGTCGGGACAAGCCTTCTCCTCGAGGGAGAGACCGGTAACGTCGTCTACGATGCCGAGAGTGAAGCCGTTCTTGGGCTCTGCCGAAGAAAGGTTTTCGAAGCATGCGAAGATGGAAGCGGGAGTGGTATCCTTGGAACCGAGACCGTAACGTCCGCCAACGACCTTGACGTTCTTGCCTGCGTTAGCGAGGGAAGCGACAACGTCGAGGTAGAGGGGCTCGCCGAGGGAGCCGGGCTCCTTGGTACGGTCGAGAACTGCGATAGACTTGCATGTTGCGGGAATAGCCTCGATGAGTCTGTCAGCTCTCCAAGGTCTGTAGAGACGAACCTTGATAAGACCAACCTTCTCGCCATTTGCGTTGAGGTAGTCGATAACTTCCTCTGCAACGTCACAAACCGAACCCATAGCAACGATCACGCGCTCTGCGTCGGGTGCGCCGTAGTAGTTGAAGAGCTTGTAGTCGGTACCGAGCTTCTGGTTGACCTTGTCCATGTACTCCTCAACGATTGCGGGGAATGCATCGTAGTAGGGGTTGCAAGCCTCGCGGTGCTGGAAGAAGATGTCGCCGTTTTCTGCGGAACCGCGGAGAACGGGATGCTCGGGGTTGAGAGCACGCGCACGGAATGCCTTAACGGAATCCCAGTCAACCATTTCCTTGAGGTCTTCGATCTCCCAAGCCTCGATCTTCTGGATCTCGTGAGAGGTACGGAAGCCGTCGAAGAAGTTAAGTACGGGAACACGGCCCTTGAGAGATGCGAGGTGAGCAACTGCGCCAAGGTCCATGATCTCCTGCTGATTGGTCTCAGCAAGCATAGCATAACCGGTCTGACGGCATGCATAGATATCGGAATGATCGCCGAAGATGTTAAGAGCGTGAGAAGCTACAGCTCTTGCCGAAACGTGGATAACGCCGGGAAGGAGCTCGCCCGCGATCTTGTACATGTTGGGGATCATGAGAAGAAGTCCCTGAGATGCGGTGTAGGTGGTGGTAAGAGCACCCGATGCAAGAGAACCGTGAACAGCACCTGCAGCGCCTGCCTCGGACTGCATCTCGATAACGCTTACGCGCTCGCCGAAGATATTACGTGCGGGCTTGCCGAGAAGGTTTTTGTCGGTAGCGGACCATGCGTCGGTGGTCTCCGCCATGGGCGAAGAGGGAGTGATGGGGTAGATTGCGGCAACCTCGGTGAACGCGTACGACACGTGCGCGGCAGCGGTGTTACCGTCCATGGAAATCTTGGTACGTTTGATAGCCATGTAGTTTTGTCCTCCGTTTGTATTTGAATTTTTATTATTTTTGCGTGACAATAAAGAGTCTTCGAATAGACCCACTATATCATATCACTTTTTGACCGAAAAGTAAAGGTGTTTTTGTAAATTTGTCTTCATTTTCGGGAAAAAAGTGCGGTTTTTTTATTATTAATATGTAAGAAATACAAAAACCGGGGATAATATGAGGTTGTGGAAAATAATATGTGCGAAAAAATACGCAGGAAGCTTTCTGCTCAAAGCATTGACTTTGTTGCTTTGATATGGTATAATTGTTTTCGTGAAAATTCGACTTTGAAAGGTGACTTACAATGAAAAAGCATATTCGACTTATCGCCGCTTTACTAACGGCGTTAACTGTCATCTCGAACCTTTCCGCATTGTTTTCTTCGTGCGGCGAGGAAAACACGGAGATCTACGGCTCCTCTGACAGCACAACGGGTGCGCCCGGCACAACCCTTCCCGACAATACGACTTCGGTAGAAGCATCGGGCACGGAGACCGCCGCTCCCGAATCGACCAAAGAACCCGCCGAGGAGACGACGAATGTCGAGCAAACGACTTCTGCCGAGGAAACGACCGAAGAGGTAACCACCGCGGCACCCGAGACCACGGAGCACGTTCATTCCTATGAATTATCGGTTGAGAAGGAAGCGACCTGCATCGAGGTCGGCACGCTGCTGTATACCTGCGCATGCGGATACGTTCGGAAGGACACCATCCCCGTTACCGATCATAAAAATGAAAATGGCAAATGTATCGTATGCGGATATGAAGATATCACGGGTATACGCGGACTGAAAATGGCACTTCAGTATCAGAAAAACGCGTACGATATCAAAGGCATCGGAACCTGTACGCTTGCAGATCTGGTATTGCCGTCCACGCATAACGATCTTCCCGTAAAGGAGATCGGAGCATATGCATTTAGAGGCTGCACCTTCATCAAAAGCGTAACTATTTCCGAAAATATCTGGATCGTTTATGACCAGGCGTTTGAGAATTGCACCTCGCTTACAGATATATACATATCAAAAAGCTTATCGGTCATTCAAGAGGGTGCTTTCAGGGGCTGTAATGCCGTGAAGAATATCACGATAGATCCCGAAAACAAAAATTTCAGATTTGTTGACGGATGTCTTATTGATATTGAGGATAAAAAACTGCTCTTCGCGATCGAGGGCGCGCGTATTCCCGATGACGGTTCCGTTACCTCTATCGGAATGTATGCGTTCCAAAACTCTACCTGGCTTAAGAGCATAGAGATCCCCGCATCCGTTAAAAGAATAGAATCCGGCGCCTTTGAAAAATGTACCGCGCTTGAGAGCGTTATTCTTCATGAAGGACTTGAGGATATCAGCTGGTTTGCTTTCCGCGAGTGTCAATCTCTCAAATCGATTTCGATTCCGGACAGCGTTACCAAGATCGGATATCAGGTATTCGAGAAATGCTCGTCTCTCACAGACGTTAAGCTCAGCAAGAATATAACGGAAATACCTTTGGGATTCTTCCAGGAGTGCACGAGCCTTATTAATATCGAGATACCCGAGGGGGTTGTCTCCATAGGCAATTATGCATTCAAGAAATGCGAATCACTCAAGTCGGTCAGCCTTCCCAAGAGCTTTATTGAAATGGATAAGAATCCCTTTGACGGCTGTTCATCTCTTGAAAAGATCACGTTGGCAGAGGGCAACGCAGTTTATGCGGCAATAAACAACTGCCTTGTAAGAAAGGCGGACAAGGTTCTGGTAGTCGGTTGCAAGACCTCCGTCATACCCACGGACGGAAGCGTTACCGCCATCGGAGAGGGAGCTTTTGCGGGCAACGCACAGCTTACGAAGGTTATCATTCCGGATTGCATCACAAGCGTTGGCAAGGATGCGTTCAGACTCAGCAATAATATAATTGAAATGAGTATAGGCAACGGCGTTACAAGCCTTGAAGGCTTTAGCTTCAGCTATAATATGACGCTTGAGACCTTGACGATAGGAAGCGGAATTACCGAGATTCCGGATGCGGCTTTCGAGTACTGCATAGCGCTCGAAACGCTGAATCTGACAAATAGTATTAAAAAGATAGGCGAAAAAGCCTTTTACTCTTGCATAAAGCTCAGCACGATTAATTTTGCAGGAACAGTTGCGGAGTGGAATGCCATTGAAATGCCGAACACTTCGGGTGCAAACGCATATAGATTTACTGTGAACTGCATTGACGGCGTAGTGGACTATAGTAAAAATCAGTAAAAAATTGAAGGGACGAGGAATGAGAAAAATCGTTATCGCACTTGCGGGAGGACCCGCTTCGGGAAAAAGCTCGGTTTTACGCGCGCTCAAGACTATGCCGACGAGCGGAGAGGTCAAGGTCATCTTCCTTGACGAGACTGCAACCGTATTTCTGCACAACCGTCCCGAAGCGGTAAGTGCGCTCGACCGTCAGCTTCTGCGCCAGCATTACATACTCAGGGGCCAGTGCCACGCCGAAAGACTGCTCCTTGAAAACTGCGCCTGCGCCGAAAAGGACACCGTTCTGATCACCGACCGCGGCGCGATCGACGCGACCGTCTACCTCAGCGATGAGGAATTTGAACTTTTTGAGGTCGATGCGCAGTCGCTTTATGCCAGATACGATCACGCCATCTTCCTTGAGGGTGAGAGGCTGAATTTCCACGAGGACGAAACAACAACGAGGATCGAGACCTCATACGAGCAGATCGCGGCACTATCCGCCCGCGCGCGCGAAAAATGGTCGCGCCACCCGTCGTTCTCCGTCATCCCACAGCAGGATACCGTAGAGATGAAAACAAAGCTTGCCGCCGAGAGGATAAACGAGCTACTCGGGGTTAAGGTGTTCTAAGAAAATATTAATATGAAAATCCCGCGCGTCAGCGCGGGATTTTTACCACTGACAAAGTACGATAAGAATCTCACATATAGCTTTCTGCTGTTTGTACATTTTGCTATATGCGATTTTGTCGTAAGTTTGTCGGCAACCTGAAGAACCGCACCGCTTTCGCGATGGTCTTGTCACTCTATAGTCGATAAAAAATTCAAAAATCTTTCCGAAACTTATTGACATTCTGATATCTTTATGATATCATATTAATAGCAAATAATTCAAAAGGAGTTATTATTATGAATGAAAAAGTTTTAAACGGCAAGAAAAACGGCATGCTCGTGCTCATTCTCTGCATCCTCTGTGAGATCGCATCGATCGCGCTCTTTGTTTACGGCGCAGTAATGCTC
>JAFQPI010000039.1 GCA_017411805.1 Clostridia bacterium
CCGCAGAGCGCCAATATGTTCACCGAGAAGTTCGGCACGAACCAATGTATGCTCAATATCCGAGAACAGCTTATGCGAAAGTTCGGCTCTATCCCCGACGATGCCATCATCGAGAGCGTTCTGCGCTTCGGCGCGGCAGAGATCGCCCAAAAGTATTTGGAGGTCATCAAAGCGGCTGCGACCGAGTACGTGGCGGGTATCTTCCGAAAGCTCCGAGAGCACGAATACAATCCCGACCTTATGAAGCTCTACGTTGTCGGCGGCGGTGGTTGTATGATAAAGAATTTCGGACAGTACGATCCCAAGCGCGTGATCATCAAGGACGATATTTGCGCTACGGCGAAAGGCTACGAATATATGGCAAAGCAGAAGCTTCAGCGAAGCGGCGGTAAGCTCTGATGGCAAAGGAGAACGTAAAGGCTTTATGCCTACGCTTCGATCTTGAAGATGAGGAGGAACTTAAAACCTACGACCATCTTCAAAATCGGGATAAAGCGGAGTTCGGCTCTTATACCAAGCTCGTCTCCCGGGCGGTCAATGAGTTCTTTGAACGGCGGTTAAGACTCAAGGACGATCCGTATTTTGAAACGAGAGAAAAGGAAGATGCCTTTATTGCGAGAGTGCTTGATGCGGTGCGGCATTCGGCACCTTCTTTGCCTGTAAGTCAAGAAACAAAAGAAGAAAATGAGAACGTGGAGGCAATGTTCGCTTTTCTTGACGGCTTTGAATGATAGCAAATCTTCCGCGGTTGCTATCACAAAAACGAAAACCAACTTAAAATATGCTATCAAAAGCACGAAAATTTATATCACGGAGGAACAACAAAAATGTTAGACGAACAGAAAAAACTCATTCAAGAGCAACACCGCTTGGAGCAAGCGCAGATGAGAAATCGCTCCAAAGAGCAGAAAGCGCGTACAAGACGGCTTATTCAAGAGGGCGCGGTCCTTGAAAAAGTCTTTCCTTGGGTAAAGAACGTAGCAGATCTTGAGGAATTGGAGAACCGTCTATGTGCTATATCCAAGAAAGCGGAATAACGAATAAAGCGTCTCGGGAGACCGGGGCGCTTACTTTCTTTCCCGAAGGGCGCACTTACTCACCACCGACAAAGTCGGCGGTGTAACTGCCTGCGGCAGACGTGCGCTCTACGAGGTTATAAGTAAAATTTGAAAGGAGTTGATCGCCTATCGCCATATATCATCTTGAAGCAAAAGTCATCACAAGAGGTACAGGGCGCTCTGCGGTGGCGGCAGCTGCCTATATGAGTTGTTCCCGTATCTACAACGATTACGACGGCATCACCCACGATTACACACGAAAGCGAGGTCTTGTTTGGGAGCAGATATTCCTTCCCGAGAAGGCTCCAAAGGAATGGGCAGACCGTAGTGTGTTGTGGAACGCCGTTGAAGCAAGTGAGAAATCCAAGGACAGCCGCTTAGCGCGGGAGTTGATCGTTGCGCTCCCCAAAGAGCTTTCACAGGAAACGAATGAATTTCTATTACAATACTTTATTGAAAAGGAATGTGTTGCCAAAGGTATGTGCGCCCATGTCTGTTACCACGATACCGACGGGCATAATCCTCACGCGCATATAATGCTGACGGTGCGACCGCTTAACAAGGACGGCACTTGGCAGCACAAGACCGAAAAAGAATACCTTTGTGTCCGTAACAGAGAAGAACGCGGTTTTACGGCAGCAGAGTTTATACAAGCCGAGCGCGATGGCTGGGAGAAACAGTATCTTTACAAGATCGGCAAGAAAAAAGAATACCTCCCACCATCAAAGGCAGACGGTTTGGAGCGTGTCAATAAATATCCCAAGAGCAGTAAGTACGGCAGACAAAATCCCATATCCGAACAATGGAACAGCGAAGAACAGCTTTTGCATTGGAGAAAGATGTGGGCGCGTTACGTCAACCGCGAACTTGAGGGATGTGAGCTTGAAGAACGTATCGACCATAGAAGTCACAAGGATCGAGGACTTATTGAGCAACCGACCATCCACGAGGGTGTGATTGCCATCGCGATGGAGCGTAAGGGATATATCTCCGAACGTTGCGAGATCAATCGGCAGATTCGCAAGGACAACAGCTTCTTGCGAAACATTATGGATACAATCAAGTATCTATTTAAGACCATCTTTGCCATTGTGGACCGCATTGCCGACGGGATGGAGGAGGTTCGCGTCAATATGCTCACCCTTGAATACGACCGTCTCAAAGGCTATCCCGACGAGAATACAATGCAAAAGCATATGCAGACCTACCGCGCACTTGAAGCAAAAGCGGCAGACCTCGACCAAGAAAAGCTGAACGAAAAGCGTATGAGCATCCGCCCGCAGAAAGAAGAACGCGCGAAGAAGCGCATATCCGATCTCTACGGCTATTGCCAAGATAATCTCTTCTGTGCAAGCAAAAACGCAGTTGCCAAGCGCCTTGGTGAACAGCATGCGGATATTGAAAAGCAAAAATCCAACAAACAGACCGTTCCTACACCGAGTTGGCTCAGAGGCAGGAAGAAGAAAGATGATCGAGACGAGCGATAATTCTAAGGTAAGAAAAAAGAGTGGCATCTCGCCACTCTCGGGGAGGTCACCGTTACTCAAAATGAATTCCGGATTGCTTCTCAATACTTTTTAAGGTCCCTATGGGAATGTCCTTGCGTCCACCCGGTACCGTTACGTGCTATCGCCTTCCTTGTTTTTGGAAGATCAGATGATCTCCTTTAGTGCGGGACAACTAAAAGCCGTGCTTTTTCAGTATTGAGATGACCTCCTTAGAAGAATAAGTCTTCTTCACGGTAGTTCACCTCCTTTATATTATTATACCATATTTCACTAAAAAAGTCAACAAATAATACCAAATAAAAAATAGAATACTGCCCCCACATTCGTCAAGTGTGGGGGCTAAATTATTAAAAAGGAAGGTAACTGAATGACAAAAGAAGAAATCAAAAAGATCAACATCAAAGAATTACACCCATTTACAGACCATCCGTACAAGGTCGAGGACAACGAGGAAATGTATGCTCTGCGCGATAGTATCTATCAGTGCGGCTTGCTTTCTCCCATTTTAGTTCGTCCCCGCGCCGAAGGAGGATATGAAGTAATATCGGGACACCGCAGGGTCAGAGCCTTGCAGTTACTCAAGGTGGGCAGCGTTGAAGCTCGCGTATGCGATATGACCGACGAAGAAGCCATCCTCGTTATGGTGGACTCCAATCTTCATCGTGAGCATATTCTCCCGAGCGAGAAAGCAAAGGCTTACAAGATGAAAATGGACGCAATGAAAAGACAAGGAGAGCGCACCGACCTTGCTTTGTCGCCAATGGCAACAAAGTCGGCAATCGACAGTGCGGCAGAGATCGGAAGTACGGCGGGAGAGAGCCGCGACCAAGTGTTCCGCTATATCCGCTTGAATCTCCTTATCCCCGAACTGCTTGATATGGTGGACGAGGGACGCATCGCCTTCCGTCCTGCCGTAGAGCTTTCGCATTTACAGGAGCAAGAGCAATACGATTTGCTGACTACGATTGAAAGCGAGGATGCTACGCCATCCCTCAGCCAAGCAATCCGTATGAAGCGGCTCAGCCAAGCAGGTAAATTGGATATGGATACCATCTTCGATATTATGACCGAGGAAAAGCCGAACCAAAAGGAAATGGTCAAGATACAGAGAGAAAAGCTCGATAAGTATTTCGGGCGTAACGTATCCGTTTCGCAGATTGAAGCCACCATACTGCGCCTATTAGAGAATGAACGCATTCGTCAGTTGAAGAAGCGCAGCGAACGCGAGGACAGATGAAAGGAGAGTGCCTATGATAAAGAAAATAGAATTGCCCGACATTCGCGGTATTATCGTCCGTGAGCCTATCAATATTGATGAGCCTATCTTCTTGGAAGATCATCTTCCATATCCGTCCCGCCCAAGAGGAGCCGTACAAAATGCGCCCGTTATCAATTATCCTACGGCACTCAATTTTACAAAGCGGATAGGAACGGTTGATTATGTGGTCAATTCCCATTTTGCCGAGGATGGAAACAGCACCATTCTCTCGCAATTTAGAGACTTAATTCTATCGCAAAAGTTAATCGATGACGTGCTGTGACAGAATTGCAAGGATACGCCGGGCATTGTATAATAAGCCTACCTTACAGCAATGCTCGGCTTACAGAAAGGAAAAGGTGAATTATGTTAAAACAAGCCGAGAATAAAATAACCGCCCTTTACTGCCGTCTGTCGCAGGACGACGGGCGCGAGGGCGAAAGCAACAGTATATCTAACCAAAAAGAAATCCTTGCACAATATGCAAGGGCAAACGGATTCCACAACACAATGTTCTTTGTAGACGACGGCATATCGGGTACGACCTTTGATCGTCCGGACTTTCAACGTATGCAGAGAATGATCGAGAACGGAGAGATCGGCGTGGTCATTGTAAAGGACCTCAGCCGTTTCGGACGTAACTACCTTGATGTTGGCGAATACTTGGAGATCAAATATCCGACACTCGGTGTCCGCTTCATAGCAATTCAAGAGAACGTTGATACTCTGAAGAACACCGGAACGGAGATGATGCCGTTTAACAACATCTTCAACGAGTGGTATGCCGCACAGACAAGCAAGAAAATCCGTGCCGTTTGGAAGTCCAAAGCAGACAAAGGAGAGCGCGTAGCTTCTGCCGTACCTTTCGGATACAAGAAATCCGAGGATGATCCTAAGCAATGGGTTGTGGACGAGCCTGCGGCAAAGACCGTAAGACGCATCTTTGAGCTTTGTATCGAAGGTCTTGGTCCTACCAAGATTGCGCGACGCTTAGAGGCTGAAAGATTTATGAATCCCACATCGTACCAGCTGTCCGTGGGGAGAAAAACATCTAACACAGTTTCGGAGCGCGGGGATTACGCATGGAAAACAAGTTCTATCGAGCATATTTTGGATAACCGCCAATATACGGGATGCACGGTCAATTTCAAAACCTCTCTCGTTAGTTACAAGGTACACAAGACAGTTTATAACCCCGAGGATGAATGGCAGATCATTCCCAACACACAAGAAGCTATTGTTGATGAGGATACCTTTAACCGCGTTCAAGAGTTGAGAGAACACCGCAGAAGAAATACGGCAACGGGTAGAGAGAGCCTATTTTCGGGATTGCTGTACTGTGCCGATTGTAAATCCAAGCTCTACTTCTGTGCGGCTAAAAGTATAAAGCCCAATCAAGAGTTTCATCGGTGTTCCGCTTATAAGGAAAACCTCGGTACTTGCTCCATCCACTTTATTCGTGAGGTGGTGCTTCGGGAAACAATTCTTGAACTCGTGAAAAGAGTGGCGCTGTTCGTTCAGCAATACGAAGCGGTGTTTCTCTATATGTATGCCAAGAAGCATAATATTACGAAAGAGGTCAATTCCCGCAATATGAAGGCTGCCATCGAGAGAGACAAGCGAAGAATCAAAGAGCTTGATAAACTGATCGAACGCATTTACGAGGATAATGTCCTTGGTAAGATTCCCGACTCTCGATTTGCGAAGATGATGAGTAGCTATGAAGCAGAGCAAAATCAGTTGATTGAAGAAACAACTAAAACCGAACAAGCCTTAAAGGCGATGGAACAAGATAAGGTGGATCTCCGCGCTTTTCTTGAAACAATACGTCAGTGTACCGAGATTACAGAACTGACTCCTGCTATCGTCAATAGACTTATTCAGCGTATTGAGGTACACAAGAGCGAAAAGATCGATGGAAGAAAACGAGTGCGCCTTGACGTTTACTTTACGGCGGTAGGTCTGATCAACATTCCCGACGAAAAGGAACTCTTTGAAATGATGCAGGAAATTCAAAGTGCTAAAAGCGCTTAAAACAAGGGACAAAAACAAGAATACGGCATATCTCTTACGAAATATACCGTATTCTTGTAAAACTGTCCTTTAGCACCCGAGGCTAACCGTCGGGAGATTTTTTGAGATT
Organism: Clostridia bacterium; assembly: GCA_017411805.1. GTDB lineage: Bacteria > Bacillota > Clostridia > Oscillospirales > CAG-272 > CAG-390. The sequence continues at coordinate 5,968 of JAFQPI010000039.1, forward strand.
TAATTAACAAAAATTATATATGATCCTCTCCGCTCAGATCTCCGATATTATCGGAAAGGGGGGGAATCAAGGGCCTTGAGGCATTGCGTTTGAGAGGGTCGTAGAGGAACTTTCGGCACACGTGCGACGTGGATACTACTCCGCGTTTGTCGCAGATCATTCTCAGACGGTCGCCCTTGAGAGCCGTTGCGTGCTCGCAATATGCGCAGCAATTCGGGTGATCGTCTTCCTGCGACTCGTGATCTGCATGCTTTTCACGGTGCATTTTTTTGTCCTCGGTATTCAAAAGAGCCGCGCGGCGTCTGCGTTCAAGCTCCTCTTTTGCGAGCAGCTCGGGGGATTTGAGAGCGATGAATGAAAGGAAATATATGATAAGATAAACGGCTAATATTGCAAGGGCGAGATTTTCGACGTGAAGGGAAGTGAGCCAATCAGGAAGAAATGATGGAATTTCCGAGTTACCGACAGCGAAAAAATCCTTTATGTAAATGCACCCTGCATCGTTTCTGAAAAGCTTGTTTTCGCATGTGTAATGAGCGAAGGCGCAGGCGTTGTAAGTAAGAAAGATATTTGCGGAAAGACAGATCAAAGTCGCTATGGAGTTTATTATCGCGCCGCTCCTTTTGAGAAGTCCCGCGCCGCACATCAGAGCAATGAAATTAAGACATATCATTCCAAGGCAGATAGCGCAAAGAAAGCCGATCAAGGGGTAGACGGCAACCTCGTGGAAAATACCGGATACGATAGATCCCGTATCTGCGCAAAGGATGGCTGTGACCGCAACGAATATCGGTATGATTATAAAGAAACCAATCAGCTTTTTCGGCGTGTTTGCACGTCGTAAGCAGACAAAAGTTGCTATTACGGCAACTATGGGAATGAATAATGCAAACGTGAGGGTCCAGAGCGGATAGCTCATCAGACTTAAAAGCGAAAAATTCATATTTATTACTCCGTAGATCCCGTAAGGGAGATTTTGACGAATTCTGTCATAATACTATTATATCAAATCTTACGCCTTCTGTCAAGTTCTTTGAATAGGTAAAAAAGCAATGAAAGAGTAAATAATATGTTAATCAAAGCTATGAAGATCAGCGGGTAGGGCGTGAGTCTTGTTATTGCATCTGTGTCGGGTGAGGCGTGTGGTGCGAGAGATGGAAAGAGCCTGACTGAGATCGCGCAAAAGATACCGCAAAATAGCGCTGATATCAGCTTGGATTTAAGGTATGGCTTCAAGGATATCATCTCCGCATTCGTTCGTGAGAGGGAGTGGATCTGAAAGAAAACCGATAGTCCCGACCACCCCGCGGCTACGGCGGCAAGAATGATCCCGATCTCTATCGGCATTAGAGTTGAACAGGCAACGGAACCCGAAGTCAACTCGAAAATTGAAAAGAGTATCGCGCTGAAAACTCCGTCAATAGCGGGTAATACTGCGGAAATCGTTCCAACAAAGCATGTAAAAAAACAAACGTAGGCGCAGACGTTTATTACCGATATGGCGGCAGAACCCACCGAATCGGTGAATATTTGTATCAAAGAGAGGTTGTTGCTTTTGCAGATGAGCTCGGCTTGGTGAAAATTTTCGTTGCTTTTTTTAATAATATTTCGTATTATCGCACAGCCGAGAGTGACGGCAAGGGTGTTGAAATATAAAAATATTCCCAAAGCCCTGCTGCCGAAAAGTTTATCTCCGACGGCGAATATCAAGAATGCCGCCGAGGGAATATTGCAGAAGGTCATAAGTCTTTCCGCGTCAGCCTTTGATATATCTCCTTTTTCATAAAGAGCCGCCGCTACTTTTGCACCTACGGGAAAACCGCAGAGTACGCCCAGCAGAAAAGCCGCAGCACCCGCGCCGGAAACACCGAAAAGATACCGCATGGGCTTTGAGAATAAGGGAGAGATATATGAAGCAATATCGGAGCGAACGAGTATTTCCGAAATTATCATAAAAGGGAATATTGAAGGAATAAGCGTTTCAAAGCAAACCGAGATCCCTTTCCGCAGATGATATGATGAAGCTGAAGGAGCGGAAAAGAATAGTAAGATGAAAAGTAAACAAAAGACAAATTTTGCTGTTGATGAAAAGCTGTTCTTTTTGATTTTTGTCAAGTAATCACCGTCTTTCTTTCGGCATAGGATATAGGGAGCCGCTTCATGTGAATTTTATTCAAATACTATAGCGGCTATTCGGAGGAATAATGAAATATCCGAGAAAGGTCAGGATACGTCATGAAAAGGCTACGCTATCCGAGATGCTTTGCAATTTGATCGATCTTCCCGCCGACGTATTGGGCGGAGGAATGATGCTTGAGATGAGAGGCAGAAATGAGATGTTGCTTTGCGGATGCCGTGAAATACTTGAATATTCCGACACGCGAATCAGAATATTGCAGGGAAAATGCGAGGTTTTGATACTCGGGCGCAGGCTTAAGATGTCATCCTACTCGGAGGGGAGGATAATCGTCTGCGGTGAGCTTGACGCTTTGGATTTTTGCGGGGGTGATTGCGTTGCCAAAGAAGGCAAAAAAGATGAGGACTAAAAGAGGGATCGACGGACTTGTTTACGGGCAAGCGAAATTAACCGTTAAGGCTGAAGAACTCCTTGAATTGTTGAACCTGCTTCTCGAACTCGGAGAAAGCTACAAAAATATAACCGTTGATCAAGATTCCGCGTGGGTAGAGCTCGCCTATCCTTCCGCACTTCGCGTGCGTGAGGCTTGCCTTGAGCAAAATATTTGCGCTGAGGTAAGTCTGTTTTACGGCTTACCCTATTGGATTTTAGGATTGCTTCGGCGCACGGGACTTGTGGTGGGTATAATTGCGGCGATAGCGATCATTTCGATTGGAAACAGCGTTCTTTGGGATATCCGGATAGAAGGAAACACAGGTCTTTCCGATGGCGAAGTAAGACAGGTCCTTGCAGAGCATGGGATTCGCCCGGGTGTTATTTGCAATAAGCTTGACCTCGGAGAAATTCAAGCGGAGATAGAATTGGCGAGTGAGGAGATAGCCTGGATCTCGGTTAATATTATCGGGACCGTGGCGTACGTTGAGGTGATAGAGGAGAGGAATCCTCCGGCACAATCTCCGCCGGAGGGAGATGGTGTGAATCTCATTGCGGAACGTGACGGAGTTGTCGTTGGATTCGAGATCATCGCCGGGGAGCCTATCGCCGTGACGGGGCAAACTGTGCGGAAGGGGGAGCTTCTTGTGGGCGGTCTTGTGGACAGTGAGCGGTTCGGATACCGCGCGCTTGAAGCCAAAGGCAAGGTATTTGCCGTCACCGAGCGAAGTTTTGAGATAGAAATTCCCTATGAGTACGCCGTCAGAATACCCGAAAAACAGGAAATTTGCGAAATTTCGCTGATTTTTTTCTCTTTCAGGCAAAAAGTTTTCAAAAAGGGTGGATTTTTGGGGTCGGAATATGATACAATATATTCGGATAAATATATATATTCTTCAAAAGGTGCAACAATCCCCGTGGGTATCTCGCTTGCAAAGCGTCCGATCTATGCCGAGAGCGTGGTCAAACGCACGCGGGAAGAAGCCGTTGATCTTGCCTATTTGGAAATCAACCGCATGCTTCTTGCCGCACTGCCCGATGCCGAGATCCTTTCAAAATCATTCAGCGGCGGCGATAGTCCGGACGGTACCGCATACCGTCTTATATGCCAAGTAAGCTGTATCGACGATATTGCCAAGCCGGTGCCCTTCTATATCAACCAGTGAGGAAACAAAATGGAACAGAAAATTGTTAAAATCGGCTCGGCGGAGCTTGCCGCCAAGCTTTACGGCGCATTTGACGCGAATATGAAGCTCGTTGAAGCCGCCTTTGCCGTGACGGTTCATAACCGCCCCGACGTTACGGGATACGGCGAAGTGCTGACCGTCAGCGGAAGTAACACGGAGGGTGTAGACGCTGCCGCGCGCGCAATAGAAACTCTCGCGCGGATGGGCGAGAGAAGTGAGACACTTGCCGAGCAGACCGTGCTCTACGTTATCAATATGGTCCGCGACGGACGCGAGGGCGAGCTTGAAGCCTTTGATGAGAATTGTATCTGCGTTACAGCAAAGGGAAAGCCGATCAAGCCGAAGACGGTCGGCCAGCAGAAATATATCGAGGCTATCCGCAATAACACGATAATACTCGGCACGGGTCCCGCCGGTACGGGTAAGACCTTCCTTGCGGTTGCGATGGCTGTCAAGGCTTTGCGCGACAAAAAGGTCAGCCGCATCATTCTGACCCGTCCCGCTATCGAGGCGGGCGAAAAGCTCGGATATCTGCCCGGCGACCTACAGAGCAAGATCGATCCATATCTCCGCCCGCTTTACGATGCGCTATTTGAGATGATGGGCCCCGAGAATTATCAGCGAAACGTCGAAAAGCAGATCATCGAGGTCGCGCCGCTCGCATATATGCGAGGACGCACGCTCGACGATGCCTTCATCATCCTTGACGAGGCGCAGAATGCGACATTCGAGCAGATGAAGATGTTTCTGACCCGTCTCGGAAACAATTCCAAGGCGATCGTCACGGGTGACCTTACCCAAACTGATCTTCCCGGAGGACAGGTCAGCGGTCTCTGGTCGGCGGTCAAGATCCTTGACGGGATAGAGGGCATTTCTATCCATCAGTTTACAGACCGCGACGTCGTGCGCCATAAGTTGGTGCAGAAGATCATCCTTGCTTACGACAAATACGAAAAGGAAAATCAGAATCAGAACAAGGGCGGTCACAGCTACCGCCGCAAGAATTATTGACGGAGGACGAAAAAATGCTGACAGTGGATTATTCGGTCAGATGCCGAAAGGAAAAGGTGACCGATGAGCTTAAAGCCCTTGTTGAGCGCGCTATTACGACGACTCTTGAGTACGAGGAGATCGAGGACGATTGTGAGGTTTCGGTAACCTTTGTCGGAAATGCGGGCATCCGCAGATTCAACGCAGAATACAGAGGGATCGACCGTGTCACAGACGTTCTCTCCTTCCCGATAGCCGAGGACGGCGATCTTGAGGAAGCCTTCGACGGTGAAAAGCTCTGCTTAGGAGATATCGTATTGTCTCTCGAAAGAGCACGCGAGCAGGCAAACGAATTCGGTCATCCGTTTGAGCGCGAGGTGGCGTTTCTCTGCGTTCATTCGACCTTGCATCTCCTCGGATACGACCACGAGACGGGAGAAGAGGATGAGGCGGATATGCGAGCCCGTCAGCGCGAAATAATGAAAATCATGGGACTTGAGGTAAAATAACATGAAAAAGATAAAAATCACATGCATTCTGCTCGCTCTGAGCATGCTTGCGGGCATACTTATCGGATGCGCGAAAAAGAAGGAAGACAAGCCTTATATGTCGCTGAGCACCGTTCTGTCCTTTGCCGATCAGGCGAGGGATATGGATCTGAGATTCTTTTCGCAGTTTGAATACGTAGTTCTCGGTTCTTCCGAGCTTCCACTGTATTATTTTCAGCTCAAAGAGATAGATTTCTCTTTTTCGATAGGGCTTGATGCGGACGGTATGATAGAAAGCATGATGCTTTCGCACAGCTCCGGTCAGGAGATATACTTATTCCATAAGAATCCGGGTCAGCTCGATCCGAACGCAACGCAGTATACAGAGGACGCAAAGTCGTATGATCTGCAGAAATTCATAGATAAAATGACGGAGGATTGAAAAACATGAAGAGAACAGTATTTATTTCCATAGTAGGCAGACCCAACGTAGGCAAATCGACGATCATGAACCGCATTCTCGGAGAGAAGGTGGCGATCGTTTCAAATAAACCGCAGACCACCCGTAATTGCATCCGCGGCATCCTTACCGAGGGCGAAGATCAGTTCGTCTTCTTCGATACCCCCGGCATCCATCGCCCGCAGAACCGCCTCGGCGACTATATGGTCACGGCGGCAAGGTCGGGGATGCAGCAGGGCGACGTAGTTATGCTCGTCGTTGACGTAAACAAGCCCGTCTCGAAGACCGAGGAGGAGATCATCGAATACCTCAAGAGAGAGGGCGTCCCCTCGGTTCTCGTTCTCAATAAGATAGACACCGTCCGCCGCGATATGATCGCGGAGAAGATCGCGGCTTACGCGTCAAAGCATGAGTTTGATGCAGTCGTGCCGGTTTCCGCAAAGTCGGGCAAGCACGTCGATGAGGTTATGGACGAGCTTTCAAAATTCCTCCGCGAGAGCGAATGGTTCTTCCCCGAGGATGCCGCAACCGACCAGCCGATGCGTCAGTACGTTTCCGAGATCATCCGCGAAAAGCTCCTCCGCGCGCTTGATCGCGAGGTCCCCCACGGAATCGCCGTCGTCATTGAGGAGTACCGCGATACGGGCAATCTCACCAAGATCCGCGCCGAGATCATCTGCGAGAAGCAGTCGCATAAACAGATCATCATCGGCCGTGGAGGAGAAGTGCTCAAGAAGGTCGGAATGTATTCGAGAGAAGAGCTTGAAAAGGTCACGGGCTCGAAGATCTTCCTCGATCTTTGGGTAAGAGTCAAGGAAAACTGGCGCGAGCGCGAGGGACTTGTCTCGAACTTCGGATATAACAAAAAGGATATTGAAGATTAAGTTGTGAGAATAAATGATGAAAATATATTATCATAATTCATACTTACCTTGTTTATTTGATAACCAAAAACTACACGGCTTATTTGACGAATTGGAGCTTGAGAACGTAAAGCATATTCAGCTGTACGATGATTATTTAAGCGAAAATTTTGTATTTGATGATTATGTATATTATCCCGTAACATTGATAAAAAAGAAAGGTGCGGATATTCATTGGATACGCTGGTATAAGGGGTCCGATTCACTAATTGATTCCTATAAAAAGCTTGATGCGCTCGAAAGTGCCGACATTAATGTTCCTGAAGCATTCAAAAAGAGAATAAGCCAAAGAGTTTTTTGCTTTGACAGAAAGCAGTCATTCCCGTTTATATACGATTACAAATGGGAAGTAACATCAAAATTTGTGAATAAATGTTACTATGAATACCTTGATTATTCACCCGAGAAGCATATTGAACAACGGCTTCTCGATGATATAGCATTTCAGCTTACGCAAAGCATTCTTTCTTATTCTCCGCGAGAGGGAATAATTAACGAGGATTATGATTTCTTCTTGCCTTCCGTTGCATATAAATCTCCTGTTTTCAGAGAAAGCAGATGGTTTTTTCCCGTCGGTATCAAAGATTATTATGCATTTGACCTCAATATATGGGTTTCTTCTTCCCAAAGAATATCGGGCGGTTTGGATAAAATGGATATAGATATTTGTGAAAGCATAGACGGATCAATTTTTGAAGAGTGTTATAGAGATTTAATTCAAAGCGGCTTTAAACCTACGAAAAATAAAATGGAGTTTTCTCCGAAAAAAATCACTGAATTTTTAGAGGCAAGGCCGGCAAAAAATTATAAAATCCAATATAGGTAGTATTGGTGCGAGATTATCTAATAAGCCGTTTTTAAGGAGGAGTTATGGCAACCCACGATATATCAACAGACGCGCTTGTTATCCGCGCGGTGCCGCAGGGCGACCATGACAGGCTTCTGACTCTGCTTTGCCCCGAGGAGGGCAGGATCACCGTCATCGCAAAGGGCGCAAGGTCACTCCGTAACAAGCTGATGTCGCCCTGCCGAGCCTTCGTATGGGGCAATTTCGAACTCCATTTCAAGGGAGATATGGCTTGGGTGCGCGATGCTTCGGTGATAAAATCCTTTACCGCGCTCGAAAAGGATATCGAGCTTATGTATCTTGCGCAATATATTTCCGACGTCTGCTGTGAGCTGAGCGGTCAGGGAGAGCCCGCGGGCGAGCTTTTGCCGCTTGCGCTGAATACGTATCACGCGCTTTGCACGGAGAAATACGACCGCGCTCTCGTAAAGGCGGCTTTCGAGCTTCGTGCGGCGGCGATATCGGGTTATCTGCCCGAGCTTTCGGAATGCGTCAGATGTGAAAGGCGTGAAGCTCCCGCCTTTTATCTCGACGTAATGAGCGGCGGTATCGTCTGCTCGGATTGTATAGCCTCGTCCCCCGAAAACGTACAAGCCTCGGACGCGGAGCTGCTCGTCGACGTGCTCGGAACGCGATCAATCATCATCCCGATAACGGCGGGCGTGCTTGCCGCGATGCGATACGTCGTAAACGCGCCGCTCAAACGCCTGCTCTCATTCGACATTTCATCCCAAACAGATAAAAACACTTTCAGCCGCGCAGCTGAGACCTATATTCTCAATCATATTGAGCGCGGCTTTTCATCACTCAGCCTCTATCACGAGCTGAGCAAGAATTAAGGAAACAACATCATGATGTACCTACCCGAAAAAACAGTAAAATTACTTGAATTTGATAAGATCAGAGCAATGCTCTGCGATTGTGCCCGTACCGAGGGCGCGCGCGCGGCGGCGCTTGCTCTTGCGCCCGAATCCGATCTTATCCGCATCCTCAATATGCAGAGGCGCACCAGCGACGCAAAAAGACTTGCCGCGGAGAAGGGACAGCCTCCCTTCGGCGGTGTAAAGGATATCACTCCCCATTGCGAGCGTGCCGATAAGGGCGCGATGCTGACACAGCGCGAGCTTATGGATATCGCCGATATCCTCCGCACAAGCCGCGTTCTGCTCGATTACAGCCGCACGAACCGCCGCTTTGAGACGGTTCTTGATGAGGTCTTCGAGCGTCTTCTTCCCGATAAAAAGCTTGAGGACAGAATAAGGACCGCCATTATCAGCGAAGAAACTATAGCTGACGACGCATCTCCCGAGCTCTATAATATCCGCCGCAAGATCCGTCAGACAACCGCAAAGGTCCGCGATATCCTTGCAAAATACACCACGGGCGCGTATTCGAAGAGTCTGCAGGAAAATATCGTAACTATCCGTAACGGACGCTTTGTCGTTCCCGTTAAGGCTGAATGTAAGAACGATATCAAGGGTCTCGTTCACGATGCATCGTCGACGGGCGCGACCCTCTTTATCGAGCCGCTTGCCGTCGTTGACGCAAACAATGAGATCCGCGAGCTCGAGGCAAAGGAAAAGCACGAGATCGAGCGTATTCTTTACGATTTTTCATCCGACGTTGCCGCGATCTCGGACAAGATCCGCTATAACGGCGCAAATATCGACGAGCTTGCCTTCGTCTTTGCCTGCGCAGAGCTTTCATTCAGAATGAATGCCTCACAGCCGAAGATCTCGTCGGATAACAGACGCACGGAGCTCCGCCATGCGCGCCATCCGCTGATACCGAAGGAGCGCGTGGTTCCCGTAAATATCCGCCTCGGCGGTGATTTTGATACCCTCGTCATTACGGGTCCCAATACGGGCGGTAAGACGGTTACGCTCAAGACCCTCGGACTTTTCGCGCTTATGGCGCAGTCGGGTCTCCATATCCCCTGCGACGATAATTCCACCGTACCGATCTACGGCAGAGTTCTCGTTGACCTCGGCGACGAGCAGAGCATCGAGCAGTCGCTCTCGACCTTCTCCTCGCATATGGTCAATATTGTTTCGATCGTTGACGATCTGACAGACGATGCCCTCGTCCTCTTCGACGAGCTTGGCGTCGGCACCGACCCCATCGAGGGTGCGGCACTTGCCATCGCGGTCATCAGCGAGGTCAGAGCCGCGGGTGCGACCTGCGCTGCAACCACTCACTATGCCGAGCTCAAGGCGTATGCTCTCAACACTCCCGGAGTCAAGAACGCGTCCTGCGAATTCGACATCGAAACTCTCCGTCCGACATATAAACTGACCATCGGCACTCCCGGACGCTCGAATGCGCTTGCTATCTCCGAAAGACTCGGTCTGCCAAAGCATATCATCGACCGCGCGCTTGCCGAGGTAAGCTCGGACAACAGACGCTTCGAGGACGTTATTGACAAGCTCGAGGCGGCTCGTATCGAGGCAGAGAAGTACCGCGAGGAATCCGAAAATATGCGCCGCGAGTATGAAAAGTTTAAGGTCGAGGCAGAGGCAAAGATCCGCGAAAAGATCGCGGCAGCCGAAAAGGAAGTTGAGCGCGCGCAGAAAAAGGCTGCCGAGATGGTCGAGGGTGCGAAGATCTCGAGCGAGTACGTTTTCGCTCAGCTCGATAAGGTCCGCAAGGCGCGCGACAGCGAAAGACTCGGACAGGAGCTCGACGCCGCACGCAAAAAGGTTCGCGAATATATGCGTGAAAACGAGGATAAATACAACCCGGTTGATGAAAATCAAGACGAGGATTACGTTCTCCCTCGCCCGCTCAAGAAGGGCGACGCCGTTTATCTGATGAACATCTCTCAGGAGGGCGTGGTTATTGCAGATCCCGACCGCAGCGGAAACGTAAGCGTTCAGATCGGCTCTGTCAGAACAAAGACCAAGGTCAAGAACCTCAAGCTGATGGACGACGTTATCACAGTCACCGATTCCCAGGGCAACAAAAAGACGGTCAAGGAGTTTGCCAAGACCACCGTAAGCCGCGCTTGCTCTGATGAGATCGACCTTCGCGGTATGACGGGCGACGAGGCTTGGTACGAGGTCGACAGATATCTCGACGAGGTTCAGCTTGCGGGTCTGCGCACCTGCCGACTTATCCACGGAAAGGGTACGGGCGCACTCCGCGCGGCTCTTTGGGAAAAGCTTCGCCGCGAAAGCCGTATCGCGAATTTCCGTATCGGTCAGTACGGAGAAGGCGATGGTGGCGTTACAATTGTTGAAATGAAATAAATAACACTTGCAAAACCATGTTTTGCAAGTGACAATCGCGCGCTTATCGCCGCTTGACAAAATCGGAGATTTTGTCAGCTCCCCTCGGCGCGCGGACTCGCGCGGCTCGTCTTGGCGGTGTTTTTTGAGCGGCAAAGCCGCCCAAAAAACGAATTTTATTATATAAATTTTTTTCGGAGGAAATAAAAATGTCCGACAACAAGATAAAAATGTTAGGTATAGACATCGGCGGAGGAAGCGGACGAGGGCTTATCGGCTCCTTTGACGGAGAAAAGATGGCGATCGAGGAGATCTGCCGCTTTGAAAATAAGCCGATCTACAAGGGCGACGCGCTCGTCTGGGATGCCCCGATGCTTCGCCGCGAGGTCGAAAATGCTACTCGCCTCGGCGCATCAATGGGCGCGCAGAGCGTTGGTATCGACACCTGGGGCGTTGACTACGGTCTCGTCGATAAGAAGGGTGAGCTCGTTTGCGACCCTTACAGCAACCGCGACGTCAGAACCCGCGGCATAGGCGACTATTTCTCGCAGTTTATGCCTCTTTCGAGACTTTATGAGATCACGGGTATTCAGTACCTCGAATTCAATACAGTTCTCCAGCTTGCGGCGGAGAAGAAGTTCACCCCCGAAAGACTCGAGAAGACGGACAAGATACTTTTCCTTCCCGACCTTTTCGGCTATTTCCTCTCGGGCGAGCAGGTAAGCGAATATACCGTCGCATCCACCGGCGCGATCGTTGATGCCCACACCCGCGATTTCTCCCCCGAGATCTTGTCCGCACTCGGTATTTCAAAGAATAAATTTGCTCCCATCGTCGATCCCGGGGTGGTTATCGGCAAGGTCAAGCCCGAATTCGCATCGGATATGAAGCTTATCACAGTTCCTTCGCACGATACGGCAAGCGCAGTCTTCGCTACCCCTGCCGAGAACGATGACTTCATCTACATAAGCTCGGGTACCTGGTCGCTCATGGGCTGTGAATTGAAGGCTCCGCTTATTTGCGCGGAGGGCGAACGTCGCAACTACACCAACGAGGGCGGCGCGTGCGGAACTATCCGCTATCTCAAAAATCACGTCGGACTCTGGCTCGTTCAGGAATGCCGCCGCGCGTGGCTCTCGGAGGGCAAGAAGGTCACCTATGACAGTATGACCGAGGAAGCGATGAACGCAAAGCCATTCGTCTCCTTCATCAACGTAAACGATCCCGTGTTTATGCCTCCCGGCAATATGCCCACGCGTATCGCGGAATACTGCCGCAAGACGGGTCAGTACGTTCCCGAAACCGTCGGCGAGATCATCCGCACCATTTTCGACAGCTTGGCACTTTGCTACAGATACACGGTCGAGGACATCAAGCATCTTACGGGCAAGAACCCGAGCTCGATCAATATCGTCGGCGGCGGATCGAAGGATCCCCTGCTCTCGCAGATCACGGCTGACGTCTGCGGTATGCCCGTCGTTGCGGGGCCCTCCGAGGCAACAACGCTCGGAAACCTTCTCGTTCAGGCGATGGCGCACGGACTCGTCTCGGGCATCTCCGAGGCTCGTGAGCTCGTCCGCAAGTCCTTCCCCGTGAAGACATATCTACCGCGCGGTAACAAGAGCGATTACGATTCTTATCTTGAATACTATCTCCGCCTTATCGACAGAAAGTAAGGTCAGAAAATATGCTCGATAATCTGATACTGAGCCTCAATACCGTGACGCCCGTGTTGATACTGACCGTCCTCGGTATGGTTCTTAAAAAGGTCAAGCTTCTGCCCGACAGCTTCTATTCGGCGGCAGATAAATACGTATTTGACATAGCCCTGCCCTGTATGATCTTCCTGCAGGTCGCGGGCGCGGATATGACGAGCGGCGGAGACCTTATGAAACTCCCGATCTTCACCGTCGTGATGCTTCTGATTACCTGTACGGTATTTTCAATTTTGACTCATCTCATCGTCAGAGACCCCGCGCGTGTCGGCGCGTCTGTGCAGAGTATGTTCCGTTCTAACGCCTCTATCCTCGGAGTGGTATTCATCACTAATATCTACGCCGGGACTGCAGAGAGCGACGCGGCTCTCGCGGGCTACGCGATCACTATGCCCTTCGTTATCCTTATGTATAACGTCCTTTCTGTCGTAGTGTTGACGATATTTATGCCGACCGCCGAGGGAGAAGAGAAGCAGAAGATAAATATAGGAAAGATCCTGATCAATACCGCCAAGAATCCGCTCATCATAGCCGTCGTTCTCGGACTGCCCTTTATGATATTCGGTTGGGAACTCCCGACGATATTCAATACCTCTCTCGGATATCTTTCCGACTCGACTACGGCTCTTGCCCTCATAAGCCTCGGCGCCGGTTTCTCCTTCTCGGCACTCAAGGGTAATATCACCCTCGCAAGCGTGACCTCGATCGTGAAAATCGTCATCCATCCGATCATAGGCGTCGCGGCGGCATACCTCTGCGGCTTCAGAGGCAACGAGCTTCTCATCACCTTCATCATCTTCGGAACGCCCGCCGCCGTCAGCAGCTATATTATGGCAAAAAATATGAAGAGCGACCACGAGCTCGCGGGACAGATCCTATTGCTCTCGACACTTTTATGCATTTTAACCATCTTCTTTGGCGTTTTCCTGATGAAAACCGTCGGCTGGATTTGACAATATAAGGAAAATACAAAAAAGTTGACGATTTTTGCAAAAAAATCGAAAAAAGTATTTGCACTATTGCAAATTATATGGTATAATATATTATCAATTTAATAACTTCGGATAAAAGGAGTCAAAATGAAGGAAGCAGTATTCGGTAAGCTTGGCATAGTTGCCATGAAGGGATGCGAGGATTTCGCAAACCGTGTTGACAATTATCTCAGAGAACGCAGAGGCACCAACGAATCTTATCTCGTAGAGGTCGATTGCCCCCGTTTTGGATCGGGCGAGGCAAAGGCACTTCTCAAGCAGTCGGTCAGAGGTCTTGACATCATGATCATCTGCGACCCCTTTAACTACGGCGTTACCTATAAGATGAGAGGTAATGATATCCCCATGACGCCCGATGAGCATTTCGCAGATCTTAAGCGAATCGTCGGTGCTATCGAGGGTAAGGCACGCCGTATCTCGGTCATTATGCCCATGCTCTACGAGGGCAGACAGCACAAGAGAACCAACCGCGAGTCTCTCGACTGCGCTATGATGCTCCGTGAGCTTGAATTCTACGGAGTAAAGAACTTTATTACCTTTGATGCACACGACGATCGCGTACAGAACGCAGTTCCTCTTATCGGCTTTGATAACTACCGCCCTACATACCAGATGGTAAAGGCACTTGTCAAGGCAGTTCCCGATATTTCCTTTGATAAGGAACAGCTTATCATCATCTCTCCCGACGAGGGCGCAATGGGCAGGTGTATGTTCTTCTCCTCGGTTGCGGGACTTGACGTAGGTATGTTCTATAAGAGACGTGACTATTCCCGTATCGTAAACGGTAAGAACCCCATCGTTGCTCACGAATACCTCGGCCAGGATCTCACGGGCAAGGACGTTGTCATCGTCGACGATATGATCTCCTCGGGCGACTCTCTCTTTGACGTTGCTAAGCAGATCAAGAAGCGAGGTGCGAAGAGGATCTATGCTTTCGCAACCTTCGGACTCTTCACCAACGGTCTCGAGGGCTTTGACAAGGCTTACGAGGAAGGTATCATCGATAAGATCTTCACCACCAACCTTATCTATAACGATCCCGCTCTCAAGACAAAGGATTGGTATGTTGAGGTCAGCATGTGCAAGTACGTTTCCTACATCATCGATACCCTCAACCATGATGAGTCTATCAGCCTCATCCTCGACCCCGTAAAGAAGATCCACGCTCTTATCGAAAAGCATACAGCAGAGCTTGGCGGTCAGCTTAAGATCGATTTTTGATTCCGATAACCAATAAAATTTTGCAGAGCCGATCCGTCGGCTCTGTTTTTTTATTAATAGAATAAAGAGTTCATAATGAATTCATAAATGTAGGATATAATAAAAGATAATATTTTATGTAAAAAGGATACTTAAATTATGAGCAATAAAAACGAATCCGCATCCTGCCCCGCGAAAAAGACGTCGATCGGCGGTCAGGCTCTGCTTGAAGGAATTATGATGCGCGGTCCGAAGAAGAGCGCGATGGCAGTAAGACGCCCCGACGGCGAGATGGTAATCGAGGTCGAGGACCTTAAGAGCGCAAATCGCAAGGGCGTACTTAAATGGCCGGTTATCCGAGGAGTTGTTAATTTTATCGACTCTATGGCTGTCGGATACAAGGCGACTATGCGTTCAGCCGAGCTTTCCGGCCTCGACGAGGCAATTGAAGAGGAAGAAAGAATCAAGGCTGAAAAGAAGGCGGCAAAGGAGCAGGCGAAGAAGGCAAAAAAGCTTGGCGTTACCGTAGATGAGCTTTCCGAAAAGGAGGCTGCAGAGGCTCACGTTGCCGCAGAAGAAGTAAAAGAAGCAGCCATTGAAGCTCCCGTTGAAGAACCCGCAGCCGAAGTCAAAACAGATAAAAAGGACACCTCGGGATTGATGACCGGCGTTATGGTCATAGCACTTGTTCTCGGTCTCGGACTCGCACTTCTGTTATTCAAGGTACTTCCCGAGTCTATCTATGAGCTTATTACGTGGGCGATCCCCTCGCTCGAGGGTGAAGGCTATTGGTTCAACCTTATTCGCGCAGCCATCACAGGCGTGGTAAAGATCGCAATAATGGTCGCTTATATGGCGTCCGTGACCCTTATGAAGGATATCCGCCGTACCTTTATGTACCATGGAGCGGAGCACAAGACCATCTTCTGCTACGAGCAGGGACTCGAACTCACCGTTGAGAACGTCCGCCGTCAGAAGAGATTCCACCCCCGTTGCGGCACGTCCTTCCTTATCCTTATGCTTCTTGTTTCGATCGTTGTCAATATGTTCATCCCCGCAACGCTTGTTGATAATAAGATTCTCAATATCGTTGCCAGAACCGGCATCGGTCTTATCACCCTCCCCTTCATTATGGGTATCGGCTACGAGCTTATCCGCTTTGCGGGCAGACACGATAATCTCTTCACAAGAATCATTTCCGCACCCGGCGTTTGGCTCCAGCATATTACAACCAAAGAGCCCGACGACGATATGATCGAGTGCGCTATCGCCGCCGTCAAGGAGGTCATCCCCGAGGACGGAAGCGATAATTGGTAAATTCAAAATGCAGAATGCAAAATGCAAAATTATCATTTATAGGTAAATTTTCTCACTTTGTTCGAAAATTATTTTAGAATAATACTTTTCGAGCATAGCGAGAAAAGTTTCCTTCATTTTGCATTTTGCATTTATATTTTTGCATTGTTTTAAGGACGAGTATCTATGTTAGAACGAACTGTAAAACGAGTGTTCAGTAAGCCTCCCACGCTCATGACTCGGCGGTTGACTTTGCGTGCTATGAAGCCGATCGACTCGTACGATATGTTTGAATACGCCTGCCGCGCCGACGTTACGAGATACCTGACCTGGCAGCCGCATCCCTCGCGCGAGTACACAAGGGACTATCTCGAATTTATCGGTAAATGCTACCGAAACGGAGAGTTCTACGATTGGGCGCTTATCTGGTGCGCCGACGGCGACTACCGCGAGAAGATGATCGGTACTTGCGGATTTACAAGATTTGATTATGAAAACAATTCCGCGGAGGTTGGCTACGTAATCAATCCCGAATACCGTGGCAGAGGCATCGCTCCCGAAGCTCTCGCGCGTGTGCTTGAATTCGGTTTTACCGAGTTGAAGCTCAATCGCATTGAGGCGAGATATATCGTCGGTAATGAGGTCTCGCGCCGAGTGATGGAAAAGGTCGGCATGAAATTCGAAGGCATCCGCCGTCAATCACTTCTTAACCGTTGCGAATACGTTGACGTCGGATACTGTTCGATACTTGCGAGTGAATACTTTGGATAGGAGTTAAGAGTGCAGAGTTAAGGAAAATTTTCTCACTGAGTTCGAAAATTATTTTATTAAAATACTTTTCGAGCCTTGCGAGAAAAGTTACCGAAACTCTGCACTCTGCATTCTGCACTCTGCACTTGAATATCTCCCTCCATTCGCGTCAATAATCCTTCTGTACCAAAAATACAGGAGGATTTTTATAATGAACGCAACAGTTCCCGCACCTACACCTCTTAAGGACAGACTTGAAGGCACAAAAACTCAGGAGAATCTCCATACCGCGCTTTCGGGCGAGTCGCAGGCGCATCTTCGCTACACATGGTTTGCAAGCAAGGCGAGAAAGGACGGATATGAGAAGGTGGCGCAGATTTTTGAGGAGACCTCGAGAAACGAAGCCGAGCACGCAGAGATCTGGTTCACTCTTCTCGGCGGAATGGAGGAGAGCGAAAAGAACCTCGAGGTTGCCGCAAACGGCGAGCATTTCGAATGGGACAAAATGTACCGCGAATTTGCCGAGACCGCAAGGGAAGAGGGCTTTGACGAGATCGCGGGCAGATTCGAGCGCGTTGCCGCCATCGAACGCCGCCACGAGGAAAGATATCTCAAGTACAAAAAACAGCTCGAGGACGGAAACGCCTTTGTCAAGACCGCCGAGGACGGAAACACCCCTTGGATCTGTCTTGCCTGCGGTCAGCTTATCGCAAGCGAACAGGCACCCGAGCATTGCCCCACCTGCGGACACCCGAAGGCGTATTTCGCGAGATTCACGGAATGAATGCAAAATTCAAAAGCAGCAGAACATTTCATTTGATTTTCTGAATATAAAAGGACTGAATTGGATTCAGTCCTTTGTTTATGTAGAACAAATAAGTTAAATTACTTGTTCATTTTGCATTTTGCATTTAGCATTTTGCATTATATTATTTTCTCGCCTTGTTGAGAAGAAGGTTAACGATGATACCGAGAATAAGTGCGCAAGCGATAGCGGTGATGGTTACCTTACCGATAGCCATTGCCATGCCGCCGATACCCGTGATAAGGATAACCGAAGCGGTGAAGAGGTTGGCGTTCTGCTCAAGGTCGATCTTCTGGATCATCTTGAGACCCGAAACAGCGATGAAGCCGTAGAGTGTGATGCAAACGCCGCCCATTACGCATCCCGGGATCGAATCTAGGAATGCTACGAAGGGGGAGATGAAGGAAACTACCATTGCCATAACAGCAGTTACCGTGATCGTGATAACCGATGCGTTCTTGGTGATAGCAACGCAACCGACCGACTCGCCGTAGGTGGTGTTGGGACAGCCGCCGAAGATCGAGCCTACAAACGAGCCAACACCGTCGCCGAGAAGAGTATTATGAAGTCCGGGATCGTCAAGAAGATCGCTCTCGATGATGGAGGAGAGGTTCTTGTGGTCCGCGATATGCTCTGCAAATACAACGAATGCAACGGGAACGTATGCAACGATGACGGTTGCAAGGTAGGAGCCGCTGAACTCGCCGGTGCCCTTAAGCGCGGTGAGGAACGTGAATTCGGGAACTGAAACGAAGGTGGAAATTCCTACGCCCTCTGCAACGAGTGCCTTGAAAGGCGTAAAATCAACGATCTGAATCTCGGGGTTGTTGGTCGCGATGCCGATGAAGGTGAAAACGAGACCGACTGCATAGCCCGAAAGGATACCGATAATGAAGGGGATAAGCTTGACCATCTTCTTACCGTAGGTGGAGCAGATGATAACCACGAGAAGTGTGACGATTGCGCAAATAAAAGATACCCAAAGGGTCGGATTCATAATGAATGCGCCGTTATCGTCCTGAGGACCGTAAGAGAATACGTCCTTGACCGCCGCTCCGGCAAGAGAGAGACCGATGAGAGCAACCGTCGGACCGATAACAACGGGAGGCATAAGGACGTTGATCCACTTTACACCCGCGATCTTGATGATGATAGCGATGATAACGTAAACGAGAGCTGCACTTGCGGCACCGATCAGAAGACCGAGGAAGCCGAGCTGCATGGAAACGCCGCCGGCAAATGCTGCGAGCATCGAGGGGATGAATGCGAAGGAAGAACCGAGGAATACGGGGCTCTTGAACTTAGTGAAGAGCTGATAGATGATGGTTCCCGCGCCTGCTCCGAAGAGAGCTGCGGAAGCTGTCATACCATTGCCGACGATTGCGGGAACGGCGATGGTTGCCGCCATAATGGCGAGAAGCTGCTGGATCGCGAAGACGATAAGCTGACCGAATTTCGGCTTATCCTTGACATTGTAGATGAGTTGCATGCGAAATCCTCCTGATTTTTCCGAAGCGTCGGCGTGACGCTTTCGGTTTCTTTCAATATAATACCATATTTTTCGACAAATGTAAAGTCAAAAATGAAATTTCTTTATAGTTATTTTGAACGAAAATACTTTCGCTTTATAGTTGAATCTGCCAAACACGTAAAAGGAAGATATTTATTTTCGCATTTTTTTGCCCCTTCTATTGCAAAAGTCTTTGAAAAGTGATATAATTAATTTGTATTTTTATTAAAAAAGGGAACTTAATTATGTCAGATAAGTTTTATACTATAAGGGATTTTATAAATGCTCTCGATAATTCGGGAATGCTCATGGGAACCGATATGTGGGATGACTATGCTTCCACAGAGGTCAGCGAGCTCACCTTCGATTCAAGAAAGGTCGTCCCGGGCACGCTCTTTATCGCCAAGGGCGTTCATTTTAAGGAGGAATATCTTTTCTCCGCTATCGAGAAGGGGGCAGTCTGCTATCTCAGCGATAAGATTATTGCCGATAGAGAGCATTATATCGCCGTGAATGACATTCGCGGTGCAATGGCACTCGTTGCGCGTATGTTCTACCGCGATCCGCAGCAGCAGCTGACAACCTTTGCAATTACCGGAACAAAGGGTAAGACCACAACGTCCTATTATCTCAAGGAGATCCTTGATACTTATGCGGCGGAGACCAATACCCGAGAATGTGGATTCATGTCCACCATAGATACATACGACGGTATCGAGAGGT
This sequence comes from Clostridia bacterium, assembly GCA_017411805.1. Taxonomy (GTDB): domain Bacteria; phylum Bacillota; class Clostridia; order Oscillospirales; family CAG-272; genus CAG-390. The sequence goes on from JAFQPI010000039.1 coordinate 25,650, forward strand.
TTGAATCGACCAATACGACACCTGAGTCTCCCGACGTTTGGCGTCATTTCTCGAACGCGGTGAAATCGGGAATCGAAAACTACGTCGTTGAGGTCTCGGCTCAGGCTCTCAAATATAAGCGAGTCGAATGGGTCAATTTCAACGTAGCTGGCTTTACCAATATTGATAACGACCATATAAGCGACGTTGAACACCCCACCTTTGAGGATTATTTCTATTCCAAGCTCAAACTATATGATAACTGCGGTATCGCATGCGTCAATACCGATGATCCAAAGAGCGACGTAATGCTTGACTATATCGGCGGCAGAGTTCCTGTGATCACGTTTGGTTCGCATGATACGGATACTATCTCCTGCCGAAAGATCGAAACTCTGCCTGACGGTATTTATTTCGACGTTGTAACGCCTCTTTGGGAGAGAAGGATGAAGCTGACTATGCCGGGTGAGTTCAACGTAAAGAACGCTCTTTGTGCGATCGCAATGAGCTATGCCGTCGGAATCCCTCCCGAAACGATGGAGAAGGCGCTCGCGGTCGCGCGCACCGCAGGAAGAATGCAGGTCTTCAAGAGCGAGGATGAAAAGGTCATCGTTATCGTTGACTACGCGCATAACAAGAACAGCTTCGAGGTGCTTTGCGAGTACGTGTGCCGTACCTATCCCGAAAGAAAGAAGATCGCCTGCTTCGGACTCCACGGCTCAAAGGCGCAGAACAGAAGAGAAGAGGTAGGAAAGATCGTCGGCTCCTGCTGCGACTACGCCGTTATTTGCGAGAAGGATCCCGCGGACGAGCCTTTCGAGAAGATCGCGCATGAGATAGGCGTTCATCTTGAAGCTCTCGGATGTCCTTACGATCTTGCGGAGCTCAGAGAGGATGCCATTCGCCGCGCGGTATTTGCGGACATCGGAGACAGCGTTATCATGTTCGCCGGAAGAGGAGCGGAAACTCATATGATCCGCCACGGAGGAGTGTATCATTATCCTTCGGATATTGAATCCACGATAAAGGTTCTTGGAGAATATGATGCAGTCATGGCTGCAAAAAAAGCCTCGGTCTGACGAAGTAGTATAGTTATTTGTAAAAATCATTTGAGTTTTTGCAAGAAAAGTTTCAAAAAATTGCAAAATCAACGGAATTTTACTTGACAAACCGATCGAAATGGTTTATAATAACCTTTGAATCTGCGCGAAAAAATCGGGAGGCAAATTGAATGAAACGCAACCTTATCGCAACGATAGAAGAGGGTATGCCAACCTTTTCTAAAGGACAGAAAAGAATAGCAAATTACATACTTGAGCATTACGACAAGGCGGCATACATGACAGCGTCGAAAATGGGAGCTCTTGTCGGAGTCTCGGAATCGACGGTAGTCAGATTTGCCATTGAGCTTGGATTTGACGGTTACCCCGATATGCAGAAATCCCTGCAGGAGCTTATCCGAATGAAGCTTACTTCGGTACAAAGGGTCGAGGTCACCAATTCTCTTATCGGAGAAGGCGACGTCCTCGATAAGATCCTTGTTTCCGATGCCGAAAAGATCCGCCGTACCCTTGAGGAGGTGGATCGCGATGCATTTGAGGCTGCCGTGGACAAGATCGTGTCCGCCGATAGAATCTATATCATAGGTGTTCGTTCATCCTCGTCGCTGGCGGGATTTCTGAATTTTAATTTCCGCATGATGTTTGATAACGTCAAGTTCGTTCAGACAACATCGGGCAGCGAGATGTTTGAGCAGATCATGTCCATAGGAAAGAATGACGTTATGATAGCGATCAGCTTTCCGAGATATTCAAAGAGAATAGTAAACGCAGTAGAGTATGCGCATAATGCGGGTGCCGACGTTATTTCGCTGACGGATAGCCATCAGTCCCCGATCGCGGGCGTTGCCGATCAGCTTCTGCTTGCAAGGAGCGATCTTGTCTCCTTCGTCGATTCCCTTGTAGCGCCTCTGTCGATAATCAACGCGATCATCGTTGCCGTATCGCGCAAGAAGATGGATGATATCCGCGTGCGCTTTGATAAGCTCGAAAAAATCTGGGATGAATACGAGGTCTACGATAAGGCGCAGGAGTGAACCTGCCACGTCGGAAAATTTGGTATGAATAATTTTGAAAAAACTACGGAAAATATCCGCGTAGCCGTAATAGGCGGCGGCGCTGCCGGAATGGCAGCCGCCGCCTTTGCCGCGTATGCGGGAGCTCGGGTCGTTCTTTATGAAAAAAACGGCCCCGGTAAAATGGGTTGGAAGCTTGCAATAACGGGCAAGGGAAGATGCAACGTCACCAATGACTGCACCCGCGATGAGTTTCTTGAGAATATTCCGCGCAATCCGCGCTTCCTTTATGCAGCGTATTCCGCTTTTCCTCCGAGCAGAGTAATAGAGCATTTTGAATATCTCGGAGTACCAACAAAGGTCGAGCGCGGCCGCAGAGTTTTTCCCCAGTCTGATAAGGCAAGGGATATCGTCGATGCTCTCGTGCGCGATCTTGAGTATTCGGGGGTCAAGGTCATCGGAGGTGCTGTAAAGAACGTGACCAATGAAAACGGAGTATTTACAGTTCATATGACTCACGCCGAAAAACCGCGTGAGTTTGACCGCGTGATCCTCGCGACAGGCGGAATATCCTACCCGAGAACGGGATCTACGGGCGATGGCTATGGATTCGCAAGATCGCTCGGACATCATCCGACTGCGCTTACGGCATCTCTCGTGCCTCTCGTGTCGCCCGGAAAGCTATGCCCGTCGATGCAGGGGCTGTCACTCAAGAATACGGCTCTGACGGTCGTTGAGCGTGAAAACGGTAAGAAGGTATACGAGGATTTCGGCGAGATAATGTTTACCCATTTCGGACTGACGGGGCCTATGGCGCTTTCCGCCTCGGCGAGACTCGAAAAGATCACTCCGAATAAATATGACGTCCTTCTTGATCTCAAGCCCGCGCTTGACGAGCCTACTCTCGATGCGCGCTTGCTTTCGGATTTTTCAAAATACAAGAACCGTGATCTCGCAAATGCACTAGGCGATCTTCTGCCAAGCAAAATGATCATGCCTTTTATTGAAATGACGGGCATTCCGCATGATACGAAGGTACATTCGATAACGAAAGAGATGCGCAGAAAAATGGTTTCCACATTCAAGTCGTTCCGCGTTCCGATCTCGGGCCTGCGTCCGATAAACGAGGCGATCATCACCCGCGGCGGTATTCCTACGGACGAGATAGATCCTCGCACGATGCAATCGAAAATATGCGAGGGACTGTACTTCGCGGGAGAGATAATAGACGTTGACGGATATACCGGAGGCTATAATCTTCAGATTGCATGGTCAACCGCATTCCTTGCCGGAAATGCGGCGGCAAAGTGAGATCGTGCTCTTAAAGGCATATTTTGACCGGAATAAATAAACATTTTGTAAACAAACGAAAAAACGTGAAACTTTTTGTGATTTTTGGAGTCTTATATTATGATGGACAAAAAATTTACCATGAAAATTGCTATTGACGGACCCGGCGGAGCAGGCAAAAGCACTCTTGCCAAAGGGCTTGCAAAGAAGATCGGATTTGCTTACGTTGATACCGGAGCGATCTACCGTACGGTAGGTTATGCCGCACGCAGCAGGGGCATCGCGCCCGATGATGCGGAAGCGGTATCTGCTATGCTGAAGGATATCAAGGTCGAGGCAAGGTTCGAGTGCGGGCGTCAGGACATGTACCTCGACGGCGAATTCCTCGGCGACCGTATTCGCGAGCATGAAATATCCCATTATGCTTCGGCTGTGTCGGCAATTCCCGCCGTACGCGAGTATCTTTTTGATATGCAGAGAAGCATTGCGGATGAAAATAACGTTATTATGGACGGCAGAGATATCGGAACGGTTATCCTTCCCGATGCACAGCTCAAAGTCTTTCTTACCGCAACCCCGGAGGAGAGAGCAATGCGCCGCACGAATGAGCTTATCGAAAAGGGACAGGCCGCAAATTACGAGCAGGTCCTTGCCGACATCAAAGAACGAGACGAGCGCGACTCGAGCCGCGCGATAGCTCCTTTGAAGCCTGCCGACGATGCGATCATGTTCAATAATACCGGTTTTACTCCCGCGCAGTCGCTCGAGAAGCTTCTCGGGATAGTTGCGGACAAGCTCGGTATTACGGAGGCGCAGTATGAAAAGTAAGCTTTATGCGGTTCTGCATTTTCTTTTGGCAGGTCTGGCGAGGCTTGTCTTCTGCATTTCATGCAAAACGAGAAAGAAGGAACCTCCTCTTTCGGACGGAGCGCTTCTTGTCTGTGCAAACCATATTTCGGTCCTTGACCCCGTGCTGATATGCGCGGTACTTAAAAAGCATCAGCCCCGCATCATGGCAAAAAAGGAGCTTTTCAGCGTTCCTTTTCTCGGTTGGCTCGTGCGTCAGTTGGGAGCTTATCCCATTGACCGCAAGGGCGCAAATGCGGACGTAATTATGAAGACGATCAAGATGCTTGAAGATGGCTATTGCGTCGGGATGTTCCCTCAGGGAACGAGACGCGCGGGTGTAGAACCCGAGACCACTCCCGTTAAAGCGGGCGCGGGACTTATCGCATCGAGAGCTAAGGCAAGCGTTTTGCCCATCCATATAAAGACAAAGGATTACCGTATCAAGGCATTCAGAAGGATCAAGATCACGATCGGAGATCCGATCCCTTATGAGGAATACACCAAGGGCGGCGAGCTTGAGGGAGATTCGAGAGCAATTACGCAGTACATTTTCGACCGCATCTGCGAGCTCGGACGTGAGGGCGGCAAATGATGCGCCATGAGATAACCGTCGCAAAGCATGCGGGCTTCTGTTTCGGAGTCAAGCGCGCCACAGATATGATCGCTGAAAAAATCCGATCCTCGGACGGTGATCGGATATTCACTCTCGGCAAGCTTATACATAACGATACCTATAACGCGGAGCTTGAAGCTTCGGGAGTGAGGGTGACAAGCATCGGTGAGCTTGAAGATCTTGCAAGGTCAACCCTGTATGGCACACCCGCGACGGTATTTGTACGCGCACACGGAGTAACAAAGGACACAAGCGAGCTTCTGGAGTCTCTTTCGGAAAAGTATTCCGGCTTTTCTTACGTTGACTGCACATGTCCTTACGTAAAAAAGATCCATCGTATCGCCGCGGAGAATTCCGTTCCAAAGGCAGATGGTGATGAGCCGATATTCATTCTTATCGGAGCTCAAGAGCATCCCGAGGTCGTCGGTATAGTCAGTTATTTCGACGGGAAAAGTTATGTCTTTTCAACCGCTGATGAGCTGCGTGAGGCAATAGAAAAAAGAATATTGCCAAAAAATGACAATACCGTGCCGATTATAGCGGCACAAACCACTCAAAAGTTAACGGAGTGGAAAAATTCATTAAACATTATCAAAAAAGTATATACAAACGCACAAATTTTTGATACAATATGTAATGTTACGGAAATTCGGCAGCTTGAAGCGGAAGAGCTTGCTAAAGCGTGCGAGACGGTCATAGTCATCGGCGGACGCGACAGCTCAAACACCGCAAAGCTTTACGCGATCTGCAGGGAGAATTGTAATAATACGATCTGCATTTCCGAGCCGCAAGAGCTTGAAGGAATAATTCCGAGCATCCCACAAAAAGTGGGGATTGTCGCAGGTGCCTCGACGCCCGGCGGCATTATAGAGGAGGTATACAACAAAATGAGCGAAATCAAACTCGACAAGGCGGAAATCAGCTTTGACGAAATGCTCGACTCAGCAATCAAAACTTTAAGTTCAGGAGACACCGTTACCGGTACTGTTATTGCAGTAAACGACGTTGAGATCAAACTCGACCTCGGCGCAAAAGTTACCGGCATACTGACCGCCGATCAGATATCCGACGATGCTTCTCTGAAGCTGAGTTCCGAGTACAAGATCGGTGACGAGATAGATGTATTTGTTATCCGTGTCAGCGATGTTGACGGATGCGCAACCGTTTCCAAAAAGCGCGCAGATCTTGACAAGAATTGGCATATCATCGTTGATGCCAAGGAAAGCGGCGAGAACCTTGAGGGTGTTGTTGCCGAGGCTGTCAAGGGCGGCGTAGTAATCAAGCTCTACGGCGCAAGAATTTTCGTACCCGCATCGCAGACCACAGTTCCGAAGGGCGGCGACCTTTCCACCCTCGTTGGCCAGACCGTTAAGTTCAAGGTTATCGAGCTCAAGGGTCAGGGCAAGAGCGCAGTCGGTTCTATCCGTGCGTCCGCAAGAGAAGAGAGAAAGGCTCTCGAGGCTGCATTCTGGGCAGGAATCGAAGAGGGCAAGTACTACACCGGTAAGGTAAGAGGAATGACCGAGTACGGCGCATTTATCGACCTCGGCGGCGTAGACGGCATGCTCCACAAGAGAGAGATGTCCTGGAAGCCGATACATAAGCCTGCTGATATTCTCAATATCGGCGACGAGCTTACTGTATTCGTTAAGTCCTTCGACCTCGAGAAGAAGCAGATCACTCTCGGCTACCGCACCGAGGAGACACATCCTTGGAAGGTATTCAAGTCCCAGTACGCTGAGGGCGACGTTATCGACGTAACCGTTTCCAACATCATGTCCTACGGTGCATTCGCAAAGATCACCGACGATGTTGACGGCCTTATTCACGTTTCCCAGATCGCTCTTACCCGCGTTGAGAACCCTGCCGACGTTCTTACCTCGGGTCAGACCGTTACCGTTAAGATCACCAAGATCGACGATGAGCAGCAGAGAGTAAGCCTCTCTATCAGAGCTCTCCTTGAGGAGACCGCTGAGGAGCCCACCGAAGCTGAGATCGATGACGGCTACGCAGAGGATGCTGAGTAATTTCTATACGAAATAAAATTGGATCTGACTCATATGAGTCAGATCCTTTTTTACTTCTTGATCTTAAATCGTTCCCGTGATACGAATGACGGCATTGCCGGGTATTACGCCTACCTCGCCTGTTGCGGGATCTCTGACGTAGGTTGCCGCGGGTAGCGTTATTGCACCGGGGAGAGATGTGAAGAGACCGCTCGTTTCGTCGTAAGTGTAGTCCGTTCCCTCTGTCCATATATCACCGTTGTAGGTCACGGTGATGTTCTCGAGAATGGGATCAAAGGTGTCGCTGACCGAAAGATCGGAGGTCACGGGAGCGTTGCCGCGGTTTTCGATAAGAAGGGTGTAAGTCAGCGTTCCGTTTTCTGCGACCGTCTCGGGCGAGAGCGACTTGAGGATCGAGAGCAGAGGAGTTTCCGCTGCGCTGATCGTTTCGCTTGCGGTAATGTCTCCGAGCGCGCTATTTCCCGATACTGTGACGCTGTTGGTTATGACGGAACCGACCTCAAGCGGAGCCTGGGAGTTCACGGTCGCGCTGTAGACGATGAAGGATGAGCCTCCAGCGGGGACGGTTATACCGCCAAGTGTCAGAGGATCGGTGGACGTAACGGTCGGAGGAGCTGTGAGATCACCGTTCACATAGTAAAGCAGAGAGCCCTCGTTGAAGCTGAGAGGAGTGACCTCGATGCCGTCGGCATTTGTGAATCTGCCGAGATCGTCGGTCAGCGTCAGACCGCTCAGGGTCGTGATACCGCTGTTGCGCAGAGCGATGACGTAGGTCACGGTCGAGCCGGGGATATACTCCTCGGAGAGCGCGGTCTTGGTGAGTGAAAGAGTCTGCACGATCTCGCCGCTTACGGTATTTGAAGTTATTGAATTCAAACCGTAAGTCAGAGTCGCGCGGTTGAAGAATGTTGCCATATCGTTGTCCTTTCGCATGTTTTTTCTTCGGGATTATTATTCCCAATAACATTATATGACGGGATTCGAGCAAAAGCGTCAAAAAAGCTTTACCGAATTTTCCTAAAAGACTTGAAATTCCCTTTGAAAGCGAGTATAATATTACTATCAATGTAAAAATGAAAGAGGTACAAATCATGCTTACCAAAGACAGAGTTATCGTTTGCAAGGATTATGATGAAATGTCCCGCCGTGCGGCTGACGTTTTCGCCGATTACATAAGAGAGAATCCGACCGGAATTCTCGGTCTGGCAACAGGCTCCTCTCCCGAGGGTATCTATACTTGCCTTATCGAGGATAACAAGGCGGGAAAGATCGATTTCTCGGGCATCAAATCCTATAACCTTGACGAGTATTATCCCATCGAGCCCACCCATGAGCAGAGCTACCGCTACTTCATGAACGACCGCCTTTTCGACCACGTCAATATCGACAAGGCAAACACCTTCGTTCCCGACGGAAAGTGCGCTGATCCCGATGCATTCTGCAAGGCATATGACGAGCAGGTTGCAGCTGCAGGCGGTGTAGGAATCCAGCTTCTCGGAGTTGGACGAAACGGTCATATCGGCTTCAACGAGCCCGGAGATGAGCTCATCGGAGCTACCCATCTGACCGCCCTCTGCGAGAGCACCATCGACGCAAATTCCCGCTTCTTCGAGACCCGCGATGACGTTCCGCGCCACGCTATCACCATGGGTATGGACGGCATCCTTTCCGCAGAGTGCATCGTTCTTGTCGTTTCCGGAAAGGAAAAGCACGAGGCGCTTATGATGCTTCTGAGCGGCAAATACACCACAAACGCACCCGTAACCCTCCTCCGTTCGCATAAGAACGTATACGTATTCTGCGACGAGGCGGCATACAACGGTTAATTATGAGCGAATTTTTTGATAAAGTAAAGCTCGAGGCGGAGACTGTCCTCAGAGAACTTCTCTCCGAGGCAAAACTGAAAAAGGGCGATATCCTTGTTATCGGCTGCTCGACCTCCGAGGTCGCGGGCGGAAGGATCGGTAAGGACTCGTCAGCAGAAGCCGCAGAGGCGATCTTCTCGGCAGTCAAGCCAATCCTTGACGAAAAGGGAATATACCTCGCTGCGCAATGCTGTGAGCACCTCAACCGCGCGCTGATCGTTGAGCGCGAGTGTATGGAGAAGTATGATCTTCCCGAGGTCTGCGTAATGCCGCATCCCCACGCGGGCGGCTCTTGGGCAACAAAGGTATGGTCGGAGCTTGAATATCCCGTAGCCGTTGAAAGCATTGCGGCTCACGCGGGTATAGATATTGGTCTGACCCTTATCGGTATGCATCTTAAAGCAGTTGCCGTTCCCGTCAGAGTAAGCATCTCAAAGATCGGAAACGCAACCATCACCTGCGCCCGTACCCGCCCTAAACTCATCGGCGGATGCCGCGCTATCTATCCCGATTAAAATACAAAAGCCGATTCATTCCTTCGAATGGTCGGCTTTTGTCAATTATTAGAGAATATAAAGTTAAAAAAGCGTTAAAAATATTTATAAATTCGATTGACATTGATACCTTTGTTATGGTATAATATAATATATGTTTTTGTTGGGAGGTCGACGGAATGGAAAGTGCAAAAGCGGTACAGCAAAAAACGAAAATCTTTCTGATAACCTCCTGTAAGGGCGGTGTCGGAAAATCGACTGTGGCGGCGAATATCGCTATGGCTCTGGCGAATCACGGCAAGCGAGTTTTGCTCGTTGATTGTGACTTTTCAAACCGCTCGCTCGATCTTATCCTCGGCTGTGAGGAAGAGGTCGTTTACGATATCTGCGATCTTGTAACCGGTCGAGCTCCCGCCTCGAGAGTCGTTATGCAGGACGGCAGAGAGGGAAGACTCAATTTTATCGCCGCTCCCCATTTCAAGAAGGATGAATTCACGCCCGAGCAGTTTGCCGAGGCGGTCGAGGCGGCGGCAAAGGAATTCTTCTGCGAGTACGTTTTCATCGACACCCCGGGTGCGCTCGACGGAACGCTTCCGCTTGTCTCCAAGGCGGCGGACGGCGCGCTGATCGTCACCTCGCATCAGCCGACAACCGTAAGAGGTGCGGAAAAAACGGGCTATCAACTCGAGGATCTCGGTGTCAAGGAGCAGTATCTTATAATCAACAGCTATGATAAAAAGGGTGTCCTCGACGGCACAAGTCCCGGTCTCAACTGGCTGATCGACCATACCCACGTGCCGCTTATCGGCGTTATCCCCGAATCAAAGGAGCTTGAGAAGGCACAAATCTCGGGCAAGCTCGCCTGCGAGATGCGTCGCGACCGCGAAAAGGCACACGAGGCATTCGACGAAGTAGCTCGCAGACTCTGCGGAGAGCGTATACCGATAATGTCATATCTTCCCGAAAAAAAGAGAAGAAAACTTTTGTATTCATAAAAGCAACGAAAATTCAAAGCGAAAGGAATGAGATAAATGGAAATAGCTATTGTTGCGCATGACAAGAAAAAAGAACTTATGGCAGAATTTTGTACCGCCTATTGCGGCATACTCTGCAAGCATAATCTTTACGCTACGAGCATTACGGCAAAATATATTTCCGAGGCAACCGGACTCTATATCGAGCGTCTTCTGACCGGCGACCACGGCGGAGAAGAGCAGATCGCCCAGCGAATCGCATATAACGAGATCGACCTCCTCATCGACTTCCGCGATACAGACCCCTCTGTGCTTGTCAACGAACGCTCGAACGAGCTTCTCCGTCTCTGTGATATGTACAATATCCCCGTCGCTACCAATATCGGTACCGCCGAGGCTCTTATCATCGCGCTTGACCGCGGCGACCTTGATTGGAGAAACTTCGTAAATCCCCGCACCTCGCGCAGACACTAAAAATTTTTTCGCCGCCTCTTGACAAAATTCGTTTTGAGGTGTATAATATCTTGTAATCAAAAATGCAACGGACATGTCCTTGCGCCATTTCGCCCACAGAGAGGAAGCGCACGCTGAAAGCTTCCGACGAAACCGCAAAGGGTACCACCGCTGTGTCATTATGCATATTTTTTTAAAGTTATAAAATCGGGTGGAACCGCGCAAACAGCGCCCCGACCGCGATCGCTGTCGGGGCGCGGGTTGAGGGAAAAGTGAAAAGTGGAAAGTGAAAAGTGTCGGAAACTTTTTTCGCTTTGCTCAAAAAGTATTTTATTTAAATAATTTCCGAACAAAGTGAGGAAATTTTCCTTAACTTTACACTTTCCACTTTACACTTTCCACTTTTCTCCCCTCGCCATATATAAAACAGAAATTTATTATTATAGGAGAAATAAAATGAACGTAAAAATCAATGCTATCGATTATTCGGTAGAAAACGCATCCACGGTTTTTGAAGCCGCTTCTGCGGCAGGCGTTGCGGCGCGCGAGCACATCGCCGCAAAGGTAAACGGTGTCGTTTCGGCAATGTCGGCTCCCGTGGGGGAAGGCGACGAGATCGTTCTTCTCACCTTCGCTGATGAAGAGGGCAAGAAGGTCTATCGCCACACCGCTTCCCACATCCTCGCACAGGCTGTAAAGAGACTTTATCCCGAGACCAAGCTCACCATCGGTCCCGCAGTAGACAACGGCTATTACTACGACTTCGACAGCGAGATCTCCTTTACTCAGGATATCCTCAAGAATATCGAGTCCGAGATGAAGAAGATCATGCGCGAAAACCTTCGCATAGAGCGTTTTGAGCTCCCGCGCGCAGAGGCTATCGCTCTTATGACAGAAAGAGAAGAACCCTACAAGGTTCAGCTCATCGAGGAACTCCCCGACGACGCTGTTATCAGCTTCTACCGTCAGGGCGAGTTTGTTGACCTCTGCGCAGGTCCTCACCTCTTCTCGACCGCCGCTGTAAGAGCCATTAAGCTGACACAGTGCACGGGCGCATATTGGAAGGGTGACCAGAACAACAAGATGCTCCAGAGAGTATACGGTATCGCATATCCCACTAAGGACGAGATGAACGCATATCTCGCGGCAGTTGAAGAAGCAAAGAAGCGCGACCACAACAAGATCGGCCGTGAGCTCGAATTCTTCACCACAGTCGACTGCGTAGGTCAGGGTCTTCCCATTATGCTCCCCAAGGGCGCAAGAACAATCCAGATCCTCCAGAGATTCGTTGAGGACGAGGAGAGAAGACGCGGCTGTCAGCTTACCAAGACTCCCCTTATGGCAAAGCGCGATCTTTACCGCATCTCGGGTCACTGGGATCACTACCTTGACGGTATGTTCATCATCGGCGATCCCCACGACGAGACCAAGGAATGTCTTGCAATGCGTCCTATGACCTGCCCCTTCCAGTATCAGGTATTCCTCAACAAGAAGCGTTCCTACCGCGATCTTCCTATGAGACTGACCGAGACCTCCACCCTCTTCCGTAACGAGGATTCGGGCGAGATGCACGGTCTTATCAGAGTCCGTCAGTTCACCATTTCCGAGGGTCACTACATCCTTTGCCCCGATCAGCTTGAGGAAGAATTCCGCGGCTGTCTCGAGCTTGCAAACTATATGCTCAAGGCTGTAGGTCTTGACGGCGACGTAAGCTACCGCTTCTCGCAGTGGGATCCCGCACGTACCGATAAGTACGAGGGTACTCCCGAGCAGTGGGAAGAGGCTCAGAGCGTTATGAAGCAGATCCTTGACAATATCGGTCTCAAGTACTCGATCGGTATCGACGAGGCGGCATTCTACGGTCCTAAGCTCGATATTCAGATCAAGAATGTACACGGTAAGGAAGATACCCTTATCACCATTCAGATCGATATGCTTCTCGCTAAGAAGTTCGGTATGGAATACACTGACTCGAACGACAAGCGCGTAACTCCTTACATCATCCACAGAACCTCTCTCGGATGCTACGAGCGTACACTCGCTCTCGTGCTCGAGAAGTTCGCGGGCGCACTTCCTCTCTGGATGGCTCCCGAGCAGGTTCGTGTTCTTCCCATCGGTGTTGAGCACGAGGAGTATGCAAAGAGCGTTCGCGAAAGACTCGAGGCTGCGGGCATCCGTACCGAGGTTGACGCGAGAAACGAGAAGATCGGCTACAAGATCCGTCAGGCACAGCTCGAGAAGGTTCCCTATATGCTCGTCGTCGGCGAGAAGGAAGCCGCAGAGGGCAAGGTTGCCGTACGTAACCGCGGCGGCGTAGACCTCGGCGCGGTAAGCGTTGACGAATTCCTCCTCAAGGCACTTGAAGAGGTAAGAACTCTTAAACTCGACTGATTTAAATAGAAAAACCACCTCGCTTGAGGTGGTTTTTCATATTATGATGATTCTTTTATCTTCCGAAATTGAGCAACAGCGCCCAAGCAAGCCCATAGTAGCTTACAACGGCTACAAGATCGTTTACGGTAGTGATCAGCGGTCCTGATGCCACCGCGGGGTCGATCCCGAGACGGTAAAAGCACATAGGTATCGCCGCGCCGGTAAATCCGGATATGGTCATAGCAAACAAAAGAGCAGCCCCAACGCAACCTGCTGTGGTGAATGAAATGTAAGCATCGTTGCCTCCAATCAGCAAAAGATATGCTCCGACTATCGTAAATGAAAAAATACCCAAAGCGAGACCGTTGAGAAGAGCGACGCGAGTTTCCTTTCCAATTATCAACATCTGCTTTTTGAATCCTAAGTCATCTTCGCTGCCAAGCACTCTTACTGTGACAGCCAAAGATTGCGTTCCTACGTTTCCTGCCATTCCGAGAATTAGGGACTGAAAAGCTACTATCATAGGAAGTTCAGCTACCACGCCTTCAAAAAGTCCCACAACGGCAGAAACCCCGAGCCCCAAAAAAAGCAGGATGATAAGCCAAGGGACTCGCTTTTTCATACTTGCAAGGAGGCTCTCATCTTTTTCTTCCTCGGCACTGAGAGCGGCGAGCTTCGCGTAATCATCTCCCAACTCCTTATCGACTATCTCAACAATATCCATAGAGGTGATAACACCCAAAAGGCTGTTGTCCCTTGAAGAAAGAACGGGTATCAGATCCTCAGAGTATCCGCGCAGCCGCTCTATATTTTCGGATATGCTGTCGGTATCGTAAACGAATGGGAAGTTTGTGTAGATCAAATCCTCAAGCGGCGTATCGCTTCTTGCAATGATAAGCTCCTTGAGGTCTATTGAACCGTAAAAGCTGCCGTCAACGTCAGAGACGAAAATTGTATGAATATTGTCATTTTCGGCGGCTTCGGCAATAAGTGTCCTCATAGCCTGCTTTATGGTTATATCACGGCGTACTGAAATATAATTTGTGCTCATCATACCGCCGAACTCATCGTCACAGTATGAATTAAGGAGTTCGATATCCTCCTTTATATCATCCTCTATAAGTCCGAGGACTTCGCGCTTTACCTCATCGTCAAGGTCTTCGAGAGCTTCGAGAGCCTCGTCAGCGTCCATTTGCTCGATGATATCAGCCGCGCGATCGGCATCAAGCGTTGAGAGATAATCGCTTGCGTCTTCAAGGAAGGTCACGATGTCGGACATGCCCTCGTTGCCGAGCACGCGCAGAAGTCTGTCCTTTTCTTCCGCAGTCAGTTCATCAAGGACCGACGCGATATCGTTGTCATGATAGTCCTCGAGCAGAAGCCCTACTTCTTCATCATCCTTGCCGCTTCGTATTATATCCAATATATCGCTGCGGTGATCTCTTTCTTCCGATTCAAAAAAACTCTTTTTCTTCATCCTCATCCCCCATTTGGTTTGAGTCTCTGCGAATTAAGTAAATCACAAAATAATGGTATTGTCAATGAAATGTTGATTTTATCAAATAAAATTTTGCGACATATATTTGCGCAGAAATCAAAAAGACAGTGATGCTAAAACATCACTGTCCTTATATTGTACCGTGTTATTCGGATTTATTTCGTTTTGCGTGTCTTTTTTTGATCTTTTGATTGATTTCAAATACCTTTTTGTAGCAACTCCAGCTCAATAATCCAAAGTTCAATAGTAAGGTAAGCACGAGCCATATACCGCCGATCACAAGGAGGTCAATATGCATTTCGGAAATGTTCTTTTCGCGGTACGCAATCTGATCATTCTCTGAAATATAAACATTACTACTGTCTGAAATCGTATATATGCGTTGATATAAAAAGCCGATGTAATATGTGATGTCGTAGGTATTACCTATTTCCAATTCATCAATATCCATAAGTCCGGTAGGTATAGCAAATCTTTCACCGCTTTGTGCAACAAAAACCTCTACGTTGTTTCCGCCGAGTCTGCCCCCGTGCCTGTCCGTGTCGATCTCTTTTAAGACAAAACTGCCGCTATAGGTTTCGGTCGGCAAGGGTTTGAGAGCTCCGAATACTATTAATAATGCGATTATCAGTAATCCAACCGTAATGAAAGCGTTGAATCCAACGATAACGATAATCGGATCTCGCCGTTTCCTCAATAAGTCCCTTATATAACCATCAGGTTCTTTTTCGATCCTTTTACTCATTTCCAACTGATCTCTTTAAGCACGGGAATGAAGTTATCCCTTTCGGTCTTAGTCTCCTTGACCTCTGCGCCCGAGGTGGGAGAGTAGAAATACTGATAGCAGAAGTAAGCCACGCCGATGCATTTGTCAAGGCTTTCGGTATGCTCGAGGCAGCGTTTGAGGATGTCCTTGTGCTCAGCCCATTCGTTTTTGCCGCTGCCGGCGTAGTTGTCAACGCCGGATTTTGCCTTGCCGAGAGTCATACCGATCACCATTTTGACCTTGTCGGTCTTGATGATGTCGGAGAAAGTCTTGCAGACCTTGACAAAATCATAATTCTGATGCTCAAGTCCGAAATAGACCTGCGGGCAGATGTAATCTATGTAGCCTTCGGTCGCGCACCAGGTGTCAACGTCGGCACCGTCGCGGCGGACGTTGTTGATGTTGCCCGCGGGGCTGATTCCGAAGATCATATCGGGATTGACCGACTTCGTCATTTGCCAGAGCCCCGAAACGAGCAGATTGAGATTCTCCTTGCGGAAGTTTTCAACAGATTTCTTGCCGCCGTTTTCCTTGTATTCCTTGTAAGCCGCGGCGTCGAAGGCGGTCTCGGTGGTGGGGTAGAAGTAATCGTCCATATGCAGACCGTCAACTTCATACTTGAGAAGAATCTCGCGCGCGCCGTTTATGATGAGTGCGCGGACCTCCTCGTAGGCGGGATTGAGGTAATAATTCGAGCCGTTTGCAACAACGTACTTGCCCTTGGTCTCCTTATCCTTGTACCATTGCTTGATAAGGTAATCGTTCGATACCGATGCAATCTCACTTGTTGTCATCGCGCGCATCGGGTTGATCCAGGCCTGAACCGAGAGCTTGCGCTCGTGCGCCTCTTCGATCATAATTGCAAAGGGGTCGTATTTTGCCGTTTTGCCGTAGCTTCCGACGACGTATTTCGACATCGGATAATATTCCGAGGGATACATACTGTCGGCATTAGGGCGTACCTGAACTATGACGGTGTTGAAGCCGCTCGCGGCGACGTTGTCAAGGATCTTATCGAGCATCTTGCGGTAATTTGCTTCGCTCGTCTGCGCTCCGCCCGAACAGTAAACGCTGTTCAGATCAAACTGCGAGAGCCACATTGCCTTCATATCCTCATAGTTGAGGGGAGTATAGGGATTAGTCATGCCTGCCATGGGATCGGTTGTAACCTCCTCTGTGGTTTCTTCTTCTGTAGTAGCTTCTGCGGTCGTTTCAACTGTTTCCGCTTCAGTCGGCTCGGGCGTTACGTCAGCCTCGATCGCCGAGGTCTCGGAGTCTGTCGCCGGAGTACATCCGGAAAGGGCGAGTATTGCGAGAGCCGCCGAAATTATTTTAATAAGCTTATATTTCATATTTTTCCTCCGCAAGGTATTACTGACATTATTTTATATCAATTCTGCGAAAAAGTCAATAGAAAAGTCGATTAATTCAGATTTTGACTTTGTTCTTGTTTGGGGTATTGAAATTATCTTATAAATATGGTATAATAAATATTTGTAAAATAACATTTCAAGAGAGTGAAAAATGAAAAAATTATGGAAGTACACAAAGGGATACAGGCGGCAGACCTTCGCCGCGCCCTTTATGAAGCTCGGAGAGGCTCTGCTTGAGCTTTTCGTTCCTCTGCTCGTTGCCGAGATCATCGACAAGGGTGTCGGAGAGGGCGGTGACAGCGCGCTTGTATGGCGTATGTGCGGACTTATGGTCCTCTGCGGAACCGTCGGAATGATAATCTCGCTGACCTCGCAGTATTTCTCCGCGCAAGCGGCTGTCGGATTTTCCTGCGCTCTGCGCCGAGATCTCTTCAAGCATACTCTTTATCTTCCCCGTGCGGAGTCGGATAAAGCGGGCGCATCAGCTCTGCTGACGAGACTTACAGCCGACGTTGACCGTCTGCAGAACGGCATCAACCTCGGTCTGCGTCTGCTCCTTCGCTCACCATTCATCGTTTTCGGAGCGGTATTTATGGCTTACGTGACCGATCCCGAAATGTCGCTGATCTTCGCGCTTTCGGTGCCCGCGCTTGCGGTAGTCGTCTTCGCCATCATCCTTCTTGGCATTCCGATGTTTGCGAAGGTACAGTCGAAGCTCGACAGACTCACACGCCACACGCGCGATAACCTCCGCGGTGTCCGCGTTATCCGTGCGTTCAACCACGAAAACGAGCAGGTAGATTATTTTGACGAGGCAAACGACTCGCACGCGAAGGAGACCATTTTCGCGGGCAGAGTATCCTCGCTTCTCAATCCTCTGACCTACGTTATCGTCAATATTGCGATCATTATGATCGTCAAAAACGGCGGACTCGCCGTCGATTCGGGCAGACTTACGCAGGGTCAGATCATCGCGCTCTATAACTATATGTCGCAGATCCTCGTTGAGCTTGTCAAGCTTGCAAACCTCATCGTAACGCTGACCAAGGCGGGCGCATGCGCAAAGAGGATCACAAGCGTTCTCTCTATGCCGCTTGAGAGCGACGAGGAGCACGAGACGGTCGAGATCGACGAGACCGCGCCCGCCATCGAGTTTCGCTCGGCGTCCTTCCGCTACAGAGACAGCAAGGGCGATTCGCTGACAAATATCAGCTTCAAACTTGATGGCGGCAAGCGTCTCGGTGTCCTCGGCGGTACGGGCTCGGGTAAGACCACGCTCGTCGACCTTATCCCGAGATTCTATGACGTCACGGACGGCGAGGTCCTTATTTACGGCAAGAACGTCAAGGACTATCCCGTAATGGATCTGCGCAAGCTGATCGCAGTTGTACCGCAGTCCTCGCATCTTTTTGCGGGTACTGTCGCTGAAAATATGCGTTGGGGCAACCCTGATGCGACGGATGACGACATCCGTACCGCTCTCGATGCTGCGGGTGCGCTCGACTTCGTCCTCGCTAAAGAGGGCGGAATCGAGGCTCGCGTTGAGGCAAGAGGCGCAAACTTCTCGGGCGGTCAGAGACAGCGTCTTGCGATCGCGCGTGCGCTCGTCCGTAAGCCGAAGATCCTCATTCTCGACGATAGCTTCTCGGCTCTCGACTATGCGACCGATCTTCGCGTCAGAACCAATATCGCAAGGCTCGAGAATTCTCCCGCAACCGTTATAATTTCGCAGAGGCCCTCTGCCGTAATGGACGCCGACTGTATCGTTGTCCTCGATGACGGTGCATCCGCGGGCGTCGGTACTCACAGCGAGCTTATGGAAGACTGCGCCGTTTACCGCGAGACCTACGCAACACAGTACGGAGGTGAAAACTGATGGCAAAGAATAAGAAAGCCTCCAAGCTTACAAAGTCGGAGCAGAAGTACGTCATCGGACGACTCCTCGGCTTTGCAAAGAGATTCATACCTCTTTTCGTGATCGCATTCATCTTCGCCGCGGCGTCCGCGCTGATGTCGCATTATATTCCCGTTCTCGTCGGCGACGGCATCGACCTTATCGTTGATAAGGGTCAGGTCGACTTCGACGGGATCGCAAAGATCCTTCCCGTGATCCTCGCGCTGACTGTCGCGGGCGCGGTGCTCGATTGGTTCGTCAGACTCATCGCAACCCGTGCGGGTACGATGATCGTCCGCGATATCCGCGCCGAGGCTGTGCGCAAGCTGCAGAAGCTTCCTGTTTCATATTTTGACAGCCACGCTTCGGGCGATATCCTTTCGCGCATCATCGCTGATACAGACCGTCTTTCAGAAGGTCTGCTGACGGGACTTATTCAGCTCTATTCGAGCGTGCTCGGAATCGTAATCACGCTTGTGTTTATGATCATCATCGACTGGAAGGTTGCGCTGATCGTTGCGGTGCTGACTCCTATGTCGATGTTCGTTGCGGGCTTTATCGCATCGAGGACATTCTCGCTCTTCAAGAAGAGAACGGAGACCTCTGCCGAGCAGACGGCTCTGATCGATGAATCTGTCGGCGGACGCGACGTTATCACGGCGTTCTCGCATCAGAAGGACAGTCTCGCGGCATTCGATGAGATCAACGACCGCTACCGCAAGGTAACGACCCGCGCAGTGTTCTATTCCTCGCTTACCAACCCCGCAACGAGATTTGTCAACAACCTCGTTTACTGCGGCGTTGCGCTCGTTTCGGCGCTGCTTTCGATCAGCTCGGGAAGCACGATCTCCGCGGGCGGTATCTCTTGTCTGCTGACCTACGCTTCGAACTACGCCAAGCCCTTCAACGAGCTTTCGGGCGTTGTTACAGAGCTTCAATCCTCGCTTGCAAGCGCGCTCCGCGTATTTCAGCTTCTCGATGCCGAGGAAATGACTCCCGACACGGAGGATGCCGCAGAGCTCAAGCCGGAGGAGCTTGCGGGTAAGCTCGAGGCACGTTCGCTCGCTTTCAGCTATACCGACAAGCCCTTTATGGAGAATATGAATTTTTGGGCAAAGCCGGGTCAGAGAATTGCCATAGTCGGTCCTACGGGATGCGGAAAGACAACGCTTGTCAATCTCTTTATGAGATTCTACGAGCCGACGGGCGGCAATATCGAGGTTGACGGCAAGGATATCTCGAAGGTCACACGCAAGAGCCTGCGTTCCTGCTTCGGAATGGTCCTTCAGGATACCTGGCTCTCGTCGGGCACTATCCGCGAGAATATTGCGATGGGACGCCCCGATGCTACCGACGAAGAGGTCGAAACGGCGGCAAGAGCGGCTCACGCACATTCCTTCATCAAGCGACTCCCTCAAGGATATGACACTCCCCTCGGCGAGGACGGCGGCAGACTCTCACAGGGACAAAAGCAGCTCCTTTGCATCGCCCGCGTAATGCTTTGCCTGCCCCCGATGCTCATTCTCGATGAGGCAACCTCCTCGATCGACCTTCGCACCGAGATCAAGATCAATCGCGCATTTGCCAATCTTATGGAGGGCAGAACTTCATTCATCGTTGCCCACCGACTTAACACGATCAAGAATGCCGATTGCATCCTTGTTATGCGCGACGGTAAGATCGTCGAGCAGGGCAACCACGAAGAGCTTATGTCAAAGAACGGCTTCTACGCCGAACTCTATGGTGCACAGTTCAAGCACGTTGGTGCGTAAATATAAAATCAAGCAACCTCAAAAATGGGGTTGCTTGGTCATAAAATTTGATCACTAATGATTTTGAACAGAAAAATATACTTTTATTTGTAGGTTGTACATGAATAAGAAACTATTGGCAATATTTTATGCAATATTGGCAGCGGCATTATACGCAATAAACATACCGTTATCAAAGTTACTGTTAAATTATATTGATCCGACGATGATGGCATCATATCTGTATTTGGGTGCGGGGATCGGGGTCGGTATCTTGTTTCTGATAACAAAAAACAAAGACAAAGAAGTGTACGAAAAGATCACCAAAAAGGACTTGCCAAATGTTTTGGGTATGATCGTATTAGATATAGCGGCACCCATATTGCTTATGTTTGGGTTGCTTGACAGTGCATCCTCCAACGCATCCTTGCTGAACAATTTTGAAATCGTCTGCACATCTCTTATTGCACTGTTGGTGTTCAAGGAAGCTATTTCCAAGAGGATGTGGTTTGCTATATCCCTCATTACAATGTCAAGCTTTTTTCTGTCATTTGAGGATATATCGGCTTTCAGATTCTCTTGGGGAGCAATACTCGTGTTATTGGCGACTCTTTGCTGGGGGCTTGAAAACAACTGCACAAAGAATCTGTCGAAGAAAAATACTTACCATATAGTATTTCTTAAAGGTATCTTTTCTGGACTTGGCTCATTGATCGTTGCGTTATGCATGAGAGAAAAGTTTGCAATGATAGAGTACTTTGCATTGGCTCTTCTGCTTGGTTTCGTAGCATACGGACTCAGTATATTCTTTTATATTAAGGCTCAGGGCATCATCGGAGCTTCCAAAACAAGCGCATATTATGCGGTAGCACCCTTTATCGGTACGTGTTTGTCTTTTGTGATTTTCATGGAAAGGCCGACTTTAGCATATTTTCTCGGACTTGCCATAATGATCTTGGGAACTGTCATAGTGGTTATTGACACGTTGGCAAAGAAGCACAGTCATACGCATAAGCATACCGTTACGCACAGACATAACGGCAGGACTCATTCTCATATGATCGAACACGAACATTTACACAGCCATTATCTGTCTGAACAAAAGCATCGACACCGTCATAATAAAGCCGAGATGTGTTAGAATCACCCGGGCTAAACAATAATAACGGTTCCCATTCGATTATATAAATGAAATTTGCCTCGGGCAAATTTCTACCTTAACCTTTCGCTGAAAGCGAAAGATTTCACTCGCGCGAAGCGCGAATTTCATCTTGCTTCAGCAAGATTTCACATTTCGCCGGCGGCGAAATATTTCACCGCGAAGCCCGACGGGATTCAGAACCTATATCTGCGCGCATAATTGGGTAATATAATAAAATGCGGATGTAGCGCGCAGATGATTGGTGTCGCGAGCGACACCAAGAGGTTCTTCATCAAGAAGGACGGGATTCAGAACCTATATCTGCGCGCATAATATGTGCGAAACTGACGTGCGGTGATAGCGCGCAGATTTTAGGTGTTGCGGAGCAACACCTAGAGGTTCTGAATCCATACAGATCTAAAAAGATAAGAGGTAGCCGAAGGCTACCTCTTATCTTTTTGGAGCTGGTGACGGGATTCGAACCTGCGACCTGCTGATTACGAATCAGCTGCACTACCGGCTGTGCTACACCAGCGACTTTATTATTATATCACATATGTATAAATTTTTCAAGTCTTTTTTTGAATTTTTATTTTTTTTCTTTTCTTTTTACGGTTTTTTTCTTGACTATTTACAAAATATATAGTATCATATATTATGAATAACTAATTTCTATCCACACACGGAGAATATAAATGAAAATTGGATTTTTTTCCGACCTTCATTGCGGAAGGGAAGAAATTACAAACAACAACCGTTATCCCTCGCGTTCACTCGGAAAGCTGCAAAAGCTTCTTCTTGATTTTGAAAATATCGGCGTTGATCTCGCGATCTGCCTCGGTGACGTTATAAACGGAAGCGTCAGCCGCGCGGACGATATCGAGCATCTTTCGCGAGTGGCTAAGGTCATCCGCGACAGCTCGGTGCCCGTTCTCGTTATGCAGGGCAATCACGATTTCAAGAATCTTGACGACGATACCTTCTATCGCATCTCGGATTTTGTCCGCCCGCCCTTCGTTTGCCGCGCGGATGAGGTGAATCTCATCTTCCTCGATGCCAATTATTGCTCGGACGGCACCCGCTACGGCAGCGGCGTCAAGTATAATTGGAAGGATACATATATCCCCGCCGACCAGATCGAGGCTCTGCGCGAGGTCTTTCTGAACGCTCCCGAGGGCAGCCGCTTCTGGGTGCTTTGCCACCAATGCCTTGATATCGGTGTTGAGGAGAGACATATCGTAAACAATGCCGACGAGGTCCTTTCAGTCATCGGAAACGAGGGACGCGGAATGGTCGAGTTCGTAATCTGCGGACATTACCATCCGGGTGGCTACAGCATCGATATCGGTACCGAATTCGTAACACTCCCCGCCGTTTGCACGGGCAAGGAATTCAATCCCGGTACGGCACTCATACTCGATACAGCACATAAACCGAATAAGGGGTTAATATGAATCTTTGTGATATCAGAACAATAAAAGATACAATGGCAATGTTCGGTCTGACCTTCCGCAAGGAATTCGGACAGAACTTCCTGACCGACCGCGAGGTCGTTGCCGAGATCGCAGAATCCTGCGGCGGACCCAATACCAAGACCGTCCTCGAGATCGGCGCGGGATGCGGCTCGCTGACACACGAGCTTGCTCTTATCTACGAAAACGTCGTAGCTCTCGAGATCGACCGCGGACTCATCCCGCTTCTCAAATACACGCTCGGCGAACACAGAAATATCAAGGTCATCAACGCAGACGTAATGAAGACCGATATTCCCGAGCTCCTCGGAGACGCATTCGAGAAGGGCGGCGTTTCGGTCTGTGCAAATCTGCCCTATTATATCACGACTCCGATCCTCCTTGAGCTTCTCGATTCGCGTCTGCCCTTCGACAGCATCACGGTCATGATCCAGTCCGAGGTCGCCGACAGACTCTGCGCGCTTCCCGGCACTCCGAATTACGGCTCTGTTACGGCGTATCTCAATTATTTCGGAACCTGCCGTAAGCTTATGAAGGTTCCCGCGGGCAAGTTCCTGCCTCCCCCCAAGGTCGATTCTGCCGTTGTACGCATTGATCTTTACCGCGACCGTCCCTGCAAGCCCACGGACGAGAAGATATTCTTCCGCACGATGCGCGCGGCTTTCGAGCAGAGAAGAAAGACTCTTCCAAACGCGCTTTCCGCGGGCTTCGGCGAGATCTCCAAGGCTGAGATCACCGACGCGATCCTTTCCTGCGGATTTGATGCAAATATCCGCGGCGAGAGACTGTCGGTCTCCGAATTCTGCACTCTTTCGGACAAGCTTTATGAGCTTATCAAAAGCAAATGATTTATGGTGAAATATGAATAAGACAGAATTTCAAAGAAGTGAAAACCTTTCCTTCGAGATAGATGAGACTCTGCAAAGGCGCAAGCCGAAGAATAATAAAGGCTTGGCGGTAGTTATCATACTGCGCTCGCTTATCTCGGTGGTTTTATCCTTGGTGTTGGCTTTTTCTTTGCTGTGGACGTATGCTTATACGATCCTGCGCGGCCCCAGCGAAGATATGAAGGAACGATTCGTTCTTGCCGCTTGTGAAAAGCCTTATACCGAATGGATCCCGCATCTTGTATTGCCATCCGATGAGATCGAGGCAATCAGGGAAAGGCAGGGTGATTGATATGTCGTATGCTTTCAAAAAGGGTATGACGCGCGGCAGATTGGCATTTATCTGCACGTGGCTTGCGATCTTCGCCGCCGCATTTTTGATCTGGGCTTTCTATCTCGGTAAGGTTACGAATGAACTTATGGAGTATGATGCAAAGCATCCTGCTTATACAGCCGAAGAAGTATTCAAAGAGTATTTTGACGGCTCGGATGCCGAAAAGATCGCTTCCTGCGGGAAATATTCTCTTTCGGAGTATGAGGATTATGATGACGTCATAAAGAAGATCGAATCTATGCTTGAGGGAAAGACCGTAACCTACAAAGAGACCTCCTTTGACGAGAATGAGGCGCGCTACGAGGTCCTTGCGGGAGACGTGGCTTTTGCAGCATTTACCTTGAAGGAGAATGAGGAATCCGACTCAGCCTTCGGACGGCGTGAGTATGTTCTGTCGGGTATGGAGCTTTTGCTCGCACCCGATTGCGTGGCAAATATCCGAGCGCCGAAAAACGCAATAGTGAAGCTCAATGGGATAGCTCTCGGGAAAGATCATATGATCGGAGATTATATCGAACTTGACGATGCCGAGTATTTTCCAGTTGACGATCCGGATTCCCGCCTTATGGTTCTTTACCGTGTGGAAGGATTGTATGCATCTCCCGAGGTGATTGTTACAAACCCGGAAGGGAATATCACTTACGGTGTTGAGTACGATAGGATCAATTCCGTATATGATACCGAGTTCTCTTATCGAACGATACTCGAGGATATCTTCAACGGTACCTTCAAGGAGCCCGAGGCCCCTAAGCCTCCCGATCCGAGCAACGGCACAACCTCGAAGCCCGATTCGGATTCCGAGTACGTGGCCTTCTTATATGAGGCAATTACGATATACGAGAAGTATATCCGTCTTACAAATGATGCAAACGACCTTGCCGCATGGCGTGTACTATCCTACTTCAAGCCCGGAACGGAAATATATTCGGCGCTGATGAGCTATTATAACGATTCCTCCTTCTTCCCTGATAATTATGAGTTTTCCGACGTCAAGGTAGAGGAGCTCGTTTGGTCCGATGAAACTCATAAAAGCTTTACCTGCTTTTATGAAATGAAAGCGGTAATGTGGATCGGCGGCGAGAATAATAAAGTTACAGAGACAGTCCGTTATGCTTTAGAGGTGGACGTCTCCGGAGATAAGCCGCTTATCACATCTTTGAAAAAATCAAATTGAACCGGTTCGATTCATAATTATTGATTTTTTGCGATTTATGTGATATAATAATAGTATTGTTTTTTAGTTTACTAACGAAAGAGAGTAAAAAATGAAAAAAAGAAGTTCAAGATTTTTGAGTGCATTTTTGCACACTTCTCGCTCGGCTTTGGCATTTATCATGCTTATTTCGGTAATGCTGCCGATCGTTCTGACCGCATGTAATAATGAAAGCGGAAGCGGAACGGGTGTGATTGTTGATTCGAACGAGATTTCAACAGGATCTCCCTTCATTCCCGAATCTACCGCGCCCGGCGATGATACGACCGGAGTTGAAGACGTAACTACAGGTGCTGAAGACGTTACTACCGGCGTCGATGAAGTTACCACGGGAAAGGACGAAACCACAACCGCTCCCGTACCTGATGATACGACGTCCCCTGTTCCCGATGATACGACCGCACCCGTGCCGGATGATACGACAAGTGCGCCCGAGGACACTACCGCACCGCCCGAAACTACCGGCCCCGAAGTCCCCGGCGTAGCTGAAGGCGAGATGAAGTATAACGAGGCTCTCGTACTCGTCGGCAAAGGCAAGTTTATGCAGGCATCCAAGTATCTTGCAGATATTTCGGTATCCGACGTAAGCTACAGAGAAAAGGCAAAAGCGCTGATCGCAGCCAATACTGCAGGATTTACTACGGCAATTACCGAGGCTGTAACCGAATATATGGTAAGATATCAGATCCCCGAGGGTGAAAAATATCTGAATTCGCTTCTCGGCATGGGAATTGATTCCTATGTAAAGGCGGAGGCTGAAAGACTTGAGAACTATCGAATTTTCCAGGACGTAAACGTTGAAACCGTTTATTTGAATCAGACTCTGGAGAATATCTATACCCATTGCCTTATTGCATTCCCGGAGATCAATTTCAAATCAAAATACACCTATCGCAATTGCGGCGACGACTGCCTGACTCCCAATGAATTCAGATATCTTCTGAATCGTCTTTATGATCTTGGATATATTATCATCGACGCAAACCTTCTCTATGACGAGGCAAAAGATGCTCCTGTTTACAGCTTGAAGCTTCCCAAGGGCAAAAAACCGCTTGTCTTCACATTTGACGACGTAACCTACGATTCCCGTAAGATGGGTAAAGGAATGGTAGATAAGATTATTGTGGACGAGGACGGATACGTTTGCACCTATACCGAGCATAAGGACGGAACCGTTGTTGTTTCTTATGACAACGAGCTCTTCCCGATAATTAACTCCTTCGTGCGCGAGCATCCCGATTTCACTTATCACGGCGGCAGAGGAACACTCTTCTTTACCGGATTTGACGGAATTCTTGGCTATCGCACTCAGTCGAATCCGATAGATGATGCAGAAGCCGCTCTCGGTCTTGACAGAAACGTTGAGATCGCAAAGGCAAAGGTCGTTGTTGAAGCACTTCGCGCTGAAGGCTGGACTTTTGGATCGCACAGCTATAATCACTCGCATATGACCCGTCTGTCCGCTGAAAAGTTCAAGTGGGATACCGATACCTGGCTTGAGGAGGTCGGCTCGATCATTGGTGAGACAAAGCTCTTCTGCTGGCCCTTCGGAGATCACACCGATGCAAATTACAATTCCAATCTCCGCAAGGGTGAGCTTCATAAGTATCTCTTTGACAGCGGATTTAAGGTCTTCTTCGGCTGCGGCGCTGCCCGCTATCTGGCAAATGAGCTTGACGGATTGGGAATATTCACCGACCGAAAGGGAATGACAGGAAACGTGCTATACTATATTGATAAGGGATATCAGTCGTATCTGAAGCATTATCTCTATCTTATAGATCCCGAGGAAATGTGGGATGAATACCGCCTGCCTTACCGCTATATGAAATAATCGAAAAAATATACAATTATTTCTTCGTTTGTTCTTGACTTTTCATATTATCGGTGATATAATATCGCTTGTGTTTTGCACACCCCGAAACGGGGTGTGCAAAAATTTGTGTCAAATTCGGAGAGATATATGAATTCAGCTCATGTAAAACGCGCGCCCCGACTTCATTTGCCGCATATTGATATCGTTCCTTTCATAAAGAAAAACGCGGTCGTTCTTATTGCGTTCTGTGCGGCATTGATCACCTCGCTGATCGTTCCGCCCGATGCCGAATACGCGGGATATCTTGATTTCAAGACTCTGACCTGTCTTTTCTGCGTACTCGCGGTCGTATGCGCGCTCAAGAATATCAACTTCTTCTATATGCTCGCGCGTAAGATCGTACAGTGCTTCAAGACGGCAAAGATCAGCATTCTCGCGCTCGTTTACATCACCTTTATCGGCTCGATGCTTATAGCAAACGATATGGCTCTGCTGACCTTTTTGCCCCTCGGATACTTCGTCCTTTCCTCTACGGGAAAAGAGAAGTATATGGCGTTCACGTTCATCATGCAGAATATCGCCGCAAACCTCGGCGGAATGCTCACGCCCTTCGGAAATCCGCAGAATCTTTATCTCTACTCCTTTTTTAATATCCCCACGGGCGAGTTTATGTCAATCATGGCTCTGCCCTTCGCCCTCGCCGTCGCACTGATAACGATTTGCTGCCTTATCTTCGTTAAGAACGAGCCTATGGAGATCGCCGACGAAAAGCTCGAGCTCAACCCCAAGAAGACGCTCCTTTATCTTGCGCTTTTCGCGCTTTCGATCGCAATAGTATTCAGAGGAATTCCTTATTTCATCGGACTTCTCGTTATCCCTCCCGTGCTTATCGTCGCCGACAGAAAAGCACTTAAGATGGTTGACTACGGACTCCTCCTGACCTTCGTTTTCTTCTTCATCTTTGCGGGAAATATGGCGCGGATCGATATCGTCCGCGATTTTCTCTCGTGGCTTCTCGACAAGAACACGCTCCTCGTCAGCACCCTTTCCTGCCAGTTCATCAGTAACGTGCCCTCCGCGATCCTGCTCTCGCAGTTTACGGATAACTACGCAGATCTCCTCGTCGGCGTCAATATCGGCGGTACGGGAACGCTTATCGCATCGCTTGCAAGCCTTATTACCTTCAAGGAATACGCGAGCCATAACCCGGGCAAAACTCTGAAGTATATCGTCACCTTCTCGGCGTTCAACTTCGGATTCCTTGCGATACTTACCGCGGTAATGATGATTATTAAATAAAAATGAAACGGAACGTCCGCGGACGTTCCGTTTTTGTATTAATCAATTTTTACAAGCAATTTTCCGAATCTCGAGAGCTTTGACTCCATAAATTCCTCCGCCGCTTCCTCCATGGTCAGCTCGCGATGGATGATCTTTGAGGTATCAAGCATACCCGATGCGAGAATGCGGACAGCACGCTCGGTGGTATAGGGATTGATATATGACGTCTTGATCGTCAACTCCTTGATAAAGGCATCGTAGAGCGAGATCGGAGTGGTCTTTGCCGAATCCGCGACGCCGAACATTACGACGGTCGCGCCGCGTCCCGCAATTGCGAGGGCGGTAAGCTGTGCCGACGTGTTTCCGACGCATTCTATGACCTTGTCGACGTTATATTTTGCGGCATAATCTTTGATCTTTTCCGCATCCTTCGAGCAGATGAAGAGGACAGCACCGAGCTCGTATGCGAGCTTTTCCTTTGTTTCGTCGTATTCAACGACAATGATCTCACCCGCGCCCGCGGACTTGATAAGCTGGATCATGATCGTACCGATCGCGCCGAGACCGACGAGTGCTACGCGCTCACCGTGACGGACTCCGAGGAGATCTGCGCCTCTCAGACAGCAAGCCACGGGTTCCGCAAGAGCCGCGTCACGGAGCGAGAGCTTTTCGGGAATATGATATACGTTTTCAACGGGAGCGTTTATGTATTCCGCCATGCCCTTGACGACGCCGCGGCTGTTTTTGCAGAAAGCTTTTTTGCCGTCCTTGCAGAACTCGCATTTGCCGCATCCCCAGTTGGGGTCGACGGTCACGCGGTCGCCGGCTTTGAATTCGTTGACACCCTCTCCGACATCGGATACGATGCCTGAGATCTCATGTCCGAGCGCAACGGGGTAGGTCACGGGTCTCGTGTTCTTTTTGCCGCTGACCTTGTGGTGATCGCTTCCGCAGATACCGCAGTACGCTATCTTTACTCTGACCTCGCCCGGCGCAAGCTCCTTGAGAGGAAGCTCGCCGACTGCTACGTTTCCGGGTCCGTATAAAACAACTGCTTTCATTATTATTTTCCTTTACTGCAATGCCGCGCCGATAACTGTGCCGAATTGCGACATCTCGGGAACTATGAAGTTGACTCCAAATGTGGGCGCAAGACTTGCAAGAGTATCGCAAACGGGCTTGATCGAGGTCAGATTACCGCACATAACAATGTCCTTGATGCCAAAGGAGCGTGCCGCGAAGATCGACATCATTGCAACCGTCTCGGAGACCATATTGAAGATGCCGAGCGCGATATCCTTCTTTGACGCAAGGTCGGAAAGGTTGCCGAAGTTTGATGCGGTAAGATTTTCATTGACGCCCTTGAAGGTGCCCGACTTTGAGATATCCTTGATGCGGAGGTCGACTTGACCGAGATCGCCGCCCTCCGAGATCTGCTCGAGGTGCTCGATCGAACCAATGCCGAGCATCTTTCTTGAGAGACCGAGGATAGTGCCTCCGCCCACGCCCGTACCGCCGAGATAATCGGTGACCGCGCCGTTCTCAGAACGTTTAGCGTGAATGATCGCGGTGCCGGTTCCGAGGCTTACAACGATAGCGTCATCGAGCCCCGAAAGATAAAGACCGCCGATACCCGTGCTTGCGAATTCGGAA
Organism: Clostridia bacterium; assembly: GCA_017411805.1. Classification (GTDB taxonomy): domain Bacteria; phylum Bacillota; class Clostridia; order Oscillospirales; family CAG-272; genus CAG-390. The sequence goes on from JAFQPI010000039.1 coordinate 55,720, forward strand.
ACGCTCTTGCATTCGCGGTTATATATGGTAGATCCGATTGCGCGGCTTCCCGCGCCCGTCATCATGATGCGGTCGATCTCGTCGAGGGATAGCCCGTTCTCAAGAGTGAACTTACCGAACGCGCCGTAGATCGAGGTCACGGGGTCGGTTGCCTGAACGAACATGGGGGAGAGAAGTCTGCCTCCGGGGGCAAAGCCGACGATTTTCGTCGTGCTTCCGCCGACGTCGATGCCGACGACTGTTTTCTTATTATCGGGTTTTATGATGTAATCAGCCATTCTTCTTGTCCTCACGGCAAAAATTTCATTTTTATTCATACTGATATTATAGCAAACTATTGCAAAAAAATCAAGTCTGTGATATAATATTTAAGAAAATACATATAAAACGGAGAAGAAAAATGGCATTCAAGAATCCCGATACCGCTATTCTTAACGAAAAAGAACTCTATATCTTTGATATGGACGGCACGATCTATCTCGGCTACAACGTTTTCCCCTTCGCGATCCGCTTCATCAATAACCTCCGCGCAGCGGGCAAGCGCGTTCTTTTCTTTACAAACAACGCATCCCACACCTCCGATTTCTACGTTCAGAAGCTCTCGAAGCTCGGTTTCTCTCCCACACGTGAGGAGATCATGACCTCGGGCGACGTAACCATCGAGTTCCTCCGCCGCCATCGCGACGGCAAGAGTGTATATCTCGTAGGCACCGACGAGCTTGTTGAAAGCTTCAAGGACGCGGGTATCAATATGCTCACGGGCGATGAAGAAAAGGCTGACATCGTTGTTACCAGCTTTGACACCACCATGACCTACAAGAAGATGGACGACGCCTGCCGTCTCGTTCGCGGCGGTGCGGAATATCTTTCCACTCATCCCGATTTCAACTGCCCCACCGAGACAGGATTTATCCCCGACAGCGGCGCGATCGCGGCATTTGTAACTGCATCGACAGGCAAGACCCCCACCTACTTCGGCAAGCCCTATAAGGAGACCGTTGAGATGATCAGCGAGGCTACCGGCGTATCTGTTGAGAAGATGTGCATCTTCGGTGACAGACTCTACACCGATATCGCTCTCGGCAAGAAGCACGGCGTAACCGCAGTTCTCGTTTACTCGGGCGAGACCACTCCCGAGGACGTTGAGGCTGCTACCGTAGCAGAGAAGCCCGACTATGCATTCCCCTCGCTCGACGAAGTCGATCAGGTAATGTTTGGTTAATAGCATTAATAGAAAAACGGATACTCGAGATCATTGCGGTCAAGAGTATCCGTTTTTTCAATAAAAAACGTCAGGTTGCTGACAAACTTACGACAAAAAATAGCATATAGCAAAATGCACAAAAAGCAGAAAGCTATGTTCGCACTCGCGATGCAGGGGTGAAGGGGGCGGCAGCCCCCTTCAAAGAGAACGATGTCATCCTGAGGGCGCGAATACTTGCCGTTGGCAAGTGGCAATTCCGACTTCTCGGCTTACGCCTCCATTTTCCTTCGGAAAACCGTCGGAAATGCCCGCAGCCGTTTGCGCCCGGTAGGTCTGTTGCTTTGCAAC
>JAFQPI010000040.1 GCA_017411805.1 Clostridia bacterium
CCGCCAATATACCGATGGTGACTATGTAATTTCAGAGTTTATCATGCGTGGAACCCACAAAGGTGATTTTCTGGGGATAACACCAACCAATAAGGTTTTAGAAATTACGGGAGTTGACATTGACAGAGTTGTTGACGGTAGAATTGTCGAGCACGGCGGTTCAACTGAAACCTTTGAGACATTCTGGACAAACGGTTTGATTAAACCAGTATAATACCAATTCCAATTTATCGAGCGGAGCAGCGAAAAATGTTGGAGAGATCTCGGCGAAAATTTTTTGCCATAAAAAGCTCTGCTATGCGGGGCTTTTGTCCTATTTACTTTTGGAAAAAACTATGGTATAATACGAACGTTGGATGATCCGTATTTATCGGACGGCAGAAAGGAGAAACTATGGACAAGTACACGTTCTTTTGGAAAACGATGGAGCTTTGCGATTGGGAGCGTGAGGGCAATGACGATCTTGTGCTTGAACCCGTCATAACGTATCTTTCATCAAAAGAGGATGCGAAAATCTTTGAATTTGAGAATTTAATGTCGGAATTGCTGTATGCTCTTGATACGAGAAAACTTGCAAAGCAGTGCAGAAAAAAGATAGGTTCTTTAAGCGAAGATGGCTTTTTGTATTCGAGATGCGTCGCTCTGATAAACGGTGAGACTTATTACAGAATTGCTCTTCGCGGCAAGTTTCCGAGAATGTGGACGATGGAATTTGAATCGTTGCTCTACGTGGCACCGAGAGCGTGGGCGCTCAAGCATCAAAAAAATGAAAGCGAATATCCGAATATTCCTCCGGTCAGCTATGAAACCGGAAGTAATAAGAAGGGCTGGAAGAAGAAATTGTTTATCTTTTAAAAAGCGTTATTGACTTGTTCTGCTTGCTTGTTCTATACGATGAAGGGGGAAGAATATGAAAAACAAAGCGGTAAAAATATTGGCTATTTCTTTGGTGTTGCTCTTGTTTGGCGTTTTTGTATTTTTGTTCGTCAACTGCGTCATAAGCTATAACGGATATGACCTTGATTATGATGATCTGAAGTATGAGCAGCCGACTTTTAAGTCTTATATAAATATCGATGCCGGGAGATCATACTGGTATGAAATATATTTCGAAGAATACGAAAAGCCGTTTCAGATCGATTCCATATCTCAAAAGGCTGTGGACAAGGAATCCCTTAAGGAGATGAACCCCGGCGATGTGGTAAAGGTATATTACCGAGACAATTCCTCGAAGAAATATGATTTTGAAATATGCGAAATGCAAGGCGGCGCGGGCGTGATCATCAGCCTGTCGGATTATATAAAGTACAATCAAAACAATCAGATCCTCGGAATGATACTGTGCGCGTTCTTTGCTTTTGGCGTGCTTTTCTGCGCGTGGACCTATCCGCGTTCGACAAAATCGCCGATAACCAAGAAGAAATCAAAAAAATCAAAGAAAAAATCTAAAAAAACAAAGAAGAAATATAATCAAGCAAGTATACAGTATCATAAGCAGAAAAGCAGTACTCTGCCCGACAAAACTAATGCGGGCATAATCGCGCTGGCGTATTTTCACAGATACGGATGGATAGCGGTAATGTTTGCGCTGACGTTCATTTTACGTAAAGTGTTCTACGTTTGGAGTATTTCGATGATCGTATATGCGGCTTGGACCTTTATTGGCTACAAATTACGCTGGAGACATATTTTCTGCTCTTATCAGAACGCTTATCACATAAAGATGACGCCCGAGCGCATCGATTGGGATTCGATCGAAAAGCACGACGCATACGGTGTTCCCTTGCTCTTTCTTGTTATGGGACTTGTGAGCCTCTGCGCAGCAATATTGACATGAGGTGATAAAATGACCGTAAAACTTTTCTTTTCAGCAATTACAAAATTCCTTTTGGGCGTCATTCTTGTTGGACTACTACTGTTCCTGCCTGCAGGAACCTTGAATTGGTTCGGCGGATGGCTCTTTATGGCTATTCTTTTCATCCCGATGTTCTGCGCGGGCGTTGTGATGATGATAAAAAATCCCGCTCTGCTTGCCTCGCGTCTTGACGCAAAGGAAAAGAGAGGCAAACAGAGTGCGGTGGTCAAGCTCAGCGGACTGATGTTCCTTTGCGGTTTTATCGTCGCGGGGCTTGGCGTGCGCTTTGATTGGTATATGCTCCCCCTGCCCGTGTGTATCGGCGGCGCGGTTGTCTTTATTGTCGCGTATATGCTCTATGCCGAAGTGCTGCGCGAGAATACGTATCTCAGCCGCACCATCGAGGTACAGGAGGGTCAAAAGGTCATCGACACGGGACTTTACGGCATCGTGCGCCACCCGATGTATAGCGCGACTCTGCTCTTGTTCCTTTCAATGCCGCTTGTCCTTGGTTCTGTTTGGTCGTTTTTGATCTTTCTTGTGTATCCCTTCATAATCGCCGTAAGGCTCAAGGATGAGGAAAAGTTTCTCGAAGAAGAGCTCGAAGGCTACCGTGAGTACAAGGAAAAGGTGAAATACCGACTTATTCCGTTTGTTTGGTGAAATAATGATAAAAATTACTTACCCCGAAATGCTTTTGGCGATAAGCGCGCTATGGATAGCCGTCCGTGCGTTCTTTGCCGTCAAGAACAAAAAATTCGAAATAAAAAGAGAATTACAGCTTATTCTCGTTTACGTCTGTCTGATCGTTATCGCGCGATTCACGTTCTTCCCGCTGCGGAAGGTTGACGGAGTGATTCAGCCGCTCGTCTTCGATGCGGTAAACGCCTTTTCGTTCCGCATTAACTTTATTCCGCTTGTGAACCTGTTTGACTACGAAATAATGAGCGAAGCGATCATCAATTTTGTCGGCAACACAACGATGTTCATCCCCGTCGGAATCATCTGGCCGATCGCTTTCAAGGAGCTTGATACACCGCCGAGAACAATCGCCGCGGGCGCGGGATTTTCGCTTTTGATCGAGATACTTCAACTACCGTTTTTTGACCGAGTCAGCGATATTGATGATCTGCTGCTCAATACTCTCGGCTTCGCCATAGGGTATGGTATTTATAGGTTATCAAAACTTTTAAAGGTCAAAAAGGAGACAAAATGAGACTTCTTTTCGAAATGGATAAAAAGGATCACGCCGACTGCACGCGTTCGTTTGTTCGCAATTCCGCAAGAAGCGTTATTGTTTCCGATAAAAAAGTTGCTATGATACATAGCGGGAAATACGATTACTATAAATTCCCCGGCGGCGGAATTGAGGCGGGCGAGGATCCGATCGAGGCTATGATCCGAGAGACGCGCGAGGAAGCGGGCTTGGTCATTATTCCCGAAAGCGTGAGAGAATACGGCATCGTTCACCGCGTCCAAAAGAGCGACAAAGACCCCGACGTGCGCTTCGTTCAGGATAATTATTACTACCTTTGCGCCGCAGAAGACGAGGCAGTCTTGCAGAATCTGCAAGGCTATGAGGCGGAGGAGGGATATGAGCGAGTTTACGTTGACCCTTGCGTGGCAATAGAAAAAAACCGCAATCTCGGTAAGACGCCCTACAGCCCCACGATGTTCGAGAGGGAAGCGCGTGTACTTGAAATGCTGATTGAGGAAGGTTTACTGTAATTACATAAAAAGCCGTCGATTTGCTTATGCTTTCGGCGGCTTTTGCTATTGACATATCGGTCAAAGTCGATTATAATTATTACAATAAAATCAGGAAGGTCAAAAATGGCTATCAAAGAATTTATATCCAAGGACAAAAAGCAATTCAAGGCAAATCTTCATTGTCACAGCACGATATCGGACGGCAATCTCACTCCCGAGGAGCTCAAGGAAGCTTATAAAAACGCAGGATATCAGGTTCTTGCTATCACAGACCATTGCTCGCCCCATCCGCACAACGATCTGACAGACGACGAGTTCCTGCTTCTCACAGGCTACGAGGCTTACATCCGTCCCAACAAGAAGGCTAAGAGCGACCGCTATCTTCCCGAGGTGCATCTCAATCTTTTCGCGCGCGACAAGGACAACGACAAATACATCTGCTACAACCGCATCTACTGCAAGTATTTCAAGGACGATCACGCAAAGCTCAACCGCGTCGGCTCGGAGGAACCCCGAGAGTACACCACCGAGTACATAAATATGTTTATCAAGACCGCGACCGAGCACGGCTACGTGGTTTCCTACAACCATCCCGTATGGTCGATGGAAGATGATGAAAAGGTACTTGAGCTCGAGGGTTGGAAGAGCCTTGAGCTTGACAACACGGATTCCTATCTGATAAGCACGCTTGAGCATTGCGAGGTGCTTTACGATAAGCTTCTGCGCAAGGGAATGAGAGTCGGCTGCCACGGCGGTGACGATAACCACAACCGCCATCCCTTCGGTCATCCGCTCTGTGATTCCTTCGGCGCGTTCACTATGATAGTTGCCGACGAGCTTGAGTATGACAATGTTTTCTCCGCGTTCGAGAGAGGCGATTGCTATTCTTCGACCGGACCTCAAATCCTTTCTCTTTCTATCGAGGACGGAAAGACCGTGCGAGTTGAGACCACCGATGCCGACCGAATTATCCTTTTTTACGGAGCGAAGAAGACGGTCGTTGCGCTCGATGAGAATTTCGGTACCGTCAACAGCGCCGAGTTCGAGCTTCATCATAAAGCAAACTACTTCCGCATTACCGTCATCGATAAGCAGGGCAAAAAAGCCTGCTCGAGAGGTTATTTCAGGGATGAGTTTTAATAAAAAAACAGGATTGAGCCGCGGCTCAATCCTGCTTTTTTGTTGTATAAACTTCTCCGATAATTATCTTCTGTACCTCAAAATCTTTATTGAGCACGACGATATCCGAGTCGAGCCCGATCTCGAGCTTACCCTTGTTAAGACCGAAGAGCTTAGCGGGGGTTGCCGAGAGCATTGTTGATGCCTCGGAGAGAGTGAAGCCGCATTCGTTTACGAGAGTGCGTAGGAGTACGTCTGCCGTCGCAACGCTTCCCGCAAACGCGCTTCTGTCCGAAAGCTTTGCCACACCGTCTTCGATAATGTACTCAACACCGCTCATAACGCCGCAGGTCGCAGGTGATCCCGCAACGCTGAGACTGTCGGTGACGGCGGCAACGCGGTCAATACCCTTGATCTTAACGATCATTCTGACGAGCTCGGGCGGCAGATGCTTGCCGTCGGCGATGATCTCGGCGTAAAGGTCGTCGCGGAGGAAGGTGCTTTCGATGACTCCCAGAGAGCGGAAGCCGTGGTCGCGCGTGACGGTTGAAGTGCAGGAGTAAAGATGAGTCACAAGGCACAAACCGTTCTCAATGGCGAGTGCCATATCCGCGTATTTAGCGTCGGTGTGACCCGCTGACGCTACGATGCCGTGTTCTTTGAGGAACTTGCAGAATTTGCCGTTCTTGTCTCTCTCGGGAGCGTATGTCCAGCGGACGATCGTGTTGCCGGTCTCCTCGACAAGAGAAATATATTCCTCGGGCTTCGGCTCGGTGATGTGACCCGGTGCCTGCGCACCGCATTGCGCGGGCGAAAGATAGGGGCCTTCCATATGTGCGCCGTAAAGGTTGCGAACAAGCGGATTCTGCTTTGCGATCGCAATATTTTTTACCGCCTCGCGCATTATCGGGAAGGGACCCGTCGTAACGGTTGGAACGATGGTGGTCGTTCCGTGTGTCATGTGGAATACGCAACCGTCCACGATCTCGTCGGGCGAGGATTCGGTGAAGCTGAAGCCGCCTCCGCCGTGGGTGTGGATGTCGATGAATCCCGCCATAACGTAATTGCCCGTGACGTCGATGATCTCGCCCTCGGGAAGTGTTTCCGTGATTTCCGCAATCTTGCCGTCCTCAAGAACGATAAATCCGTCAAAAATACCGTTCGGCAGAACGATCAGATCGCTTTTGATGATCCTTCTCATGGCATTAAAGGAGCGACGCGCTGTCGGGGTCGAGGTAGAGCATAGCTCCCTCGCGCGTACGGAGTACAGACGCGGGACAATGCTCGTCGATACTGCTCGTCAGAGTCTCGCGGACAGCCCATGCCTTCGTCGGCGCGGGAACGATGCAGAAGAGGTGAGGCGCGGAGACGAGCATCGGGACTGTCAGCGTGATAGCGTACTTCGGCACGTCATCGATCTTTGCGAAGCAGCCGTCATTGACCTGCTGATTACGGCATACCTCGTCGAGCTTTACGGGCTTGACAAGCTTCGCGTCATTGAAATCGGCAACGGGCGGGTCGTTGAAGGCGATGTGACCGTTCTCACCGATGCCCATAACGACGATGTCGATCTCGGTTGCCAAGAGCAGGGAAGAGTAGCGCGCCGATTCCTCGTCGGGGTTTGTGGCGTCGCTCTTGATGTAATTTACACTTTTGAAGGGCACAAGCCCGAAGATATGCGCGTCAAGGAAGTTGCCGAAGCACTGAGGCGCGGAGGAGTCGAGTCCGATGTACTCGTCCATATGGTAGGCGTTTACGCGGTTCCATTCGATGGACTTGTCAGCAACGAGAGAGGCGAGGACCTCGTTCTGTGAAGGAGCAGCTGCGAAGATCATCGAGATCTCGTCCTTTTCGGCAAGGAGCTCCTTGATCTTTGCGGAGATATCCTCAGCCGCCGCCGCACCCATAGCCGCGCGAGAGTCGTATATGTTTACTTTGAGCTTATCTTGATAGTAGGTTTTCATTGTGCTACCTCACTTTGATTGATGAGATTATTATAGCATGAATTAAAGCGAATGTCAATGAAATCGTGCTGCGCACGATGAAATCCGAGTAAGCTCGGATGAAATCTTCAGCTTTCAGCCTCAGATGAAATTAAATCCGCCGTATCCTGTCTCGCTGCGGCTCGGTCACGCTCGCGTTCTGACAACGCACCGCGTTGTCATTCATTGCGCTCGCGCCGCTTCGCTACCCCGCGAAGCGGGATTTCATCGCTAAGCGATTTCATCCACCGAAGGTGGATTTATTCC